>JAFEAV010000009.1 GCA_018266215.1 Cyanobacteria bacterium SZAS LIN-3 | reverse complement strand
ACCCGGAGTGCCCGCTTCCATATAAGAGGAGGCAAGCTGGATAAAAAACCAGAAGCCGATCAGGAGCCAGGCGCTGACCATTGGTTGCCAGAACCAGGTCATCCATGTTTTTACCTGTACACCCGGAAAAAGCACCAGATAAGCGGCCATCACACCGGATATTGCACCGCTTGCTCCGATACAGCCGATGGTATCGTGCGGATGCGTGAGAATGTGAGTGAGGCCACCGAGCGCACCGCAGGTGAGATAAAAGAGGAGATAGTTGGTGTGTCCCATCCTGTCTTCGACGTTATCGCCGAAGATAAATAAGAACCAGAGGTTGCCGGCAATATGTCCCAGGCCGCCATGCATAAACATGCTCGTGAAAATCGTGGCGAACTCAGTGACCGAGAAATGAGCCAGGAAGCGGGATGGGACGACCGCAAGAGTTTCAAGGGCCAGCTTGTGCTCGGCCGGGCTGTCGCTGACAAACATTGCCTGGCCAATGAAGGCGGCAATATTTGCCACAATCAGCAGTACATTGACGTACGGAAACGTAGACGACTGATTTTCGGCGTCAGAGAGCGGCAGCATCGAGTTTGTCTCCAGTCGTTTTATCTGGCTGCTATTTTCTCACAAAATTTTCCAGACGCTTTATTTCGGTGGCGTATCGGTCCGAGCTCTGATTTCGAGCCTCCGGCTTGTTATTCGTTTGAGTCTGATTGCCGAGTCGTTAACAAATAACACTGCATTGGCGTCATCTGTGTCTGGGTAAAGAGTTGCCTTTTTGCCTGTATAGCAGCCGGCAATTTCCTTGCGTCTTTGCTGCTGCCCTTTTTCAAAGACTCTTAGCTCGCAGCTTATGGCATTGAACAAACCGAATGCCGGGTCGTCTACTTGAAAGAGTTCTACGCCCGCTGGGCTGAGCAATTGTATATCTCCTGATATGGCATCTAAACTTTCTATCTGCACCGAAAGAGGCTTTCCGGCAAGAATCATGTTTTGTGTTTGAGTGTAGTGCTTACCCCTGGCCAGAAGAGCCAGGTAAGACAATCCCCAGGGAAAAATAATTGCAAACGGTAGCAGTGTAAGAACGGCATTGGTCAGATCGCCTTGCTGGTAATACATCCAGGAAAAGACTGCACCCAGAGAGATGCAGGCTAACGAAGCAGCGATTAACTTGGCATTGCGCTTCAGTCTTGTCCTTTTCAGGATTTTGAGATGCTTCTCTCTGGGTTCAGTCACAGGAGTGGATCCGATATATGAGTCCGTATTTAGCACTCAATATATCAGTTCATAGGCTGAATCGTGCTTTGCGAAATTCCGCCTGCTATTTACCAGCGGCGGAACCGATCGTAGTTGATCTGGCGCTGCAACCGATTTTCCTCAGCGTTTAATTGCCTTGTCTGTCCGTAGGATAGATAACCTCCGTTGCGGCAGAGATCTCTGCGTTCCTGGTTACGAATGGCCACATCTTCGCGGCGAAGCTGATTGTAGTGTCCGTCAAGGTAGCCGCGGTCCCTTGATATTTCGCGATTAAGGCGAGCGTCGCGAGACGCCACTTCATATTTATTTCCACCAAAGCCCCAGTTGCCAAATCCCCACGCAAACGAGGGCGCGGCTACTGTTACGGCGAGGGCAGCAGCGGCGATAATAGGCGACATACTGTTTTTATACATGATTGGTTACCTCCAGATACCGGTAAATCCTGCAGGCCGAGGCTCTGCCACCGGCCTACAGGATTACTTTGCCTCTTTACTGTGAACCTTTTGTGAGGATTTGCGGACGAGTATTATTTGCGCTCGTCGCGATTTATTTGACGTTGCACTTTGTTTTCTTCGCGATTGAGTTTAATTTGTTGACCCCTGGTCAAGAAGCCGCCATTCTTGCGGAAGTCGCGCTGTTCCTGTCTCTTGATTGCTTTATCCTCGGCTTTCAATTGGCCAAAGTGACCGTTCAAATTGCCTTTGTTGCAATTGATTTCTTTTTTGATCTGATTGTCGCGGCGTAGCACTTCTTGTTTGCGCGGGTGATTGCTCCAGGCAAAGGACGGCAGGGAGGACATGAGAGTAATGGCAACAGCGGCTATGGCAGCGACTCTTGGTGTGGAAATGTTATACATGGGAAAGTACCTCAATAGTATTTGAATCTTTTTGTCGGTGGGAGTGGGAAGTTGTAAACCTCGAAGCGCTCCCTCTCGACTGCTTACATTCGATACTTTGCTCCACTTGCGTGAGTCATTCGTGAGGATCCAAAAAAAAGTTTTTTCGGTGAAGATTTTTTCTTTACAAGGATTGCCACTGCTTGCTCTTAAAACAGTTCCGGCGCAAATTCCTTGATTTGCTGCACCGACATGGCAGCTCCAAATTTATTCAGTTCGGCTCCGCTGTCGGTGAGAGCGCGACGGACAATCAGGCCCAGCACTTTCCCGCGCAGACTGAGTACCGGACCACCGGAGTTGCCCTTGGTGATGGGAGCGTCCACCTGCACCAGATGTGGTGTCACCTTGGTGACGTGGCCGTTGCTGAAAGTGGGGGTGAAATAATCGTTGGCTTCGGTGTCTATCTGGTCGGAGGCGATAGGATAACCGATGACCTGGATCTCCTGGCCCTCTGTTGCTTCTATTGAATCAAGCTCCAGTGGGATTATTTTATTTTTGTCCGTTGTGATCACGGCGATATCGGGATCGGTATCGGGCTTGGTGGCCTTATAGATTTTTGCCAGGAAAGGCGGCTGCGTTACCGGTCCGCAGGCATGCAGGAAGTAGCCTACTTCGGCCGCTATATTTGTTTGTTTGAGGTATTTATCAAAGCGCGACCTTGACGGGTCGACCCGGGCGGAAAGATAGGTCTCATAAGTATCCCAGATGTTATCGACTGTTTGCTGATAAGTGATAAGCTCGGCGCGGGAGCGGTCCTTTTTTGTCGATAGATTTACTATCTGCAGGAGCTCGCGGAATCGTTCGTCGACTTCGCGTGGATTGGTGGCGGTTTGTTCGGCGTACAGTCGCATGCCCGAGTAAAAGTGCTGGAAGGCGAGGACGAGGTCTTCGGTGGTGTCGAAGACGTGTCTGGCCGTCAAATAATAAGCGCGGTCGGTGCGTTTGGTTTTGACCGGGAAGGCTGTGGCCACCTGCACCACCTTGTAGCCGGGATCACGGCTGGAGGCGCAAAAAACATAGCGGCGCAGGCGGGGCGAGGCGTCGGCAATCTGACAAAAAAGTGTGTCTTTGAGCTTAAATTTGATGCCCACATTTATTTCCAGCACCTGACCTTTGAGGCGCTTGTCCAGGCGTTCCCAGGTTTCCACTGCCAGGGCCGGGCTCGCCTGGAGCATGAGCATTGATATTGAAGCCAGTGTCAAAATTGCTTTTTGCATTTGCCTTTATTTTCAGCCGCCCTCAAAACCAATTTCGATTTCAAATGTACGTTTCCAGGGAAAGGATAGCCGAACACTGGGCTCTATTGCCAGTGCGTTATTGACCTGGGCAATATATGGGCCGATAAGCGCGGCCAGTTTCTGGGTGGAGGCGTCACCGGCAAGTTGCTTGCGCACGCAGGCCTGGTAGGCCCAGTCATCGACCAGACGGACAAAAAGACATTGTTTCAGGGCTTCGTTGCCGTCGTTTTTGCCGACCTGGGCAGGCTCGCCGTTATGGTTTGCCGCAGGTAGCAGGCTGTACCAGTGGGCAGCGGCTACGGCCAGTACCGAGCCCATCGTGTTGCCGGCCGTATTCCAGCCGCCGTAGGATTTAACTTTGCCGAATAAATCAGGGCGCTTGAGCAGTGCGTCCACAAGTTTGGGATCGCCGCCATTGGCGTAGGCGACGTCGGCGATTATTACCGCTCCCGGGGCGCGTTCCAGCAATGCCATTGTTTCACTGACGGCTTCGGTCGTGTCGACCTGACTGAGATCGGCCAGGCCTGGCAAGGTGATGTGGTCGCCTTGTCTTTCGGCCGGTCCGTGGATGATCAGTGTATAGGTGTGAGCGCCGACGGCTCGCTGGTCTGCACCGCCAGCAGTGGCATCGTCCTTTGTTCCGGCTTGCATTTTCAGACCGCTGGCCTCAATTTGTGTGGCCACCGTCACTCCCAGATCCTGGCCTTCGTAGCGGCTTGCCACGGTAGATGCACCGGCTGGTGAATAATAAACCACCACACCGGGGGCGGTGTCGGGATTTGTAGTCGTGCCCTGCTGTATGAGCAGGCGTGCAAAGAGAGTCATCAGGACTTCGTCGGCGCCGGCATAGATGCTGACTTTGTCAGTCAGGCCCAATTGCGAGCTTGTGGCAATCAGACGTTCTTTTTCGCTGACATTCAAGCCGTAGGCGCCGGAATCATCTTGAGAAAAAATCAGGTAGTCAAAAATTCCCTCGTTCATGCTTTTGAGCAGGGCCATGTTGACTGAAAAATTACGCCTGCGGGTGTCGAGATAATCCTGTCGGATTTCCGCCGGGATGCGGCGTTCCAGAGACTCGAGTAAGCCCGGAGCCGGCTTTTCTCCGCGGGCGAGGCGATGCAGGCAGGCCGACCACTCAAATATTTCGCGGCCAAATCTGGACCAGTACTCTTTTTCTTCGGTGTTGTCGTAGTTGTCCGAGATGCGCATGATTGACGACTGGGCGAAGAGTCGCACCGGTCGGGCTGAGAGGCCCTTCCACTTTTTGACGCGGTCGAGGCGGGAGGTGATGGTTTTGATGTCGTCGTTTGAGCGCCTGCCGGTAATCAGGCCACCGTAGAGCAGGCTGTCCAGCGAGATGATGACGGCGTCGGGCTCTTGCCGCGTGATGACCCCTTCGGCAAAAGTGAAGAGTTCTTCCATTTGCGCCGGACGCGTCAGCGCTCCCATCAGATGCCGGGGCGGAAGAATCGCCTCTGTCCTGGCCGCTCTGGCGACGAGGGCCGGGAAGGTGTAGGTTACTGGTCTGTCGTCAAGCGGAATCAGCAGTGTTTTCATCGGTTTCCAGAGGATCAGGGGCTGCCCGACCCAAGACCGGGTCCGTTGGCGCGGGCGTATGGGGAGCGACTGTCAGGAATAAATTTCAGTCCGCGTTTGCGCTCGCCTTCGCCTATGATGGCCACGCTGTTCGCCTGACTGGCTGCCTGTGATTCAGATGACACGGGCATGGCCAGCTCCATTTGCTCCAGGCGGTTTTCCGGCCAGACTGCCGCTTCAAAGTATAGATTGCCACCAATCAGGTCGCCGGCGATGGGGGTAAAGATTTTGAGCTGCAAGACTCCCGATTCGGGAATCTTGCCAATGGCCACGACTTTGCGGTCCGGGCCCAGACGTAATTCCCGACCATATATAGGTTTGGCTCCCTTGTCACGGTCGGCCATGGCCAGGGCGGCCCAGTAGCCGGGACGGCCCTTAATCGTGAACTCGGCGGGGTGGCCTATCATCATGCGCCCGGGCATGTAGAGTTTGCATTGCAGCAGGCGCTGGCCCAGGCTGAGACGGGCTGCTCTGGGGCTGGCTCCGGCGATTGTAAGGGTGTTGGAGTCGCCTTCGGAGTCGGCTCCCGTTTTATTGTCGTTGCTGCCGAAGGGGTTTTTGACCGATTTAAGAGTGGCCGCCAGTTCCTTTTGATAGGCCGTATACTCGGCCTCCAGCGCTTCTTCCTCTTCTACTTCCTGTTTGCTCTTGCCCTTTACCTTTTCTTTCGGCTCATCTTTGGCGCTTTCGCTCTTTGCCGCTTCTTCCTCAGCTTTCTTTTTGCCGAAGGCAAAGGCCCCGCAGCCGGCGGCGCCGTCGTACAGTTCAGCTGCCAGGCTCTGGCTTATAAGCGCAGCGGCGAGGAATGCTGTTAAATTGATTGTACGTTTGGGGGTTAAAAGCTTCACTTCTATGCGCTTGTGGAGGATGCTCGAATGAAGTATATACAGGGTGTATGCTTAATGTTAGGCTCATAGTAACACCATCTATTAATTTAGTGAAACACGATTCACTAGCCGGCTTTTTCAAGGCCAAAATAAGATATCTGGCGGAAGAGTACAGGACGCTCTTCCAGGCCTTTTTTGTGGCCCTGTCGTTGCATGTGGCCTTTTTTCCCATCATGTGGATTGCCGGATGGGCTCTGCCCTGGCCCAAGGTGCCTGTTTTTACCACCATAGTCGAGTACGATCTGCGCGGCTGGACGGGCTGGCCGAAGATGCCCAGGGCCAAGAAAATTTTTGACATCATGGACCCTGAATTGAACAAAGATTGACCACCGCAAGTGTTTGTATATGCGATTGAACTATTTTTGCCTCGCAAACGTATAAGTAATCGGAAGCAATCGGCGCACATAAATAGCCTCTGATAATGGGTGTAAGACGGGGTTTTCAAAGGCCGTCTTCGTGCTACGATTGCAATATTGATAACCGCTAGCGCATCATTGGCGGTGCCTATATTCAGTACCTCATATAGCGATCGACCCTGCTCCGATCTTATATCGAGTCTGTATATAGACGGTTTTTTCTGACCAAGGGGTCTAAGACAACATGAGTGAAAGCATGAGCCAGAGCCACAACCAAACTCAAACTCAGACAGTTACCGGTTTGCCCAGCAAAACCTGGATATTCCCCGATAAGACTGCTCCCGACCCTGCGCTGGTTGAGGCTTGCGGTGGCTCTACCCTCTTGGCCGGGGTGCTCATGCGTCGCGGATTTTCCACTGTGGAGACGGTCAATCAATTTCTGGACGAAAGTCTGTACGTTGCCACGCCCCCTAATGAATTGCCCAATATCGACAAGGCAATCGTTCGCATCTGCGAAGCAATCTCCACCGGTGAACATATCACCGTATATGGTGACTACGATGTCGACGGCATCACCGGTACCTCCGTCCTTCTCACGGTGTTGAAACAGCTCGGCGCCAATGTCGATTTTTACATCCCCAATCGCTCAACTGAGGGATACGGTCTAAATCTCAAGGCCGTCAGCGTGCTTGCCAGCAAGCACCGCACAAAGCTGATCATTACCTGCGACTGTGGTGTCTCAAACTTCGCTGAGATCAATCTGGCCAAATCCCTCGGTGTGGATACCCTCGTACTCGATCACCATACGATGCCGGAAATGCTACCGCCGGCGGTGGCGGTTGTGCATCCCAAGCTCCTGGCCGAAGACCATCCCCTGTTTCATTTGCCCGGTGTGGGCGTCGCCTACAAAGTCTGCGAAGCTCTGTTGACCCGCTTCAGCAAAGAAGACGAGATTGAGAAGCTGCACGATTTCGTCACCCTGGGCATGATCGCCGACCTCGTACCGTTGGTACTGGAAAATCGCTATCTCGTGCGGGTGGGCTTGCCTCGCCTGGTTGCTTCCAAGCGTCCCGGCATTAAGGCCTTGCTGGTGCAAGTGGCCGGCAAGGAAGATACCGATCTGGTGGGCTTTGGCCTGGCGCCCAGACTGAACGCCGTTGGTCGTCTCTCCGACGCCAAATTTGCGGTTGAACTTCTCACCACCGATGATCCGGCCCGCGCCGACGAGCTGGCACAACAGATGCAGAGAGAAAATGCCAGAAGGCAGGAGCTCTGCGAAAAGATTTATATGGAAGCGGAGCACATGGTTCTGACCAAGTGCGATCTCAATCAGGACAAAGGCATCGCTATCTATGCCGAAGGTTGGCACCATGGCGTAGTCGGGATTGTTGCCTCGCGTCTGGTGGAGAAGTTTCAACGTCCTGTTTTCATCGGCGAGCTGGATCGCGAGGAAGGCATGGTGCGCGGATCGGCGCGCGGCGTTGATCAAATCGACCTGTATGAAGTCCTGAAGGCCAACGAGCATCTGCTCACTAAATGGGGCGGTCACAAGATGGCCGCTGGTTTCGCCATCGAAGCGGAAAAAGCCGAATCGGCCGCCCGCGGCATAGTCGCCACCTGCAATCGCATGATGAACGGCAAGGCGCTATCGACTCGCTTGCAAATAGACGCCATCGCCGATGGTGCCACTCTTTCTCTCGATACGGCTAAAGATCTCAATCGAATGGCGCCTTTCGGCATGGGCAATAAGAAGCCCATCCTCTGCCTTGAGCAGTGTCGCGTCACCTCCACTCGTACCCTGGGCAAAGAAGGCAAACACAGCCGGGTCAATCTTCTGGACCCAGCTTCGGGCCGTGAGTTTGAGGCCGTTTTGTGGAGCAGTCGCGGACGTGTGCCCGCCGATGACGAGCAAGTGGATGTGGTTTTCAACCCTGATATAAACAGCTATCAGGGCCGTGATCGCCTGCAACTGGTTTTGATTGACTGGCGTCGGCACGGCGTCAAGGAAATGCTGCAGAGTGATGAACAGTTGACCAGCGCTTCCAGTGGTGGTCAGCAGGCAAAGCAGAATTTTGCTCCCGGTGCGGGTTCTGGCAAAGCTGCCGCCGGCAGCGGCGACGCCTCGGGCGACAACGGCAAGGGTAAAGCTGATGGTTCCCCGGATATGCGACCTGCGGCCGTCACCGAATCCATAACCGGAGAGTCGCCCGCGGCGATCAAGTTTATGTTCAAGGATTTGCGCTCCTTCCAGGGCAATGCGGAAGTCGTCAAAAAAGCCCAGGCAAAATTAGGCAAGGACCTGATCATTTTTGGTGAGTCCTGCCCGCGGGTGGATGGCATTGAGTTCACCGACCGTACTTTGATTACCGAAAAAGACCATTTGCTGCTCTGGCAATTCCCGCCTACTTTGAAAAATTTGCAGGACTTGATGCGTAGCAGTCGGGCTACCAACCTGTATGTCGTCGGTTGTGAAGACGACGAGCTGGAGGAGCCGGCCTTTTTCCTCAAGCGTCTGCTGGGCCTCGTGCGTTTCGCCATTAATCAGCGGGAAGGCCAGGTGGAAGGTGAAAAGCTGGCCGCGTTGCTGGGCGCAAGCAAGATGTCAGTGGCTCTTGCCCTGACCGCGCTCAAGAAAGTGCACTGGATTGACTGGTTTTCCGAAAACGGCATGCTTTATCTTGATATTCTCGGCCAGCCCATGGAAAGCGTCGAAGACACGCCCGAGTACAAGCAAATGGCGGCTTCCCTGGACCAGGTCAAGAAATTTAGACAGTGGTGTAGGGAATGCAGCATGAAGGAGATACAATTAGCACTCGTTCCAAATCGGGTGGAGCTAGCCGCTACTCCCGTGGAGCTTGGGGATGAAGTCCCCGGTCGGCCGGGTGTCCTGAAATCGGTCACCACCTACGGCGAATAGCCTGCCGACTCGATTGCTGTCTCTTCGAGGAAAAATTGATGACGTCCCAAAAGCTTGCCCATCAGGAAACCATGTCTTTGCCGCTTTCTGATGACAAGGCGCAGTGGCTCAAGGATATTATTCGTGACGTGCCCGACTTTCCAAAGGCCGGCATTATCTTCAAAGATTTGACCACGTTGCTGCGTGACCCCGAAGCTTTTTCCTTCGTCATCGATTGTTTGACGGCCAAGTGCGCCGAATACAAGCCGACCATGATAGTCGGCATCGAAGCCAGAGGTTTCATCCTGGCTCCCGTTATCGCGCATAAACTGGGCGTGGGCTTCGTCCCCGTGCGCAAGCCCGGCAAGTTGCCCTGGCAGACTGAGAAAGTTTCCTATGCCCTCGAGTATGGCGAAGACACTATTGAAGTGCACAAAGATGCCGTCGGCTCCGCTGATAGAGTGGTTGTGATTGACGATCTTCTCGCTACCGGCGGTACGGCTCTGGCTGCCAAGCAATTGATGCAAAAGCTCGGCGCCGAAGTGGCAGCCTGTGGCTTCATGGTTGAGCTTGATTTTCTCAACGGTGCGCCCAAGGTAATCGGCGGCGACAAGATGGAAATTTTCTCTGTCTTGCATTTCTAGAAAAATCTAGAAGCGTCAAGCCCTTCAATCTTTCAATGCAACCGAGCTGCTGTCTCGCTTTTCGAGCCAGGAGTCTATCAGTTGTGCAATTTCCGGATCGAGGTCGCGATGCTCGATCAGAAGATGTCCTTTTTCAGGAAGGATCACCAGCTCCTTTTGCTGTGAAGGCATGCGCTTGAGAATGGCCTTGAGTGAGCTTGTCCGCTGCACTTTATCTTTGGCGCCGGCAATAACGAGAATGGGCATGGTGGAAGGAATCTTTTCCACGTCGTCGAGCGAGTACTGGTTAGTGAGCTTTGCTTTGATCAGATCTGTGGGACTTATTGCCGTCAGTGTGTTTTTGTCATCGATGATCTTGAGATTGAGCTCTTTGTCTTCGGTCAAAACCGGCTTCATGTAAGGTTTTATATTGACCGGTTTCTTGGGATGCTGCAGGCCTTTTGCGATTGTTACGGCCCAATATGGGCGGGGCAAAAAATGGCAGCGTTTGTTTGTCAGTCCAACGGCAATGGCACCGTCCATTAGTTTCGGCTCGGTCGAAGCTTCCCAGAGAGCCATGTTGGCGCCGATACTTTCACCGATGCAATAAATTTTCTTCCCTGGATGTTTTTCTCTCAGGGCGCTCAATATTTTTGTCAGATCGTCTTTGCTCTGACCAAAGTGGATCTGCTTGTCGCCGCCAAAATCGTTGTTGTCTGTCAGCCACTGGCCATACCCACGGAAATCCTGACTGAAGACGACATAGCCTTTTTCGGTCAGATGCCGCGCCAGCAAATCAAAGGCTGTCCCGTCGAAGATCAGTGCTTGCAGGACGACGATAATGCCCCGGGCCTTTTCAATATCTTTTTCGCTCAGGTCAGCGGGCGTCCACAGGTGCACCGGGAGCTTGAGAGTATTGCCCAGCTCCGATTGCGCAATAAATTGGCTGGCACCGGCGGATTGAGTCGGCGCCGGGCTTTGCGCTTGCTGGGCAGAGACCGGACTGGAACCCAGACCGAGCAGGATTGCGGCCCCCGCGGCTGCAAACTGTTTTAAATCCGGTCGATTTGGTCTGCGCTTCAATTTTGACCCGTCTTAAGACTGTCCTGCTTTTCTTAATGGTACCTCAGGGAGGAAGAAATTGAGAAAAAGTGTGAGGACGATTACCGCTGCGTAAAGGACCAGCACTTGACTAATCGCGCCCTGTAAACTCACGGTTTTCAGCAGATAGAGCAAGAGAGCGCTCATCAGGCCGGTGCCAATAGTGCCACCCATAGAGCGGAAAAATTGGGTCATTGATGTGGCGACGCCCAGCATGTCTGGAGCGGCTACTCTTTGAATGATTATGGTGTGTACTGGCAGAAGCAGGCCCAGCCCCAGTCCGCCGATGGCGGCATCGATGATCAGGGCGCTTGTTGTAAATCCCTGACCAAGCTGACTGATCAAAAAAGTGCCAAGTCCCAGTAAGAAAAGTGCCACCATAATCAGGAGCTTGTAGCGACCGGTTTTGCTCATGATCAGACCGCCGGTGATGCTGGCGGCGGCGACGACTATCATCAGTGGTGTCAGGGTGAGTCCGGCTGCGGAGGCAGAGAGGCCCTGGATTTCTTGCATCATGTAGGCGAGCAGGAGCATTGATCCGAAGAGGCCTATGCCGTTGATGAAGACTGTTATGAGTGAGATGGCAATCAGTTTGTCTTTGAAGAGTTTGAGCGGTATGAGCGGCTCCGGTCTTGTTTTTTCGCATTGCAAAAATGCCGCCAGGGAAAGCAGCGCCACGATTGACTCGCCGCCGGAAAGCATTGAAAAATGACCGAGGCGTCCGAATTCCGCCGCGGCGAGAATGGCCGGGATGATGGCGCCGATGAAAAAGGCGATACCGGGATAATCAATCAGGCGCCTGGCCAGGGCCCGGCTGGATGGAGGGAAAGATGCGGTAAAACATGCCGCCGCTGCGATGCTGAGCGGGACGTTTATATAGAAGAGCAGGCGCCAGCTGCTGACGTCTGCTACGTAGCCACCCAGGGTCGGTCCAATCAAAGCCGCCACCATAAAGGCGGCGGCGAGGAAGCCTTGATATTTCCCGCGCTCGGCTACGTCAAAAATTTCGCCGATGGAGACGAAGCACAGTCCGAGCATTGCACCACCGGCGGTGCCCTGCAGGGCTCGCGCGATGATCAACTGATCGATGGCATCCAGTCCCAGCAAATGCGGCGCTAAACCCGCTGCTCCGCAGAGAGCCGAGGCCAGGCCGAAGCACAGCGTGGCTGCGGTCAGTACCTTTTTGACTCCATAAATGTCCGCCAGTTTGCCCGATATTGGTGTGGCTATGGTGGAGAAAAGCAGGTAAGCCGTGATAATCCAGGCCGATTTATCGAGGGCGCTGAACTGACTGCTGATCTTGGGAATGATCACGTTCAAAACTGTCTGGTCCAGGGCGGCCAGAAAGATCGCTATCTGCAAACCGACAGTAACACCGGCCATTTGATTGGGCGAGCACTTAGCAGTGGCTTCGCCTTCAGCCTGGTACCACACGTTTAACCATCGATTCAAACTTGCCGGAGAGCACTTCTTCGCTGAATCTGTTGGCCACATTGACCTGCATCATTTTCATGCGTTCAAGATTGGTGGCGGCGTTTTCGCGCATCCAGAGGAGACGGTTGGTCAGATTGCCGCTTTGCGAAAGGTCGGTCATCCAGTACTCATCGTCGATGATAAATCTGGCACCGTCGTGCGGGTGCACTATGATCGGCAGGCCGCAGAGAATGGCTTCAATCTGGGCATTGCCCAGGCTTTCGCGCAGGCTGGGCAGAACAAAAACGTCTGAAGCGCGCAGGATTTCAGTCAGTTTGTCTGGTGCCACATTGAGCCACTGGACACGGTCTCCGAGCAGTCGGCTGCCCTGTGTTTGCAGTTCTTCTGTGTCGACTTCCGGTGCGCCGCAGAGCAGCAATTTGCAATTGGGATCGTTCAGGCGCGCCACTTCATCGAGCAAATAATCGATGCGCTTGTGATATTTGTTCCAGGCGGCGACGCACACAATTACCCAGTCTGATTCCTTCAGCCCCAGTGCCTGTCTTGTGCGCAGGCGGCCCTGGCCGCGATCGCTGTCCGCCGGCTCTTTGGGGATGGGTACGCAATTGCTAATCAGCTCCATTTTGTTTTCGGGGATGCCGAATCTGAGCGCTTCTTCGTAGGACTGCTGTTCGATTTGCTGCACGTGGTCGTAACCGGCATAGCTCTCGGGCCGCAGCATGCCGCCATTGGCAAAGATGATCTTGTACTTCAGTCCGAAGGCTACCCGTGACACCTTGAGCAGCATCGCCAGCGGGATATCCTTCAGCCAGACTACATCGGGTTTGAATTTTAATAGCTCAAAATTGAGTGCTGCCCAGAAACTTACCTGCTCGACACCATAGGTCAGTTCCCAGCGCTGCTGCTCTGACAGAAAAGGAACATAGTGCAGGGGTTTGGTCCAGGCGCTGTTGCGCGGGAAATTCCAGAGCTGGCGTCCGGATGGATAAGGGCCGCCGCAGTACAAGCGTACATCTATATCCGTATGGCGTGATAGAGCCTCATACCAGCGGGCGGTGGATATCTCGAAGCCGCGGTTGATGTTGCCCAGACCGCTTGTGACCAGTGCGAGTTTGACCGGCCGTCCGTCGCCCCCGGCTTCGGCAAGGATGCCTTCGGCCGGGTCGGTAGTATTCAGATGGCGTTCGGATATGCTCACTCTATATTCCACTGAGACTCTTGGGGAGACGACCGGAAATATTATCCAAAAGTTCCGCCTCAAAATGCTTACGAACTTCTTCTTTTGGGTTTAAATGGCTCACTTTAATCTGGGCGTCGGCAACACCTTGCCCGGTGAGAAATTTTCTGAAACGCTCATAGCTGCCGGAGTTAAGTAATCGGACCTGCATCGGCGCCAGTCTCAGTGAATCTCGCTTGACCTTGTATTCACTGTTTTCTACAGCCAGTTGCTCGTCGATGCGCAGGCCCAGGCTTTTCGCCCAGTCCTGGTCCGCTTCGCTCAGGCCGTCCAGTTCCGGCTCAGCCCAGACCTGATAGTGGGGCTCCGGCTTAAAGGTCGGTATGACTGTAAAAAAGCGCAGGCGCTGGTCGCCGGCTTCCGCGGCGCGCCGGACGGCCGCAGTCACCTGCAGTTCGGTTATTTTTTCGCCCGTAAACGAGGAAATATTGCCGCCTTTATATTGAAATTCCAACAACGGGGTGGCGTTGTGGAAACCGGTCACTTTTACAACATCATTTATATTGTAGCGATACAATCCCCCGGATGTCGTGAAAAGTATGAAGTAGTTACGACCAACTTGCACCTCATGGGCCAGAAGGGCCTTCGGGTTTTCGTTTTCCATTTCTTCTTCGGCGACAAATTCAAAAAAGTGCGACTGAATGGCCAGCACTTGCAAGCCAGGACCCATAAAAACCGTGCCGCGACCTTCGCTGGCACCATATGTGATATCACATACCGGCACCGAGCCGAAGTACTGTGGGAAATCCGCCAGATAAAACGAGGCTGCGGCCTTGGTCCAGCATGACACCAGACTTAGTGTCGGCCAGATTTTGTGCGGATAAAACTCCCCGGCAGCCAGGAGGCTGGAAAGGACTTTCGCCCGCTCGGGGGCGGGTTTGAGGTATTTCTGCAGGGCATTGATTGTGCGGCCGTCCAGTTTCCCTCCACCGGGCGGTGTTATTGTGCCGGCTCTGATATCGTCTACCAGGGCCGATCCGTATGTTTGTAATTTGCGGCACAGTAGAGAGATGGTGCTGGGATTGAGGGTGTAGAAAAATGAAACCGGCATCACCAGCGCCAGGCGCAGTAGTGTGTAATAGCGAGTTTCGTAATCGGATATCAAATACACTTCGTAGGGAATCGGCGAAATATATTTTTTGATCAAGTGCGGTTCGCTCTGGAAGAGCATTCCCGATATTGCGCCGTAAGGCGTGCCGCCTTTTGTTTTGCCTTCTTCCGCCGGTGAGGCTACGGAGAGTGAGACCCCGCCTGCAATCTGCGGATAGTTTTTCAGCAGGTGGTAACCGGAGACGACCGAAGCCAGGCGAAACTCTTCCATATAGCCGGGCGTCACCGGGATGTATTTGGGCAGGCCAGTAGTGCCGCTGGTTGTGGCATACATGAGCGGCTCGGCGGCGGTGAGGATTTTCTTTTCACCCTCCGTCGCTCTATCTATATAGGGTCTGAAGCCCTCGTAGTCCCGAATCGGGACCTGGGCCTGGAAATCTTTGACCGATGAAATATTCTTGAACTTGTGATCGGCGCCGAAAGCAGTCTCTTCATTAGCGCGGATTATTTTTAGAAGTTTTTCGGCCTGGGCCTGCGCAGGGTTTTGTGTGGCCGCGTTAAACCTGCGGATTTTGCCTTCGGCAAGCAGACCAAAGCATTTGTATAACGCTCGCCGGAACAATTTCCTTTAATCCTTCTTTCGCTTCGCCTCGGCCAAATACTTTGAAATTGGCATTATACTCTTATGCTTCTCGGTAATATTCTCTGGCCTTGCGTTCGGATATTCTGATCTTGTTTGTTGCTGTTTTTTTATTTGCCATAACAGTGATCGGCTGCGTTGTGCAAACTCGTGCCTTCAATCGTTTGATGCATTATGTCGCCGGTGAAATGGAACGTCCTCTTGGCAAGTATGCGCCGCGGGTGACGGTGATTTTGCCCTGTAAGGGACTGGATCCCGGCTTTCGCGAAAATGTGCAAAAGCTTTTAACCCAGGACTATCCCGACTTTGATGTCATCTTCACCGTCGCTACCGAAGATGACCCCGCCTATACCTGTCTCTCCGAATTGGCTCAGAGCGCCGGTCTTCCAGTATCGATTGTTGTTTCCGGAATAAACAACCGGCGCGCGCAGAAGATAAACAATCAACTCAAAGCACTGGAGACGCTTTCGCCCGAGTGTGAAGTGATCGTTTTTGTTGATTCCGATGTGATTGCCCGCGCCGACTTTTTGCGCCATCTTGTAGCGCCGCTCCAGGACGAGAAAGTAGGCGTTTGTACCGGCTATCGTTTTTACATTGCCTCTTTGACTAACTGGCCCTCGCAGTTGCGCTCCCTCTGGAATCGTCTATCCGCCTGGGAAATGGGCAGTCCTACCTATGCTTTCGCCTGGGGTGGAGCGATGGCCATTCGCCGGTCGGTGTTTGAAAAAGCGGGAGTGGCAGCGGCCTGGGACCAGGCCGCCGACGATGATCTTTCTCTCACCACTGCTGTGAAAAATATTGGCCTGGATGTGCACTTCGTGCCCCAGTGCCTGGTTGCCACCGACGGCGACCAGTCCGTAGCCGAGATAGTCGAATGGACCAACCGCCAGTTGATCCTGACCAAGGTGTACTATCCGCAGCTCTGGCGACGGGCTGTGGCCCGGGCGACAATAATGGCCCTCTGGCTTATCGGCATGCTGGGTGCGCTTCTTGGCTGGACACTGGGGGGCGATCAGTCGATGGGACTGGCGCTGCTCGCCGGATTGACGATTTTGCCCCTGGAGGTTTTTTACCTGATCAAGGCCCGGGGCCTCTGGCAAAAGGTGCTGATCGACAACAAGCAGTACATTCGCGAGTCCTTTTTGACCTCTTGCGCGGCGATACCCCTTGCCCATCTGGTTCTGCCGTGGATGACCCTCTATTCCGTCCTGACAAATCGCATCCAGTGGCGAGGCATCACCTACGAGCTCCTCAGCCCCTCAGAGACGTTAATTATTTCTTGAATCCTCAAACCCGCCACCCATACGGCTCGCGGAAATATATTCACATTTCTTCGTATCGGCAGAAGGCCTGCAAGTCTTATAATTTGGCATATTAAATAGTCCAGTTTTGCTTGGGCATTCGTGGAGTCGATCGATGGCGGTCGCAACCCAGGTGCTTGACAATGATGGTTTCGGGTCGAGGTAACTGTGTCGGCGCTCAAAATAATCGTCCTTTCCCCCGCTACATCGGCCGAATCGGCTCCGGCAATAGCCGCTGCCAGGTCTGGAGCGATCGGCCTGCTCGACCTGCAATTTGGTCCGGCGCCGGATGGGCAGTCTTCCTCCCAATCTTCAGCGCACGATGCCTTCGCGCATCTCTCGCGGCATTCGATGGCCGGAGCAATCGGCGTCAGATGCCGGTCCGGACGACTCGTCGATCTGCGCCAACTTGATTCCGCTGCCGGCTCGGAGCGGGCGGGACGCTGGATCATCCTCACTGCCGGTGATTCTGGATTTGACCGCGAACAACTGCGCGCCGATGTAGATGCCGCCAGAGCCGCCGGTTGGTTGCCTCTCGTGGAAGCGATCAATCTGGATGAAGCCACGATAGCTCAATCTTGCGGCGCAGCGGGCGTAATTGCCAAGGGGCATGAGGGCGCCGGTCGCGTGGGCGACATCACCACTTTTGTCCTGGTGCAGCAGTTTGTTGCCAAATTGACGGTGCCGGTCTGGGCACAGGGCGGCATCGGTTTGCACTCCGCCGCTGCCGTGGCCGCAGCCGGATGCGCCGGCATTGTTCTGGACAGTCAGCTTTCGCTCTGTCGCGATGCCGTGACCAGCCCGCAAAATCGTTTGCGCATCGAGCGCATGGACGGTAGCGAGACCACTCTTGTGCATGGGCCGCAGGGGCAGATGTTCAGACTGGTGGGAAGTTCCGCCACCTGGGCCGACGTGCAGAGTCTCTATGACGGCAAGCTGGCCGAGAGCAAAGGCGGTGAGGGCAGAGAAATTCTGGTCGTTGGTCAGGATGCCTGCTTCGCTCGCCTTCTGGCCCGCGTGGGCGGCACCGTATCTGGTGCTATTCAAGCTATCCGCGAATCCGTCACCGAACAGCTCGCCGCGGCAGCTAAATGCGCCGCACTGGCCGAGGGGTCTCCCCTGGCTCTTTCGCACCGCACCCGCTATCCGATTGTGCAGGGTGCCATGACCCGGGTGAGCGACACCAGTGATTTCGCCCTCAGTGTGGCCCAGGGAGGCGCACTGCCTTTCCTCGCGCTGTCTTTGATGCGCGGACCCGAGATCGAAAAGCTTCTGGCCGAGACCAGCGAAAAATTGGGCTCACTGTCCTGGGGCGTCGGTCTGCTCGGTTTTGTGCCGCAGGCTCTGCGTCAGGAGCAGATGGCCGTTGTCGATAAGTACAAGCCGCCCTTTGCCATGATTGCCGGTGGACGTCCGGACCAGGCCCGGGCTCTGGAAGAAGACGGCACTCCCACTTATTTGCACGTGCCTTCCCCGCTCTTGCTCAAATCTTTCATCGAGATGGGCTCACGTCGCTTTATCTTTGAGGGCAAGGAATGCGGCGGTCACGTTGGCCCGCGTTCCAGTTTCATCCTCTGGCAGTCGATGGTCGAGACGCTGCTCGACGCTATCGGCCCGCGCGATGATGTATCCGGCTATCACATTATTTTTGCCGGCGGCATTCATGACGCCCTTTCGGCCGCCATGGTTGCTACTCTGGCCGCGCCGCTTTCGGCTCGTGGTATCAAATGTGGTTTCCTCGTCGGTACCGCCTATCTCTTCACCGAGGAGGCCGTGGCCACCGGCGCTATCGTCGATAAATTTCAGCAGGCCGCCCTGGCCTGCGATGAGACCGTGCTTCTCGAGACCGGTCCCGGGCACTCCATCCGTTGCATAGACTCGCCCTACAAGCAGGTCTTTGCCGAGCATAGAGCCAAGCTGGAGAAAGAGGAAAAGAGTCGCGATGATATTCGCGAGGAGCTTGAGCTGCTCAATCTCGGTCGTCTGCGCATCGCCAGTAAAGGTCTGACCAAGGGCAATTCCGCTCAGAATCCGCTGGTGGAAATCCCGGTCGAGCAACAGTGGCAGGAAGGCATGTACATGATCGGCCAGGTAGCGGCCATGCATGACACCGTCACAACCATCCCCGCCCTGCATCATGAACTCAGTGCCGGTGGTCAAAATCTTCTCACCCTGCGCCATATCGAAGAATCTCTGGACAGCGTGCCGGTGGAAAAACAGTCGGAAGGTATTGCCATTGTCGGTATCTCCTGCCAATTTCCCCAGGGCAATGATCTGGAGACCTACTGGCGCAATATCCTGGGTAAGGTCGATGCCATCGAAGAAGTGCCGGCTACGCACTTCGACTGGCGCAACTATTACGATCCCGATCCCATGGCCCGCGACAAGATCATCTCCAAGTGGGGCGGTTTCCTTTCCGATGTGATTTTTGATCCCAGTGCCTACGGTATACCGCCGAGCAGTCTCGACAGCATAGACCCGATGCAGGTCTTGATTCTGGAAGCGGCTACCGGCGCTCTTCGTGATGCCGGATACGACCAGAGAAAGTTCAGTCGCGTGAAGACTTCGGTGATCCTGGCCAACGCCGGCCACGGCCCGATCACTGCGCTTTACTCCCTGCGCTCGATGCTCGGCTGGAAGCTGAACAATCTGGGTGAAGCCCTGACCGAAGAAATCAAGTCGGACATTCCTGAGTGGACCGAGGATTCCTTTGCCGGATATCTGGGCAATGTGGCCGCCGGTAGAGTAGCTAATAGACTCGATCTCAAAGGCATCAACTTCTCCATCGACGCTGCCTGTGCCAGCTCGCTTGCTGCTCTCTACGTCAGTGTGGCCGATCTTCGCTCCGGTGCCAGTGATGTGGTATTGCTCGGTGCCACCGATACCCACAACCAGCCCGGCGATTATCTGAGCTTCAGCAAAACTTTTGCTCTTTCGCCCACCGGCAAATGCCAAACTTTTGACGCCAAAGCCGATGGTATAGCCATTAGCGAAGGCATCGCCATGCTCGTACTCAAGCGCCTCAGTGACGCCGAGCGCGACGGCGACCGCATTTATGCAGTTATCCGCGGCATCGGCGGATCGAGCGACGGCCGGGACCTCAGTCTCACCGCCCCGCGTCCCGCCGGACAGATGCTCGCCCTCGAGCGCGCCTACGCAGATGCGTCCTGCTCGCCGGCCAGCGTTCAGATAGTCGAAGCCCATGGTACAGGCACCGTCGCCGGTGACAGAGCGGAAGTTGAAGCTCTGACAAGAGTGTTTCAGGCCCAGGGCGCAGGCAAGCAAAGTTGCGCCATCGGTTCGGTCAAGACCAATATCGGCCACACCAAGGCCGCAGCCGGTCTGGCTTCGATAGTCAAAATCGCCAAGGCCCTGCATCACAAAGTGCTGCCGCCAACGATAAATGTTTCGCAGCCCAATCCCGCCTGCAATTTTGATGAAGGCCCCTTCTATATCAACAGTGAATGTCGCCCCTGGATCAAACCGGAAGGCGACTCGCCTCGCCGCGGCGGCGTAAGTGCCTTCGGTTTTGGCGGTACCAATTTCCACACCGTACTGGAAGAGTACATTCCGCCCTGCCCCGGTCAAGAAACTTCCACCCTGGAAGCCTGGCCGGCCGAGCTCTTCTTCTGGAAGGCTAATTCGGCCGATGAATTACTGAAGATGCTGGGCCAGACCGAAGCGGCCATTCAGAAAATTCGCACCGACTACGCGGTCGAGACTAAAGCCACCAGTCAGGAGCGCCGTCGCCTCTTTGATCTGGCGGCCAAGCTGCACCTCAAGCATAATGATTCACGCTTCTCACCGGCCTCTCTGGCTATCGTGGCTTCGTCCTTCGATGATCTCGAACAAAAAGTCGCCGAAGTGAAAAAGACGCTCACCGCCGGTGATGCGGTTGCGAAATCGTCGAGTATTCCCAGGGGCATTCACCTTCAGATAGTCGCTCCGTCCGCTGACGCTTCTGCTCGTCCCAAAGTGGCCTTCCTTTATCCCGGGCAGGGATCGCAGAAGACAGACATGCTCGGCGAGCTCAGCTTGTTTTTCCCGGATATTCGCCGCACGGTTGAGTATGCCGAAACGACATTGCAGAAAGTCTCGGGCCTGAGCAAGCTGTCATCCTATATTTATCCGCCCCCGCCTTTTGACAAAGAGCACAAGGACCGCCAGAGCGCGGCTCTGACTGCCACCAATATCGCCCAACCCGCTCTTGGTGCCTGCGATCTGGCCATGCATAACCTGGTCGGTTCCTTTGGCATCAAGCCCGATATGACCGCCGGTCACAGCTACGGTGAGTATGTAGCACTATACGCCGCCGGTGTTTATTCCGCAGAACAGATGCTCTATCTCTCGGCAGAGCGCGGTCGCATTCTAGCCCAGTGTGCCGAGCGCAATCCCGGAGCCATGGCCGCGGTGAGCGCCGGTCAGGATGCTCTGCAAAAACTGATCAGCGAAGGCGGGTTGTCCGGTGTCAGCCTGGCCAATATCAATTCACCGACGCAGTCGATTATTTCCGGCGCGGTGGAAGCGGTAGAAGCGGCAATTGCCGCCCTCAAGACTCGCGATATCGCCGCCAAGCGCATTCCGGTTTCGGCTGCCTTCCACAGCCCGCTTATGGCCGAGTCCAAACTTCCTCTGGAAGCGGCCTTGCGTCAGGTTTCCTTTGCACCGCCGACGGTGCCTGTCTATTCCAATACCACCGCCAGACCCTACGATGCCCAGGGTGGTGCCGATGCGATAGTGGCACAATTGTCCGAGCACGCATTGCAGCCGGTTTACTTTGCCAATCAGTTGCAGGCCATGCACGACGATGGGGCCAGAATATTTGTGGAAGTCGGTCCTGGCTCGGTGCTTACCGGTCTGACCGAAGCTACCCTCAAGGGACGTGATTTCGTTGCCGTCAATTGTGAACGTGCCGGCAAGAACAGCCTTGAGCATTTCCTCAGTGTACTTGGCCTGCTTGCCACTTCCGGCGTGGCCGTCGATCTGAACAGACTGTATCTCGATCGTATGTTTGGAGCGCGTGAGAAAATCAGCGGCCCTCTTGCCGCCGGTGGCAAAAAATTGCTTTACCGCGTCAACAGTGTCGCCATCGAGCGGCTTGGTGCGCCGGCAAAGGCCAAGACAAAGATTGTACCGGCCAGTGGACAGCAGCCGGCTCTGCCGGTTTCGACCGCCGTCGGCGCAAACAATGGCTCCCGAGCCAAGGCACCCGTTTTATCGACTTCCCAAATAGGAAACGGCAGACCTGTTGTTTCCACATCCAGTAAGAACCCTAACGGACAGCAATCAATGGACAGTAGCAACAATAAAAAGAGCATTCCCCCAATGGCTTCGTCGGCCGGTCGCGCTGACCGTGACGTAGACCGGGTAATGCTGGAATTTCAACAGACCATGTTGGACATGACCAACCGTTTCCTTGAAACCCAGCAGAATGTGATGATGGCTTATTTGCAGACCAGGCAGGGTAATTTGCCTGCTGAGTTTTTGCAAAGTCAGTTGCAAAATCAAGCTTCCAGTACCTTCCAGGTGCAGGCTCCCGTCTATCAGCCCGCGCCTCAAGTTGCTGTTGAGACGGTTGCTCCTGCCAACAATGGTTACGTATCTGCCCCTGCTTCTGGCCCTGCTCCCGCTCCGGTTGTTGCAGCACCCGCTGTCGCCGCTGAGCCTGCCGCTGGTGGCCTCGATGCCGAGGCGCTGATCGAGAGCCTGTACGAAATAGTCAGTGAACGCACCGGCTATCCGCGCGAAATGCTCAATCCCGAGCTTGACCTTGAAGCTGATATGGGGATTGATTCGATCAAGCGTGTTGAAATCCTCAACAATTTCCGCAAATTGCTGCCGGATGCCACCCAGGCAAAACTGGAAAGTGGTATCGAGAAGCTGGCCGGCACCAAGACTTTGCAGGGCATTATCGACTGGATCCGCTCCCTCGATGAAGAGGCCGATGCTGCGGCCGCTGCGGCTCCTGTAGCCTCGGCACCTGCTGTCGCAACGTCTGCTCCGGCACCTTCATCTACTGTCACCGCCGCTGCTACCGCGGTCGCCTCACCTTCCGCTGCCGTGATTTCTCCCCGTCTGGACGGCAACGTCGAGAACGTCGCCCGCGGTGTGGTTGTCGTTGAAGATCTCCCGCCCGCCGGTGTCACCACCAAGGGTGTAGGTTCGGTCACCCTCATCATCACCGACAGTGCTGAAGTTTCTTACGCCGTCTCTTCGGCTGTCGAAGCCCGTGGTGGCAAAACCGCCGTCTTTGCCGCCGATCAGATTTTTGCCGGTGAGCAGGCGCTTCAAGATTGCCTGGCCCGCGTGCGCGCTGAGCACCAGACTATCGGAGCCGTAATCAATATATGTCAGCCCGGCGATGCGACAAAAGAGTGTGAATGGTCACGTCTGACCGGCACTTTCCTTCTGGCTAAAGCTGTCCAGAACGATTTGCTCGCTAATGCCGGGGCCGGTCATCGCGCTGCTTTCGTCAACGCCACTTATCTGGGCGGTGATTTCGGCGGCGCTATACAGGACGGACAGCTGCCCCTGACCGCGGTTGCGGAGCAGGCCGGGATTGTTGGTCTGACCAAGACTATCGCCAAGGAAATGCCCGGCGTCTATGTCAAAGTCGTGGACCTCGGTGCCGCCATGAGCGCCTCTGCTGTTGCTGCCGCTGTAGTGTCCGAGATGCTTGCCGACGACGACATTGTTGAAATCGGCATCTCAAACGGTCAGCGCATCGGCTTGCAGGTGTCCGATTCACCGTTTTCTAAACTGCCACTGGCTGCCAAACCGGTCATCGATAGTTCATCTGTCATCCTTGTTACCGGTGGCGCTCGTGGTATCACGGCCAAAATAATCACCGAGCTGGGACGTCGCTACAAGCCGACCTTTGTCATTGCCGGTCGCCTGCCCAAGCCCAAGGACGCGGAGTCTCCCTCGACTGCGGGCAAGACCACACTGAAGGAGCTCAAGTCTCAAATAATTGAAGACATGCGCAACCGTGGTGTGACCATCAGTGTGCGTGAGATCGAAAAAGCCTATCAGCAACTTTTGCGCGAGCGTGAAGTACGCAGCAATTTGAAGGAGCTGGAAGCGCTTGGCGCCAAGGTCAAGTATTATTCGGTTGACGTAACCGATCCGGTTGCTTTTGGCCAGTTGCTCAGCAACATTTACGAGACCTCAACAATCGATGGCATCATCCATGGTGCCGGTGTGATTGAAGACGCGCTGATCAAAGACAAGTCTGTTGAATCTTTCCACCGCGTGTTCAACACCAAGGTGCAGAGTGCTCTGACTCTGGCTCAGCACGTCAATTTTGACGCCCTCAAATTTATGTTCTTCTTCTCTTCGGTTGTCGGTCGCACCGGTAACTCCGGTCAGGCCGATTATGTATCGGCCAACGAAGCCGTCAACAAACTGGCTCTGGTGCTGCAACAGCGCACCAAGGCCCGGGTTGCCTCCCTGATGTGGGGCCCATGGCAGGCCGGTATGGCGCCGCCCGAGCTGGAAGCCGTTTTTGCCAGCCACGGCTGGTCCATGATCCAGGGCGAAGACGGTCGCGATTGTTTCCATGAAGAATTGAGCCGTGATTGCGGCGACCAGGTGGAAGTCCTGCTTGTCGGTCGTCTGACTAAAAAAGACGGCGGCAATCAAAATGGTCAGGTATCGCAGCCGGTACAGGGCAAGCACCTGGAGCCGGTTAAGTCGGTGAGCGTCGCCAATAACGGCAGTAACGGCAATAACGGAAGCAATGGCAATGGCCGCAATGGCAAGCATACCCTTATAGATACGCCCCTGCCGTCCCGCACTTTTGCTTCGGAGCAGAGTGGTGTCTTTTTAAACAGAGCAGTTTTGCAGTCGCAGGATTCGGCCGATATGTCCGAGGAACGCGCCTACCTGCTGCCCATCGATACGCAAAAGCACGTTTATCTCAACGACCACAAATTTGACGGCATCCCCGTCATGCCCATGGCTGTGGCTCTTGAGATAATGCTGGAGGCCGCGCGCTCGGTATTTCCCAATCATCATCTGGTGAAAGTTTCGGATCTCGATATTCCCGCCGGCATAGTCTTCCAGGCTCAGCAAAAAGACTTTGTTGTTGAGACCCAGATTGATCCTCTTGCCGAGCGGACCGTTTCGGTACAGCTGACTTCCATCAATCCCAAGAAAGTGCATTTCCGCTGTAAGGCTGCTTTTGGCGCGGAAGTGCCGGTTGCACCACCGGTATTGAAAACGGCACTGGAAACTGAAGTAGAGAGTGTCTTTGACAGTGCATCCGTCGCCGCCTCCGCCAACGAGGCCGACCTGCCGTTGCCGGAAGATGTGTACGGTAAATGGCTTTTCCACGGACCAATCTTCCAGGGTATATCCCGGGTTTTGCTTCTGGAAAATGAACAGGTTATTGGCGAAGTTTCCGGTGCCGCTCCGCTCAACTGTGTCACCACTGCTGATGGCAGCCCCTGGTTGGTCGACCCTGTTCTTCTGGACAGCTCGATGCAGCTGGCCGGTATCTGGGCTCGTCATTTCCAGGACGTGACCGTGCTTCCCACCGGCTTCAAGGCCCTGCATGTCTTCCGCCCCGTCGGTCTCGGTAAGGCCACGGCCAGAGTCTTCCTCGGCGAAGGCAATGCCATCAATCTGCTCTGCGATCTGGCTATCTATAACGAAGAGGGCGAACTGGCAATTCTGGTTGAAGGACTGGGTGGTATCGCCAGCAAGGCTTTCAATCGTTTCTCTTCCAGCTCCAGCTCGAGCTCGCAGGTCCCTGAAATAGCTCGATGAACGCCTCCAAGAAAGTCGCCATAGTCGGCATGTCCTGCCTTTATCCAGGGGCACCGGATGTGCAGACATTCTGGTCCAATATTGTGCGTGGTGTTGACGCCAGTCGCGAGGTATCGGAAAAAGAATGGGATGCGGGCATCTATTATGATCCGCAAAGCAAAACCCCCGGACTCAGCTACTCAAAGCGCGGCGGCTTCATCAGTGAGTACGCCGATTTTGATCCGCTCAAGTACGGCATCATGCCCAGCGCTGTTGCCGGTACCGATGGTGACCAGTTTCTCACCCTGCGTGTAGCTGTCGATGCCATGGCCGACGCCGGATACGACCCCGGAGTCTTGACCAAGGCCGGCGGCAAGCCCCTTGATCGTGACCGCTGTGAAATTATCATCGGGCGCATCTCCGCTCCCGGCGCCGGTTCGATGAATCTTATTCATCAGACCAAGACGGTGCACGAAATCGGCGCTATTTTGCGCGATGTATTGCCCGACCAGAGTGAAGCCGAGATCGAGGCCGTGGTCAAGCAGGTGCAGGCGCGCCTTGTGCCCAGCACCGCCGACAATATTCCCGGTGCCATGCCCAATATTCTCGCCGGTCGCATTGCCGCCAAGCTCGGTTTCCGCGGCCGCAATCTACTCATAGATGCCGCCTGCGCTTCTTCTATGGTGGCGGTGGAAACAGCAGTCCATGATCTGCTCGACAAGCGCTGTGATTTTGCCCTGGCCGGTGGTGTGCATGTTAATGCCTCCAACGTCTTTTTCCAGATGTTCTGTGGACTGGGCGCCCTCAGTCGCAAGGATAATATCCGTCCTTTCGACCAGGAGGCCGACGGCACTTTGCTGGGCGAGGGTGTCGGTATCCTCTGTCTAAAACGCTATGAAGACGCTGTCGCCGACGGCGATCGCATCTATGCCACTATTTGTGGTGTGGCTTCCTCCAGCGACGGTCATGGTGGTAGTGTCCTGGCACCTAATCTGGAAGGTGAAGCCCTGGCGATGGAAAAAGCCTACGCCATGTCGGGTATTTCGCCCACCTCAGTTGAGCTGCTGGAAGCGCACGGCACGGGCACACCCGTGGGCGATGTCGTGGAATTGGAAGCCGTGGCCCGGGTATTTTCGGCCGGTGCTGAAGAAAAAGCACCCTGGTGCGCAGTCGGCTCCATCAAGTCGATGATCGGTCACTGCCAATCGGCCAGCGCTGTCGCCGGCATCATCAAAGCCGCGCTTGCCCTGCACCATAAAATATTGCCTGCCACCCTTGGGGTGACAAAACCCAATACAAAAATCAACTGGGCCAAACATCCCTGCTACGTCAACAGTCAGTCGCGTCCCTGGATTCACGCAAAAGCAGGGGCCTCTCCGCGCCGGGCCGCCGTCAGCGCTTTTGGCTTTGGCGGTGTCAATGGCCATATCATTCTGGAAGAAGTTGCAGCCGCCGCCCAGGGTGACGCGGCGCAGGAATCTTTGCTGCAACAATTTGACTGTGAATTGTTCACATTTTTTGCCCCGGATAAAAATGAACTGCTCGGTCAAATTTCGCAGTTGGGTCAATATGTGGCTGCTCTGCCCAATAGAGAAAAAGTACAGCTCAAGGACCTGGCTTATAGCGCCAACTGCACCAGTGCCGCCGGTACAGCCCTGAACGCGGGCAGGGAAAAAGGCTGCAGACTGGCGCTTGTGGCCTCAACTATTGACGATTTGCTGGATAAGATTGAGCGTGCCGGTCAACTGATACAGAGTGACGCCACTGCCGTCTTGAGCGAATCGGACAAAGGTGTCTATTACACAACGCCCCAGGGCTTGATCGAAGGTAAACTGGCCTTCCTCTATCCCGGGCTTGGTTCGGCCTACACTAACATGCTGGCCGATCTCTGTATGCACTTCCCCGAAGTGCGCGAAGTTTTTGAAATCGTTGACAGTGTTGCTCTTTCCGCCGGAGCGAGCGAACCGCCCAGTAAGTCGATTTTCCCCGCACCCTTTGACCGGGGCGAGCGGGCAGTGCCCACCTTGCTTGGTTCGGCCGACTTTGCCGTTGTCGCCGTGCTGCTGGCTGAGTATGCCATCTATCAATTGCTCATACACCTGGGCATCAAGCCCGATGTAATCATGGGCTGCAGCACCGGTGAATTTGCCGCCATCACGACAACCGGCTCGGTCGATGTTTTGAGTGTGGCCAAGACTTTTTATCAATTGAGCACCAAGGTGGCCCGGTCCATTCCGGCCGAAAGTCTGGCCAACCTGCGTACTTTGCGCGTGCTTTCATCCTGGGAGCGGGTCTCCAGGCTGGCCGAAGGCGACCTGTATTTGAGCGCCGACCTGGGTCTGGATCATATTATCGTCACCGGTAGCGTGGAGGTAATCACCACCCTCGGTGACCGCCTGAAAGAGTCCCGCATCGGCTCGCATCTTCTGCCAGTGCCTATCCCGTACCACACGCCTCTGGTGGCCTCGATCATCGATGCCAACAATGAGGCCGTGCAGGCGGTGGACATTCAGCCCCTGGCCATACCCGGCTGGTCCTGCAGCACTGCCCAGATGTATCCGCACGATGTCGACGCCATGCGTGCTTCTTTCGTAGAATTATTCACCAAGCCGATCGCCCTGCGCCAGACCGTGGAGGCGATGTACGAAGACGGTGTTCGCACCTTTGTTGAGGTCGGGCCCAACGGCATTTTGACTTCCTCGATTGCCGGCATTTTAAATCGCAAGTCACATGTGGCGGTCCCTAGCAATCTGGCCTCGCGCTCCGGCCTGACCCAGATACATCACCTGCTGGCCTTGCTTTTTGTCCAGGGTGTGCCGGCAGATCTGTCCCTGCTCTACAAGCGTCGCAAGCCGCAGTTGCTGGACTGGCGCTCGCCCGCCGCCGGCAAGGTGGCCCCGCCGACAAGACAGTTGTCGCTCACCCACACCGCTCTCAAAGTCGATCCCAATAACATTCCAACCTTCTCCATAAACTCGACTGCGGTTGAGGATTTTGCCCCGGAGGAGCAATCTGATGACTCTGTTATTGAGAGTTTCCTTTCCACCAATGCCTCTTTCTACAGCAAATTAAATGCCATATCCGAGAACATCATGCGCTCTTACATCCAGACCGATGAAGGCTCCTCGGATGTTTTCCCGGCTCTCGTCCCCACCGGTTCTCCCGCAGTTTCAGAGACCGTTTCTATCGACGCACTTCCCGAGCACTTTCAACGCCCTTTCCTGCGGCGCTCCCGCATCACCCGGCTCGACGGCGGCGCCGCCACCGAGATGGTTCTAAGTCTCAACCTGGCCACCGACCTGTATCTGCTTGATCACGCCATCGGCGGCAAAGTCAGCGCCATGGCCGGGACGAGGGTATATCTTGTACCGCTGATGGTGACGCTGGAAATTATGGCCGAAGCTGCCCTGGCTCAAATCATGGGCGGTGTGCCGGTGCGCCTGGAAAATGTCCGCGCCTATAGAAGAATCGTCGTTGACGCGCAGGGCCTGACTCTCAAGGCCGTGGCCTCGCAGGATGTTGCCGCGCCCGCCGACGCCGACGGCAGGGAGCGAATATCGGTTACTCTCAGCGATGCCTCCGACCCTGCCACCGTATATGCTACCGCTGATTATTTGTTTGATAACGATTATCATCAAGAGCCTGTCGCTAAGACCCTTGAGCTGGGCGCTGCCGCCGCTCCGAGCCGGCTGGTCCAGCCTGGCGATTATTATGGCTATGCGCCCATGACCATGTTTCATGGCCCCAGCATGCAGGCGGTGAAGTCCATAGAACTTGTCGGCAATCGTACAATCTCGGGCCAGGCATCGGCACAACCGGCAGCGCGCTGGATGGCCGGTATTGATACGAGCAATTTCCTGATTCATCCGCTTTTGATGGATAATGCCAGTCAATTTGTGCTGTTTTATCTGTATGAAAAGGAGCTGTCGGCGACGGCCCTGCTGCCGTTTTTGATTGAATCCGTCGACATCCTGCGCGATCCCAGCGAATTGCCGGCCACGGCTGAGGTGACCGCGGTATTGCCGACTCTGACTGATCGCGCTACCGAAGCCGCTCTGGAAGTGGTGGTTGACGGCGCGGTAGTTTTGAAGATAAACGGCATCAACAGCAGGCGCGTATTGCTATCTCCGCTATGGGAACAGTTTGTGCTCAATCCTGCTGTCGCCACTCTCGGCACACCGGTGGCGGTGCATAATCAAATTATTGATAGGGGTGTTATTGTTCAGGTGGAGCAATCGGTTTTGCCTGATGATGACGTTATCCTCGAATGGTGTGTCGATTATTTGCTCACCCGGGCCGAACAGACCCTGTGGCGTGACGGTGGCAGGACGAGGAAGCGCAAGCTGGATTGGTTGCTTGGTCGCATTGCCGCCAAGGAGTCTGTGCGTAAGCTGGTGCAGAACCTCACCGGGCAGGTGCTCGGTCCCCACGACATTGAAATCATAAATATAGACAGCGGCGCGCCGGTGGTGCGGTTTACTTCCGGTGTTCTGCCTGAGATTCTGGTTTCCATTTCCCATACCCAGGGCCTGGCTGTGGCGCTGGCCACACCCGCCGGCGCGGTTAAGCCGGGCATCGACGCCGAGGTCATCCGTGAGCGGGAGCCCTCTTTTGCCCGCACCTTCCTTAAACCTCATGAATTGAGCTATCTGGCCGGTTGCCCCCAGGACAGAGTGAACGCCGAATTGACCCGTTTCTGGTCGGCAAAAGAAGCCCTGTACAAGGCCTCGGGCGGTATTATTGAAATGAGCAGTTTTGAGCTGGCTACGCCCTCGCCTGGCCTGGAAGAGATTGATATGACCGGCGGCAGCCCGGCCAAGACAAGCCGGACCTATGTCTCCACTACTTCCGACCTGGTCATCGCCTATACCCTGGCCGAGTAAAATCTCAGCTTTTATTTCCGTTTCACAGAGATTTCACAGATTGTTCCCTAGCATGCTTTTGTCCCCCCTGGAGAGCAAGCATGGCGACTAATGACACGGTGCAGTTGAATCCGCCAACAATTGAGCAAATTGAGGCCCGGTCGACCGTTGGCGCGACGGATCAGACCGGTCCGGCTCAAAAACTATATACCAGCGCCTACGCCGATAGCACGCCGATGCCCCGCAGACCCCAGGATGCGGCGACTCAGCCCGCTAACGGAACGCTTGATATACCGCCAATTGATTTATTTAAGTCGCAGCGCAGTGAGATACCGAACGCTGGAATTGACTCAAAGGAAAGCGAGGCGTTTAAGCATCTTGCCACCAAATTGATAGAACAGCAAAATCGCACCGCACCAGTTGCTAAAGGTGAAGGTTATTATCAGGTGCTGCAGCGCATGCACAAGGATTGGACTCCCGAGCATCTTTATGACGAAGCGCACAGGATCAAAAACTACAATCACAATAGCAACGAGCTGCGCGTAGGACAGCGTCTATCAACTATCTCTGACTGGCAAAAGGACCATGCGGTGAAAGAGCGCATGGCGGCCTTCGAAAAGGCCACTCCTGAGCAGCGCAAGCAAATGCTGGCTGAAGTGCAGAAACAAATTGTGCCCGATAAACCCGTTGTTCATCGGCATCCACAACCTCATCAACAACCTCATCAGCAACCGCATCAATCTCAACGCTATCATGGTTCCCCACGGCGTTAGTTTTACCTAGCGCTTCAGACTGAGTGAAATTCTTTTGCGGGCTACATCCACCTGCAGGACTGTGGCCTGCACTTTCTGTTGCACCGTCACTACTTCAGAGGGATCTTTGACGAATCTGTTGGTCAATTCGCTCACATGCACCAGCCCGTCCTGGTGTACACCGATATCGACAAAGGCACCAAAAGCGGTGACATTGGTGATTATGCCCGGCAGCTTCATGCCTTCTTTCAAATCATTGATTGAATGCACGCCTTCGGCAAATTTCATCGGTTCCAGCTTTGGTCTGGGGTCGCGGCCGGGCTTTTCCAGCTCCTGCAAAATGTCTTGCAGGGTAGGCAGACCGACTTTATCCGAGACGTATTTGTGCAAGTCGAGCCCTTTGCGTGTTTCCGGCTTGCTCATCAGGTCGGCCACGGCCACGCCCAGGTCTTTTGCCATGGTTTCCACTACTTTATAGCTTTCCGGATGCACAGCGCTGGAGTCGAGCGGATTGGCGGCATCTCTTATGCGCAGGAAGCCTGCGCTCTGCTCGAAGGCCTTGGGCCCGAGGCGCGCTACTTTTTTCAATTCGGCTTTGGATTTGAAAGGACCGTTTTCCTGGCGATGTTTGACTATATTGCCGGCGATATTTTTGCCCAGACCAGATACATACGACAGAAGTTGCTTGCTTGCGGTATTGAGCTCGACTCCGACCGAGTTGACGCAGCTCATGACCGTGTCGTCGAGACTGCTTTGCAAGGAAGGCTGATCTACGTCGTGCTGGTACTGACCTACCCCGATTGATTTGGGGTCGAGCTTTACCAGCTCGGCCAGCGGGTCCATCAATCGGCGGCCGATAGAGACCGCCCCGCGCACAGTCAGGTCCTGATCCGGAAATTCATCGCGGGCTACTTCCGACGCTGAATATATGGAGGCACCGCTCTCATTGACCATGACTATCTGCGGCTCGCTCAGGCCGTGCTCTTCCCACTTGATGCCGCGCAGGAATTCTTCGGTCTCGCGGCCGGCGGTGCCGTTGCCGACAGCGATGGCCGTGATTTCAAATTTTTTGGCCAGTTCGGTCAATTTCTTGGCCGCCGTCGCCTTTGATTGTTTAGCGCCTTCGCCGGAGCCTTCCATGTGCGGATAAATCACGTCATGGTGAAGCAGGTCGCCCTGTTTGCCCAGGCAAACCAGTTTGCAGCCGGTTCTGAAACCGGGGTCGAGGGCGATGATCGAATGTTCGCCCAGGGGTGGTGCCATAAGCAGTTCGCGCAGATTTTTGGCAAAGACACGAATAGCTTCGTGGTCTGCCTTGGCCTTAAGCTCGGCGCGCAATTCAGTTTCCATCGATGGTGCCAGCAATCGGTCGTAGGCATCTTCGACGGTGATTTCGACCTGGTGCGCGCATTCGCCCTGATTTCCGCGCAGGAAATTTTTATCCATAATGATCAGCGCTTCTTCATCGTCCGGCTCGAGCGTCAGCTTGAGAATGCCCTCGGCTTCACCTCGGAACATGGCCAGGATTCTATGCGATGGAGCGCTGGTTACTTTTTCGGTGCAGTCGAAATAGTCTTTGAACTTCTGGCCTTCCTGCTCCTTGCCTTTGGCGACCTTGGAGGAGATGACGCTGTTCTTGGACCAGTAGGCGCGCAGTTGTTTGCGCACTTCCTGGCTTTCGCTCATCCATTCAGCCATTATGTCGCGGGCTCCGGCCATGGCCTGATCGACTGATTCCACGCCCTTTTCGGCACTGATAAATGCCTCGGCCGCTTTTTTGATGTCCTTGAGTTTGAAATTGAATATGTCTGCCGCCAGAGGCTCCAGCCCTTTTTCGCGGGCGACGCTGGCCTTGGTTTTTCTCTTGGGCTTGAAGGGCAGGTAAATGTCTTCAAGATCGTTGAGGGTTGCAGCCGCGGTCAATTTGCTCTGCAATTCCTCGGTCAGGAGATTGCGTTCAGTCAGGGATTTAAGCATGCCTTCGCGGCGTTTGTCGAGCTGGGTGAGGCGCTCGCGGGTGTCGCGGATGGCCGTGATCTGCACTTCGTCCAGCAGGCCGGTTGCTTCTTTGCGGTAGCGGGCGATAAAAGGCACTGTGCAGTCTTCATCGAGGAGCGCCATGGTGGCGGCTACCTGTTTGACCGATATTTCTAACTCCTGGGCGACTTTTTCGGCGTAACTATCGGTGGTGGCAACTGATGCTGTGCTTGTGCTCATTCGGGCGTTCCTCTAATTGAGTTCGTTCAGGTCTTCTTTGTTGTAAGGCTTGAGTTCGCTGGTTTGATTGTCTTTCACCAGATTGGCCCAGTTGGGGTTTGTGATCAGCGCCCGGCCAACTGCCACCAGGTCAAATTCATTGCGCTCCAGGCGCTCTTCCAGATCGTGGAAGGTTATTGCCTTGGGATCCCCGTATTTGTCCGAGGAGGGCAGGCGGCCGAAGGTGGTGATGAAGTCTTCGTTGAGCGATACTGAGCCCACTGTTATGGTCGGTTTGCCGCTCAGTTTTTTTACCCAACCGGCAAGATTGAGAGAGCTGCCTTCAAATTCCGGCTCCCAGAAGCGGCGACTGGAACAGTGGAAAATATCAACGCCGGCTTCCGCCAGTGGTGTGATCCAGTCATTCAATTCGTCTGGGGTGGTGGCATTTTTGAAGTCATAGTCGCCCAGTTTCCACTGCGAGATGCGCAGACTGATGGGGAAATCCGGGCCCACCTGGCGGCGCACTTCGGCTACAACTTCGGCGACGAAGCGCGCTCTTTCGCCCAGAGTCTTGCCGCCGTATTTATCGGTGCGCTGGTTGGTGCGGGACCAGATAAACTGATCCAGGAAATATCCGTGGGCGCCGTGTAATTCCAGACCGTCAAAGCCGGCTGCTCTGGCGGCGGCGGCCGAGCGGCCATAGGCTGCGATTGATTGTTCTATGCGCGCCAGGGTCATGGGCTCGTTCAGTTTGCTGCCGTCGGTGGCGATACCCGAGGGACCGACTGCGTTCTCGGCATCGGGGGCGGCGCCTGGACTGGGTGTGATACCCAGGTGCCACAGCTGGGGAAAGATCAAGCCGCCTTCGGCGTGCACGCGCTCGACCACCCGGCGCCAGCCGGTGAGGGCGTCTTGGCCGTAGAAGCGCGGCACGTTTGGCTGCCAGTGCGAGCCGGAGCCGTTATCGTCGACAAAGGTACCTTCGGTGATGATCAGCCCCACGCCGCCCTTTGCCCGGCGGCCGTAGTAATCGGCGACGTTATCGCGCGGTATGCCGTTGGGCGATTTTGAGCGGGTCATTGGAGCCATCACCACCCGGTTCGGCAGGTTGAGGTTGTGCAGCTTGAAAGGCTGGAAGAGTTTGCTGGCTAACTTTGTCGTCATGGATCCCTCTTTGTTTTAGCTTGTCTGTTCAGGCGTAACTACCGTCCTGATTGCGTATTGAAATTTCTCCAGCGTGCAGCTCTGTCCTTGTGCCGTCTTCCAGCTCCACGACCAGGGCACCGCTGGTGGTGATATCGACGGCGCGTCCGCGCAGGGTCTGGCCGCCGTTTTTGCTCTCGATATTTTGACCCATGGTGACGCTATAGCTTTTCCAGGCGCTGATTATTTCATCGACTTTGCCTGCCAGAAGCGCTTGATAGGACTTTTCCAGTTCATCGGCCAGGGCTACCACAATCAAGTTGGGGTCCACCGGCCGGCCGACAATGCGCTCCAGCCATTCGATTTTTGTTTGCAAATCTTCCGGTACATCCTGCGGGGCAAATCTGACATTGATGCCGATGCCGATTATCAGGGCCTGACCCGGCATTTCCGCCAGGATGCCGCCGACTTTGCGCCCACCCAGGACCAGGTCATTGACCCATTTCAATCCCAGCCGCACACCCACGCTTTTTTCTATGGCTCTGGCTACCGCCGTGCCTGTCGCCAGAGTGACCAGGGGCAGGCGAGTGAGTGGGATAGTGGGCCGCAGTATGACACTGAAGGCGATACCAGCATCCGGCGGAGTGACCCAGACCCGGCCGTGTCTGCCGCGGCCTGCGGTCTGTTGCCGCGAGAGTACGATAACGCCTTCGGGCGCGCCGCCGGCAGCTAGCTCGGCGGCGCGACTGTTAGTCGAATCAATCGTCTGCCAGAGCTCATTTTTGTGCCCCGGCGCGCGACCGATTATTTGTGTGTCGAGCGAGGCTTCGATTACCTCAAGGGTAAGCGTTTCGCCTTCTGCCGTCACTGGATTGCCTAGACTTTGTTGGCCACGGCTGTGACGACCTGATTTTGCGCCGTCAAGATTTTGTGGATTGGGCATTTGTCGGCGATTACTCTCAGTCCGTCGATCTGTTCAGCGGTCAGGTTGCCTTCGAAGTCAATTTCACGCACAAATTTGGTGATTTTTTGACCATCCGGGCCTTCCGCCTTTTCTTCGGTGACTTTGACGCTGATGCCCGTCAGGGGCCATTCTTTGCGTTTGGCGTACATTTCTACCGTGATGGCAGTGCAGGCGCCCAGGGAGCCAAGAAGCAATTCGTGGGGGGTGGCAGCGGTGTTTTTGCCGCCCAGTTCAGCCGGCACGTCGGCTGTAAAGTGATGATCGCCGACTCTGATTTCGGTCTTGAAAGGCTCACCGGCTTTAGCTTTTACTTCAACAACGGACATGGAATATCCTCCAAATGGGCTTCTACATTGAAAGTAACAGGTGGAGAGGGTAACCCTCCGAAATATCCTGATCTATTAATATGGATGTGAAGCGTGACCAGCCCTCTCTGCCCCAGGCAAAGGAGCCCGATGCCCGACTCTGCCGCCCTGCCCGATGAGAAACTGCTCAGCCGGGCCGCCTCATATATAAAAGGATGTAAGCGCCTGGTTGTTCTCACCGGTGCGGGAGTTTCAAAGGAGAGCGGCATCCCTACTTTTCGCGACAAGCTGACCGGATTGTGGGAGGGCTATGATCCGGGTCAACTGGCTACACCGGAGGGCTTTTTAAAAAATCCTCCCCTGGTCTGGAAATGGTACGACTGGCGGCGCCAGATGGTCAGCGCGGCGGAGCCTAATGACGGGCACCGGGCTATTGCTCAGTTGCAGAAGCTGGTGCCGACTACAGTCGTGACCCAAAATGTGGACAGATTGCATCAGCGCGCCGGCAGTGAAAATGTCCTGGAACTTCACGGAAATATTTTGACCTTCCGCTGTTTCGAGCGCGGTCATCAGGCTCTCGATGGTGTCGCTTCCGGCCTCGATGAGCCGCCTATCTGTCAGTGCGGTTCGCTCCTGCGGCCAAACGTGGTCTGGTTTGGCGAGGCGCTGCCGCAGAGTGTCCTGGCCGACGCCAACAAGGCCGCCAAGTTATGCGATTTGATGTTTGTCGTGGGCACTTCCGCCCTGGTGCAACCGGCAGCATCTCTTCCGCATATAGCACTGGATCGTGGTGCAATAGTTGTGGAAGTAAATCCGAATGAAACCCCTTTAAGTGAAGATGCGACTCTCTTTCTTAGCGGCGCTTCAGGTCTCGTAATGCCGCAACTGGTGCGCCTCTTCGAAGCGCTCAATTAGGCGCTATATGCGTTGATGTGCGCTTCTATATTGGGTCGATCGTGGATTGTAAATCGATCCGGATCCGCAAATTTTATGTGTTTTCTTTGATCGAAGTAGACATATACAATGCTACCGATCGCATTTAATCTTTATGCGGGGTGATACCACTTTTGGTGGTCGTATATATCGCTCTGGTTGCTTAACAAAGGCCTTTCCGGGGCATGGGCTGGGCGATTCAGGTGTTTATTTCTCTGGTTTTGGGGTAGGTATTGTTTTGTTTTTTTGCAAATGATACTTTCTACCCATGCGAATCGACTGAAGGAGAACTATCGCAAATTTAACTGAATGTCCTGCAAAACAGGGATCAGTTCGCAAGCTCCTTTCCGGTCAGTTCATCCAAGACAAATAACTAACTCTTATGTATTCGGAGAATTGAATTTTCCGTTGCGAAAGGGATAGTGAAACTTCGCTCGAATTTGTCTTTCATGAGCTGACAGCGGGAGCCCGAGGAACGGATTCGGTGGGGGAAGAATGGTGCAATTCCATCGCTGTCCCGCAACTGTAAATGGAGCGATCCATAGCCAGACTACCCACCAGGACATTTCAGACGCCTCCCCGGGGATTGGGAGGGCACGTCTTGATGGTAAGGCAATATTTGCTTTGCGCTTCGGACGCCCTCATGGTTAGACCACCTTGAGGGTTTTGTTTTCGGAATCATAGGCCACGAGCCAGGAGTAAAAATAGAAATGAGTCAGGTCCTCGCCACTACACACCCAGTTACCGACGCCGCTTCGTTTGGTTTGAACGAAACAACGGTGAGCCAATTTACTTTGTACAGAGTGCTGCGCCGCAACGGTAACGTCGTCGATTTTGATCCGTCTAAAATCGCCGTGGCAATGACCAAGGCCTTCCTTGCCGTCGAAGGTTCGCATGGCGCCGACAGCTCCAAAGTGCGTGATATCGTCACCAAGCTCACAGGTCAGGTTGTGGAAACATTGATGCGCAGACTGCCGGAAGGTGGTGTCCTGCACATCGAGCACATTCAAGACCAGGTCGAGCTTGCTCTCATGCGTGCCGGTGAGCAGGAAGTCGCTCGTCGTTATGTGCTTTATCGTGAAGCGAGAAGCAAGGAAAGAAAAGATCAGGAAGCCGCACGTGTCGAAAGTGGTGCCGCTAAACCTGCCATCTCCGGTCCCAATGTGCTGCGTATTGACGGCACTACCGTGCCCCTGAGCAAACTGGGTCTGGAAGCCGTTATTGACGAAGCCTGTGCCGGTCTTACCCCGGTTGACCCGGCCAAGATTTTGGAATCCACCGTCACCAGTCTTTATGAAGGCGTGCCCGAGGCTGAAGTGATCCGCTCCACCATCATGAGCGCCCGTGCCATGATCGAACAGGATCCCGCTTACAGCTTTGCTACCGCGCACCTGCTTCTGCACCAGATTCGTCTGGAAGTGCTGGGCGAGTCGGTCTCGCAAGCTTCGATGAAAGAGCGCTATGCCACATATTTCCCCGAGTACATCAAGAAGGGAATTGATGCCGGCCTGCTCGATGCCAAACTGGGTACTTTTGACCTGGCCAAAATCGGTGCAGCTTTCCAGGCCGAGCGCGACCTGAAGTTTGAATACCTCGGTTTGCAGACCCTTTACGATCGCTATTTGCTCCACACCGACGGCAAGCGCTTTGAGCTGCCCCAGGCTTTCTGGATGCGTGTGGCGATGGGCCTGGCCATGGGCGAAGTCGAGCGCGAAGCCAAGGCAATTGAGTTTTACAACCTGCTCTCGAGCTTCGATTTTGTTTCCTCCACCCCCACTCTCTTCAACTCCGGCACCCACAGACCGCAGCTTTCATCCTGCTTCCTGACCACGGTCTCCGATGACCTGGGATCTATTTATGATGCGATGAAAGAAAACGCCCTCCTCTCCAAATTTAGCGGCGGCCTCGGCAATGACTGGACACCGGTCCGTGCCCTCGGCGCACACATCGCCGGCACCAACGGCAAGAGCCAGGGTGTAGTGCCCTTCTTGAAAGTAGTAAATGACACCGCAGTAGCGGTCAACCAGGGCGGCAAACGCAAAGGCGCTGTCTGCTGCTATCTGGAAACCTGGCACCTGGATATCGAAGAATTTCTCGAGCTGCGCAAAAACACCGGCGATGATCGCCGCCGCACCCATGACATGAACAGCGCCAACTGGATCCCCGATCTATTTATGCAGCGCGTACTGGAAAACGGCCAGTGGACTCTCTTCAGCCCGGATGAAACCCCCGACCTGCACAATCTCTTCGGCACCAGGTTTAAAGAAGCTTACGAAGCCTATGAGAAAAAAGCCGATCTCGGACAGCTCAAGATTTTCAAACGCATACCGGCGGTATCGCTCTGGAGAAAGATGCTCTCCATGTTGTTTGAAACAGGCCATCCCTGGATTACATTCAAAGACCCCTGCAATCTCAGATCACCGCAGCAGCATGTCGGCGTAGTCCACAGCTCCAATCTGTGCACCGAAATCACTCTCAACACCTCCGAAACCGAAACCGCTGTTTGCAACCTGGGCTCAATCAACCTGGTCGCTCACATCAAAGACGGTGCCCTCGATCTCGAAAAGTTGGCCAAGACCTGCCGCACCGCTATGCGCATGCTGGACAACGTAATCGACATCAACTATTACAGTGTGCCAAAGGCACGCCAGTCCAACCTGCGTCATCGTCCGGTCGGCCTCGGTGTAATGGGCTTCCAGGACGCGCTGCTCAAACTGCGCGTGCCTTATTCGTCCACCCAGGCTGTTGAATTTGCCGATTACTGTCAGGAAGCGGTCAGCTACTACGCTATTCTGGCCAGTTCCGAACTGGCGCAAGAGCGCGGTTGCTATGCCACTTTCCGTGGTTCGCTCTGGGATCGCGGCATTCTGCCCCAGGACAGTCTCGATCTCCTCGCCGAATCACGTGGCGGCAAACTCGATGTCGACCGTGGTGGTCGCCTCGACTGGACACCGGTGCGCGAGAGCATCAAAGCTCACGGCATGAGAAACAGCAACTGTCTGGCCATTGCTCCCACTGCCACCATATCCAATATCATCGGCGTGAGCCAGTCGATTGAGCCGACTTTCCAGAATCTTTTCGTTAAGTCCAACCTCTCGGGCGAATTCACCGTGGTTAACGACTACCTGGTGCGCGACCTGAAAGAGCTCGGTCTCTGGGACGAAGTAATGGTCCATGACCTCAAGTACTTTGACGGCTCGGTGCAACCGATCGAACGTATTCCCGATGATCTCAAAGTGCTCTACGCCACCGCCTTTGAAGTTGATCCAAAATGGCTTGTGGAAGCCGCTTCCCGCCGCCAGAAATGGATCGACCAGGCCCAGAGTCTCAACCTCTATATGGCTGAAGCCAGCGGTAAAAAGCTGGACGAAACATACAAGATGGCCTGGACCAAAGGCCTCAAGACAACATATTACCTGCGGACTCTCTCTGCCACCAATACTGAGAAATCCACTACTCAGATCGGTGTCCTGAACAAAGTGTCCTCCGGTGCCGTCGCCGTCCAGCCGGCAGTGCAAACAGCTCTGCCCAAGGCCTGCGCCATTGACGAACCCGATTGCGAGGCCTGCCAGTAAATTACAGGCTACGCCAGAAATGCCGCAGTAGAGCTGCGAAAAATCTTTCCTCCACATTTCAGAAATTCACCTCACCTCACTAAACTAGATTAGGAACCAAACATGCTCAGTTTTGATGACATCCCTGAAGCAACTCCACAAGGACAGGTGCAAACACCAACACAAACTCCGACGGCAACTCAGACTGTCGCTGCAGCGGCCGTAGCTCCGGGCACCATGGACTTCAGTCCCAAGCCCGGCATCTCGTCCGTGACAGTAGTGCCCGCCGGCGGCGCCACTGGTCTAGAGGCCATCGACTTGAACGCCCAGCGTATTAAAGTCGACGAGAAGAAAATCATCAACTGCCGCGCTGACGTCAATCAGCTTGTGCCTTTCAAATACGAATGGGCCTGGCAGAAATATCTCGATGCCTGCGCTAATCACTGGATGCCGCAGGAAATCAGCATGAGCCGTGACATCGCTCTCTGGAAAGATCCCAACGGTCTGAGCGAAGACGAGCGCAAAATCATCAAACGCAACCTGGGATTTTTCTCCACCGCCGATTCTCTTGTGGCGAACAATCTGGTGCTGGCCATCTATCGCCACGTCACCAACCCCGAGTGCCGCCAGTACTTGCTGCGTCAGGCGTTTGAAGAAGCGATTCACACCCATGCTTACCAGTATGTGGTGGAAAGCCTCGGTCTTGACGAAGGCGAAATCTTCAACATGTACCGCGAAATTCCTTCCATTCACAGAAAAGACGTTTTCCAATTACAGTTCACGCAGGAGCTGGCCGATGCCAATTTCCACACCGGTACTGTTGAAACCGACAGACGTTTCCTGCGCAACTTGATCGGCTATTACATCATCATGGAAGGCCTGTTCTTCTATGTTGGCTTCGTGCAGATGCTCAGCTTCGGCCGTCAAAACAAGATGACCGGTGCCTCCGAGCAATTCCAGTACATCATGCGCGATGAGTCGATGCACTTGAACTTCGGCGTTGACATGATCAATGCCATCAAACAGGAAAATCCGCATCTCTGGACAGCTGATTTCCAGGACGAAATCTGCGCGCTCATCCGCGAAGGTGTCGAGCTGGAATACGCCTATGCCGAAGATACGATGCCCCGCGGCGTGCTTGGTCTGAACGCGCAAATGTTCTCTGAATATCTGCGTTTCGTCGCCAACCGTCGTTGCAAACAAATTGGCCTGCCCGAACAATATGTCGGCGCCAAGAATCCTTTCCCCTGGATGAGCGAGATGATCGATCTCAAGAAAGAGAAGAATTTCTTCGAGACTCGAGTTATCGACTATCAAGTCGGTGGCGCGCTCAGCTGGGATTAAGTTGGCAACCCGGAAACCCCAGGTAACTCTAAGGCACCCCTAACGGAAACCCCGGAAACCAAAAAGGCATCCCATGCAAATCCGAACGTAGAAATACCGAGGATTTACATCACACAGAAAAGACCGGCCAGTTTGCAAGTGACTGGCCGGCTTTCTTTTGACCCCCTTTTGCCCGTGCCGTTGCCCTCTTAATGAATGTCGGTGCCGCCTGGTGCTAACATTTGTCCAACGTGCCACCGGCGGGATTTCCCGCCCACATTAACGCAGGATTGAATAACGATGAAAACCGCCAGCGCTCAGAATCGCCGCCATTTTGGCTTGAAAGCAGTGTCCGCCGGAGTCAATATGGCGCTCTTTGCAGCTTGCGCCCCCGCCCTGGCAAACGGTGTCGGACCGCACGGCGGACATTCTGGATTTGCGGGTCAATTTAGCCAGCACGCCCAATCCTGGTCCGGTGGCGCCGCGGGCGCGCCCCAACCCATCGTTCATCCTCATGCCGTGACCGGCTCAATGGCAACCTCCCTGCCCCTGGCCAATGTTGCCCCGGTTGTGCATCAATCTGCGGTGCAATCTTTTAACAACAACCATCTGACAAATTTCCACAATAATCTTGTTCGTCCTACATTTACTTCGCCCCTGCAAAATACTGTCGTTGCCGGAGCCGACCAGGTCGTCAATCTCGATCTGACCTCATCCACGGCTTCCGTTGTACTGGCGCCCGGTGTCATAGCACATGGTTCATCGGCGACTATCACCGTCGATGGCGTCAAGACTACTTTTCATACCGGTGATTCCGTAACTCCGGCCGAGCTCGTCGCCATCTATCAATCGCAGGGTGCAGTCGGTCAGAAAATTGTTCTCGATGGTCAGGGCCGCGCGGAGGGTGGAAGCTTTTCGCTTAACACCGTACTGTCTTCTACTCATCCGATTCAGGTGAGCGATGTTGTGGTGCCGCAAAATGTGCGCGCTTTTGATTATGTCTCGTCCAAAACAAATCTCAGTATCTCCGGCGATCTTCTCAACTACGGCTCCATCATCGATGTTTCTCGCGGTACAACCGCAGCCAGTCTTTCTGCTCTGAACATTGTCAATGAGAGCGGCGGTTTGATTACCACTGTCGGACACGGCGCACATAGCGGTGTTGTGGACCTCAGTTTGAACGCCGCCCAGGATTTCACAAACATGGGCACAATTACAAGCTCCGGTGCCCTTTCAATTTCCGCCGGCGGCACCATAACCAATGCCGGCACTGTTGGTGGTGGCGCTCCCGTTTTGAAGGCGGTCAATGATGTCTCCCTGCAAGCGACCCATGTGGTTAATAGCGGTTTGATTTCATCCGCATTGGGCAATGTCAACTTCGGCACCAGCGCTGCCCAGGACCTGGCCATAAACAATACCCACGGTACAATTAGCGCGCTCAACGGCGCCATCAACATCAGAGACGCCGCGTATACCGGGGCTGGCAACGCCAATATCACCGGTGGTGATCTGTTGTCACAGCAGCTCAATCTCTTCTCCGGCGGCGGCACAGTTAATGTCAATGTCGATAAATTGACCGGGACTGTTAATTCCACCGGCAGTGCCGTACATGTGCAGGCTCACACCGAGGATCTTGTGCTCGGTACCCAGTGCCTGGTTGGTGACCCGACTTTCTACAACGATAGCGGCAATATTGTTCTTAACGGCGACATTTCAGTTGGTGAAGACCTGGCAATCATCGCCAGCGGCGATATTACTGCAACAGCCGCGTTGACCAAGATACAAGCTGCTGCTGCCGGCAAAGGCTTCAACATCGTCATGATAGCAGGCGCTGCTATGACCGGCGGCGGCAGCACTCCTACTACGGGTGTGCCCGCGCCCGGCACTAAGGCGAGCGCAAATTTGACCGTCACCGGTGGCTCGGCCACGGGTGGAAATATCGACCTCAGCTCCGCCGATCCTAATTTGCTAATCACCAACCCTACAACCACAGGCGTTAACGGCAGTGACATAACGATGGCCGCTTTTGCCAGCGGTGTCTTCAACGGTCGCATCGCATTGCCTGCGAAGAGCACCATCGATGCTTCATCCAATGGTCCCTTCGACGGCAATGTAACTCTCATAGCCGGCGCCAGGAATGGAACCGCAATCACTATAGGCGGCATAAATCAGCTCAGCACCACGCAGAGCGGCGCCAACAATGTTAGCTTGTTCAATTACCAGCCGGTGGTAGCAAAGGCGCCGCTGACCTTTGGCATTAACGGTTCGATTATCTCGGGGCAATTGCTGCCCGATTTCACTAATAAGGGCGGCGGCGATATAGTCGTAAACAAGCCTGTCGACAATGGCGGGACCTTGAGCATAGCAGCCGGTAATAACGTCAATTTCGGCGCTGTCGGAGCCACCAGCAATACAGGCGGCACCCTGATAACAGCAGGCAACGATCTGACTTTTTCCGGTAGTTTGAGCAGCTTCAGCGTTACCATGGTCGCCGGCCGCTCAATCAGTAATGTCGACCCCTTCCAGAACATTACCCTCGGTGCCTTTGGCGGCGGCAATATCACCACTGTTTCGGGCGCGGCCTTCACCCAGTCAGCCGCCGGTGTACAGGTCACCGGTGCATCAAATATCAGTGGCGCCAAAACCTCTCTTTTGTTTCTCAGCATGGTGACGGATGCCCCCGTGGGTGACGCCGGGAATATATCCATTACGGCTCTGGGCTCGTCCTCTGGGGTAGTAGATCTCTCCAGCTCGACCCTCTCGGCCGCCGGAAATCCAGGCACAGGCCAGAATGGTGCTGTCACTATCGTAGCCGGGGCGACTAATACGACAAGTATCCTGATGCCTACTTCGATTACGTCGTCCGGTGGCCTGGCCGGTACCGGCAGTGTTACCCTGTCCGCTACAGATGCCACCACCACTCCGGTGGTATTTGACGGCAACGGCGTTATTCAGAGCGGCACCTTCCTTGGTGGCTCGCCGGCAGCCAATAGCGTCTTCACTGCCAACGGTATCACTCTCCAGGGCGGCAACCTCACGATAATTCAGGACAAGGCCGTGAGCATCACCACGCCCACTTTCGCCACTGGCACGGTCGGTATATTGAGTATCTATGGGGGGCAGGGGGTGACCCTGTCCTCGTCGGTCAACGCAAACCAGGTTGCGATCTTTTCCAACGGCAATATTCAGCTCGGCGCCGGCACAAATCTCACCAATCCCGGTGGCGTGGTCCTGGTTTCCGGCCATGACGTCACGACGTCGGCCGCCGGTATCGCAATTGATGCCAGCAGCGCCACTGATGCCGGCGCGATTCTGGTGGCTGCCGGAGCTTCCTTTACTTTGACGGATGGTGTCACATCCATTACTGGTGCTTCAGCAACCGGCGGTAAGATTGACTTTGCCACCAAGGCCATCAGCACCTTCAAATCTCAGGGCACCGCGGGAAATGGTGGCAATGAGACATTGCTTGCGTTTAACGGCAGCGATAATACCGGTAGCATAGCTTTGCCCTCTGCTGTATCGATTTCTACCGCCGGCGCCAAGGGCAAGACTAACGGTAACTTCCTCGCTGTGGCCGGTGCCGCTAAGGGCGCGGCGATGATCTTTGGTGACATCGACGCCAGTACTGATACAAAATCCAATCCCAATCCCAGCAGCTCCGGCAGCATCACACTTCAGTCCGCTACTCCGGACACTTCAGCGCCCCTCGTATTTTCGCCCGGCGGCGTTCTGACCAGCGGCAGTCCTTTTAATAATGCAATTTTCGACACCCAGGCCGATATTGTTACCGGTAACCTGACTAACTCCGGCGGGATTGTAAGCATTGCCAGTTCGCGTGATGTGCAGATTGGTACTATCAATGTTTCCAATACCGCAACTGGTGGTATCGGCGGTACAGCCGCTGTTGTCACGCACGGTGATCAGAATCTGGAGATTGGTGGTGCTCCTACTGGGGCCAACTTTATCGGTGTTGTAAATGCCTCCGGAGATGCTGCCTCCGGGCAGAAAGGCGTCATTTCAATTACAAATGCTGATAGCAATTCTCTGGGCAATATAGGCATCAGTCTCAAAGCTCTCAATGTGCTGGTAAACGCCGGAAGTACCGGAGGTACTCTGAGTTTGCAGACCGGCGCATCCAGCGGCGATACCATTGACTTTGGCGCCAACAACAGCATCGACTACAGTGCCGGCGCCGCTTCTGGTAGCGGCGGTTTGATTGACATCGCAGGCTTTGACGTCGTGTTTACCGGTGCAAAGCTTTCGCTATCCGCTAACGCCGGTGCCACAGGCAATGCCGGTTCAATCTCTTTCCGGACGGCTACCAGTGCCGCCCTCGACCTGACCAAAACCAGCCCCTTCCAGTTCAGTGCCAACGGTGGCAGCGGCACGGCAGCCGGTGGTCTGGTCAGTATCGAGCGTGGTGGCAGTATCACATTCGATCCCGCCGGTACCGCCATCAATGTCGCGCCTGGTTCCGCCCCGGCCGGCGGCTCCGGTGGCAGTATCGTCATCAAGGCCGGCTTCTTCGATAGTAAAGCTATCGGCCTCGGTAATTCCACTCTGCTTGTCACCGGACCATTGAGTGTGGCCGCCACAGGTGTTAAAGGCAACAACGGCGGCAATATCACCCTCGCTTCCAATTCGGCGATACCATTTAATATCGGCCTGGTGAGCGGCAATCTCAACGGTGTGCAGGGAACGGTGTCGGTTGCCGGCAATCCTCTCTCGGCCAATGGGTCTGTCACATTCAACAATGCCAACGGTGGAGTTATCACTTCCACTGCCATGACCAAAGTGGGAACTGTCAATATTGAGTCCGATGGTCCCGGCGCTTTCATCACTATCGGCGCTCCCCTGGGCACACCTGCTACGTCTCCGGGCAAGACTAGTTTTATTGAGCTGGATGCGCAGTCGTCGGTGTCCGCAAGCATCACACAGTCCAATACCAAGGCTATCATTGCGGCTGACATCCTCAGTGTTAACTCAGGCTCAGCCGGCACTATAGGCGGTAAGACCGCGCTGCTGGTCAATGCCGCAAGTGTCTCCGCTGTCGGCGGCAGTCTGGTAAATGTCAGCGATAGTGCCGCAGCTGTTGATCTTAGCGGTGGAGCGGCAGGATCATTCACTTTCGTCGCTACCGCACCTAACGCCACTTTGACGGTGAACGGCAGCGGCATATTCGCCACCAACAATGTAACTCTGACCGCTGCCAAACTTGATTTGCAGAGTGATGTCAATGCTTTCGCCTTTGACTCAAAGGTAAATCTGACCGCCACCACCGGCGACTTGCATTCCGATGTTGGTACAAACATTTTCGGCGGCGTCATTTCGCTGACGGCGTCCAAAGGTTTGATTGATGTAGATGTGGTCGGTGACAATTCTCAAACCAGCTCCATTACAATGAATGCATTGAATAGCATCTCGGTATTTGACGCCGATGCTATCAATTCTGTATCGCTCAAAACTACATCTACTGCTGCCGGAGAAGGCGACATCACTGTTCTCGACGAGGCCACAGCCGTCAACGCCGCCGGCGGCGTTGTGACACTCTCGGCCAGCGGAGGTATCGACGGCACCGGCGCACTTTTCCAGGGCGGTAAATCAGTCACTCTCACGGCCAAAGGTAATATCGATGCCAACTTCATATTGAGTCTTGGAACAGTTACTATTACCGCCGGCGGCGCTGTTGGCTCAAACGGTATCAGTACATCCAATGTCATCAATATCAAGGGGACTGATATCGCCTTCTTCGATGACATCATCGCGACGGCCGTCAATGGCGTAGTGACATTGACCGCTACACAGGGCGATATCGTATCCTCTTCCGGTATAAATATCGCCTCCGGCAAATCGCTGACGATGACGGCTTCGAAAGGATTGATAGACGTCGGCGAAATCGGTGATTTCGTCACGGCCAGTGTTTCTCTCTCGGCACTTAAGAGCATCAATATTGATGGTAGCGTTCTGGCGATAAACTCCATTACCGCTAAGACAACGTCGAAAGTTGCCGGAGAGGGCACTATAAACGTGACCGGTGATCTGTCACTCTTCTCCACTACGTCCGGCGTACTGAGCCTCAATGCCAGCGGCGCCGGCACGGGAGCGAGCAGTGCGATATTGGTGCAGGGTGACATCGAGGCCAGCAAATCAGTCAGCCTGACTTCAAAAGGCGATATTCATATAGGCTCCATCGGCGCGAAGTTTACATCGCCTGCAACTGTGACTCTTTCGGCGGTAGATAACATCGTCACCGATAATGTTGTCCACGCGCTCAAGTCGATATCCATGAAGACAACTGCTACTACCGGTCTTGATGGCACGATATCACTTGGCGGCACTGTGGCTGCGCTCTCTCCCTCAGGCTCGGTTTCTCTTGTTGCTTCCGGTACATCGCTGAAGACCGACCAGATCTCGATATCCAATCCAACCGTTGATATCAGCGCCGGTAAATCTGTCGTCCTGACCGCGGCTAAAGGACACGTTGCCGTCGGCACAATTGGTCTTTCTGTGGCCACCTCAAAGGTTTCCCTGACCGGCTTGATTCAGGTCTCCACCGATGCTGTCCAGGCGACCGGCTCGATTACTGAAACAGTCACAGCTAAGACCGGAGGTATTGGCATAATCGCCACCGACGACCTTTCGGTTCCATCAGCCGGCGGCACCATTTCGCTCTCGGCCGGCAGCGGCGCAATTACGACCCTCGGCGATCTCTCGGCCGGCAAATCTGTGACTGCTGTTTCTAAGACTGGTGGCATGCTGGTCAATACCGTCGGTAACAAGCTGAGGCCTGGCACGCTCAGTTTGACTGCCGGACAATCCCTCAGCACATTTGGCGCCGTCAAAGCGGTGTCCAAAATTTCGCTTCTGAGCACATCAGCCTCTAATAAGGATGACGTGATGATTGCCGATCTGCTTGATACATCCAATGGATCCATCAGCATCATTGGTGGTGGCGGCGGTATCAGCGTCACTAAGGGCGCTCAGATATTGGCTAATTCCACCAGCGCCAAGACCAAGGCCACAATACTGATCGAAGCCAGCGATAAAATCAATGGCAAGGTCAATCTCACCTCGGCAAACATCGCCACCAGTGGACCGGGCGGCGGTGATGTGAATATTGCTGTCGGTGCCCCGTCCAAGGGCATTGTCGGCACGCCTCCTGCCGGCGGTACTGTTAACGTCAAAGCCTCACCCGGATTCAACGTGTTCTTCGGACCGGCCGGTGCCGTCACAAACGCCAATGTCACAACACTGACTGCCAAAAATGCCAATTTGATTTTCAGCGCTCCGGCCGGCAGTAAGGGTGTGATCAATCTCGATGGTATGACGATTACCGCCGACCCGCCGACTGCTCCCGCAGCTCATGTCCTGGTTGCCACAAGCACGGTGAATACCGACGGGGTGGTAATGCCTGCCGCGGCTGCAGCGGTCCAGCTTCCGTCTCTTCCTGCCCAATCGCTCGTTTCGTCCAGCGCCATCGCTCCGCTGACGGCCTTCAACGTGGCCTCTCTCACCCAGAGCCGCACGCTTCAAGGTGTGGTTGAGCAGTTTGCTCCAGCGTCTGCAAGTGCTCGCTACAGGTCCGGTGGATACAACTGGATCAGTGAAACAGAAATAGATGGCGGCGAAATACCGGTTGCTTTGCACACAGATGCTGCGCTGGCCGTTGAAGGCACCAGCGGTGCAGCACTGGAGCGTGGCTATCTCGCCGGTGGAACCGTTCTCAGTATTCCCAAATCAGACACGACGATCAAAACCCGGCACGGTGAAGTTTCTGTTGCCGCCGGATCGATGGTGCTGGTCATGGCTCTGGAGAATGGTCTGGCGGTATACAATCTGGACGATGTGCGCAGCGATGCGGTTGTTGTCAGAGCCGCCGGCTCCAATATGGTTGTCCGACCGGGCACGAGCGTGGTCATAACTTCAGAGAAGGCGAGCTCATTTGCGCATGTAAATCCGGCGCAGCTTCTCTGCTACCGTCGTATCAGCGAAAGGCAGCTTGACCAGGGCATGAAGGCTTACAGAGCAGAGTTTGCTATGCAATCGGCTATCGCGGCAGTCAAGCCACTGAAGTCAATGATTCTCTCGCAGCATAAGGAAACCAGCCGAGTAGCTACTCATTTCCTCAAAACTCTGAGCATCTTGCTGCAACTGCAATCCAGCGGCGAAAGCTTCAAGCAGGTATTGAAGCCGCAGCTTACGGCTTCTGCCCGCTAGCAGGAGCTTTGCTTGCGCTCGGTGCGACGGGCTCAATCGCCTTCGCCGGCATCGGGCTGGAATAAATGCTGGGATTGGAATCAAGGGTTGTAGTCGGAGCTTTGCTCGGCACGGCTTCGGCCTGGTCAAATTCCAGTCTTTGCGTTTCGGTATTGTATACGGTGCCTGGTGGCGGCGCTATAAGACCGGATTTGTAGACCTCATGCAGGGTCTTGATGTTCAGCTCAAAGCCTCTTGGTTTGAGCTTCCAGTCGCCTTCGAAGGGTCGACTGAGTAGAAAGACAACGCTGATATTGCCGCCCAGTACTGTGGCGACACAACCGATCAGGACAGCTTGCAGCGGAGATACATGTTTCACATAGAGGAAGGTGAAAAGCATAACCGTGACTGCACAGATAACCAGGAGCGGCAGCAAGACCTGATTTTTGGTATTGGTCAGAGCGAGTATGCGGGTGCGACGGCAGTCGCCAAGATTTTGCACCGATTGCAGCAGACTGGCCTGGACATTTGTCTCGCCGTCATCGTGCGGTTTGAATTTGACTATGGTTTCGGTCAGTTTGGCATAAGTGACGAAAACATCGGTGCTGATTTTGCCCCGCGCCATTTCCGGCCATTCTTTGTCGACTACATCCTGGCAATATTTCTGGCAGAGTATCTGCACTCTGTCGTGGACATCAGAGGGCAGGCCGCGCGAGAGTCGGAATATCTCGGATGCGGCATTGGCCTCCAGGTCGATTGTTTGCTCGAGGCTCTGGTAGTTGTCCAGTGCCGAGGCTACCAGTAGGCCGAGCAAAATGGAAACAAGCGTGCCGACAATATTGAACATGGCATCGATGAAGGTTTGATGCTCGTCAATATTGATCGGCTTGCTCAGTTTCCGTACCGCGACAAAGGCCACCATGGCCACCACCGCTGCGCCCAGGCTCAGCAGTATTACAACGGGTATGCCTGTCATTGGAAAATCGCGCCTCTTAGAATTTCAGTACTATTTTACCGAAGTGCTTGCCGCTTTCCATATACTCCAGCGCCTGGACAATCTCCGAGGCTTGGAACACCTTGTCTACAAGTGGTTTGATTTTGTGCAGTTCGAGGGCCTTATTCATGTCCTCGAACATCTCGCGCGAACCTACGAACACGCCCTGGACGGCAACGCTCTTCATCAACACGTTGATTACGTTGAAGGGCGTTTCCGGCTGTGAAAGTACGCCTATCAGTGCCACGTGACCGCCGACTTTTGCCGACTTGACCGAACGATCGATTGTGCCGGCTCCGCCGACTTCAATGACCAGATCCACGCCTTTGCCGCCGGTCATTTCCATCACCGCTTCGTCCCAGTTGGGAGTAGTTTTGTAGTTGATGGTGTGGTCCGCACCGAGCTTTTTCAACTTGGCTATCTTGTCATCGCTGGAGGAGGTGGCGATAACGCGAGCACCCGCGGCCTTCGCCAGTTGCAGAGCGAATATCGAAACTCCGCCGGTACCCAGAGTCAGTACAGTTTGACCGGGCTTGAAGTCGTAGCCTTCAAACATGGCATTCCAGACGGTCACCGCTGCACAGGGCAGCGTCGCGGCTTCTTCATAGTTCAAATAGTCGGGCACGCGCACAAGAGCTGATTCGGGAAAAGTGGCATATTCTTGCAAAACACCATCGGTGAAACCACCAAGCGCCGATTTGCCGATATCGGCAGTGGGAGCGCCGCTGAGCCAGGCCGGCATAAATGTGGCCATGACCCGGTCACCGACTTTGAATTTGCGCACGCGATCGCCGACTTCTACAACTTCGCCGGCGCCGTCTGATAGAGGCACCAGAGGCAGTGGCACTTTGCCGTAGAGGCCGCGGCAGACAAGCAGGTCGCGAAAGTTGAGGGAAGCCGCGTGCATCTTGATCACGACCTGATGGGGATGCGGCCGCTCAAGCGACTTCTCAACAGGGGCGTAGTCTTTGCCGCCAACTTTTGTCAGCTGATAAGCGGTGAAAGTTTTGGTTGCTGTCTCAGGCATTTTTTCTCCTCTCTAAATTGCGTATGTGTAGTTGGGCGGCAGGACGGTCTTGGGCTCAACACCCAGTTCACCGGCCAGGGCCTGCGCTGCATGATAGGGCCAGTATGCGTCACGCATAAATTCACGGGCAAGCAAGACCATGTCTGCCTTGCCGCTGGCGATAATTTCATTAGCCTGGTGCGGTTCGGTTATCATTCCCACCGCGGCCGTTGCTATGTTTGCCTCCGCGCGCACTTTTTGCGCCAGCGGCACCTGATATCCCGGGCCCATCTGGTAGCGATCGCCGGAGCGGATGTTGCCGCTGCTGCAGTCAATAAGATCGACGCCGTGTTCTTTGAGGATTTTTGCCAGTTTGACCGAGTCGTCCACGGTCCAGCCGCCCTCAACCCAGTCCGTAGTCGAGAAGCGCGCGGCAAGCGGCAGATCCTGGGGCCAGACGGCGCGTACCTGGTCAACTACTTCGACAAAGAAGCGGATGCGATTTTCGAAACTGCCGCCGTATTCGTCTTTTCTGAAATTTGCCAGGGGTGAATAGAAGGAGTGGATCAAATAGCCGTGGGCGCCGTGTATCTCCAGCCATTTAAAGCCGGCTTTTTGAGCACGGATGGCCGCGTCCCTGAATTTCAGCTGAATCTCTTTGATTTCATCAATGGTCAGCTCATGGGGAACTCTTGAGCCTTCATTGAAAGCCACCGCGGACGGTGCCACTATGTCATAGCCACCTTCGGAGTCGGGCACGTCCTGCTTCTGGTGTCTGTTGCCGCCGCGCCAGGGATTTTTTGTCGAACCCTTGCGCCCGGCATGGGCTATTTGAATGGCCGGGACAGCCCCGTGTTGTTCAATGAAACCGGTGATTTTTTTGAGCATGGTGATGTGCTCGTCTTTGTAGATGCCCAGGTCGTCCGGGCAGATGCGACCGCGCGGCTCGACCGCCGAGGCCTCGACGCAGACAAGACCGGCGCCGCCGACAGCGCGCGAGCCGAGATGCACCAGATGCCAGTCTTCGGCAAAGCCGTCGACCGAATGATACTGGCACATAGGCGAGACGCCGATGCGATTGCGCAGAGTAATACTTTTGATCGTCAGCGGGCTAAAAAGATTCGGGGCAGTCGATTTGTTCGTCGCCGATTCGGCGCTGTTCTGGTCCTGGGTCGATTGCGCTTGTGTCATGGATGGTTGCCTCGCGATTGCCATAAAGTATACTTGTCAATATTAGACCGGTCGTCTAGTCGCAGTCAAATAAAAATGCGCCGGGGATAGCCGGTTCTTCACAAAGAGCTTCATACTAGTGTCGCTGCAAATATATATGATCAGCTCGTTTACTGTAAGCCTATATAAGGATTGTCATGCCCCGTCTTTTGCTTTTGACCGTTTGCGCCGCCCTGGCGCTTGCTTTTTCCCAATCAAGCAGCCGGGCTGCTGACGCGGAGGCAGATGTAACCGCCGTGGCCAAGACTCCTATCCTTGTCAACGAGACGACGATTGACCCCATGCCCAGCCAGCGCGCTATCGGCAAGCCCGAACTGGTGGCAACGTTCAGCGGCCCGATGCCCACCGGTGTCACCGTCTCAAAAGAAGGGCGCATTTTCGTCAATTTCCCGCGCTGGGGCGATGCCGTCGAGTACACGGTAGGCGAGGTCATCAAGGGCAAAACCGTCGCCTATCCCAATCAAGAGATAAATACTCTCGACCTCGACCACGTTAAAGAGCATCTAGTATCGGTGCAGAGTGTGGTCATCGACCCCAAAAACAGACTGTGGATGTTGGACACGGGCAGCATCAAAATGCAGCCCACCATCCCCGGTGCGCCCAAGATGCTCTGTGTGGACCTTGCTACAAACCGGGTGCGCGAGAAGATAGAATTCCCAGCTGATGTGGCGCTGCCCACGACCTATTTAAACGATGTACGCTTTGACCTTTCCCGCGGCCGCGCCGGTATGGCCTTCATTACAGACTCATCCTCAGCCGGACCGAACGGCATCATCGTCGTCGACCTGGCCAGGAAAAAGAGCTGGAGACGCTTGAACGATCATGTTTCAACCCGCCCTGTACCTGGCTTTGTGCCTGTCGTTGAAGGACAGCCTATAGTTTTCACCAACGCCAAAGGTGAACTACAATCGCTCAAGGTCGGAGCTGATGGTATCGCCATTGGTGCCGATGGACAGCGCCTGTATTATTGCCCGCTCTCCAGTCGCAAGCTCTATAGCGTCAGTATCGATGCCCTTTGCAATGAAAAACTCTCAGACCAGGAAGTGGCTGCCACTGTCTGTGAAGTGATTGAAAAAGGAGCGTCCGACGGACTGGAAAGCGATTCACTTGGTCGTGTCTACTCGACCGATTACGAGCACAACGCGGTGCGCCGCATCTCCATGAACGGCAGCCAGGAAACCATCGTCTGCGATCCTCGCCTGCTCTGGCCCGATACGCTCTCTCTGGCATCGGACGGCTATCTCTATTTCACCAGCAATCAGCTGCACCGTCAGGCAATTTTTCATGACGGTAACGACATGCGCCAGAAGCCCTATGGCCTCTTCCGCGTCAAAGTCGACGCCCAGCCGGTCAATTTACAGTAGCCCGCTTACTGGCCGAAATACTTGTTGGTTGTGGCTTCGACGCTCGGTGCTACGTTGGGATTGTAGGCGCCGTCACGCTTGCGCACGCTCTCGGGCAGATCGCTTGAGAGCGATGCATCGATGCCGACGTCATCATTGAGGCCGACTGGAAAGCCGAGGAAATTGAGGGTGCTCACCATCGGTTGCGTCAGTGTGCTGAAGAACGTCCGCTGCTTTTGCTTTTTCTTCTTGTGACCCTGGCTGCCGCTGGTTGCTTGACTTTGACCCTGACCCTGGGCCTCGGCCGCTGCTTCTTTCTGGGCGCGGGCATCGGCTTTATTGTCTACATATGCCGGCATTTGCATGAGATTGTCGGCGGGGATGCTCGCCTCTTCCATCTGTGTGGCGTTGATTTCCGGGCCGGAGTTGAGAAATTGCTTGATGCTGGAGCCGTCGATTGTGCCGTTGGCCGGCACATAACGGCCGTCCGTGGCTTCGACTGCGGCGCTGTTGGAGATAGGCTGTTGTTGATTCTGGCCGGGTGCCTGGCCCTGGGGAGCGGCGGTCTGAGCACCCTGGGCAAAGGCCGGGCAGAGACTCGAAACGGCCAGACTGAGCAGGCTGAGTGTGCCGGCGCTAAAAACTCGACGCAAAATCACGGAACTACCTCTTATATTGACAAACTGGTTTTACCATAAAACCGCCGAATCTCCCAGGGGAAGCGATTAATGACCACTTGGCAAGGCCGCTTTTGGGGTGTCAAAGTCGGTTTTTGCAGCGGGAACATGTCCCCCCGCCCATCGTCAACACATCCATGTCGGATGAGGGTCAAGGAGCTTTCAATCAATGAATTCGATAGCTCTAGAAAGGACAAACCTGCTCCTCAAGACCCTTACCCTCGCCGCCGTGACTGGTGTGCTAATCCCTACTTTTGCTTTTGCACAATCCACAAACACCAGTTATTTTGGCCCCGCTCCGGCGCCAGCGCCGCGCGCTGCCTTGAACGGCTCTGTAACCCAGAGCACAAGTAATGGAAGCAGCAGCGGCATGCGCATGACGCGGGGCCAGGCGGTCGGCGATTCGCTTTTCTCAAGCGACGCCATGTCCAGCTTTTCTTCATCACCGGTTGCCATCACCGCCCCGGTGAGACAGGCTGCACCGCCGCAGCTACAGCAGGAATCACCACCGCCCCAGCAAGCCGGAGCCGAGTTTGATTTTGGCAAGGCCCTCAGCGTGGGCAGCTCTGTCCTGCATGGCTTCAATCAATTTGTCAATGCGACTCGCCCAATGTCCGGCAATACTGTTTTGAGTGGTGCCGCTACTGGTGGTGGCATGACCGGCAATGCCAGCCGACTCTTGAATTTTGCCAGACCTCTCAATCGCAATGAGATTTCCCTGCTTGCAAACTATGACGTCGCTGTCATTATTGACCGCTCCGGCTCGATGCAACAGCAGGACTGCCCGGGTGGGCTGAGTCGCTGGGACTTCTGCCGCGAGCAAATGCTCAATCTCACCAACCAGGCCAGTTCCGCTTTTCGCAATGGCATCACCGTTGCTCTGTTTTCTTCCGGCTACAGAATGTTTAACAACGTCAATTTTGCCGCCGTGCCCGCCATTTTTCAAAACAACTATCCCGACGGCGGTACCTATTTATCCAAACCGCTTGAGGAAATCCTCTCCACCTATTTCGCTCGCCGCGACAGCAACGTCGCCAACCATGTTGCTACAAGGCCTCTATTAATAGAAGTTATAACTGACGGCGAGCCCAGTGATAAGGAAGGCGTGATCCGGGCAATCTGCGAAAGCACCCAGCGGATGAGCAATCCACGCGAAATATCCATTCAGTTTTTGCAAATCGGAAATGAAGGAGATGGTGCCCGAGTGTTGGAACAATTGGACAATCGGTTGGTCTCAGAGGATGGAGCACAATACGACATCGTGAAAGTTGAGCCGTTTGAGGCTGTCGTCAGTGAAGGGTTGGCAAGGTCTCTGGTAAACGCAGCGACAAACTGACCCACCAGAAGTTTATAAAGTTTTCTCCCCGCTTGACGAAGACACGCACAAAGACCTCCGAAAGGGGGTCTTTGTGTTAGCTAGTTTTTGGAGCCGGCCTCGGCGTGGGCAAACGCTCCCTTCAGTGCCGATTGCCAACCGCGGTAATCGTCTTTGCGATCGGTTGTGGGAAATATTTTGAGATCGCACTGCCAGAGATCGGCCATTTCTTTTTCTGATTTGATCAAACCGGCTCTGGTCGCGGCCATCGCTGCCACGCCCCAGGCTGTTGCTTCACTCTGCGAAGCGCGCAGCACAGGCACGCCCAGGACATCAGCTTGAAACTGCAGCATGAAAGCGTTCTTGGTTGCACCGCCGTCGACTCGCAGCTCGCGCAGGACAATGCCGTTGTTGCGCATGTCTTCCAGTACGTCGCTGATTTGATAAGCCATGGACTCGAGTGCGGCGCGGACGAAATGTGCTCTGCCACTACCCCTGGTGAGCCCTACTATGGTGCCGCGCACGTCGCTGTTCCACCAGGGTGAGCCCAGTCCCACAAGAGCCGGTACGAAATAGACCCCCTCGTTGGAGCTGATGGAGTTCGCCAGATTTTCTGTTTCTTCGCTGGACTCGATGATGCCCAGGCCGTCGCGCAGCCACTGTATGGCGGCGCCGGCGACGAATATCGCGCCCTCAAAAGCGTAGGTCGGCTTCTTGCCTTCCAGTTGCCAGGCCACGGTTGTGAGCAGACCGGACGTCAGTTTGGCCTTTTCGCCCATGTTGGCCAGCAAAAATCCGCCGGTGCCGTAGGTGCATTTCGCCATACCTTCTTCCAGGCAGCACTGGCCGAAGAGTGCCGCTTGCTGATCGCCGAGGACCGCCAGGATAGGCGCTTCAAAGCCGACCAGCTCCTTTTTAGTGTGGCCAAAGTTGGCGTTGGAAGGCAACACTTTTGGCAACATCGAAGCCGGCACGCCGATGCGGCTGAGCAGCTCCTGGTCAAATTCCATGGTGTGGATGTTGAAGAGCATTGTGCGCGAGGCGTTGCTGCCCTCGGTCGCGTGCGTCGCTTCTTTTGTCAGGTTCCAGATCAGCCAGGAGTCTATGGTGCCGAAGCAGAGCTTGCCGGCTTCGGCTCTGGCCCGGGCACCTTCGACGTTGTCGAGTATCCAGCGCACTTTGGGCCCGGAAAAGTATGCATCCGGCACGAGGCCGGTCTTCGAGCGGACAAGGTCGGTTTCGTCGCGCAGCTGGTCGGCGAAGGCCTGGGTGCGGCGGCACTGCCAGACGATGGCGTTGTAGACCGGCTTGCCCGTCTCGCGGTCCCAGACCACGGTCGTCTCGCGCTGATTGGTGATGGCGACGCAGGCGATGTCTTCAGCGTCAATCTTGGCATTGGCCACGGCCAGCTTTATGCATTCAATTTGAGTTTTGAGGATTTCTTCCGGGTCGTGCTCGACCCAGCTGGGCTTGGGGAAGTATTGCTTGAATTCCTTCTGCCCCAGGCCTACAGTCTTACCGACTTTGTCGAAAACAATGGCCCGGCAACTGGTTGTGCCCTGGTCGATGCTCAGGATGTACTGCTTCATCTTTGAAATCCTTTTGGCTAAATTGGCGCAGCTGCGGACGAAAGGCTATGATTTTAATATGCGGCTGGCTGACATAGGTCATTGCGAGGCAATTTAATATGTTTCCCTCAGACATCGGCGGTATTCTCCCCAATAAGCCACTCCAGGGCACTTGCGCCATCTGCGGCGAGCCCATCGACCCGCTCCTGGGAGCGGTTGGTTTGCCCCTTGGGAAGGTGAATAAGTGCAAGGAATGCGGCCAGCCGATTTGCGCCAAGCATTTCAGTCAGTCGCGCTCGAAGTGCGTGCGCTGTGAGACGGGCAAAGACAGCTGGTGCAAAACCCCTGACATGCCGAAACTTTAGGGCTATTTGATGGCACAATAGCAGCCGTTAGCGACATCGGCAGGCCATGAACCCGGACGACCCACGGTCTAAAAAGCTAAAAGAAGGCTGGCAGAAAGTCAAGGACACTGCCACGGATAAACAGGTCTACGCAGGCTTTGCTATCCGAACGGCCGCGACAATCATCGACTGGTTCTGGCTCAACGCCATCATTTTGCTTGTATTGATGCCGCCCATCATCATGGTCTTTTTGTATGTCCTATACGGCTGGCTGCCGGAATTTCTCGGTCCTGACCCCGGCCCCGCGATGGTCTGGATCGCAGGACTGAGCGGCTTTGTCGGGCCAGTCATCCTCAACTGGATTTATTATGCCGGCTTCGAATCGTCGAGGTTTGCCGCCACGCCGGGCAAAATTATTCTTGGCCTGCGCGTGACCGATGTGAACGGTCAGCCGTTTTCATTCTGGAGTAGTTCGCTCAAACAAATGATGACGACAGCATTGTTTGGTATCCCCATTTTTCTCAATGGTGCCATATCTTATCTTGTTGCAAAAGCCAACCTGGAAGGCATGGAAATCTATCTCTATGTCTCTGCTGCGGCGATTTTTATCATCCCGGCTGTCGGCTACGCCATGGCTCTCTTTGATAAGCGGCGGCAAACCTTCTACGACAAGATGGTGGCACGCATCGTGTCGGTCGAGCCTCCGCCAACAGATGCCGATGGTCCTGTGCATTTCTTTAAGCGCGTACCGGGCAAAATTGTCCTTTCGGTTATTCCGATTTTTGTTGTGGCATTGAGTGCGGGCATTGGTGCGCTGGCGCACAGGCCTGATGTAAATCCAGTATTTCGCGAAGCTCTCGATACGCCCAGGCAATGGCAGGCCCTCGATATTGCCCGGGTGCAACGTAAGGTAATCGTTGAACGCCTGGTTAAGGCCGGCGACACTATCACCGCCGATGATGTCAGCGAAGTGCGTGTGCCTTCTAAAGATATCGGCCCGGAACAGGTTGTTTGTAGCGATCTGGTAATAGGTAAAAAGCCGATAGTTACTTTGAAGCCCGGCGATTTTATGACTCTGCGAGACTTGCCTTACAGAAAAGCGCAGGAGGTGCGCAAGCAACTTTTTGCTGAGGCTGCTAAGAATGGAGCGACTGGAGTCTGTCCCCATGCGAAGAACCGCTCAGCTCCCTCTCTGAATGAATTCAAAATCTTGAAGGACGTGCCGAAGGGGGCGGTGCTGGTGCCGGCTGATTTTGCCGTGGTGCCCATGCCTAACGATAACTCTTTGAAAAAGGTTACGCTGCCTCGTTTGTTTTTTGAAAACAACCGCACCAAAGTCAATTACGAATGGGAATTTGCCGGGAAGATTTGTCAGGCGAGCTGCCGCAAGAATAAGTGGCTGGAGCGCCGCAATATTGAGCAGTCCGGCAACGTCTTCGTCTGCGTGCACGACATACCAGAGGGGGCGCTGATCGGGACCGCTGATCTGCGGCGCGAACGACTTGCCGTCAACAATTGCCCCTACTCGGTAGTGAGTGATTTATCCTTGATTGTAGACAAGCGCTCGACAAAAGAGCTTAAGCCTGGCAAAGTGATACGAGCTAATGATTTAGTATGGCGATGAGTCGTTCTCAAGGGGTGGCGATGACCGGGAAAAATGCTTGTTTCAGTCTGCTTTCTTGCCTGACTCTGTCTGGTCTTTTACTGTTGCCGGCTCAGGCTCAACCGGCTTCGCCCGGTCCCAAAACTCCTGCCAAACTGACTCCTGTTACCATCGCTCAGTTTGGCCATGTTTTCTTGTACATGCCGCTTTATGTGGCGGTGCAGGGCGGTTTTTTCAAAGAGCAGGGACTCGATGTAAAACTGGTGAGCACCGGCGGCGACGAAAAGACTTTTACCGCTGTCTCTACCGGTAACGCGCAATTTGGAGTTTCGGATCCGACTTTTGCCGCTATCGCACGAGAGCACGGACACGGCGGCAAAGTGGTTGCGGGGATTGTTAAAGGCACACCGTTTTGGGTGATTACATTTAAAAATGACATCAAAACAATTGCCAATCCAGCTGGTTTTGCCGGTTACCGAATAGCTACATATACGGCGCCATCGACCAGCTATGCGGTGATGAAAAACATTTTGCAAAATGGTGGCAAGCCCGTCAACGCCAAAATTGTGCAGGGCGCTTTTGGCACTCTACTGCCGATGATCAAGGCCAACCATGCCGACATGGCACTTGAGATTGAACCGATGGTCTCAATCGCCAATCACCAGGGTGCTCATATTGTCTATTCACCGGCGAGCGCTCCCGGTGATTTTGCGTTTACAGGACTGACTGTTTCTGATGACTTCTTTGCTAAACACCCCGAGCAAATACAAGCCGCGGTCAACGCCCTGGCGAACGCTATGAAATACATCCGCAAGGACCCGAAAGGGACATTGCAAATAGCGAAGAAAGAGTTTCCCGAAGTGCAAGAGGCCGTGATTAAAGAAGCACTGGATCGCCTGGTGGCCTCCGGTACCTCGCCGGCCTCGCCGATGCTGACCAAGAATGCCTGGGACAATGCTATCGCCCTGCGCAAAGATCTAGGTGACATCAAAAGTGGTGGCAGCTATGAACAAAACGTTGATATGAAATTTGTACAGAAGGCACCACACTAGACAATAGGCCCGGAGCTGGCACTGATTTGAGTAGCGCGAATACTGCACAACCAAAACCGGTGCTCGATGTAGTTGGCCTCGCCTATGGCTACGGATCTGGATCTGCCTCAAGCGACACAGTCATCCGCGACCTGCAACTGAGCGTCAAGGAAGGTGAAATAGTTTGCATCCTCGGAGCCAGCGGCTGTGGCAAAAGTACGCTGCTAAATCTGATTGCGGGATTGCTGCAGCCGCGCTCGGGCAAGATTGATGTAGCGGATGCCAGTCATGCCAGTCACGGTCGCATCGGTTATATCTTTCAGCAAGACGCCCTGCTGCCGTGGCGGACGGTCGAAGCCAACGTGATGATGGCCGCCGAACTGATGCCCGGCGTTGCCAGAGACGAGGCGCGTAAGCTTGTGCTCCAGTATTTGCAGACTTTCAATCTCAACGAAAGTATTTTGAAATTGCATCCGGCATCATTGTCCGGCGGCATGCGGCAACGGGTCAGCATTATTCAGTCCCTGATGTTCAATCCAAAATTGTTTTTGCTGGACGAGCCTTTTTCGGCCCTGGACTTTTTTACCAAGCTCAAACTGGAAAGTGAGTTTTATCAACTGGTAAAGGAGAAAAACAAGGCCGCCATCATGGTCACGCATGATATTGAAGAATCTGTGGCCATGGCTGATCGCGTACTGTTGATGAGTCAGAATGGTACTTTCACAAAAGAGTTTGTCATTGATCTGGGCGATGGCCCCAGGTCGCCGGAGAGCGCCAGAGGCACTGCGCGGTTTGCTGAGTATTACCGCGATATCTGGGCTGAGTTGAAGGCAGTGATAGCGCAATGAGCAACGAAGCCGTGCAGGGAGAATCAAAATCACTCGGCAAGCTGGGCTTGTTGTTGTATCCTCTGCCGCTGCTTGTATTTGTCTTGGCCTGGCACTTGCTCACGTCCAGCTATCCAGATAGACAATTTACCTTCTCCAGCCCGCAGCTTGTCTGGGAGGCGTTCGTCAAACTGGTAAGCAGTGGCGAACTACTGAAGAACACAGGCGTGACCGTGATGGAGGCCGTGTGCGGTTTTCTCATGGGTACAAGTAGTGGTGCGGCAATTGGTTTGTCCTTCTGGTACTCGAAAACAGTTGCTCGCATTGCCAATCCTTATATAACAGCGCTGGCGACAATTCCGATCTTTTCGCTGGCGCCGGTTGTTATCGCCTGGTTTGGCATTGGACTGTGGTCGAAAATTATGCTCGCCTTTTTGAGCACCGTGGCTGTAGCCATAGTGCAGAGCTATCAGGGCGCGATGTCGGTCGAGCCCCGCTACCTCAAATTTATGCACGTCGCCAAAGCCAGTCGCTGGCAGATTTTTCGCATTGTAGTAATACCGTCGGCGCTTATATGGGTCATAAACGCTATGCGGCTCAATATCGGCCTGGCGCTGCTCGGGGCGTTCATCGGAGAATTTATCTCGGCCGAAGAAGGCCTGGGCTTTATGATCGTCAAAGCTTCAGGACTCTATGACATGGCCACCGTTTTTGTCGGGATTATTGCCCTTGTCGTGGTCGCTCTTGTTCTCGCCGCTGGAATAGACAAGGTCGAGAAGAAGCTACTTGGATGGCGGTATCGATAGGTAGTCCTTGTATGTTCCTGTCGGGGTGACTGATTGGTCGATTACGTCATCAAACAAATGGGAGTCTTTCGGAGGTTCGCTTTTTCCGTACTTTAAGATGAGTAGATCCCAGACGAGTTTGTCGGCCGCACAGTACACGAACCGGGCCGTAGCGGCTTCATCTTGCTGCTCGTTGGCATTTGGTTCGTTGTATGACCAGATAGCCGCATCTCTTGCCTGCGACGATTCTGCGAGGCGGAGAGTTAGAAGTCGCAGATTGCCGGAAGTTTTAAAGTCCAGGCAGTACGGAGATTGTGGATTGTACTTTACGAGGTTTGAGGATGAGATATTTTTCCAGACTTGCTGCCCTAACCAGTTTTCGTATCCACTGCTTGGATTGCTGCCGTTGAATCGGATGCCATTTATTCCGATCTCGATAACCGCTGCAAGGCCAGGACTTCGGCGCCGATTTTCTCGGTTTTGAGCTATACGGTTGGCGATCTCGTTGCTCCGGAGCCAGTTAAGTTCGCATGAGGGCAGTACGACTCCTATACTTAGGAGCACCGCAATCAAAATATCGAAGATGACTGGCCGCAGTGAGAGCATAGTTGTTACCCCCTTAGACCGGATTATATGGGGAAGCCTCCACTGCCGCAAGTTGACACCTTACTTCTGGATCTTGGGCCAGTTGAATGGCTCGGCCTGGGGACCTTTCGTCTTCCTGAGTATTGAAGGCGGGGGCGGTGATTTTGCAGGGGGGCCAATTTCGAATCTTGGTCCATGATCCCCGGCATTTGCCATAGCCAGTGCTCTGGCGAATTTTTTGAGGCCGCTATCGAGGGCCCTATTTATTGCGATTTTCGAGGCGACTGTGTCGACCTCGCGCGATTCTTCTACCTGCCACAAAGGAGTCGATGGAATGGATGATTGCGCCTGTTTCGCTTTATCAAAAACGGCAAGATGTACCTTAATCAGCGTGCTTCCCAGGGGAGTCCAGGGTGTTTGCTTGTTAGCGCTTATTAACAGCTTGAAGGGTGCGTCGGAGCCCAGCACTTTTATGGGTTCGACAGTAATGGCGTTCACGGCGGCATCCTTCAGCTCCGCTTCCGAAACCCCCTCCCGTATAAGGTCTGCCGGAAGTTTTTCGATTTCTATCGACAGCGCGTGGATACCGCGCAAGTCTCCGGGCGGTCGAGTGGTATTTTCGTTCTGACACAGAGCTGCCGGCGCGCAGCACAACCATACGATTGCCATTGCAGCCGGCAGCAAATTTCTAAACGAGCGTGTAGAGTCAAACCTCAACACAACACAAACCTATTTATGCTTGCGTTTATTGTGTGGAGCTTTTTCCGAGTATTCATCAGGCACGTCAGCCGAACGGTCTGCGCTGTTGGCCAGCAAATAGTCGCGGTGGAAATCTTTGAGCACGCTCTCGACCTGTTTGTCGATTGTCTCTTTGCCGTTTTCACCCAGTCTGCCGACATTTTCTTTTGTCCAGACTGATACCATCAAATCTTTCTTGTTGCGCGCGATTTTTGCTTTTTCTACCAGGGCGAAACTGACGCTGTAAGCGGCACCTTTGGAGCCACCATCATCGGGAATGACGCGCACTTTGAGATAAGCGAGCGGCTCATCGGTGGGACCACAGCCGCTTGATTTGCCTTTGTCTTTGCCACTTGTGGCGCCGCCGCAGCAATCTTCTCCGGCAGTCATCGTGATGTGCGTTGGTGCCAGTCCCTCGGTCACAAGCTGTTTGATGTGTTCTTCGGTTTCACCGCGCTCGGTGGTGGCAGCGTCAAGTTTGCCTATCACAACACGCATGTGCTTCAGATGCGATAAAACAAAGGGCTCGTTAAAGCCTTCGCGCTTGGGGCTATCGGCGGCGTTTGCAGCCTGCGTAGCCGCACTGAGAATCAATGTTGACGCACCTGCAAACATCGCCATTTTGAAAGTGCTGCTGAAATTTCTATTCAACGTTTATTCTCCTTGATTCTTTGTAGCTGACTGTTCCGTGGACTATATTTTCGATTACTTCAATTACGGCTTGCTGCATAAATTCTATCTGCCGCTTTTTGCCGTCCTTGGCCAGGCCCTTTAGTATATCGCTGACTGATTTTGGTGTGTCCTTGGTCTTCGCCTTTTTCGCGGTTTTGGCAAAGACTTTTTCGAGTGGCAGGTGCATAAAAAGGATGGTTTCGATGTCGCCGAGTTCGCGTTTGTAGTTCAAGGCGCGGAAGTAGAGTTCGTTGCAGACGAAGGTACCGGCGTGGTTGGAGACGTCGCAGGGGTAGCCTGCGGCGCTGACGATTTCCTGCAAATGGCGCAGGTCCAGGTTGGTCCTTAGCAACTGCGGGGCCTTGGATTCTATGGTCTCTTCCAGGCGTTGCTCGCCATTATTGTCCGCCACTCGATAGTCCCGGAAGTTGAGGGCCAGGCGCTCCAGGCTTATGGTCTCGCGTACGGCGGCCAGTCCAAGCATGATGACTATGACCGGTCCCTCGGCCAGATCGAGCGTGCTGTCGATCGCCTTCTTGAGAACCTTCCAGCCTTTGACACCGGCTGTTGGCAGGACTTGTTTGAGAATGTGAATCTCTTTTGCATGCTTGGATTGCCCACGGGCTTTGCTTTTGAGGATGTCAGGAAATGACTCGACCACCAGCTGGGAGGGATTGTGTTTGTTCCCGGCAAAGGCGTCAAAGCCCGTCAGGAGCACCGTTATCGGCATCTCGTCGTAAAAATCGGACCGCTTCTTGGGCGTTTTTTGCTTTTTCACCATAGTTTCAATAGTGTAGAATGTTTTGCAGCCATCCTCTCCAATCTAAGCCGAAGTGGCGAAATGGCAGACGCAGCTGACTCAAAATCAGCCGCCCGCAAGGGTGTGTCGGTTCGAGTCCGACCTTCGGCAATTTATTTTCAAAGATCGCCTCAATATCTTTTGGGGTGATCTTTTGAGTATCTGGGACTATTATGTTAACCAGGGACTGTCACTTTCGTCTAAAAGAGTGAAACCGCTTTGGGAAAAAGCAACCAGCGTCTTAGGAACTATTGGTTTTGTTGAAGAAAAAGCCACATGAAGTTAAGACATATAGTGATACCAGTCGTGAAGCCGAACTGGTACAGCTAGAAATTCTGCGCAGAAAATCGCCGGCAGAAAAGTTGCAGATGGTCAATAGTCTAAATAACACTATGCGCACGCTCATGCTGAGCGGAATTGCGCTTAGACATCCAGAGTTTAACGAAGAGCAACGGCGCCGGAAGCTAATGGATCAGTTATTGGGTGAGGCCCTTGCGAAGGAAGTATACGGCCCTCCAGCATATCCCTTGGTCAAGGGCCCTCACTTTGAGAATAAATTGAGTGATGAATGAGGATATCTCAATCACTCTTAAAGTTGTCCAGATTCTGGAACGTCTGGAAGTGCCGTATTTGATCGGCGGGTCCCTTGCTAGCTCGACTCATGGACTAGCAAGAGCAACAGCTGACGCTGACCTACTTGCAGACTTGAAGTTGGAGCAGGTAAATGATTTTGTAAATGCTGTAGAACCGGATTTCTACGTGTCTAAAGAGTCGGTAATTGAAGCAGTCAATCGACGCTCCAGTTTTAATTTAATTGATTTCTCGTCTGGTTTTAAGATAGATATTTTCCTCCCAAGGAATCGCAACTTTGACCGGAAGCAGTTTCTGAATAAAGTCATGGTCGCTGTTTCATCTGATGATAATGTTTATTTTGCAAGCGCCGAAGACACAGTATTGGCAAAACTTGAATGGTACAGGGCTGGAAAGGAAGTGTCGGATCGCCAGTGGAACGACATTATTGGCGTAGTAAAAATGCAGGAGTCTAATTTGAACGTTGACTATATGCGTGAAATGGCCAAGGAGCTTGGGCTTGCTGATTTGCTTGCGCGAGCTTTGGAGCCGCCGAATTGATTGTTCGGCGCGGTAGACTCAAATTCAGCCGCCCGCAAGGGTGTGGCGGTTCGAGTCCGACCTTCGGCAATCCTTGTTTCCGTTTTTTAGCCGTATAACAGACCGAATGAAATCTGTTGCTTCACTTCTAAAAAATCATGATTAGACAAACGATAATATTGATAGTTTTCGTCTTTCTCTCGGTTCTTTCATCAAGTGCTGAAGACCAATCAAACTCGCTCGTAAAGTTAAAAGAGGATCGTTCGGATTACGATAAAGCGCTATTGTGCGTTCGGCTAATAGATTCCAAAGCAATCCGGATGAATATGCCGATCTCTGTTCTGGATAATCAGCTTAACGATGGCTGCAAGATGACCGTAAAACCGGCTCCTGCCATAACCCACGCTGTATTCTATTTTGGTCCGGAGTCACACTGGTATTTAAACTATGCCAGCGACTACAGCGGGAAATTGAAATATTATTTGATTTCCAATGCAAATCCAAAGGCGTTTCCAATCAGCACATCCTCATTCGAGAGACAAAAAGCTTCAAATGCATATATGAAAGCGCAAACGGAAATTGATCGTATTTCTGTTTGCGTTCGAGCAATGAATGATAGGGTTGTTCACACACACATGCCCTTGGCCGACATCAAGGAAATTTTTGGAACTGTCGGCGAAGTGGAATTTATGAAAAATGGAAGATCTCGCCACATAATCTACTTTACTGAAAACAAGATGGGCTGGCGGCTGTACTGTGAATGCAATGCCAATGTAGTCAGATCCTACTATCTGACAAACCTAACTAACATGCCGTTTTAGCTTAGGACATGCCTGAGCCTCTCCGCTAACGCGTCCCACTCCCTTGATAGAGCTTCGAGTCCACAGGCAGGACTTTCCCTTTCTCCAGCCGGCTCAGGTTTATCAGGCCGATATTGAGCGAGCCCTCATCCTTGCCGCTTGCCTCTTCCCAGACAGTACACAAATAGCCTGCCTGAATGGTTGAATCGGGATTTCTACAGTGGTCCTTGAAGGTCGATATGTCAAAGCTTTTGGTAAAGGTCTCGCCGTTGTCGGAAGAGGCAATTCCTCTAATTCCGGGCTGAGTGCCTTCACTCTTCACTTCGGTCCAGACCAGTGCAAGGTCATCTCCGCGGGCAGCAAGGCGCGGTCGGGAGGCACTGCCGGTGGTACCGGAGGCATCTAATACACGATCAAATTTTTCGACCGTGCCACCGACAGCCAACCAGATTTCGGATGATGGTTTTCTCTTGGAACTGTCCGACCATGTCAAAAAGACCTTGCCTTTGTTGCCGGCAATACTGGGCTGCGCCGAGAATCCCCCTGACTTGCTTATGTTTACGACTTTCGTCCAGATGCCGTGCTGGCTCTGGCAGTAAAAAATATCAGGGTTGGTTTCTTCAGAAGGCGTATCTGACCAGGCCGTATAAAGTACTCCATCCGTTGAAGCGGAAATTGTCGGTGCCGCTGACAAGCCGATGGTCTTGCTGATCGACCTCGGCGGCGACCAGGTCTTGCCACCATCAGTGGAGCTGACGTAAAAAATCTCCATGCCGGTATCTAATATTTCCCTTTCGCTCCAGACGATATTGAGCGAATCGTCCGGACCGATTGCCAGGGCCGGCTCGCTTGATACTCCCGGCGTGCTTGAAATATTCATGGGGGCGCTCCAGGTGTGAGTGACGCTGGAAGAACGAGAGAAAAATATTTCCGGCATCTTGCCTTCTTCATTGCTGTCGGCCCAGACTACATCTACTGCTCCGCTTTTTTCCACGGCAATGGCGGCATGTTTGGAAACACCCAGTGTTTCAGACAGATTGTACGGCTTGGACCAATGGGCGCCGAGGTCGGCGCTTGTCGTGTAATAAATGTCGGTTACGTCTTTGCCCTTGCCGTATGATTCGAAGGCGACATGCAGGTTACCGGTCCCATCCGAAGCAATTACCGGCCTGAAACCATTGGAGATGAAGTGCCTGCTAACCGACTGGCAGAGAGCGGACGGCATGGCATAGATAAGGCAACTGACCGTGATCAGTGTCGGTAGTCCAAATTTCATTTCAGCCGTTCCTTTCGCTCTGGTCATGGAGAAGTTAGTATTTTCGCATAGGTGGCTGTTCGCCTGCCGGCCTTCATCCAGGCCCGGGCCGTGAGATGGCTTTAATAAAGCGCACATCATCCGCTTGGATGAAAATCGCTGTTGGCAAGAGCGTTTGAATCGACAATTAGATCGATGGCAGATCCGCTCCGCAAGCGTAATGTTTAAAGTGTGGGGGTTCCAGGGAGATCGTGAAATGCCATTTCGCAAAATATTGGTTCCAGTGGACGGCTCTGCATTCAGTCAGTTGGCGGTGGATTATTCCATCTGGCTAGCAAGGCACCTGAACGCAAAAATCACCGCTGAGCATGTGATTGATCCTCGCATACTGGATTTTATGTTGGCGCCGGAGTTTGCCGAAGGCCTGGGCTTTGGCCAGACTGCTGACGCGTCGGAGAAAGTCTTTGGCGCGATGCAGACTATCGGGCAAACAATACTCGACCTGGTAAAAAAGCAGTGCCAGGACACCGTGGAACTGCACACTCAAGTGGATGTGGGCTGGGTCGTTGAGCAGATTTTCCAGCAGGCTAAATCGCACGATCTTGTTGTTGTCGGTCACCACGGACGTGGGGCTGCGAAGTCCCTGACCGCGGGCATGATTGGTTCGGTGGCGGAGCGAATAGTGCAGATGTCCAGCACACCTGTGCTGGTGGCAACGTCTCCGGTAAATGATATTAAGGAGTTGGTCGTTGCCTTCGACGGCAGCGAACCCTCCCGCGGTGCTTTGCTCCTCGGTCAACAATTAGCCGAGAAAACGAAGAAACCATTAAAGGCCCTGGTCGTCTCAGCGTCGTCTTCCAGCGAAAATATGGCTGCTGCGCACCTGATTGCCGAGCAAGGTACAACTCTTTTGAATTCTGTCGATGGACATGCTTCGTTTGCGACCCTTGAGGGTCCGACCACCGGAGCTATCTTAAGGTATACACAATCCGCCGGTGGGCTTCTCATTCTTGGTGCCTATGGATATCGCACCCCCGAGCAAAATGTACTGGGCAGCACGACAACTACTGTCATCAGACACAGTGAATCCAGCGTATTGATTTTCCGTTGAAAATTAACCGCGGACCGCGCTTCTTGGAGAGGAGGCAATATGTTTGCAAACAGGCAAGAGGCCGGCAAAAAACTGGCTGAAGCGGTGGACAGCTATCTCTCCAGTTTGCCTGGTTTGGACAAGCAATCGGATCTGGTTGTCGTCGGCTTGCCCCGCGGCGGAGTCCCTGTGGCGCTGGAGGTGGCTCGCAAATTTGGCTGCCCTCTGGAAATAATTGTGGCCAAAAAGTTGCCTTATCCCGGCCAGCCCGAATATGCTATCGGCGCAGTGTCTTCAGACGGCGTTGTGGTGCTTAATCCTGACGTGCCGAAAGACTATAACTGGCGCACGTATGTGGAAGGACAGCGGCAAATCCTACTGGATAAAACCAGTAAGACCGAGCAGCGTTTTTATGAAGAGGCGGGCCGGAATAAGTCATCTTTTGACGGTAAGACTGTGGTTGTAGTTGATGATGGTATTGCCACCGGCATGACCGCTTTTGCCGCGCTGAAGACCGTGCGGAAACGCGGAGCCGGCCGCATTATCATGGCCGTCCCGGTTATGAGCGCCCAGAGCTACAGGGAGTTGAATTCTTATTGTGATGGGGTCGTCGCACTCAGTGCGCCCCCGGATTTTCAGGCTGTGGGGCAACACTATGTTGACTTTGCGCAGACGTCTGATGAGGAAGTTGTAAGAGATCTGCGGCAGAGCATTTGTATCTGAAAGGAGCTGCATCATGAATAAATCAGGTTTATCTCGCCCCGGCGCAATGCTGATGCTGATGTCGGCAGCCTTGATGGTCATTTCCGGTGTTGGTCCGGTGTTTCTGGCAGTCAGCCGGCCCACCCATGATTGGCTCATGGTACTCACCGGCATGCCGGCCTTTGGCATCATAGCGGCCAGCGCGCTCGTCGCGATTTTGTATTTTGTTGGCTTCCTCAGATACTGCGGCAGCAAGGGCTACAGTGCTTTCCTTGGATTCTGGCTGTTTCTCGGGAACGTACCGGGATTTATAGTGCTTTTGTTGTTGCCGGATCTAAAGGTGAGCAGCGCAGAGCATATTAAATCTGTCGCTAAAGCCGGTGAACTATCCACGGCCGGCTAGGTCGTCCGTCTACTTAATCTGCACCGCATGCTGTTATTATGTCCCGAATGAGAACTGCACGTTCTTGGAATCTTATTCAGGGCCATATATCAGGTGAGAGTGCAAGTAGTGAATAAAAAATTGATGGGGCTAATCCTGGCCGTAATCGCGGTGAACTGCAATGCGGCTTGCACTCAGGCGCAGGTGGTGAAAGTCCTGCCGCATCCCGAAGTCCCTCAAGCGGTGCAGGCCCAGAGGAAAGCGGCCGGTAAGCCTGTTAATTGGCAGTATGAAAATGAGCAGCAGTGGTTGGTCAGCAGTATCACCAGCGACATAGCCGAGATGCTTTGCTTTGCAAAATTCAAAGATCGCAAGGACCCGGTATTTGCCGCGGGCGAAGTAGAGGTAGTCGCCAATACGCTCGATCTGAATGCAGGCTCTTACGAAATTGCCGTGATCGATGCTCCTGCAAAAATCAAAACATCTTCTAAATTGTCGATCACCGATTATATCTGGTCGACCAAAACCTATGAGCCTTTTACGCGGTCGCTTTTGGACGAGTTGGCTCTTTCGGCGGGCACGGTGTCTGCCGCCCCCGAGGGCTTTATTGCCACGCTCGCCAATGGCGACATGGAAGCGCTTATCTCCGAAAACGAGAGAGTCTCGAAGGAGCTGACTGAACGCCCCCTGGACGCTGGCTTGCATGAACAGGCGGCGATGCTGCTGACCAAGTTTAATATTGAAGAGGTTGCCGGTCGCTATACCGAGGACCGGCCGCAGTTATCTCGTGGTTGCGCGCATCTGACCATTGCTCGCGCTCTGCAAAAAGGCTCGCTGGGTACGCTCGGGCAACTGGCGGAAGTGTCGCTCGAATTGATGAGCGTGCGCGATGGCATGGTGATAAAGCGTTTGGCCGCACTGGAAGAGGAGCTGAAGGACCCGATTGCAAAATCCTGGGTGCGGGCGATGCAAATCAGAGCTACTCACGATATTCGACTCTTCGATGAAAAGAATCATACTGATGTTGAAGAGAGTCAGTATGTTATGCGCTTCGCCAACGATCGAAGTCCGGATAAGATGATCGAGTATGTCGGCAAGCTTAAAAAGAAGCCTTCGATGTTGCTGCTTCGCATATTGTCGACCAACAACGGGTCCGTCGAAGGCGGGCACATGCTCATGTCGCAGGTTGTGCCGGCTGAGCTTAATTCTTTCGTCGTTGATTTTAAAGCCTATAAAAAGCAGGCGCCGGCCGATCCCGCCGCTCTCATGGAAGAGTTGAATCGCACTCCCAAGAGGTGTCTTTCGACATCCGCCGACGGTAAATCCACGCTCAACGTCATTTCCTGGGATGACATTGCGGCCTTCCACTGTCGCCATATTTTGAGTGCAACCTGTAATGAGTATTCATTTCTTGAATATATGTACGGAGTGCCGGAGGAAGCTAAACAATCTCTGGAGCGCACTAAGAAGCTTTTGGCTAATGTCTATCTGCGACCGCTGGCGATGTTGGCCTTTCGTGTTGAGCATGAGGATAAGACGTACACGATTAAAGGCTGCCGGGAAATTATGGAAAATTACCCGCAGCTTGTAACGTCGGTTTGCTGGGGACAGGCCATCGCCAATGCTAAAGAAGCGAAGTCACCGGAGTCGGCCGTTCCTGCAGAGAAGTGGTTCGATCCGGCGCTGCCCATGGGGACGGCTTACTTCTTTCATAGCCGCAGTGAATTTCCCAACTATAAAAAGGACCTGGCTACTTTGACCAAGTTGCGGGAGTACTGCCCGTACTTTTATGAGCTCGATCAAGCCTGGGCTGAGGCGAAATTTGGACCACACCCAAATGATGAACAGTATGCCGAGGCCTTTGAACCGATACTTCCTTTCAGCCTTCAGGCTCTTCAGGTCGTGGCAACAGGTGCAATTCCAAATCCTGAGAAGTTTTTGCCGCTGGAAGAAAGAGCGGCGGCAATGGAACCGGCGGTGAATTTCAATCTGGGCGCTTACTGTGTTTTGCACAATCGTCCGGAACAGGCAGCCAAATATTTTGAGAAGGCTATTGAAAGCTCGGACAATTCCGTGATGGCTTCGAACCAGGCGGATTGGTTGATTAAATATAGACTTGCGCATGGACAGAAAGACAAGGCAAAAGAACTGGCCGATTTTTGTGGTGAGGTCTATTCGCAGATGGGGCTGGAATCTCTCGCTGCCTATCAGGAGCTTACTGGTGATCTGGCCGCCGCCGAGCAAACTCACAAAAACGTTATTGAGCGTTACGACTCAAAAACTGCCTATCTCGGCTTTCTTCTGCGCAATGCGGAAAAGGATAAACGCTATGCCCAAGAATCAAGTGTGCTGCTGAAGGAATTTTATCCCCAGGGCATGAAAAAAGTTTCTCTCGCTTCTTTTACAGCGGCGCCGACGGATGGGGTCCTTGTGACCGATGAAGATATGTTTGCTGACACCTCTCCCTTAAAGAAGGGCGTCGTGATGGTTGCGCTCAACGGTTACAAGATAGACAACATGAAGCAATTGTATGTAGCTAGAGAGCTGACCAAAAATGACAAAATTAATGTCATATATTGGGACGGCAAAAAATATGCCGAGACCGTGAAACAGCTGGTGCACGATCATATGCTGCGTATTCAGATTTCGGAGAATGCACCGGCAAAATAGGCGACTGAAGCAGACTCAAGGATTTTGCGGCACTACAGTGCTTTCTTGCAATACTGTCAGGTGCTTCAGCGCTTCTTTCACCGCAGCTGGCTCCAGATGCAAAAAGTTTCGCGGGCTGAGGACAATAATTTTCAGTGATTTAATGCGCTTCAAAACTTCAAGCGTTTCGGCGTCGATGCGACAGCCGGTTAGATCTAGGGACGTGAGTTTTGGCAGTTTTGTCAGCAGCTTCAAGTCGCGGCGGTCAAAATGTGCGTCGGTTAAATTTAAATTTTCCAGTGATGTCAGTTTGGCCAGACTTTCGAAACCTCGGTGCGTCACCGTGGAGTAATTGAGGAAAAGCATACGCAGCCGATTTGTCCTGCTCAGCGCCTCCAGCAGTTGATCGGTTTTAGTCTCCCAGGCGCAGGACAGGAGGACAAATTTATTTAAATCTGTCTGTCTGGCAAAATCATCGGCATTGAAAGCGCATTTCTCAAAGAGAACCCATTGCAGTGCCGGATAATTTTTCAGGATTTTGAGCGATGCTGCGTCCAGTTGATCACAGTGATAAAAAGAGAGACTTTTCAATGCCGGCATCCGGCTCATCAGCTCCAACATTTGAGGCGTGCCGTTTGAGCTGTCCAGCTCTACATTATCTATGTCGCCGGGGCTGAAGCGTTTCAAATATTCAGGGCGATTCAATAAAATACGGTGCGGTCGAAAATTGAGCGGCCCGCTCATGCGGAATCGCATCTTGCCGTAGGCTTTGACCAGTTTCAGATTGCCGCTGTTGATTTCGCCAATCATTATATTGGTAGGGAAATCAAATTCTTTTTCACCGGCCGCCCTATTTGCCCGGACAAAGTAAGGTTTGTTTGTGGGCGTTTCGGCCGTGCTTTGAGCAAATGTCTGCGGCAATGCAGTGCAAGTCAGTGAGCCAAGCAAGAGCGCCGTCAGCTTCAGTCGCCGGGCGAAACTTTTTATGTTTCCTGGTCTGATTGTTTTTCTTCGCCTCACGCTGCACATTGGCCCTATTATCCACTAAAATCGGTTCATTATAAATACTCTATGACCTAGTAGAAGGGCGGCAAAAAAAATATTTTTTGCGACGGCGGGGATGAACAAAGAGTTCGTCTCCGCCGTCAGGAGCACCGGAAGCTTACGCTCCGGTACCGGCTGCGTGGTCGCAGCAATTGATGCCGATGTAGAAGAAGAAGCACCCTATGTCATAGTCATAGTCCCGCACCAGATAAGGTTTGAGACCATGCTCGTGACAGTAGATAAAAACGCGCATGGCGGCGTGCTTCAGCTTGTTCGGATCCGGTCTGCGGGCTTCCCAGTATTCGGACTGCCATCTGGGATCTTCGCTCGATTCATCAAAACGCAGTCGCATGATGCGGCCGTAGCTGCGCCCCTGGCAAAAATGTGACTTTATGCACCGGGGGATTTCGGCTATGACCGCTTCGTAGCGCGCTTGCATTTCCTGGTTCAGTTGCTCTTGCAGACTGGCTGCACGAGCTTCATGGTGCTGCTGTGCCTGTCGTGCTACCTGCTGGCCTTCTCTCGTCGCGCGTTTTATCGCGTCGAGAAAATGATTGTCAGTCGCCATAGCTTCAGTCTCCTTCTTACTTCACGGCTGGCTGTCGCGCAGAACCCCCTTTTCGGTCAGGAGCGCCAGCGCGCGCCTGGTGAAGCTGCTCGGGGGTCGCTGTTTGCCCTGCTTTCTCAAGTCGTCAAAGGCATTGAGAATGTCGCGGCCGGCCATATATTCCTCGTGGGTGAGGCGGCTGTTGCGGCTCAGGGCGCGGAACGTCGCGGCGAAACCTTCCATTATCCCTTCCCATTTGCGGTCAGCGGGAGCGGTAAATTCAAAGGTGCCGACGCTTGTCACCACCGGTCGAATCAGGAGAAAATTTCTCTCACGGTCGCTTCCGGCGTGTGGTGTCGCAACGCAGCGACCACCACAAAATACCCTCCAGAGCGAGGAAGATGCGCGGTCGTAGAGAGTTGTCTCCGGACCGACATCGCAGACAATCATGCTGTCGGGCTCGACATCGTAATGGTCTTCGACGATGGTGACCGGGCGCCAGCCTTCCCAGCTCAGTGCTCCGTCATGCAGTGTCAACACTTCGCCATTGCTGAGCGGCATGCGCACAGCATTGAAGAGCATCGGCACAGCACAGGACGCGAGTATTGAGCGCCCCAGCGGCGGTGTGTTCGGGCAGAGTTGCTGAAACTTTTCGCCTTTGTTTCTTTTGAAGACACCCTCTTTCGTCAGGAGAATCTGCGTTTCGTGCTCACAGGCCAGGGTCCAGAAATTTTCCGGCCACGACCGGTCGGGACCGGCTACTTTCTCCACCCACTCGGCAAATCGAGCACCGTTGCAGCAGCCGCGCTCGGGCAGTTTGTTTTTGAGCCGGCTGGCGCTGCGCCAGTAGTGCTCAAACATGACTGCTTTCATCGGCATTTCGGGATCGAGAAGACTCTCAAAGTCCAGCTCGACCGTCAGTTCAACCAGGCGCCTGATACTGACGCCGGAGGCGTAGAGGCGCACCGGTATCGACCCGCCGCTGACGCCGCCGAGGGTGGCGTACGAGCGGTAGCCGAAAAAGTCCAGAGCCATGAGCATGCCGGTTGTGGCCACGATGGCGCGGGCGCCTCCCGGTCCGGCGAACAGATTGACTCCGGTTTTTCCAGGGTTGTTGGTTGTGGTCATCTCTTTGACCTTTCCTTAAATTGCGCAAGCGCAAGAAAAGCAAGGAGGCAAATTGCTTCGCCTCCCTTATTTGTCGGAAGAAGTTTGCCTCAGCGAATAACCGGCTTGGGGACAGGCTTCACTTCCACCCGGGGGATTTTGAGAGCGACGTGATTGTCGTCCCAGAGGTAGGGGAAGGCCACGGCCCTGGAAAGGTCGCGACCCTTGTGAAACTCGTCCCAGTCGGCTTTGATCTCGGGGAAGCGCATGCGCTCGGCTTTCACCAGGCGCGGTGCCATCCATTTGATAAAGTCGGCTTCTTCGGCCAGATAGGCATCGGCTTCGGTCTCCGCCTCGTTGAGGAAGAGATCGATGAAGGCGTCCACCTGGGCGGCGCTCAAATCGCTCATGCCGTACTGAGGAGCGTGACCGGTCTGGCCGCCAAGATACTTCGAGCCGCCCTGCTGATCGACGGAGATGGCCGGCAGCTTCCAACCTTCGTTGTTGCAGTCGGACATATTGAACTGCAGCAGCATGGCTTTGACGAAGCGCATGGCCTGCTGCAGATCGTTGGAGCAGCCGCCGGTTTTATCGCCGAGGAACATGCGCTCCGAGCGATTGCCGGCGAGGGCGATGGCGATGAAGGACTTCATGCCCTTTGCGGTTTTGAAGTCGTGGGGCGGCACGGTGCGCACGAAGCCACCAACCCCGGCCGGGCCGAGGATGCTGATGGCCGTGATGGCGTCGCCGTACTGACCGTCCCACTTGCCGGTGTTTTGCAGATATTTGCGGTAGGCCAGCACGAAGTGACCGAGCTCGTGGATGGCGATCATATGTTTGAGCATAGGATCGAGACGACGACCTTTGGTCTCGGTGATGGTGCCCATGATCATGTCTTCAAGGGCTTTCCAGATGTCGGCATGGATGATCTTGTACTGCTCCGGTTTGAAGCTGTCAGCGGTCACCATGCCTGCCGGCACCGTTGCCACCAGTCGTTTCTTAGCAAACTCCGGGGCACGTTTTGTGATCAAGGTATCGATGTCGGCGCCGGTCAGCCCCGTCATCTCGTCTGCGATCGCACCCAGATCGACGTCGTCGGCGGCCGGCACCTTCTTGATTTTCACCGAGAGGATAGCCAGGCGACCGGCGCGGTCGGGCGCGGTCACTGCGATTTTCTTGTCGCCGAGACGACCCGAGCGGACAAGCGCCGGGTCGAGCACTTCCGGTTTGTTGGTGGCGATGATGACGAGGATGCGAGTATTGTCGGCGGCCGATCCCTGCAATTCGACAAGGAGCTGACCGACGGTCTGTTCGCGTTCGTCATTGCCGCCGGTGCCGCCGCCGCCGCGATGTTTGCCGACGGCGTCAAACTCATCGATGAAAAAGATCACCCAGGAGTTGAGTTCATCACGCAGTTTGCGGCATTGCGCGAAGGCGTCTCTGACGCGCGAAGCGCCGGTGCCGACGAACTGATCGACGAAGTCACCGCCGCTGCAGGTAAGGACGGGTAGCGGTTTGTCACCGCTGCCGCCTTCGCCCGAAATGGCCTGGACGAGGAAGGTTTTGCCGGTGCCGGGAGGACCTTCGAGGGTCACGCCGGCGGGCACTTTGCCTCCCAGTCTGGTGAGGATTTCCGGGTGCTTGATGTCGAAGACGAGCGATTTGATCTGTTCCAGCTCGTCGTCGATGCCGGCGACATCGGCGAAGGTGACCTTCTGGTTCATCTGATCCAGGCGGGTCAGGGTGATCTTGCCGTGTTTCGTCTGGTCAGCGCCGGGGCCGCCTCGTTTGCTCATAAACCAGGTGAGAGCGCCGGAGATGACGATCATGGCGATGATGCTGATCATCAGCTGGCCGATGAATCCGCCACCATCGGCCGCCATATTGTGTTCGCTCTCGGCGTTGAGAAACTTGGCGTCCTTGTGCACGCCGTGTTCCGCCGCCGCCTGCGAGAGCAGGTCGTAGTCATGCTTGCCGGGCACGTTTGCCCAGAGCGATTCTTTGCCGTCGACCGTGACCAGGACCGGCGTTTCCTTGCCTAACTGCGTCAGGAAGGTGATTCCGGTCACCGATTTCGGGTCTTTTTCCACCAGTTCCTGAATTTTCCAGAACTGCGTCCGGTCGTGAAAGGCCAGCTCGCCGTTGGTGGCGGGCTGTGGCGCGGCGACGGGCGCAGCGAACTGGTAAGCGGTGGCGGCCAGCATCACTGCAAAGCCGACATAGAGGAACCAGATCATTTTGGGTTTGGGAAGTTTGGGAAACATGACGTTTCACTTTCATTTTGAATGCCCGGATGGGCATTGCTAGAGAGAGTGGCGCTCGGGCTGTGCTTTTTAAGCAAACAGGCGCGCGCCACGGGGTGTGTTTTTGTAGGCTTCGATTTTTGTTCTCAGCCAGAAGTACCAGAGCGTGACTGCCACTACCGCGCCGCCGAAATGTACCCAGTAGGCGGTGAGATCGAGGCCCCTGCTCTCATCAGCGCCGAAGAAGCTGTAGAGCTGCTTGGCGAGGATGAAGAGAGTGAGATGATAGACTCTGGCGCTGATTTCCCGGCCGAAGGCGGGAAAGCTAAATAAGGTACAGTTCGGAGCGGCCAGAGTGATGACGACAAGTGTGCCTATCACCACGCCGGACAGTCCGACTATGCCAAGTATTTCCTCTGGCATCACAAGGTATTGCACGAGGCCTGCACCGATGCCGGTGGCGAGCACGAACAGCGCAAAATTGCGATGTCCTATGGCTTCTTCCAGGGCCGCTCCCAGTAAGAGGAAGGGCACGATGTTGTAAGCCATGTGTTGAAAGCCTTCATGCTGAAACATGTAGGCCACGAGGGACGCCATCGCCAGCGGGATTGAGGCCCAGTGTTCCGTGAAGGCGTAAGTGACGAAGGCCGGCACGATCGATAGCGGAGCTCGGAACGGCAACACGATGATGCAGATCCAGATTATTGCGAGTGTCGTCCAGGGCACTCGGACTGCGGTTTTTGTTGATGTAGTGGACATTGATGTAGTCCTTTCCTGTCCATTCACCACGTCGATTCGCTTATCGCACAAGCGATATCGACTTGGCTAAATAAGCATCAGATTCTGGTGCTTGTTTAGCTAAGCCGTTTGTAAGTATTACGCTTTCAACAAGGGCGGAAGGGGGTAGCCTGCGCCACCCCCTTTGCCACAAGTTATGCGGTTACACGAGTATATTGCGGTGCTCGCTTCACTAGCTGGATGAAGGTCGGTATCCCCAACCACAGAATGTCGAGAATAATCGCGCCGATCCAGGGCAAAAGTTTGAGCACCAGGTCTCTCACTGAAGTGGCTGAGTATGCGCAAACAAGAGCGCCTACTACATTCTTCCCGGCAAAAATTGCGAAGCAGCTTTTGCCGAAGAGGAATTTCAAAACCACTTTGCCGAGGGAGTTGATCATCGTTATACCCTGTCTTTTGCATAGGTAAATCGCCAGAGCAGCGGATGCTGCCTGGCTATTGCGACTTGTACTGGTCGTTGTTGTTGTTGTCTGGTGTTTTTCTTGGTCTTTTGTGAGTGGTGAAAATATGTGTATGAAAACACCGTAAAACACGGCGACCGGTCATTGCAAGCGCGGAAATCACGAATGAGACCGCGCAAATTCTACTTTTGCGCGACGTCACAACCGACGCGGCTTTTGTTATCTGTGCAGAGTAGCGCGAGTGTGGTGGCATACCGCGATAAAAATATTGGAAATTGGCGCGGCTGGACTATGGTGAAATTTGCGTTAAACGCGACGCTCGCAGCGCTAGGCCTGGGGCTCACTTTCCCCACTTGTTTTGGAGTCGACGTCGTCAATAATGTACCCAGATCCGAGGACTGTGCGTACTAGACTATCGCGTCCAACTTCAGCCAGCTTGTGGCGCAAAAATCCCATCCATGTGCGCACGGAGGTGGTAGCGGCATCACTGTCCGCGGGCCAGACAGCATCCAGCAATTGCTGCGAGCTAAAAACACGATTGGGATGTCTCATCAAATATTCGAGCAAGGCTTTTTCCTTTGCTCGCAGTCGGACGGTCTGAGTGCCGACAGTTATGGATGAACCTTCCGGATCAAGCACGAGATCCTGAATCTTCAGAACCGGCACGATTGGATTGCCTGCCCGGCGGAGGAGAGCTTTGATTCTGGCGTTCAGTACCCGGATATCAAAAGGCTTGACCATATAATCGTCGGCACCATATCCCAGTGCCAGCTCAATAGATTGCACGTCTTCTTTTCCCGTCAGGAAAATAATGGGTGCCTGGCCTCCTGAGCTGCGATAACGCTTGCATACTTCGTCGCCGTTTATGCCCGGCATGGTCCAGTCAAGGGCAATAACATCATAGGAATAGGCGCCCAGCAATTGCAGCGCGTCCTCGCCGGTGTGGCAGCAATCCACGACATGTCCGTGCGATTTCAAGTAGGGTTCGACCGTCTCGACCAGATTGATGTCGTCGTCGACCAGCAGTATCCTAGCCATTTGTCGGAACCTGTTTGCCCTTCATAAAGCCCCTTTGTCAAGCGCCGGCGGGTATTGACGGATCATATGATAACAACAAAAATTCGTTTTTTTCGTTTTGCGTAGATTTTACGTTGTCGCACTTACGATGCCTTCGTCGGTTGAAACCGAAGGCAAACATCAAATCGCGTCAGGCAAGAGGAGCCAGAAGGTACATCCCTTTCCCGGCTCAGTATCAACCTCAATGGTGCCGTGATGCGATTCGACAATCAGTTTGCAGATGGCTAAACCTAATCCGAACGCAGCAGATTTTTGATTGGAGGATTTGAAAAACTTATCGAAGACCCGGTCGGCAGTTTTTCTGTCCATACCGGGACCATTGTCAGTTACCGCCAGTTTCAGTCCATTCTTTGATGCGGTAGCAGTCAATGAAATGGTTGAGTTGTTGGGAGCAAACTTGGTGGCATTGCCTATCAAGTTGACTAATACTTGAACGATTCGGCCACGATCTATTTTCACCTGAATATCAGGACAGCTAACCTGCATGGAAATGCTTTTGCTTTCCAGCAGACTGGCGACGCTCTCCACAGCCTCGGCAAAGACCTCTTTCAGTGCCGTTGTTGTTAGCTCCACATCGAGCAGTCCGCCGTCTGCGCTTTCCAGCGCTAGCAGTTCAGTGACTAGAGATAATACACGGAGGTTATTTATTTTTGCCTGCTTCAAGCACTTCTGAACCATAGGATGCGCCTGGAAATCTTTTTGCGCGAATTTCGTCAGTTCGCCTAAGGAGCGAGCGATGGAGCCGAGCGGCTTTTCGATTTCCTCTTTGATTGTATCCAGCAAGAGGGCGTGTTGTCTGTCGGCTTGACGCAGATAAGACTCTGCCTGGTGGATGAGATGGTCCAGTTCCTGTAGTTCATCGGTCGCTTCCATCACGGGAGCCAGCAGTTCACGTCGGGGCAGTTTCGCCGCATTTTTGATCAGTCTGTCGAGACGTCTCTTAGTGCGGTACCCGAAGTAAAGGAGCAGTGCCAGGCAGACGGCCAGGTCGACGGCAAACATCAAAATAAGTGTATTGTGCACCGCGCTCATCGATTGTTCTTGTGCTGTTCTGGCCTCGGTCAATCGCTTAAGTTCTTCTTTGAGCAAGGTTCGCAGCTTGTTGCTGATGCTTTCACCGCGGTCTCCGAGAGCCGGCATTGTACCCAGATCTTCAGCGGCGCTGCCGGGACTGGTGCTACTTAGAAGGTTTTCCATCTTCGCCGCTTCAGTGCGCGTAAAGGCGAGAGTTTCTTGCCATAGGTGCTTCGTTGTTGCGTCGCCCTTGTTTTCACTGAAATTGGGAGGAGCCGGATTTTTGAGAGCGCTAATATTTTCCAGTGCCGCTTGTTTGCTGCGCTTGTCGCCGCTGACTATAAAAAAGCCCATGTTGGCGTTTGCCTGTACACCCTGGAGCCAGAGACGGTTCGTCAGGTCTACCATCGCAGACTGCTCACGTGCGACTTTTTGAAGTCTTGACGCTTTGCTAACCTCACCGTTTAACCATAGGAGGCCTGTTACCTGGAAAACCAGAGGCACCACCGCCAGAATCAAACCCTGCCGTGCAAGACCTGGTCGGAAGATACTCTTCCAATCGCTCAAATCGTGGACATCGCTATCCGCCGTTTGTCTTTTGCCCGGTGTGTGAAATGATTTTTTGAGCGGCAGAGTAAACCAGATTGTGCAATCCCTGTTGGATGTGTTTGTGAATCCGCAGCGTCCATCGTGCTGTTCCACAATCAGTTTGCTCAATACCAGGCTCATGCCCCGGTCAAGTCGCTGGTCTTCACGCTTGTCGATAAATACCTTGCTGAAGAGTTGCTTTCTCAGTGCCACCGCTGGTGGTTTACCTTGATCGCTAAATTTTAAGGTGATATTGCCGCCTTCTTCGATGCAGTCAATTGTGACCGTAGACTCTTCCGGTGCCGCCCTGAGGGAGCTGGCAAGAAAATTGGAAATGACCCGCTTGATCTGAGTTTGATCGGCACATACGATAATAGGAGGACAGTTGTTGTTTATTGTAAGAGCTTTTAATCTCACCTCTTTCCGTGCATCCAGCAAGCAGTCTTGCAGGCACTGGTCCAGAGCAAAATCGGTATATTCCAATTCGATAGCCCCTGACTCCAATCTGTCCACCAGGAGGAAGTTGGTGACAAGCTCCAGAACCTTATTGAGCTCGGCTTGAATCGAATCGCAGGTATCGACCGCTTCTTCCGTGAGAGAGTCCTCAACGACTTCTTCGAACAGCTGAATCGATACTTGTGTGGCCATAATGGGAGAGCGAACATCATGAGCCAGCATTTGCATGAGCATAGCGTTTGCTTCGTTGGCCTGTTGTAATTCCTCACCAACATCGCAAAATATTCCGTCCAGATAGGCCAGTTCGTCATCACCTTCTATCTCGCGCTGAGGCCCACCTACCACAGTCAGTCTTGCCGCGTTTTTACGCACTGCCTTAAAGCGCTCAAAGATGATTTTGCTGTAGGCGAGCAGAGTTAGTCCGCAACAGAAAATTGTGAGAGCCAGGCCGGCAAAGATGCCTATCGTTGTGATACCGCTGATAGTATCGTATTGCCTTTCAATTTCTTGTTCTTCTTTCGTCTGGAAATTTGAGGCGCTCTGCAAGTTTGCCGCTAGCGTGAGACCGCTTTTCATCAGGCGGGAGAAAGCTCTAAAACGATCAAGATTGTTGAAAAAGACTGTATTAGTCAGGTTCTGGCAGAGTTTATCAGCGTCTCGGAGGGTGTTGGCAATGTCGTCAGGAAGAGCTTTACCCTCGGGGGATAACAAGTCAGCACTGCTTACCGTCGCAGTCTTCAAGGCTTGAAGAGCGCTGACAAGCTGATCCCTGTCGCGGCCGGCCTTGGCTTGTTTTTCCGGATGGCCTTCGAAGGTGAAGCTGAGAGCCGAACCGCAATATGGCACGAGATCGCTAAAGGCTTCGGACTGCGTCAGGGTCAGTTGGCTCAGTTGCTGGCTGCGATCAATCAGTTGGTTCGTGGCCTGCCAGAGGCCATTTAGAGCGGCAATCGAGGAGGCGCCAACCAGGCTTGGCATGAGAACCAGGAACAAACCAACCCGGAAAATGGAGGGTTTGAATTGAGCGTGCTCTCTAGACGGCCTTTCGATAAATTTGTCTCCGTCCTTCGCCCGGTAAACAGCCGATAGGTATTTTACCGCAGGCATCTGGTGTTTGATTTAATCTTGCCTCGGCGATACGGACATGCTCCTCTGGAAATCTATTTAAACTTCGCGGCCCGGGGGCGCTTCGTTTGGGCTTCCTGGCGCTCTCGGCCGGGGCGACCTTGAATCAGGCGTTTGTGGCCAGTAGTCAACGGGCGGGAAAGCCGGTTACTATTGACGCTTCGGACGTTATGAGGGGGTTGACATGGTAGTAAGACAGCCGATGAAATTGGGCGCTGAAAGAGTGCCGAGCGCTAAAAAAGTCCTTGCTGTTCCACTCTCGCTGTCATGCCTGCTGTCGATGACGGCTCCGGCCGTTCGGGCCAATGTCCCTCAACCGTTCAATGCTCATCCAGGCGCTTTCTTCAATCCTGCCGCCTCCGGGCATGGAGGCGCACCATTCGCGCTTCATAACAGCATGCCTTCGGCGGCTGTGCATCAGTTTCAACAGTGGTCGCAGGCCGGGGCAAACACCCCTGCTGTGCGCTTCGATCTTTCTTCTGCTGCCGCTAACATCGTCCTGAGCATCGCCAATTTGAACGGACAGACTTCTGCGCAGCTCAATCTTGGCGGCACAAATCACATCTTCCAGGCTGGTGATAAAGTAACCGCCGCTGAGTTTGCCGCCATCACCGGCGGTGCAAAAGACAGCCTTGTACTCGATGCCAGCGGTCGCGCCACCGGCGGCATGTTGTCGCTCGACAGTCTTGTTGGAGCGATGTCTTCCATTAAGGTCAGCTCTCTTGTAATTGGTCACGGTATTACCGCCGTCGACAATTTTGCTGCGACGCCGACTCTGAGTCTGGGTGGCAGTCTCGTCAACTTCGGGACCATCTATGGATTATCCACCGATTCGACGGTTTCCCAGGGATCGCTCAGTGCTCATGCCATCAGCAACCATGCCGGGGGGCTTATCTCCACGCAGGTACCGGAGTCCCTATCCACTTTGCTGGGCGGCACTGTGTCAGGCGCGAATCTGACCCTGAACGTCGTCGACAGTATCTTCAACGCCGGTACTATATCCAGCGCCGGAGTCCTCAATCTCAATGCCGGTGGCGCCATAATCAACGCTCCCGACGCTTCCGCCAGAGCTGGAGCCCATGTACCGGTACCGGTCATCTCTGCTGTGGGCGCTGTCAATCTTTCTTCCGGTGGCGGTGCCTTTGTCAACGCCGGCTCGATCGTTTCGCAAAATGCAGACGTCAATTTTAGTGCGTACTCTCCTGCTACCGATATCGCCATCAATAATATCGGCGGCAGCGTGCAGGCACTCAACGGCGCCGTCAACGTCAGAGACGCAAACTACTCCGGCGCGGCCAGTATCTATCTCGCCGGCGGTGATTACCTCTCTAAGAATCTGGATCTATACTCCGGACTGGGCGAGATTGATGCCAATGTGGGTAATGTCTCCGGCAATCTCAATAGCCAGGCTCAGACCGAGCATTTTCTCACGAGTTCCGATACCTTTGTCTTGGGCAATAACTGCGTAACCGGCGATCCCACTTTCGTCAATACCGCTGGTGGTATCGTCATCAACGGTGTAAATACATTCACTCAGTCGGTGGCGATTCTCGCCAGTGGTGATGTCACCAGTGCCGGTGGCGCGCAAATTGTCGATAATGGCGGCAATGTGACGATTATCGCCGGCGCCAAGGTCACGACCGGTGGAGCGACGACCGGGGCTATCCCGGGCACACAGGCTAATCAGAACGTGACGGTCACCCTCGACCCTTCAGTGAGCGGCGGTGGTGATATCAATTTTTCGGCTAACGCCGCTGCAACTGTCATCGATACCAGCGCAGCTAAGAATCAAGGTGATGCAGGTAACGTCACTCTTATAGCCATGGCCAGCAATGGCGGTAAGGGCGGCAATGTCCTCCTCGGCACCAATGATATTGATGCCTCGGCCACGGGCCGAGGTGCTTTCGGTAAGTCGCACAATGGCGGAAGCGTGCTGATCCTGGCAGGAGCCATTCCCGCTGCCCCCGGCGCTGCTGTAACAGTCGGCAGCATTTACACAGGTGGTGGTATCAATGATGCCAATCAGGCCCCCGCTGCCAGCGGCACCATTAAGATTTACACCCAGCAGGCCACTTCTTCGGCACAAAATAAGCAGGTTGTTTTCGACACCGCCGGCAACCTTACCGGCGCAGGCAAGATTGAGGCCAGCGGCAACACCAGCAAAAACGCCGGCATTACAATTAATGGAGACTTGAACAGCTCCGGCGACGGTGGTCTGATATCCGGTGTTGGTACAAGCGCAGGTGCTATTACGGTCGTGGCCGGCTCAAACATTGCGGCCGCTAATATCTATGCCTTCGGTGCCGGCGGCGGCGGTGCCAGTACGGCAACTACTTCAGCATCACGCGGCGGCGATGGTGGTAATGGTGCTCCCATAGTGGTGACTTCGGAAGCCGGTACCATAAACATCAGCGGCATTGTTGATTCTTCTGGTGGAGGCGGCGGTGGCGGGGCCGGACGAAATCAGCAAACTAATACTCAGGGTTCGCTTGGTGGTAAGGGCGGCGCTGCAGCTGACATAGCACTGACCGCTAAGGGCGGCACCCTTACCGTGGGTGGGGCTGTCTACGCGGCCAATGGCGGCGATGGCGGTCAGGGCGGTAAACCGCCGCGCAATGAAGGAGGCGGCGGAGGAGGCGGCGGCAGTCTCGGCGGCGGTGGCGGTGGCGGCGGCGACGCAAAAGAAGGCGGTGGCGGTGGCGGAGGCGGTGTCTTCGGTGGCGGTGGCGGCAGTCGCGGTGGTGGCACTGGCGGTGCGGGCACATTTGGTGGAGTTGGTGGCACAGGCAAAGGCGGAGCCGGCAGCAATGGCATTGCTCTGACGGGTGGCAACGGTGCGGGCAACGCCGGCGGAAACTTTGGTGGCGGTGGTGCGTTCGGTGTCGGTGGCGGCGGTGCTGCCAGTGGGATATATGCTCAGAACGGCGCGCCCGGTGGTGGATTTGCTGCCTCCAAGGCAAAGGTTACACTGACTGCGACCTCCGATATCGCAGTTGGTGCTAAGGGCAGCACAATTGGTGGTGTTGTATCGATCGTCACCGCCAATGCCGGCAAAATAGACCTTGGCGGCGGAGTTATCGGCTACGAGAGCACATCGATCAAAAACGGCACTGGAGATTTGATTGGTAAGTCTATTTCCTCTCCAAACCTGACGATTTTTTCGGCTTCCGGTGCTATTGGCACAAAGGCCACACCTATAGGTATTGATGCCACAAAACTTTCGGTCAGCACCGGTACTGGTGGCGGCGCGCCGGGTGTATTCCTCAATGATTCCAATCAGGTCACCTTATCTCTGGCAACTGCCGGCAAGGGTACTTTCCAGCTGGCGGGGGATCAAGGAATAGTCTCGGACACATCTCCGATAATTGCCTCGGCTGTGACTCTGACGTCCAAGAGCGGCGGTATCAGCGCTCAAACCCAAACCAATACTCTGGCGGTGAATGCTTCCAAGGACGTGTCGATATCTAACAAGGGTACTCTGACGATTCTCGATTCCTCCGCATCGTTCGGGAACTTCACTCTCAAGGAAACGGTCGGTGCCGACCAGTTCGATACGGCAACTATCACCCTGGGCGGTAATATATCCGCTCGCACCATTAATCTCAGCTCGACCGTGCCGCAGGGCCGTACATCCGGCTTCGTTCAAGGGAATCCAGCTGCGCTGCTCAAGGGCAGTAACGCGGTGATATTGAATGACGGCGGGCGTGATCCCATCGGCACTTCCAAGGCGCCGATTCTGACACAGACTCCTTCGCTCTCGGTCATAGGACAGGGAGATGTCTATTTGACCAATACCGGATCGGTCACGCTCGGCAAATCTGCGGCTTCCCAGGGCCAGAGAGGAAACTTCAAAGTCGTCTTCTCGCTCAACACCATCGCCGACGCCGGTGGTAACGGCCAGATAACTATCGGTGGTGATGTGAGTGCTGGACGTGCCGGATCACCCGGCGGCAACGACACCAGTATCATCCTCAACTCCACCGAATCGGGCATCGGCAAGGGCGGCATCCTCAATAAGGGATTCAAGCTCATAGCCGACTCCGTCACTCTTCTTGATGGCGCTGCTGGTGCCGGCACCTTTACGATAGGCACGGCTACAGCTCCCATTCAAACCGAGTCGGCATTTATTTCGGCCAATACAAAGTCCGACGTCTTCCTCAAGAATACCGGCAATGTGAATATACTCGACTCCAAGTTGCCTTCGGCCAATACCTTTGCGCTAGAGAGCTCGGGCAATATTGATGACAAGGCCGGGACCTTCGGGACCATGACCGCCGGGACCATCATTCTCTCTGCTGCCGGCAATATTGGCGTGGATGCCAATTCCCCGGCCAAGATAGACGGGGCCAATGTGACCATAAGTTCCCGCACCGGCAGTGCGTTCATTACCGACGCTACTGCTAACCCTGTGCTTTTGCAAGGCAACACTTTGAATGGTGCCAAGGTCGATAGTGGTGCAGGTAAGGTCTTCTCCTTCGAAGCACCCAACTCGTCCTTGCTGGCTAATAATCAAGCCATATCGGCCGATGCCATCATATTTAAGTCACCTACAGTTGCTGCCAATCAAGCCCTCAAGGGCAGTGTCAGCATCGCCCTTCAGGGCAGCGGTGCCGGCAACGTCAGTGTGAGCAATGCCATAACGGCACCTTCCATTACTCTGGCGGTTGACAGCGGCACTATCGTCCAACTGGGCACCGGTGTGATCAAGGCCAGCAAGTTGTTGACCGTCAATATCACCGCCGGCGGTACCGCTAATTTGCAATCTGCGCCCAATGACGTCGACACTCTGGCTGACAATGTGACAGGTAATGGTCAAGTACTGCTCAAGGTTGTGCAACCGATTACCATCGGTGCCATCTCGGGCGATTTGCAAAATCTGACGGTGCAATATACTGGCACCCTCAAGAGCAGCACTAATTTCACAGTGGCTCAATTGCAGTTCACGCCCTCCGGTGCTTCTAAAAATGATTCAATATCGATCACCGGAGCTATCACCTCAAACGCTCCCGCTGTCCTCACCGCCGACGGTACCGGCAATATCGCCATCAACAGTCTGGTCGGTACCGGGGACAAAAATCTCACCGTCGCAGGCTCGGGCAATGTTACTTTGAGCGGAGCCTTTGGCGGTAATCAGATAACCATCAATACCAACGGCGGTGATGTCACTCAGACAGCCACCGGCACCATGACCGTCAAAGCGGCTCTCATCCTCAATCTCAACAATGGCGGCTCTGTCGATCTTTCCAAAGCTCCGAACGTTATCCCCGTGCTGAACGATAAGGTAGTTGGTGCCGGTAAGGTCAATGTCAATACGACTCAGACAGTGGTACTTGCCAGTATTGTCGGCTTGAAGCAGAGTTTGACCGTCTCATCGGGGGATACGATTGTTACCCCCGCAGCCATTGAAGCGGTATCGGTGAACCTGAAGGCCGGTGGAGCTGGAGGTATAGGCAACCCCGTCAATCCGGTCAAGACCAATGCTACCAGCTTGACTTTGAATGATACCGCTACCGGTGCCAATATCTTTGCCGATGCTACAGACCCGTCCGGTGTGACTATAGGTGCTTCCTCTGCCGGTGCTAACTTTACTTTGACGGCGGCCGGGCCGATTACGACATCCGGTGTGGTCAATGGTGGCAATATCTCGTTTACGTCCGGAGGCAATGGCGGTATTACGATTGGCGATAAGTTTGGCAACGCCGCCAGTCTTATCACTCTGACGGCTCCCGGTACCGGCAGCATCACAACGAAGCTGACGACAAACATAATCACCGCGCAGGACCTGACCATCAGCTCCAAAGGCGGGTCCATCAGTGGTACCGGCCCGGCGGACATGATAATTTCGGTCGCGAACATGACCTTCAACACCAGCGGCAGCGGCCTGGTAAACGTCACCAATAAGAACGCATCGCCGACCAATCTCAATGCCTCCACTTCCGGCTTGAGTTTCTCGCTCGATGCCGCCGGACCTCTGAACATTACTTCGATTGTCACCAGTGCTCCGGTTGCGGCCAGCAATGCCTCCATCAATATAGTTGAGCAAAAAGGCGCTCTTGTGTTGCTCCCTGGTGCAACCCTGACCGCCAGCGGTGGTAACCTTTCACTGCAAAATAAGGACATCAAGGACGGCAGCATTTTGATTGGAGCTAATTCCAACATCAAGGCGTCTTCTACCGTCGCCAATGTCGGTAATGTTTCCATCTTCCTTGGAGCTAAAGCCGACCTGGTGGCGGGCACCGCCCCGCCCAACATCGTCGCCAATCCCACGGGCAACGGCAAAATCTATTATGGCCGCAACACCATAACCGCCCTGGCGCCGAACAATACTCTCAACGCCGCCGACCGAAACATCATTTTCGATACGGATAGAAGTTCCTCGCCTGCCATTCAACTGGGTGGTGGTGTCACCATCACAGCCGACCCGCCCCCCGGAGCTGTTGCTGCAGTTTCTCTGGTGAGCGCACCTGTCGTCTCGACCGCGCCGGTATCCACACCTGCTGCGGCGTCCGGAATCGTCGCCGTGGATCAAGGTAGTGCTACAACATCGTCGATACTGCCGACGCCATTGTCACTGATCAGCGCCTCGTTCAATAGCGTTTCCGCACCGCTGGACCTGGCGGCTACCTCCGATGCTCAGGTTGTCGCTGTCGGGCAGCCGACCGGCAATAGACTCTACGGCATGGTGTCTAACTTCAGCAGAGGTCTGGGTGCAAGGGCTGCGCTTCCTCGCGTGATTGAAGGCGATGTCTTTGACGCCACGTCCAAGTCTACCGGGGCTGTGCGACTCGAGTCTGGTGCTCGCTTGTTTGTGCCTCAGAATGCACCGCTCAGCGTCGAGACTCCGCTCGGTACTGTCAGTATCGGACAGAATGCGATGGTGCTTGTCATGGCACTGCCGCACGGCACCGCCGTATACAACCTCGATGATGCGCACCACAACTCGGTCTCGGTCACAGCTGGTCAGCGGGCAGTGCGCCTCGCTCCGGGGCAGCATGTGCTCTTGAGCCGAGCCGGCGCCCGTGAATTTGCCGATGTAAATGCCTGCGAAGGCATAGCTTACAGCGGCCTGCGCAAGATTGAGGTATCGGATTCTCTCACCGCATTTGTGGCTGATTTCCATGTCTTGTCTGCCGTGCGCGCCATTCGCCCGCTGATGCAAGTGCTTTCATCCAGTGAAGACGCGCATCAAAAGGCGGCGAAGCATTTCCTCAAGACAGCGGCGATCATGATGCAACTCTCCACAGGCAAGTCCTACAAGAGTTACACCAGACCACAACTGGCGGCCTGGAACTGAGGGTTTGCTATAATGCCCTGCATCTCTAATTGGAAGATGCAAGATGCCCGCTATTGATCCGCCCTTTGAGTTTGAAGACCCGGTTAACGAGGCTGTGGTTGTGCTTTGCTGCAACTACACATCCGACCGCGTTGGGCTTGGTTTGTTTGTTTTGAACGGTGGCGACATCGATTTTGAAGTGACCAAACTGGACCTGATCAGTCTGGTGGAGGCATTTGAGGAAATAGAGGAGACTTCGAAAGAGGTCGTGCTGAAGTTTCCCGGCCTCGACGGGGAGAGGCCGTCTATCGCCAAGCTCACACCGGCGGAGGACGCCATCAATGTCATGCTGGCCGTGCCGGACACCGACAGTGTGCAGTCCCTCAATTTTGCCATCGCTAAAACCGATATAGTCGGGCTGGCCGAATTTTTGCAGCCGGCGCTGTAATCCCAACCCCGCGGGCGTTTCACCTATACACGATTTTTTCATATTCAAACCCTATATTGGGTCCAAAGCCGATGGTTGGCTTTCCCCAGGAGATATGAAAATGAGTCTATCGAACGAACAGGTTGGATACGAAGCCTCCAAACTTTTGGACCAGGCGCATCACCGCCAGGATATAGATACCGAGCTCAATGGCCTCGGCCTGCGCGATCAATACCGGGTGACTAAGGCGATGCAGCACATGAATGCTCAGTATGAGTCGGAGCATCCCGATTTGCCTAAAGTGCAGATTGCCACCTTCCAGGACGGTCAGTTGAAGGACCTGGATGTTAAAGGTCGCCTCTGGGGCTGGAATTCCTGCTATCACCGCGACAAAGACCCGGGTGTGCCGCAACCGATTCCCAACGGTTTTAAGCAAATTCTCAATGGCATCAAGGAAGTTTTTGATCCCTAGGGGTCAGGGGCTTTGCCCTGGTTGGAGAATATTCGAAGACGTCCGTTTTGAGATTGAACAGAGCGCATAGTTTCAATCTTACTTCCTTGGACAGAGCCCTTCTGCCATGGAGATAATTTGAAAGGTTTTGCCTCTCTATACCTACTGCCCGAGCTACATCGGACTGTGACATAGTGCTCTGTTCAATCAAGTAAGACAAAACTTCGGGTCCTGTGGTGAAAGTTTCCGTCAAGTCTTTGAAGCGCTCTGATTCGAAATCCCCAATCAATTTGCTAAGCGTCTTCAAGTATGCTATACCGCCATTGTTTAAGACGCCTTCAGCGCGAGCGAGCTCGGCTAAAACTTTTAGTGCGGCGGTGTTGTGATGATCGGTTTCGATTATTGCAAGTGGGAATGCTTTGCAGAGTTCGAAATACTGCTTTTCCTCTGTTGTTGAAAACGCCGGATATGATGCAGTCGTTGTGCTTTGAATTTGGCTCAGAATTGCTTTCATCAGTTTGTCCATTTTAGTGTCACTTCTTTAGATTCCACTTGTCGTATTCGTGATGGGTGAAGATGTGTTCAATCACGATAAATGAGCCAACGAACGAAACTACCGCGCAGAGCCGATAGGAATTGCCGCCGATATTGAAACAGTAGAGTTTTTGCTCCCTAAGATAATCTACCGTATTGAAAGTCTTTCGAACGTCTTCGGGTGTGTGCCAATCGGCTGCTCTGACTGTGGTGAGCCATGTGTCGAGTGGCTTTCGAGCCCTTGGGTGCTTCCTTGCGAAGGTGTCTAGGATTACAAGTCCTCTAATTTCCATGTCTGGCCTGTTTCTCCTAGTGTAGTCAAAATTGGTTACAGTGTCAATAGTCTTGGTTCGTCTGAACCGGTCCTGCTGGCAGTTCAATCTTAGTTTGGGTGGGCTGTTGTTTTGCAGTGCCACTGACCCCTAACGGTAAGCTAACGCGCATTAAATTCTTCGGCGGGGGAATTTTACGCTAGTACATCGCCGCGGGATCGCCTTTACTGAATGCAAAGGTGTCCCCCATGTACTGCGAGCCATCCGTTGAGGTCACCCCGATGTCCGATTGTTTTGTACTTTTAAGCGCTTCCGTCTTCTGGTGTTTGTGGGCCGCTGTCCTGACAAACTACTGGGCCATGGGCGAGAAGGATGAGAATTACCGGCCCAATACCTCCGGTAGCTATCATTTTTAAGAATGAGGCCTGGACCGGTTCGCGGGCGTTGACTGGACATGACTGTCCGGTCCGTGTATCGTTTGTGTATGCAATCCGTTTATCTGAAAACCGAAAGGCTGATGTTGGAGCCGCTAAAAGAGCAGCACGCCGACTTTTTGTTTGATGGATTGTCGGATCCCGCTCTGTATCAATATATTCCGCAGGAGCCGCCTGTGGACAATGAGCATTTGAAAGAGCGCTTTATGCGGCTTGCCCTCGGGACCGCGCCTTACGGCAATGAGCAGTGGCTCAATTGGGCCGTGAAGGAAAAATATGGCGATGACTACGTTGGCTTGATCGAAGCAACGATAAATATTGAGCAAGGCGCGCATATCGCTTACTTTATTTTCCAGCGCTTCTGGCAGTGCGGTTACGCGACTGAAGCGTGTTCTCGCGCTATAGAGCAGTTGTTTGGTGAATACGGCTGCCTCAGTGTCCGTGCTGAAGTCGACTCGCGCAATCAGGCCTCGATGAGACTATTGAAGAAACTGGGTTTCAGAGAAATTGGCTTCATCAAAGATGCTGACACTTTCAAGGGTTCAAGCAGCGATGAATATCTTTTTGAATTGCGGGCTGTGTAAGCTTGGATTTGAAAGCAAAGAATTCGGCTGCTAGGCGTGCCGACTGGTATGAGTTCGCGTTTTGGCGTCGGTCAATCACGCCCCGATGATAGAATTAGCTTTGTACCTGTCTCCGGTCGCTCGACGTTATGCACAGAACCTCAAATTCCATAGAGGAACACGATCGCGATCAACCGGTAGTTCGTGTGCTTAGCTTTGCCTTTCCCGGCCTATGGGGGGTGCTTGGTCGACTGATAGTAGGGTCACAAACTTTCACTTCTCCCGCGCAGGGGCTGCTGCTGGTAGATTCTATATTTCTCTTGTCGCTTGTATTGTTGTCTTTCTCGGCATGGTTTCGTCGGAACTTTTTGATTCTGTTCCTGTTTTGGCTATGCTGGTTCTTCGGTATATCAAATTTGATGAATGGCGGCTTAGCCGAGTTTTACAGATACGTCGGTAGGAACTTATTTGATCCGCTCTCAGCACCGCCGTTTTAAGGTACGGTTCTTCTCTCACTCACCGCTGGCGTCGTAGCGCAGATAATTGGCGGCATTGAGAACCATCTGCGAGGTTGTCTTCTTCCTGCGCAAAACATCCAGCCAGGCTGCTTTCCCCTGCTGGTAGTATGCAGCTTGTCCCGGCATTGTTAGATGACAGAGAGCGTCGCCGGCCAGTGCTGTGGCGGGTGCATTTTTAATTACCCACAATACATGTCTGGCATGTTGCTGCGCACAATCGGTGTAGAGTTTGATGCGGTCGCGGTAACAGTGCAGTAGGAGTGTGCGCAAATCAAGGTTGAAGGTATCTCCACTAATTTGTTCTTCCCAGCGGTGGATGTCGGCAAAAGACGCTTGCTCGGAGAGCAGACGCAGATGCTCGTTGCGCGAATTGATAGCCGCAATTTTGTCCACGTTTATTTTGTGAATACCGCCAACTGCGGTTTTGCGCTTGCGCAGCAGAAGTTTATCGACTTGAATGTGCTGCACTATTTTGCGACAGTCCGGATCCCAGAGCGCGCCGACCGGCATCAAATCTCTTAAATCGTGCGGGATATAAGCGTCGCTCGCCAGCTGCAAAATTTGTTTCGCCTCTTGTTTCGCTCCCGCCATCACCAGCGCCTTGGCCAGAAATAAGCGTTGATTGTACCCCTCGGGCGCAATCTTGCAGTGTTCGTAGCAGCCGACACTTTCTGCGGGCAGGTAGTAATCCATGGCGGCATTGTAAATGTCTTGCCTGGCCGCTGTGGCTTTCATTGTCTCCGTTGGCCAGGCGCGAGTACAGGAGCTTCTTTCTATGTGGTAGCTCTCCAACCCGGCTAGAAGTGATGTGGCTTCCGAATGATCGATGTGCGGCTTGGGGAAAATGGGATAGGGCAGTTCGCCGCCACCGCCGGTGGTGATAAATTTGGCGAAGGTGTTTAGATATTTGAGGCGCGGATGCTTTTTGTTGCTGAAGGCGTTGGCATAAATTTTCCTGGCCGTTTCCACCACTTCGTTGGCATCGAGCCAGTCGCCGCGGTGGATGGCCGAGAGCGCAAGTATTCGCCACATGTCCAGGTACATGTCGTGGGAGGCACCGCTGGCCGGATTGAGCAGCATCTGACCGGCATAGTCGCCGGCTTCGGCCCAATCGTTTTGATAGGCGGCAATCTGTGCCTGCGTCCCGGCGGCGCGCTCGTAACCCTCCGCCGCCAGACCTGCAATGTGCGGCAGGCCGGATTCCAGGTCGCCGCGGAAAATCGCCGCAATGGCGCCCATAAAAATGACGTCGCTGGCTTCTGGCGGCAGGATTTCGCGTTTTTCGTCCAATTTTGCCTGGCCCCGGTCCGGGTTTCGCAAACAGTATGCCACGATGGTGTAGGCCCTGTAACAGGCGGGGCCGCCAACCCTTGCGGATACCCCAAAAAACTGGTATAACCTCCCTTCCCGTCACGGTTACAGGTGGTAAAAATGAGCGGTAACGCAAGCCAGCAGCGCACATGGGCGGCTGTAGAAATCGAAGCCAAACCCGACCAGGAAGACCTTGCTTCCTGGCTCTTGATGCAATGCGGCGCACACGGCTGCGAAGTCGAGCCCAAGGGCGCGAGCACGATCCGCATCACCGCCACGTTTGAGGGCGACAGCATCAGCGACGCCGACTGGGAAAAGATTAAGAGTTCGCTGGAAGAGTACTGCCTGGGCGAGAGTTTGAAGACTCTCAAGCGCAAGGATGTGCCGGAAGAGGACTGGCTGGCCAAGTGGAAAGAAGGCTTTGAGCCATTCCGCGTCGGTACCAAGTTTCTCATCTGCCCGTCCTGGTATCAGCAAAGACAGGGCAACGAGAAGGCTCCCGAGATTGACGCCGAATTGCGCGAAGGTCGCTTCCTCATTTACATCGAGCCTGGAATGGCTTTTGGCACGGGTCTCCATGCCACAACCCAGTTTTGTCTGCGGGCGCTGGAATCGGTGCCGCCCAAAGGGAAAATCCTCGATGTGGGCACCGGCAGCGGCATCCTGGCCATTGCCAGCCTGATGCTGGAGCCCGGCTCTGAGATCGCCGCCTGTGACATCGACCCTGTGGCTGTGGATTTTGCCCGGACCGACTTCGAGCTTAACGGCGTGGACGGCCGTATCGAGCTCTTCGAGGGCAGCACCGACAAGATGATTGGCCGCCGCTTCGACATGCTGCTGTCCAATCTGACCTGCGAGGACATTATTGCCCTGTTGCCGGACTACAACAAGCTTCTGAACCCTGAAGGCTTCATCATCGGCGCCGGTGTCCTGGCCGAAAAGCTGCCCCTTCTGGAGCAGGCGATTGTGAACTACCCGCTGCGTATCGTGCAGTCTGAAATGGTCGGCCAGTGGGCCGGCGTCGTGATTCAGAAGGCATAATTAAGAGATAGTTGGGCGCGTTTGACGGTGGCCGGCAGTGTGTATAATGAAATTAGGCGCGGCGACGTCGTCTTCTGTACCCTGAAAATCGCATAGATGCATTGATTCACTACGTGAACGCAACAGTGACTGTTGCACCCATTTATGGGGGCGCTTAGATTCGACAGGGTTGTTGTTTCGTAGGCTGCATGCCGGGGAGCTTGTCCCCCGCAACAAATAAGCAAAACGATAGATGCAAATAACATCGTCAAATTCCCTAGCCGCAGCCTCGCTGCGGTTGCCTAACTAATTACTTAGGCTTCTAGGACTTAAGTGTAGCTTGACTACCCGCCGCACTTAGGTAAACCATGGTGGTTGCGCAGGAGCAAAGTTAGCGGATGATAGTTCCTGTTAAGACATAACCGCAATCCCGGCTGGCTGTTCAAGCCATCTTCAGCGGGTCGCAAGACGACTGAGGGAATATTGGACTAAGCATTGTAGACGCCTGCCTCTCGGCTTCTTTGGACGCGAGTGCGATTCTCGCCGCCTCCACCATTTTTTTAAATTCGAACAGTTTTCAACGCTTCACAGGCTCACTCTTTCGAGCATTCGCGTTTTGGCGTTTGCACGGGGGTGGCCCCTTTTGTGGCAAGTTGCGTCATTTTCCCGCCTAAATCACCCGTACTTCGCTGGGATTGGTGGTTGAGCGAGGAACTATTGCATAATGGATTCTGAGATTAGTAAGAGCTGAACTCTGATGACCTGGCGAACCTATACGTGTGAAATCTCGAACAAACCAGCTATCGTTATGATCGATCAGCAGTTTGAGAATCGATTTCCGGTGCCCGAACTTCCATGGCTTTCGTGGTTCGGTGTCTATTGCAATTTGCCGCCCGATGGTGCCTGTTGGGCCGAAGCGGAAACTGAGTCGCTCGATTATGTAGAAGACCAGCTGATTGAGCTTGCTGGGCAATTTGGCAGAGGCTGGGCCGTCTATGTATTCCGCATAGCGACGCCAGGGATCAGGGAGTATTACATCTATCATTCTTCTGAGGCAGAAATGAGCAAGGCTTATGACGCGCTGAAGGTCAGTGTGCCGAATTACCGGATCGAAGTTGAAACAACAAATGATGCGTCGTGGGAGCAGTATCGTCGGTACAGCGTCTTTAAAGAAAAGGAGTCACCACTTCTGGGGCGATTTATCAAGTTGTTTGGTGGTCGGGAGTAGCGCTCTTCGTCGGCTTTTGTGCGCTTTGGCTGTTATTGCGTTGAGCCCTACCCCAGCTTGAGTGGAGCAACTTCTGGGGGCAGGTCAGGTTAGGCTGAAGCGAATCTTCGAGCCTGATGAATGCCCAAGTGTCTTACCTTGATTCCGACGCTTTCCTTCATTAGTGCCAAGTCCAGTTCCTGCAAACAAGCCACAAAAATTGGTAAAGAAGAATGGGAAAGCCCAGGCATCTCCCAAGTGCTGGCAACCATTTCCTGGGCGTATGGGATTTCTTTGAATCAGAAGACCTTGAATTCTTTCGTATCCGTGCAAGCTCCCATATTAAAGTAATGCTTGCCAGAGTAAGTGTTACAAGCCAGATTCTCTCACTTGTGAGTTCAAAGTTGGTTTGATTTTCGGGATATAGCCATTCCATACCACACATCACAGCACAAAATTGTCTGGATTGTAATAGTGGTTTTCCCACCATTACTATTTGAGTATGCTACCAACTAGTTGATGGATAACTTAACTCCATGGAGGGCATCCGTGCGTTTGTGCGAGCTTTGGATAAGTCATTGAACTGGTGTCATATATGGTGCTCCACTACACAGCTGCATGGATCTGCTTCCCGAAAGTGGAAGCAGGAAAGAGATTGGCGCCCGGAACCGTTTGTCCCTTCCTGCCCGGCACTTATTCGACTGTGGTGCTCCATGATTTGCTCTAGAGGCTATTTTTACAGCAACATCGAGGCAAGCCAAAGGTAAATGATGAGTGTTGACATAAAACAGCCAGTAAATACAAGTTTTTCAATGAAACGGAGTCTATCCTCAGCCCCCTGCCAGAACTGTCGAAGCAACCCAATTCCTAAACAGGAAACTGAGAGCGGAACAGTCAGCAGCAGGGGAAAATACTTTAGCCACAACAGGGTAAAGGGTGAATATTGTCCTTCGAATAAGAGTTCTTGCTTATGCCGAAGAAAAAGAAAGACGAGAAATGGAACAACTCCAAATACAAACCAGAGCCAATTCCAGCGACGTCTGCTTCTAGCCATCCGAGATCATTCCCTTCACATCCAACCAGCGTTGAGGGCTAAGACTACATTGGCGGACTCAGCTCCGGGCCTCCAGTATTATAGCCGAGAGCAATGGTTCCTTTGCCGCTGCGGTAAAATCCCCCCTCTGTTATAGTGGTTTAGTACCTTTCGGCTCAGAATCATCATGAAATGGTCTAAACTCAAGAAGATAACTGAATCGCGCTTCGCTCCGTCTGTGCGCGGCAAGGTGCATCTGTACTCGACTCAGTACGGCTGCCAGTGCGGTAGGGCCTGGATAACCTACGAAGGTAAGCAGATTGCGAATTTCGAAACGATCTTAAACCTTGCACGAAAACACATACACCGTGAACCGACTAATGCGCTCGGGCACGTAGCTATAGATGCAACTGCTCGGAGTGCTGGTGCGTCCCTGGAGCCCGGTGAATGTTCCAGGTGGGACCTGCATAAAGCATGCTGGGCATTTTTGACCATGTCTTTCGAGGCAGCTCTCACATCAGAAAATCCAATTATTCAAGGGCTCGCGTTCCTTGATCAGCGACTTGGAAAGCAGCGGGCTCGTGCCTTTGTCGGATCGCAACTCCATCCGCTTGCTAAGGTCTTGTTGGACGTGAGAGTGATGGAAGACAGTCGCCTCCGGCCAGATGCACCGGAGAGGCATTTGGCAGACCTTCGTTTCGGATAGTACGCACTGATTGATGCGTTCAAAACTTAGGGGAACTCTTCCGTGGCCGATGGATTGTGGCGAAAACTGGCTCAAAAACTGCGGTCGGTTGTCGGCAGGGATGCCCCGCGAGGAGCCGGACAGCCTGACCAACCGACGTTAATGAATTTGGAAATCAGGCTTGATCTAACTGAGGATTCCAAGCCGAATTTGGGACTGCCTCCGGATGCGATCCCCGGACTGACAGTGATAAAGGAGCTGGTTCGTGGATTGCGTTACCTGACTGTCGATCAATTGGTGGGATTGAAAATTGAGGTGTCGTCCTCGTCGAGTGCAGCTGCTGAAGTACGCGCAGCAATTACAGCGCACGGTATTGACCTTGGTGAATTGGTCGAAGATTCAGGCGTGATGACGTTCTTGAAGTATGGCTTGCTGGATTACACCTTTGGCGTCGTTAAAACTGATTTGGTAGCTACGCCGCAAAGAGCCAGGTTTCTAAAGGAAATAGGTCTTTTGCCTGACAAGGCGGACGTCAGTGACAGCATATTTCCTGATGGGGGTATCGGCTTCCTGGAGGAAATGCTCGGCGAAGTTCGAGCAAACCGATTGCTGCTCAAAATCTTGCTTGACAGGGACGAAACTGATGGAGTCGTGTCACGTGTGTATTCTAAGGACTGGATGCATGCAGATGCCGCTCCGTATTTTCCCTGTGTATTCACTGTGCGCGATGCGTGTCTTACTAATTGCAGCCTGATATGGTTGTGCAAGCACTTTTACCTCTAGTGGTGTCGATTGCGTCGCACCATCAAACATTATTAATTGACTAGCCTTAATGAGAATGACAGCCCAAGCGATTCTCGCCGCCTCCACCATTTTTCAATCAAAGCTTGAATCATTGCCTCGATTCGATTTTCCATAACAAAGGCCGCAATGAGGATTTCATTGCGGCCTTTTAGCATTTGTATCGGTTGAATTCCTAGCGAGCGACTTTTTCCTTTGCCGACGTTACTTCACCCGCGAGAGGGTGACCGTCTGAACCAGACATAGGTTGGCGCAGTTTGCCGTCGGTTGCAGGGTAGCCGATGAACCCTGTTTGTCCCGATTGACGATTGGGAGGTAGTCCCAGATTTTGCAGAGTTTCTTCCACTGAGTTGTACCAGGTGCCAATCTTGAGTATTTGGCGGGCCTCGTCGCCCGTGGCGATCTTGCGTCCCAACTCATTCGCAATTCGCACTTGTTTCTCAATCATCTGGACCGTAGTCAACCTTTTGCCCTTCTTGGTGTCCCAGAGATTTTCTTCTATACCAGCCCGGGTGTGTTGTCCAAGCGCAATCATCATTGCGGCCAGAGGATGCGAGAGGCGATGGACTGACTGATAGGTGAAGACGGAACCATGCGGTGTTCTCCGAATCAATTCCATCCAGTCAAAGGGATTTGCACCACAGGAGCCACCACCACCCATGCTGAAGAATCCGTTCATCGGTCCCATGTAAAGACCACGACGAATGAGACGCTCTACGATTTCGAGACTGTGAACGTGAGCTAGAGCAAAATATGGCTGGATACCGTGCGCTCTCAGCCGCTTTATATGTTCAACGTAGAAATCAGGGGTGGCATCGACTACCATGTTTGAAAATGCCCACAGCATTTCCTCTGTTGCGACATGTGTTCCTGCCCAATCTTCCATAGTTGTCAGCGAAGTGATGTCCCACTGGCACGAACCGATCGCCACTGTCACCTGGTCGGGCTTTGGATCTAGTTCAGCAAGCATATGGCGGGTGTCATAGCCTTGCCACTGCGCCTTGCTGTGATCATCAGGCGGCGAGAATGAGATTGAGCCTCCCACTTGTAGAATCATCTTCGGTACAGCTTCGCGCAGCCGGCCGATCAGTTCACCGTATTCTTTGAAATTTTTTGATATGTGCCCGGTCTTCGGATCTCTCACGTGTATGTGGAGCATTGTGGCCCCGGCGTTGTAGCAGTCAACGGCCTTTTGCACTTGCTGGTCCCAGGTAAGGGCAATATCTTCGGGGTAATCGGAAGGTACCCATACTGGTCCGTATGGTGCTGCTGTGATAATCAGAGGGTTCTGGTTTTCTGGCAGCAACGAGTCATCTGTGAAATACATGTCTCTTCTCCTGATGTGTTTGGTTCGGATTCCCGTCTATTGTTCTTCTGCAAGGATCTGCGCACCGAGAGAGCAGGCCTCCATGCCGAAAGAAACACACACTTTTAAAACTTCCATTACTTCTTCGATTGTAGCTCCCGCTTTCAAGGCTGCCCTTATATGGCGTCGAGTGCCGGGCGCATACATGTGCGTTATTGAAGCATCGAAGGCAATACTGAGCAATTCGATCAATTTCGGAGTCATCAGTCCGGCTGAATAAATGCCGATTCCGCTCTGCATAAACTGGTCTGTCCATAAAGGATCTAAATTAAAGAACGGATCCCACGCCGAGTTCCACTGCCCGATCTGGCGCATTTTGTCGCATGCAGGGGTGGATGCCGATTTTGGCGACGGGGTGAGCCTCGCGTCTTTCGCCTCTTCCAGAAGCATTGGTGCGCCAAGGCTCATTGAGTGTATTGACATTACAGATCCCATTTTCAGCACCATAAGGATCTCTTCCTTTGTGGCGCCGGCATGGAGAGCTGCGCGAATGTGCCTTCGAGTTGAAGCTTCTTGCATATTCGTGCATGCTGCGTTCAGTCCAACGCAGATAAGCTCAATAGTTTTCACTGATAGGATGCCGTTTTTCCACGGATTGCTAGCAGCCTTCAGGTATAGCTCAGTCCATTCCGGGTCGAATTCATATAATTCTCTGGTGACAAACGAATTGCTGTCAGGCATTGTCCTGGCGTGCTCGACCAATGTCTTCACCCTCTTGGTTTGGATATCTTTGGAGTGTGTGAAGCATATCGCCTTGGCATCCCTGTGCGTATGGGTTTTCGTCTAAAATAGGACGCCTTTGTACAATATTAATCTAGTTCAATTGGAATGGGCCTCGTATGCTCTGTTTTGTCACAGCTCAACATATACGCCCGTCACAAAAATGCTCGGGCAATCGTTGTGCATGAGTTAATGGAACGTCTACAGTTGCTCGACCAACTTAAGCTCGAACCAGAATGTGGAACCCTCTCCTAAGACGCTTTCGATGCCGATGTCGCCTCCGTGCCGCTCGACGATGGCCTTTGATATTGCCAGGCCCAACCCCGTTCCATCTTGTGCCCTGGTATCGGACGAATCCAATTGCTGGAATTTGCCAAAGAGTTTAGGTACGTTCTCCGGCGCAATACCTGGACCTTGATCGATCACGGAGAAGCGAGCGCGATTTTCTTCTGTTCTCGACAGCTTTACCTGGACTGATTTACCAGGCTCTGAAAATTTGATGGCGTTGGAGAGCAAATTGGTTAGCACCTGGATAATGCGGTCCCGATCAACTTTCAGTGGGCAGGCAAATGACGCATCCCTGGTTACCGATATGGAGCGCTCGTCTGCGAAGCCCTTTATCTCGGCCAGCGTTTTCTCGACAAGCTCGAAGGCGTCGATCATTGTTAGTCGCAACTCCAGTTTGTCTGCCTCAATTTTTTGCAAATCCAAGATGTCATTGACTAATCTGATCAGCCTATCAGAGTTTGATCGACTGATGCTGATCACTTCCAGCACCTCTTCTGGAATTTCCCCAAGCACCCCGCCTTCAATCAAACCCAGGGCCCCTCGAATGGAGGTCAATGGAGTTCGCAGTTCGTGCGAGACTGTCGAGTAAAACTCTCTCAGTCTCCTTTCCACTTCCTTTCGTACGCTGATATCTCTCAGTATGATTGTGTAAAATAAAGTCTTTTCTCCACCGGTTTTACTGACGCTCATTTCTACGTCTAGTAGAGAGCCATTTCTGGTTTTCAGAAGGCGGTCAACCGGCGATTCTGGAGAACTCTCTAAGAAGGCTAGGAACTCTTTTAGTGTCTGGTCTTCCGGTAGCAGTAATGAGGCAGAGTTGCCTACGATCTTGAAAGGCTCATAGCCGAACATTCGTTCAAATGCTGGGTTAATGGACTCTACGATGCCAGCGGTATCAACAGTTATGATACCGTCAACCGCAAAAGTGACCATTGCTCTGATCTTCGCATCGCTTTCCCGTAGCTCTGCTTCCGTAGCTACCCGGTCCCCAAACTCAGCAATCTGGTTCGCCAGTCCTTGTAACATCCGTAAAGACTCCGGCGTGTTTGTTGTCAGTGTAGTACCGAACAGTTCTATAATGCCTTGCACTTGACGCCTTGTCACTATAGGTAGTATCAATCGGCAGAGTACGCCGTAATTGACTAAGACTTGATGGCGATCTGAATCATCTTCTGCACTGGTCACTGAGCTTACCGGACTTTGTAATCGCAGCGTTTGCTTGATGATCAAATCATCGTAGGTTTTGGATAGTTCGCTCACCAGAAGTTCGCAGTTAAGGCGTTTATCCGTACTCAAATACGCAAATGGAAGAGCCTCATATTCGCTTGACCTTAAATCCCAAAATACGCCTCCTTGCCATGCGGTATTGAGGCAAATAGCGGACAAAATTTGGGGCGCTGCGTCATCGAGACTTGCAGCTTCGCTTATTGTGCGGGTTACTTCGAGCTGGGTTCTCATATTTTGTTCGGCAAGAACTCTTGAACTAATGTCTTCAAAAGTCCAGACGAGTCCGTAGTTTTCGCCTTCGCTGATTCCGAGTGGCGTGACGGTTGCGCTCAGCCAGACAATAGAGCCGTCAGTTGTAGATAATCTGACTGCCGCCGAGTATGGTTCATCAAGTTCAATTGCCTTACGCCGACATTCCAACAAGTCCGGTAAATCGTCTGGATGGACTTTCGTTTGCCAGCTACTGCCGAGACTTTCATCGGAATTGAGTCCAGATAACTGTTCCCATTTTTGGTTCGCGTAAGTCGCGTTTCCATTTGCATCCGTGTGAATAATACTGAGCGGTAGCGCATTGCTCAGGTGCTGAAAATGATCCTCGAATCGAAAGAACAGACGAGGACCGGGAGTGGAAGCTCGGAACTGCTGCGATTTCTTCAAGCCATGCTCCTGAGCAACAATGAGCACTCTCCTTCCCCGGCGCTAACGGGTCTACTGTTGTTGCAGGCCCCTAATGTCTCCATTGTACGTGATGACCATGACTATTTCCGAATTGTGAGCTGGTTCAATGTCCGAAAATAGTATCAAACCTAGTCAGGACGGGGTATTTCGGCTGTTTGCCTGACTCTTCCTCGGCTATTGACTGCTCCCAGGCTGTAGAGCTGCCTTACTACGTGGGAATTCGAGGACATTCACGAGTTTGTCACGTCCTGTGGCCTAGGTTGTATGCCAGAAAGACCCCCCCCAATTTCGAGCCACAGTCTTACTATGCAATTGTTTGAAAAGCCCACCGGCCACAGGGAGCCGGTCACACCTGACACTCCGGAGCAGGCTCTGGTCAATCGTATCGCGGATGACTGGAAGAGCGTGGCGCACGGCGGCACCACTATCGAGCTGGCACGTGACCTGTCGGCCCTGGCGGAACGCGATAACGCAGTGGATCCCACTGAAGTCACGTATTCTCGCCACATTGGTGAAATTAATCAGCGCCTATCCAACGATTTGCTCCTGCCGAATCTTAATTTGGTCGGTGCCCGAGATGGGCAGGTGATTGTTGGAGATCAGGCCCGTCAGAAGGCAGGCGTTTTGACTCCCGGGCAGGGGATGCTTGAAGTCCTGGATCTGGATGATAAGGAGTTCCAGCGTGGGCAGATAGTTGGGAAGACTCCAGATAGGACCTCGGGTCTGGTCGATGGGCCCGTTACTACTGACGGCATCCGGCAGACGGTAGTGCCGGACTGCAAATGGCAGGCCCATCTGGCGAGCTTTGCTGATGCTGATCCTCTGGCCGTTAAGCGGATGATTAAGGATAACCAGGACGGTACCTATACGGTCACATTCCCCGGCGACAAAGATCATCCGCAGAGAGTAGGGGCGCCAACAGACTGGGAGAAGGCGACCTTTTCCAATCCTGATTTTCAGGGCAATCAATGGGCGCTGATTCTAGACAAAGCTTTTCGGCAACGTTCTGGGGAGCCCTTTGGACCATACAAACCGGCGGAAGGATTCGAGGGGCTGCTCACTGGCAAGCGCAATGCTACGCTGGTCTACTTGCCGGATTTTAAGGACGTGCCTGCTATAGTCACTGGCTCTGATTGGATCCGTACTAAATTGGGGTTTGAACCCCTTATTCCGGCCAATGCTTCTACCGAAAGCTTGAGCAAGCAGCTGGCGGAAAACTCGCATGAGTACATAACTCAACAGCGCGATCAACTGCCGGCGCAATTGAATGAAGCGCTCGGCAAGCACATGATAGTTACTACGGGATTTGCACCTGAGTCTTTGGGCGGGTCGAAACAAATTGGTGCCGATCCTGGAGCGCATCAATTGGACATAGAAAACCAGCATGCCTACGCCGTCACCAACTACGATGAGAATCACGGGCTTGTGACTCTGCGCAATCCATGGCGATTGAACCTTCAGACCAACACTGGTGAGAGTGCGGACGACAAACGCAGAATTCCTGGTGGTAATGTCGTGATGGGGATCGAGGAATTTAAGCGAAGTACTGCGTTTTTGAATGTAGAGCCCACTAGCCGCAGCGAGATGTGAGCGTTAAAAAAGTGACGGCGGGTAATGCCGTAGAGTCAATGCTCACTCAACCATTTCGCCGCGCCGCGGCCGGCACAAAGACCTGTGGAGAAACAGCCGCTGAGGAGGTAGCCGCCTGTGGGTGCTTCCCAGTCGAGCATTTCGCCTGCTACAAAAATGCCCGGTAAATTTTTGAGCATGAGATTTTGATCTATAGAATCAAAGCTGACACCGCCGGCAGTGCTAATCGCTTCGGCCAGAGGGCGAGTCGATTTTACCCTGATCGGCAGAGCTTTTATGTTTTTCGCCAGGATGGCAGGGGCGGCAATTTGTTCGCGACTGAGTACTTCGTAGAGGAGGGCCCGCTTAAGGGCGTTGTCACCGAGACAGCTCTGCAAATGACGCGAGACCGAACGCGATCCGCGCGGACGAGAAAGGTCGGCCAGGACGCGTTCGCCGCTGCGTGCAGGCAGCAGGTCGAGGGTAAAGGTGGCCTGTCCATGGGCGTTTATATACTCACGCAGGCGCCGCGAAAAGGCATAGATGAGACTGCCTTCCACGCCGTATTCTTTGATCATCAGCTCACCCTGCCGAGTCTCCGTTTTTCCATCAAGATCGGTAAATGTAAGCGATATTGACTTGAGCGGATCTGCGGGAAATTTTTCTCGCAAATGTGTGCTCCATTCAACGTTAAAGCCGCAATTTGCACTCTGCCACGCTGATGTCTTTACGCCGTGCTCCTGCAGCCAGGGAAGCCAGGTGCCGGTGGATCCCAGCTGCGGCCAACTGGCACCGCCGAGCGCTAAAATTGCCGCGTCCGGCTTGATTGCAAATTCACCTGTGGGACCAGCCAGGCGCAGCATGCCGCCGTCAAAGCCGAGCCAGGATGTGTTCATGTGAAACTGCACACCGGCGGTGCGCAGGCGATGGACCCAGGCGCGCAGCAGAGGAGCGGCTTTCATTTCGGTGGGGAATACGCGGCCGGAGCTGCCGACAAATGTTTTAATGCCCAGCTCATGCACCCAGGAGCGGAGCGCGTCCGGGGGGAAGCTGTTCAGAAATACTTGCATCTGGCCCTGCTTGTCGCCATAGCGTGAGCAGAAGTCGGCAAACGGTTCGCTGTGAGTGATGTTCAAGCCACCGAGACCGGCGCGCAAGAATTTGCGCCCCAGGGTTGGCATCGCCTCGTAGACGTCAACGGTCGCGCCTGCGCCAATCAGCACTTCCGCTGCCATGAGGCCGGCGGGACCACCGCCGATAATGGCTACTGTCCGGCCATTGAGGTGAGGGACGCCTGTTTGAGGTGATTGGGCGCTGCTGACTGGTGTGCTTGGCATGCGGTTATTCTAGCGCTTTCATGCCCGGCTTCAAAGTCGGCATTTTAGATAATGTAGTGCAGTTTTGCCTTGCGTTTGACCGGCATGCGCGTAACTTCCACGGCACATTTTGCCTGGGTCGCCACTGCTTCGGAAACACTGCCCATGACCAGCAGTTCAAAGCCGCGGCGGCCATGCGAACCAACCATGATCAGATCCGCCGGCCAATTGGCGGCGTGCTCAAGTATCTGTTTGCGCGGCTCGCCCAGGGCCACATGGGCTGTGGCTACCGACTGACCAAAAGCGGAGTCGATTTTTTCGACAACTTTTGCCACCCGCTTTTTCTCGCTGTGGAGCTGGTCGTCGTAGTGCTGGGCCAGGGTGGTGGCAAAGCCTGTGTCTGGGTCAAGGAGCACGTCGACATTGAGCTCAGGCACCACATGCAGGCACTGGAAGCGTGTCCCGACGGCCCAGGGCAGGGCCAGGACGTGCTCGACCAGATGTTCGCTGTGTTCGGAATCATCGATCGCAAGAAGTACATTCTGAGCGCTGGATGCGTCTTTGGATGTGTTGCGGACGATGCGCACCGCGCAGGGAGCATGCGTGAGTATTGCGCGCGAGACGCTGCCAAGCCACAATTCGGAGAGACCGCTGCGTCCATGCGAGCCCACTACGATCAAGTGTGCGGGCCATTCGCGACTGCAGTGCAGTAGTTCGATTGCCGGAGCACCATCGAGTACTTCACCGCTGACATCGGCTTCCGGATGCGCTTTCTTCAATTTTTCCACGATGTCGGCAACAAGCTTACGAGCAGCTTCGACTTGCTTCTCCTTAACGCTATGCACTGCCGGCAATGGGTCGAAGCAATCGACCACCGACACCACCTTCAGTGCGGTACCGGCGGGGCATCGCATGGTCAGCGCGTGGTCAATAGCATTTGCTGAGCATCTTGAGCCGTCTACCGCAAAAAGGATATTCATCGTTTTATCTCCGTCGACCCTACTATTTAAGCTCTTTGCCGCGATACTTTTATCAATCTCCCGGCTGATCTCTGTTTCGGGGCATTGGTTGTGAAGAAGTGCGATCATCCTTTGGGAGGATGCGTGCGCTAGTGTACAGCCTTGATCCTTTCTTCGAGCGCGTCCAGATTTTTCAGCCGATCATTGAGCAACTGCGAGGGCAGTTCTCCCTTTTTGGTCAGGCGATTACTTCTTATTTTGCCGACAACAATGGTCGCCGGTGTCTGCACCAGTGCGAAGGCCTGACCTGTGATGGCCGAAATGCGTCCGGCGAAAAGTAATTTATTTGTGGTGACCCGGTCCTGGCGATAATCGTAGAAGGCCAGGGTGCCCAGTATTGCTCCTGGCATACTTGTCAATCCGATCAGTGGTCCGGCAATTGTTTGCTGCTGGGCTACTCTTCGCAGTCGTTCAATATCACCGTTCTCGCGATCAAGGGCTCGATCCAGTCGGTGCGAGCGATCGCTTAAATAAATTGCTTTGTTTAATACATCGGTGTCCGTTTCCACCGGCACATGTTCTTTCAAATCTTTTTGCAGATCGTCCAGTTCAATCTCCGCCAACGTCCCATCTTTGGCCGTGACCGTGCGGTCTGCCGGGAACTCTCTGGTGAGCTTATTAAACTGGTGCTTGCCTATGGCGCGGCCAACCAGGCCGCAAACAATCGGGTTGATTGTGGCGAGGGTATTTGCCACCACCGTGGTGATGGATGCACCACCGCCCAGTCTTGGATCGCTAAATCCGCGCAGACCTGTGATCGCCGCACCCATTCTGGTGTAATTTTGAAATGCGTCGATGCCGTAAAAGGTATTTTCTCTCCAGGCCTGACCTCTGGAGTGACAGCTCCAGTTGCGGAATTCAAAGAGAAGTTGCTGCCGTATGCGGCGCAATAATAAGTCTTCGTGCTCCAGCACTGTGCGAATGCTTTCGTTTGGAGCGGCGGCGGCGAGACGCTCACGCCTTTCAAACAGGGCGTTTGTGTTTGCCACTATTTCTTTTACATAGCCGACCGATGCTGTGGGTGAGTAGCCCTTTCTGCAGGCAACGGCCATGACGTGCAGATTGCGCGTCAGCTGTATGCCTGATGATGAGCCGCTGATGGCGCTGCCCACTAATGATGTGATGACAATATTTTTCAGCGCGTTTCTGGATATATGCGCCGGATCATCGAGTCCACGTACGCGCTGTTTCAGGTCCATCAAACTGCCCGCAAATGACACCGCTGTGCCGGTTTCTCTGCCCGCCGCATATTCAAGTGTGCGCCAGTATTCGTGCCGATTTGCTTCCTGGTGAAACTGTATATTGAAGCGCGAGAGCTTGATCAACTCCAGCAATAAGGCGCGATCGATGAGTTTGATTTCTTGACGGGGATCGGCTTCCGCTTGATTTGCTTCGGCTGCCCGCGCGGCAGGCACAAAGCCGAAGGAGAAGGTGTTAACCGCGAAGATTGTGAGTATTAGAAACCAGCCGGCATGGCATTTCCCGCGCACGGCCGTTCTCTCCTGCTGCTGCCACCAGTGCCGATCCATTGCACTACATTACTACAGAGGACCTGATTTTACATCAGTCTTGCGAGCGCGCTTTTACTTGGCGAATTTCTCATTCCAGACGCGGCTGTATGCGTTGAAGCCGCCGGTTTGCATTGCGCGCAGCGCTTCCAGCTGGCGATAAGAAGCTTGTTCGTCCCCGGCGTCTGAGCCAAACCCCTGCCCGCGCAGGAAGTTGACAATCGGTTTTTCCACTCGCTCATGAAATTGGATACCGTCCTCGCCTTTTTGATAGCCGGCCCGCCAGGATGAGCTGCCGTAGACCAGGCCGCCGTGATAGCCGTCGTTTGTGGGATTGATGATTATGTGCCGCACCACGTCACCCTTGCCGGACTCGGGCAGCCCGGTCGGTTTTTCGGCATCAAATAAGACTCTGTGCTCATGGGTACCGGGTATCAGTCTGCCGTCGGCGTCGCGGCCTTTAGACTCCAGCTTGCAGACCTGCTGATACATGTACCATTTGTCGGCTTCCGAGAGCCCTGGCTGTTTGGCGATGCTCTCCATGATTTTCCCGTGGTCGCGCAGGCTCAGGCTGCCGTCAGGTTTGGAGGCCTTATCCACCAGGTCTTTCGCTTCCTTTTGCAGGTCCTCGCCGCGCTTTGTCGGTTTGCCGTCAGCGCCGGTGTAGGGCTTTTCGGCGTCGTAGGGGCCGCTCAGGGGGAAAGTAGGGCCTTTGGGCAGCGCGGTTTTATCCGCCGGGGCGCCGATCTGCGCCAGGAGCGTATGCTCGCCCGGGAAGTTGGCCATAGTCTTGTCGCTGGCGGGCGGGCCGGCCGCAATCAGCCGGGCGTCCGCCGGGCTGCTCAGCGCCTGTCCGGCTTTGCCCATGGCACCTGCATCCGACTGCCCCGTGCCCTGTTCGGGTCGGGTCGCTTCAGCTTCAGGTCTGGGAAAGGGATTTGTCATGCTAGACAAATATACCCAAAATCCTGTCGCTGAACACGCTAACCCAGTTCTTGAACCTTAAGTTTGCCGGATTTGCAGGCCTTTAAAAATTGAGCGTAGTCACGCTTGGTTTGCCTGGCGTAGGCCGTGGCATAGGACGTGATTGCTTCTTCGAAAGCATCGCCTTTGCCCAGATAGCCACGCATGACTGCCGCGTCTCCGGACCTCGCATGGGCCCTGGCCAGGATTTCTCCGGCCAGCTCGGGCATGATTTTGAAGTCATTCTTGCCCCAGAGGGCTGTATTGACCCCGATTTTGACATCGCGCAGCTGTCTGATGAAAAAGTGGCGGTAGGGTTTGCGTGGTCCCGTGAGCCATCCCAGGAACATGTCGCTGGCAGCTTGCATGACCTTCTGTCCGTTGACGACCCGCTGGCCGTGGTGTTTGTATTTTGACGCTCCGGCATAGGGCTCGAGTACTGACGGGCGCGCTTCTTTTAGTTGCAGGACCAGTATGTCCTGTTCCGAGCTGGCCAGCAGTATCACACCACATACGGTGCCGACGCTGCCTATACCCACAACCTTTCTCGCTATGTCCACCATCTCAAATCTGTCCAGTATCATGCGACGATCGTCGGGCAGCGTCTTGAGATATTCTTCGAAGGCCTCGCGCTCAACGTCGCCTGCTGTGATACCTTCCATGTGGCAGAGGAGAGGCGGGACGTCGCGGAATCTCAGTCTTCCGTTTGCCAGAGTTGTAAGTTTGTCCATCATGATTTCGGGAGAAGATTTTGCCGTCCCCAGTTTCAAGGCGCGCTTGATGCGCTGTTGGCTGGTGGGGCTTGCCGCTTCCAGGACGCGCTCGTACCCGATTTTCGAGTACCATACGTCGAGCACCGTCATTTTTGAGAGTTCTTCCATGCGTTCGCGGTAGCGTTTCGCCATGCGCCGCGCGGCTTCCTGTCCTATTTCCAGATCAAAATCATTGGCGTCCGCCGCCAGGATCAAACTGGTCGCCAGTCTTTTGATGTCCCATTCCCATGGCGCTGGCAGGGTCTCATCAAAGTCGTTGATGTCTACAATGATGTTGCGCTCGGGCGTGGCAAAGACGCCAAAATTTTGGATATGGCAATCGCCGCAGGCCTGGACAATTAAGCCGGATGAAGGTGTGGGCGCCAGGTCCGCAGCCATGAGGGCGGCGCTGCCGCGGAAAAATGTGAACGGTGATTCCAGCATACGCGAGTATCTTATTGGCACCAGCTCTGGGATTCTGCCATCGTTTGATTTTTCTATTATGTCGATGACGTCTCGTCCCGTCGACGGCAGGTGGACTTTTGCGTGCGATTCCAGAGGGCACTTGCTCCGCAGAGACTTGCCCACAGCTTTGCGCTCTGCCCGCGTTGCTCCAGCTGCCGTTGTTTGGGCCGATACCTGAGGTGTCGGTTTTTCAATAGTTGCCGCACGTCTGGTCATGATCTTGCCCCGCATACTTGCATTTCTGATTACTCCTAGTATGCGCGCTTTGCTTCCGCTTGCGAATGCTTCTTAGGAATGATTGGGGCAATAAACGACTGGATTTAGCTAGGCCTTGCTATCAAGACCCCAGCTTGCCAGTACTTCGCGCTCTTCTTGCGGGGATTTCACTTTTTTAAATTTGGCGTTGGACTGCCCTTTGACGCGCCTTTCGCATTCGGACCAGCTGGCGTGTCTTTGCAATACGCCATTGTGATAGCTCAAATAAGTTACCGGTCCTGAAGACGCAGCTTTGGAGCCGTAACTGCCACCACTTTTGGTGCTGCTGCTGCTGCGGGAGCCTGTGCTTTTGGTTTCAGGCAGTGGTTCTTCGACGGGCAAATGAGTGAGGTCGACAAAGTATCCGTCAAGTGGGCCGACATAGAGTTTTTCCGGCTTGCCCTTGGAAAACGACACTGCAATCTCGTCGCATCTTTCGTTGCCGGCATAGCCCGAATGGCCGCGCACATATTTCCAGTCGATAACCGCCGGCTTTACGCGCATGGTCTGACGCAGCAGTTCTTCCCACAGGTCCCGATTGGCGACGTCTTTGCCCTCAGCGCTTTTCCAGCCGCGGGACCGCCAGCCAAATATCCATTGGGTGATGCCCTGGATTACATATTTTGAGTCGGTATATAGAAAGATAGGATTATTCCGCCCGGCTTCAACCAGGGTCAGTCCGCGAATCGTGGCTGCCAGCTCCATGCGGTTATTGGTTGTTTCGCGGTTGTCGCCGCCCATTTCGTGCACGGTGCCGTCGGGCAGGGCGACAATGCAGGCCCAGCCGCCCGGACCGGGGTTGCCGGAGCAGGCTCCGTCTGTGAAGATGACGATTGGCTTGGCGGCGGTTTCCATGGGACTGACTCTTTGACGGGTACAAAATTATAACCGTCAAGGGTTGTCTGGAAGTTATTTTTGGCTAGTGTGCCCGTGTATCGGCGACACCGACGAAAATGTTCTCGTTTTCCACCTTAACCGGATAGCACTTTGCGTCCTTCGGCTTGGTCTTGAAAAATAGAATTTTGGCATCTTCGATGTTGACGCCTGTTTCCACGTTGAAGCGTGCCTGGTGCAGCGGACAGGTGACCACGCAACCCTGCACTTTGCCCATGCTGAGTGGGAAATGGGCGTGCGGGCATTTGTTGCCGATTGCGTGGAAAGCTCCGTCGACGTTGACGACCAGAACATCCGCCCCCGCGGCTTTGAAGGACTTCATCTTGCCGGGCGGGATATCCGCGACCGCCGCAATTTTTACATATTCCATATCAATGCTCCTCATGCCATTTCTTCAAAGATATCGACAATTTGGTGGTTGCGACGTCGTCCGAAGGGATGAGTCTAAGGATTTATGGATATAAAAATTTGGGGCCTATTTTGCGCTAACTTTCTCCAGATATTCTTCCATCTTATCGAAGGATCCGGTCCAGCCCTGAGTCATGCCAGCTCTGCCTTTGACAAAGGTCTCGACTTCTTCGGCTGTCGTCTTGCCGTATGGCTTCCAGGTGAGAGTGACGCGCGTCAGACCCGGTTCTTCTTCGCTGAGCTTGATTGTCGTCAGCATTGTTTCCGGCCATGTTGGTGCCATTGGATGACGCGTGACTTTTTCGTTCTCATCGCAAAATTGTTGGGTGTACTGTATGTGATCCGGTTTTTCAATCGCTAGATATTCGCAGCGGCCGTACATCTTTATGTCCTTGCCATTGGTCATCAGGTAAAAGCTGCTGCCACCAGGTCTGATATCAGCTCTGATAAACTCCATCGTGAATCCAGTCGGTGGCGACCACTGTGAAAGCCTGGCCGGATCGATAAATACTTCAAACATAAAATCGAGTGGCGCTTCAAATGTGCGATTGATGACAAATTGTTCTTCGCCGCAGGACTCTTTTGTGAGGTACTCCGCCAGACGATCCCAGGTGGAATTGCCGCCGGCTTTTTTGATGAATTTGCGAGTTTCCTCGGCCGCTTCCGGCGTCGCCAGAGTCATCGTCATATCCAGCTTCGTTTTGCCCTGGGTCTCGGAAAAGAGCGCTGTGACTCGAAAAAGTGGAGCCTGCTCGTCGTTGCCGCCGTGGTCGTAGACGAGCTTCGCGTACTCTTCAACTTCGTGATAAAAGGTCTTGTTTGGATAATCGACGCCGTCGGGACCGTGCATTGTGTAGTGCCAGTGGCCACCTGGTCTTAAATCTTTGCTGTGATGAGTGAGAGTAAAGCCGCGCGGTCCCCACCATTTCGAGACCTTCTCCGGGTCTGTCCATGCCTCCCAGACCATTTTGACCGGAGCATCATAAATGCGAATGATTCTGATCTCGTTCGATTTAGTTTTTGTGGCCATGTTTCTTTCCTTTCTTTTTGGATTTTTCTTCTTTTGTCAGCGTCATTAGATATTCGTCCAATCGATCGAGACTTTCTTCCCAGAACTGTCGATATTGGTCCATCCAGTCGGCCACGTCGCGTAAACCTTCGGCATTTAGTTTGCAGGGGCGCCACTGCGCATCGCGGCTCTTTGTTATCAGGCCGGCTTTTTCCAGTACCTTTAGATGCTTCGTCACCGCAGGCAAGCTCATCTCTGTGAGAAATGGTTGCGCCAGGTCCGAAACATTTGCCTCGCCTTTCGATAGTTGCGTCAAGATGGCCCGTCTGGTGGGGTCAGCGAGAGCGGCAAAAGTCTGGCTGAGGCTGTCCTGCATGTATTATACCAATCGGTTAATTAACTCTGTGGTTTAATATAAGCGGGGATGGGCTGTTTTGTCAATGCACGTTCCCTCGCTTAATTATGTAGCGCTCATTAAGGCGCCTGACAATCTTGCTAAACTCGCATCCGTAATTACTAAGAGACTTTATGCCGTTACCTACAGCTTGTTGGGCAGTCGCGATCTGCGTCCTGGCTTTCGGTCTGCGCTGTATATACATTTTTTCGCTTGATCATTTATTGATCCAGTTCGGTGACGGCTACTGCTTCCTGGCCGGTGCCAGCAAGCTACGTGAGTTTGTGTGCACGGCGCTGTCGGCTGGACATCTCAATTTCCTCAGTGAGCTGCCGCCCGCCAGTCCTAACGGCATGGTGGCAATGCGCTCGATTGCCGTGGCCGACCGGTTGATGGTTGATGGCCCGACGTTCCCGAACTATCTGGCTGTGATGCAGTGGCTTGTGGGGCTGGCTCCGGGATCGCTTTTGTTCGACAGCAAGGCCGTGCCGATGTCACTGGTCAATGCCTTTGTCGATTCGCTCACCTGCTTGTTTGTGTTTCTGGGCACATGCCGCGCCTTCGGTCGCAAAGCCGCGGTACTTGCCGGCGCGCTCTTTGCTATTTATCCCGCGTCTATAATAAACACTCAGTCCTGCTACGCCGAACCCTTCGGTTGTTTCGTTCTCGCTCTCTGGTCCTGGCTTGTGCTGGCGGCATTTTCGCGTGGCACGGCGGCTGTGTATTCTCGCCCGCCGTTGATGATTGTCCTTGGTATCGTCACCGGTGTCCTGACCTTGACGAGACCTCCGTTTGTATCCCTGCCATTTGTGTTTGCTGCCTTGCTGTTGATTTTGCGTTTCTGGCAGAGACAAAAAGAGAAGAGGCTTGAACTGTCACTTCTGAAGCCACTGCTGCCTCTCTTTGTTGGCCTCGCTCTGGTGTTTCTCCCCTGGCTTGCATTTACTCATCAGGCGACGGGGAAATTTACTCTGTTCGTCAATCGTGTCCCGGCTTTTAATTTGTATCTGGGTAATCAATTGCACCGCGACGGCTGGCGGGCCTACCCATTTCCTGAGGATATCCCCGAAACAGTCCCGGCTGCGGTGAAGCAAATTATGAGTCAGGCCACTGCCGAGCCCGGGCGATTCTTGTCGATGGAGTTGCGCAAAATTCCGCGCTTGTGGTCCGGCGTCTGGAATGAATTTCAGTATTCTTTGTTTGGCATTCCGGTCAGGGCGCAGGAGGTGTTTCACCAGGTCTTGCTTGGCCTGGCGGCGATTGGTTTGCTTTTGCTCATTACCAAACGCGAAACCCTGAAGGAAATGGATGCAGCTGTTAGCTATGGCGTGGCAGTGCTGGCGGTACAGAGTCTGTACCTGGCTTTTGAGCCGATATCGCGCTACACGATGACGGCGATGCCCGTCATTTTTATGCTTGCCGGTTACCTGCTGGCTCAGTTGTCTGCAAAGCCTAAAGCCCTTGCCGGATGTCTGGCCGTGTTGGTTGCCACTGTTGTTGCTTTGCAAATGGATAGCTCCGTTATCGCCTGGTGTGCTTCTGTCGCTGGGGATGCAGCCGTATCGCTTGCCGCTCCCGCGATAAGTTTGATTTTGCTTCTTCTTGCCTTTCTCTTGCTCAATGCCATATTGCGCAAAAGTGAGTTTGGTTCCCGTGCATTTTCTCTGCTGCTCGCCGTAGCCTTTGTAGTTCTTGCTGGTTTGAAAGTCGTCTGCATTACCGGCAATCCGGAGATGCGCGAGTGGAAGGCGACTTTGACATCGCCGGATCAACTGGTCAGGCAGGAAATTGTTTTGCCGGCCGCAAACCAGGGCGACAAGCCTGGCGGCACAGCCTATATTTTGCTTGATATCGACCAGGGCAGCCCCGCACCCCTGGCCGTTTCGCTTAATGGTGTGAAATTTGAAGCCGTCCCCCTGCCCTGGCTGCAGCTCCGTCCGAACATGGATTTTATTGATGTGCTGACCTTGCAGGAAAAAGCCATGGGTGTGTCGCTCTATTCATACAGGCAATGGTGGGTGCTGCCGGTGCCGCCCTCGCTCTTGAAATATGGCGCGAGAAACACTGTGATGATTTCACCGGCCGACAGCGCACCGCTCACCGTATATGGTGACTATGGTGTCTCTGATTCGGCTAGAGCATTTTTGCCTTCACTGCAATTGGCTTCCTGGACAAAGACTTTTTGTACTTATGACCACTACGATGCGCGTATCTACGAAGCCATGGACACGGCGAAGGTGCGCTCCTCATGCCGCAGTGGGCAGGATGACCACGTCTGGACGGACGATGATCTCTCAAGCGATCCGGGCAAGCAGTCGGGCCAGTATCGCATACGCTTGCTGACTCTGGCCGGCGGTGGTGCAGATGCCAGCCAGCAGGGCTTGAGCTTCGCGCCCGAGGAGCCGCCCAGTACGGTCCTATCGATTGCTCCCGAGCGCGAGATTGTCGGTGGCGATATCGCCGGGATGCAGGTGGCTTCCAGTGACATCAAGTTGTCCCCGCCAGCGGATCCCAAACTTGCTCGTCGGCCGATAGATTTTGAATTTAGCTGTGAACTGGCTGCCCCGAAGTCTGGCGGCAGCGCCCTTGTTGGCCTTGAGTTTCAAGGCAAGGACAGTCAGGGTGCTATCAAAAGGTGGACATCGCTCTGGCAACCGGCGGAAGTAAAGACTGGAAAGGACTGGATGCGAGTCTATTTCTCCGACTGCATACCCGCTGATTTTGCCGGCCTGCAAGACCTCAAGGCGACTGTAACTGTATGCCCGTTTCATCCTGATTTACTGGTGCTTCATCAGAAGCAAGCGATAAAACGCAAAGTACTGGTGCGTAATTTATTGTTGAAGCTGACTCCGCTGAAGCCGCTCCTGAGCGCGACGGATGAGCGCTCAATGCGGCTGTACTAGCAGACCTGACTGGCAGATTGTATTCACCAGTTGTTTGTAAAACTTTGCGCCGCCGCTGGCGTTGAGGTGGCATGAGTCGATGAAATCGCCGGCATCGTATGCGCTTGATTGCTGCAGATCAAGAAGGTGCGCCTGGTATTTGGTGGCCATTTCCTTAATTGTCTGATTGTATTTTTCCATCGTTTCCGGCGGCAAAAGGTGCGCGTTATCCGGTGTAATGGGCATGCTGATTAATACAACCTGGATATTTTGTTTTTTCGCGTCTTGCAGGAGTCGTTCTAAATAGTCGCTTTGTTGCACGAATCGTTCTTGATTGATTGGCGTATAGACCTTCTTGTATACGACCAGATCCTTCTCTTTGCTAGGAGGGAACTGTGCCACTCCGGGCACCATTTTGGAAGCATTGTCGTTTGCCGGTCGGCCGGTTATTTGACAGAACAGGTCGATGGCCTGAATGCGCAGACAGGAAACGGCTCGCTTGATTTGCAGCACTTTGCGGTCTAGAAATGACTCGGGAGGCCGGGACTCACTCGATGTGAAAAGTTCGGGTCGAATGTCCGACAATAATTTGTGCACAGGTGTGAGACGAAAATCCGGCTGGTTATTGTCCAGAAAATCACGCGGAGCGACACCACAAACTATCAACTGCGGATTTTTGTTTGCTGCGGTGATTGCTTCAAGCAGCATGCAATGGTCGGACATGAGCGACGATGCCACGCCAAGATTGACTATGTCGCAGGTCTTGTCGCACTGCGTCTTGAGCTGCTGCTGGAAATATTTAGCCTCCATATACTCAGGCATAAAGATAGCCGCATACCAATCGAGATCTACCGGTTTTTTACCTTCCATCTGCAGATCGCAGAGCGTGGCCGGATACAACATCAGCGACGAACCCAGAATGACAATCTGTGGTTTGCGATTGGACGCAAGGAAGGACGCAACTTTAGCTACGTAATGCCGGAGCTCCGGTTGCACTGCGTCGGCCGAATCCATGTGCCCGGGGAAAAAAATGGCGATCAAACTCAAGGCGGCCAGCGCAAGACAGATCTGCACCGCCACGCTTTTTGAAACGCGGCGCCGTACTTTGTTGGTGCTGTCTGCACCATCCGTTTCGCCTGGCGTTATGGGCGTCTTGGTCATGGAGATTCCGATTGAGTCTGGGCACCCCTGCGGGTTTCAAGGAGGCTTGTGTAATTGTACAGGGTCTGGCCAGCCGCGGGCCTGAATCGGCTCCCGAAGCTGAGAATCCTATTATTTTCCCGGTATTTATGGCTGTCAGGAAGCAGCGTGACTCTGCCCGCGCTATTTTTGCTGGGTAATCTGAGCCGCCTTTGTTTAGGTCCCCTGTTTTGAAACTTTTTCTAGCGATTCTTTTGGTTCTGACACTCAATAGCTCTGTCGCCTGCCCGGTCTCGGCCAATACGCTCTTCCCCGGCGCCGATCCTGCCGTGATTGAGGACTCGCAAAAGTACTGGATTTTTCCAACCGCCGCCGACGGGACCACCGATGAGTGTTTGTACGCGTATGAGTCTCGCGACCTTCTTCAGTGGTCAAAGAGCCGACCGATTCTTTGTTTGTCTGATATCAAATGGCTCAATGACGACGGTGAAAAGAATCATGGTCTGTGGGCGCCTGGCATTTTTCATGAGGGGGACGTTTGGTATCTATACTATTCGGTTGGCCCTCAGGGCAAAACGCCGAGTCGCATAGGCGTTGCGCTCGGGCAATCGCCCAATGGGCGATTTATTGATAGTGGTCGTCCGCTCATCACTGGCGGCGATGGATTTGAGGCCATCGACGCAATGGTGTTTCGCGACCCGCAGTCGAAGCGTGTCTTTCTCTATTGTGGTGGCAGTGCCGGTAGCACTCTCCACGTTTATGAATTGAACGCGGATCTTGTATCCATAAAAAGTCAGTTGCCCGTCGACAATCCGGTCAATTTTACTGAAGGTGCATTCATGCACTATTTCAATGGCCGGTACTATTTATCGTATAGTCACGGGCGATGGAGTGATGATTCTTATGGTGTTTGCTATTCAACGGCGGACTCACCCACCGGCCCATGGACATATCGTGGGAAAATTTTGCAAGGCGACAAGACTTCGATCGGGCCTGGGCACCATTCCTTTTTTTTCAATGCCGTCGACCAGAACTGGTACATTGTCTACCATCGGTGGGAGCGGCTCGCCGGTGGCAAGAGGGGCTCGACCAGAATGGTTTCAATCGACCACCTGTTTCATGCCAGGCTGGGATTATTGAAACCAGTTGTTATGACTGAAAGTGGTGTTGGCGCTGTGCCGATTCCAACTCCGGCATCTGTCGATCCGGCAGGGCGGCGCCATAGATCTGGGCCGACCTTACCTGATGGAGTGCCGATACCCGACAGTGAGTAGTTACGGCGGACCCAGTTGCTTGTTCAGATCAATCATTGGTTGTTGATTGGTTTTAATCAGCCCTTCGTAGGGGCGGTCGAGGTCGGCTACGAGCAGTATCACAAGGGCGAATGTGGCAATCATGATCATTGTTTCGGCCCAGCTTCTGTTGCCGGTGATGCCGCAATAATAGCCAACACTGAGCATGGACAGGACTGAGACCGCCAGCAAAACGATCCAGACCGAGGCCGGCACCCGCGCGTGGAGCCCCAGGGTGACCCGCTTGCTGTGCATATCAATGACGTCATTGAGCGAGCTGATAAACAGCGCCGTTGTGGGCGATGTTTTGTTCTCTCTCGCCAGTTGTGCAGCTATCGGCCAGAGCTGGTTTTGGATCGCCACTGATTTTGCTATTACTTCCTGCGCAGTCTTCGAGGACGTCAGTCCATGGGAACGCAACTGGACGTATTCGCGCAACAGCTTTTTGATTTGCTCCTTCTGCGGTTCGTCAAAAAATTCCGCTCGCAGATAGGTGGTGCCTATGTCGTTTGCCTCCTGCAGGACTGCCGCCCGTCTGTCGTCGAAGCGGGTGACGGCGACATTGAAAGTGAAGGCCAGCATGAAAGCCAGCAGACCGAGAATCGAGGCGACAATGGTCCCTAGCGGGGCAGCTGGCTCTGTTGAACCTTTCTTGGCACGCCAGTGACCCAGGCGGTAGCCACCCTCGGCCCAGGCCAGGGAGATGAGGAAAACGCCCCAGAAGAGTGCCCAGAGTGGCAGACTGTCGATTGTTACCATTGCTTACCTCTGGGTACGTATTGCCGCCCTGTTTCCGGAAGCATTTTAGCAGCTTGGCTTGTCCGCATTTTCGAGATGTTTGCGTATCCATCGCAGCAAAGTTATGGCCTTTATCTGCGCTGGGAATATGCCGTTGCCGGTATCCGAGACCGGGACGGGGAATTCAAATGTAAAACCCTCGCCCGTCACTCTGTACCAGAGGTCGCCGTCTCTGTAGCAGATGAAGTCAGCAGTGGTGTCTTTGACAAGAGTTTTTATTGAAATGTTCATTTGTATTTCCTGGCCTTCGACGCACGACGAGGTGCGCCACTATATGTGGTGCTTGAAAATAGTCCGCAGCGAGCTGGACCTGAGATTAGTGTTTTACGCGGGCGCACCCAGTCGACTACGCCCGCACCGCGTCGTCTACGGCCAGGTAGGGGAAAAGACTATGTTTTCTACTGAGGAAAACCATGGCAGCGCGCCCTTGTGAAGAGGAGTATTATTGTACTTTAGCCTGGGAATTGCAGGTAGTCAAGTCAGGTGCGGCATGGAAGTATTCACGATAGGGTTCACTAAAAAGAGCGCCGAACAGTTTTTCGAATTGCTCAAGTCTGTCTCAATCGAGCAGCTGGTCGATATTCGTCTAAACAATGTCTCGCAACTTGCCGGCTTCAGTAAGCGCGATGACCTGGCCTATTTCTTGCAAACTATCTGCAATGCCGAATACATTCATGAGCCCATGCTTGCACCCACGCAGGATTTGCTCGATCAGTACAAAAAGTCAAAAGGCTCTTTCGCTGATTTTGAAAAACAGTTCTTGGCTTTGATGAAGGCGCGTGAGATCGAGAATAAAATTTCACCGAAGCTTTTTGAGAAACGCTCCGTGCTTCTCTGCAGCGAGGAAACGGCCGCGGGATGCCATAGGAAGCTGGTCGTTGATTATTTGAATTCTAAGTGGGGCAATGTTCAGGCGAAACATTTGTAGCCGGCATGTCATCCCAGGTGCGGCCCTGCAAAATGCGACCGGCCTTTTTCTTGTTGCGGCCGCCCCATTGTTTGAAAAAGAACGGCACCCCTGCGGCCTGGCATTGATCCCGGATTTCAATTATCCACTCTTCGCAGACCGGCCGTGCCCGATGTCCGGATTCGCCGCCTACAATGACCCAGTCTATGCCATTGAGATTCATCGACGGGATCGGCCCAAGCAGCGGTTCTACGGACAGGAATTTGACCGCGGCATTCGTGCGTCTGAGACAATCGATGCGTGATGTGTGGTCGGCATTTTCTACGCTGACACCCATCCAGATGTTTTTGCCCCAGGTCAGTCGGTCGCTGAGCTCGGCCAGTCGCTCTGCTCGTTTGGTCAAAACCTGGTACTGATGCCTGTCGACCTCGTTCATTACCTGGAAGACCTTGAATATGTATTCTTCCGGCACGTCTTTATGAAATAAATCGCTCATGGAGTTGACAAAGATGCGCTTCGATTTTTTCCAGGTCTGGGGCAGGGCCAGCCTGTTCGGCCAGAGTTTCAGATCGAAGCCCTGTTCGTAAGGGTGATTCGGCACCCCACGGAAACGCTCTGCGAAAGTTTCCGCGTAGCAATTGGCGCAACCCGGGCTGATCTTAGTGCAACCCGTAATTGGATTCCAGGTTGCGTCGGTCCATTCGATGCTGGAATTAGAACTCATCTATCGTTACCACCATAATGGGCCATCTTATCAGGGGTCCAGCGATCCGGCCAGGGAGGTGGGGGCAGAAGGCATCAATGTCGTAGAATATGGTGAGGATTGCTGCTGCGGGACGTTTAATGTTAAAAGCAAAGCCTTATCTGCGTTCCATCCACCTCAAAGATGGATATGACTGTGAGTCATATCCGTTTTCAATTCCCGCCGTCGCTAATCTAGATAATCTGACTTTTCACGAAGATGTGACCTTCTTTGTGGGCGAGAACGGTTCAGGCAAGTCCACTGTATTGGAGGCTATCGCTCTGGTGATGGGCTTTAGTGCGCAGGGCGGCACCAAAAACCTTGACCTGTCGGATGCCGGTGGCCTGTCTGGCTTGCATGAATATATCAAGCCAAAGAAGAGCTATGAACACCCTAAGGATGGTTATTTTCTTCGAGCTGAGAGCTTTTACAATGTGGCTACAGCCATGGATTACTACGGTTATCTGCAGGGATATGGTGGTCGCTCCTTGCACAACCAATCGCACGGTGAGTCTTTTATGGCGACGCTCCTGCATAAGTTTAAGGGCAAGGGGCTCTACTTGCTCGACGAGCCTGAAGCCGCATTATCTCCGGCGCGGCAACTTGCTGCGCTTGTGCGCATCAACGATCTCGTTGAGGATGGATCGCAATTTATTATCGCTACGCATTCACCCATATTGTTGGCCTATCCCCGGGCGAAGATTTTGATTTTTGACAGCGATGGTCTCTATGAGGTCAAATACGAACAAACTGAGCACTTCGCAATAACGCGAGATTTTCTCAATAACTATCAGAAGAGACTTGAGAGGCTGTTTTCTGATGAACTCGAATGATTTTGAGGACATTATCGCCATGCGACCTCTGATATTACACAGTTCGTCGGTATCGCAGTCTCCCGCGCACCGACGTGTTTTGCATTTGGAGTATGCGGCGGCAACCCTTCCTGCCCCGTTGCAATGGGCGGGGGCGTAAGAGCTACTTCTGGGCGTAGGCTGTCAGCTGCGGCTTGAGGATGCGTTTGAAGTCTTCGCCGCCACTCTGCAACTGCATCAAGATCGATGTCGTCTTGAGTAGATGCTCAGCCATATCACGGGTCTCTTTGTCTTGCGACTGTACCATTGCTCTCAGCGGTTTCAAGGCCGAGAAGACTGTCGGCAAGGCAATTTCCGAACGGAACGCCTTCATGCCGTTGCCCAGCCTTTGCTCGTACATCCGACGGTGACTGATTAGCTGCGCCGGATTAACGTGCTCGTACGAGCGCACCGCTTCGGAGGCGATGAATGCGCTCGTGCCCGGTTGTACGGACAGCTTTTTGCCGGCGGATGTGATTGTCACAGCATCAGACTTCCGATCGTCGATGTTGAAGACCGCCAGTCCGTCTCTTACCGCAATAACCAGCGCGACTGATTTTGCCGCTATCGCTACATCGCCAAATTGAGTGTGAATCGTAGTGTCGGTGGTAGGCATGACCAGGACCGAGCCGCGGGAAAGTGTCTTGGAGGACTTTTCGTTGTCTGTCAGCTCGGCAGCGCTTGCAGTTGCAGCATCGCTGATGCTGATGTTGCCGCCGTGGATAAGTGCTACCGGCACTTCGCCCCCATCCATTTCTGTTTCGCTAATCATTCTGTAAGCAGCTTGACTGCGCAGATAGTTAGTGGCCTGGCTCATAGCGCCGAGGTCAGTCAGCGCTGCCAGTGATACCGAAGCTGGGGCGGAAATCTGATGAACGGCAGGCAGACTTGATGTCGCTATGGACGACGATGTCGGCGTCACAGTGATGGCCGGTGTCGCTGCGATAACCGGCGAGGCGATAGCAACGACCGGTGCTGCGTTGGCGGCGCCGACGGGAGGGTCAGCTGTGATTTTGGTATTGGTGAAGAAAATGGAATTGGCCAGATTGGACGTAAATATTATGTTGCGTCCTTTGACGGTCAATGTGCCGTCGGAGGTAGGATCCACCGCGCCCGGTGTGCCGAAGAAGACCTCATTGGCTGTAAGCTTTTGGACGACAATGGGCCCCGGATTCGGATTTACAGTATTGAATCCTTTCGAGGGGGTACCGATGGCGATATTTACGTCTCCTCCGCCAGGGCCCTGAGTGTCGATATTGGCGTTTTGGATGTTGATGTAGCCTGATGTCTTATTGCTGTTTTCCAGCAAGACGGTGGCCTTCGTCTTGGACGAGGTTGAACCGGCCAGGACGTCATCTTGCACCGAGAGGAAGGAGCCTGAAGCGATAATGCTGACCGCTCCATTGGTGGTTCTGACCGGTCCGTTTACCAGCAG
>JAFEAV010000099.1 GCA_018266215.1 Cyanobacteria bacterium SZAS LIN-3 | reverse complement strand
CCACGTTGATACCCTCAATTACGGCGGCATACAGAGCGAAAAACAGGCGCCGGCAACTGTCGCAGAAAACAGAGAACTGGAAGATATTTCAGTACCCTTTCTTAAAGACGATGGTCAGCCAAACGGCATAAAGACGTTTGTTTTTCCCACCAGCGTCAGTCTGGGCAATTTATTTATCGAGCAGCCGGGTAAGGAGCGCCTGACCGTCGAGTGCATGGGCACAAAGACCGCCCCCGTAGCCGGCCTCACTACTTTTGAAGCCGACAAAATCTGCGGCGTCCACCCCAAGATTTATCGCAAATTTTCAAAAGGCGATATTCAAGCCGTCATTCTTCCTCCGGCGGCAACCGACACCGACGATGAATTGCACTTCCTCAATCATTTGACCGAAATAGGCATACTCAATGTCGACGGCAGCGACATTACCGCGGCAGGTCTCAAAGTCGTGGACGAAATGCCCAAGTTAACAAATCTATCGGCGGCCAAGCTGAAGAAACTGAGCGGTAAGGATCTGGCTGAAAGTAAGATTCTGCCCCGATTGCAAAATTTGAATTTCAACGGCGGCAGCGATGTCGGACCGCTGATTGAAGCACTGAAAGACTCCAAAAATATGACCGACCTGTCGCTCAACAACTGCCGCCTGACCGCCGCTGATATAAGGGCCCTGGCCTCGATCAAAAACCTGACGCGGATAAGCTTGAGCGATTGCAATCTCACCACTGAAGACATAAAGCCGCTTGCGACCATGCCGACCTTGACGACCATGGTATTGCGCGGCAACAACTTCACGCCGGATTTGATCGACCTCTTTAAAGACAGACCCTTCGCCTGGCTACAGATTACGCGGCCCAACTGGAGCGAAGAAGACATAGCCAGATTTAAGAGCACCTTCGGACAGCGCGGCAGTATCAGAGAAATCTAGCTCGCAGATTTCAGTCGAATCAGACTTCCAGTTTGTAACCGACGCCAAAGACATTGACGATGCAGCACTCTTCACTTTCGGCCGTGATTTTGCGGCGCAGATTTTTTATGTGGGTGCGCACAGTATCTTCTCCGGCTTCAGAATCCGCCGGCCAGAGCGCCTTGAGCAAGGCCCTGGCATTGTAGACCTGATTGGGATGTTTCATAAAAAACTCAAGCAGGACAAATTCTTTAGGCAATAAATTGAGCGGTTTGCCCGCCTTGGTGGCCTTGAAAGATTCGGACTCCAGCTCCAGATCGTGCGCTTTCAATACCGGTGCCTGGGTGGTATCAATACGGCGCAGCAGGGCGCGCACGCGGGCCGAGAGCTCCTTCAAATGAAAGGGCTTGGTCAAATAATCGTCGGCACCGGTATCAAAACCCAGCTCCTTATCATCAATCTCCACTTTGCCGGTGAGAAACATAACAAGGGCATCCGGCCTGGTAGCGCGAATGCGCTTGCAAAGGTCGATACCGCTCATAGATGGAAGCTGCCAGTCAAGAATGGTCAGGTCATAGTCATTGTGCTCAAAAAGCTGCAGGCCGTCGGCACCATCGTGGGCCACATCGACGGTATAGTGTTCGTGCTTGAGCCACTCCTGGGTCTGCGTGGCCAATTGCTTATCATCTTCAACGAGCAGGATTTTAGTCATCGCTAAATTATAACCGACCGGTAGCTGCATGGTCCTATGTCGGCAGTGTAAACCAGAAGCGGCTGCCCCGTCCGGGGGTACTTTCCACGCCAATTGAGCCGCCGTGCTCTTCCACTATGCGCTTACAGATTGCCAGACCAAGACCCGCACCACCCTGGACGGCGGCATCGGATTCTTCCACCTGCTCGTAGCGACCAAAAATAGACTTCAGCTTCTCCGGCGGGATGCCGCGCCCGGTGTCGGTCACCGCAATTTCCACAAAATCGGTTTTGCCGTCAAACCTGCCGCTGACACTGACCGTGCCACCAGGTTCAGTAAACTTGAGGGCGTTGGAGACAAGATTGATCAGTACTTGAATGATTCTGTTATTGTCGGCAATCAAATCCATGTCCCTGTAATCCGATTTGAGCTCTACATGCTGCCGCTCGGCAATTGGTCTGACAGCATCCAGGCTGCGGTCGATAATCTGGGCCAGACTGGTCCGACCGCGATGGACGGTGAGATTGTCCTGGTCCAGGCGCTCGACGTCCATGAGACTGTTAATCAGACTGATGACATAGTCGATGTTGCGCTCCGAATCAACCAGACGCCTGGTCGACTGCGGCGGCAGCGGTCCATCAAGTCCGGCTACAAGCATGGACAAACTGGCCTGCACCGCGGTTAGTGGCGAGCGCAGGTCGTGGCTCATCATGGAAATAAATTCCTGCTTTACCCGCTCGATCTGCTTACGCTCCGAAACATCCTGGCCGACACAAAAGTAAGTCCGCTCTTTTTCCGACCAGTTAACTGACCAGCGCATCTCCGCAGGGCGGCCGTCTTTGCGTACCATGCGGCATTCGACAAATGTGGTCAGACCCTCCGCCGACCGCTGCTTAGCATCCATAAAGGCCTGGCGCACGGCTTGCTTTTCTTCCTCCACCACCAGATCAACTAAACGGCGCCCCAGCAGCTGCCCCCGAGAGAAGGCAAAAACAGCCAGAGTAGCGGGATTAAGCGAAAGAAGTTTGAGGTCCTCGTCGAGGGTAACAATAGCGTCCAGGGCATTCTCGGCAATGGCGCGCTCCTTGGCCGAGGCATCTTCAAGGGCATCGGCCATTCGGTGAAAGGTGCTGTCCAGTAAAGCCAGCTCATCTCCGCCGCTCAGGCGTGGATTGAGAGGCTGATTGGCGGCCAGTCTGTCGATATTGTCGAGCAGTGCCTGTAAGCGGCTGGATACCGTGCGGATGAAGGCAGCCAATAGACCAAGAGCCACAGTCAAATTAACAAGCAGACCGACAGTCAGGGCCATCCAGAGCTGATTACGGGCCCGCTCTTCCGTTTCAAAACTGTGCCCGCCGTAGCGGCGCTCGATATCGGCCAGGACGTGCAAATGACGCTGCAAGCGACTGGTGAGGCTGAGAATACCGGTGCGAGCGCTCAGTAAATTATCGCCCTTGTCATAATTTTCACCCCGGGCCATCCCGGTGGCCAGATTGCCACCCAGTGTATTGGCTTCATCGACAAGAGCCGATATCTGGTTGAGCTCGGCAATTTCATCGGCATGACCGCGCGCCAGCCCATAAAGAATATCCATCTGCCCACGCAGTTTCGGGGGGTAGCTGCGGTACAGATCGATCAGTTCGGGTGAAGCCGTATTTTTAAAAGAATAGAGAGTAATGCCGGCTTCCTGCACAAGTTTAAGCAAGGTGGCGGCTCCGGCCACCATCTCACGCGAGCGGGCCGCAGCCAGGGCCTCGGCATCGGCGTTGCGCAGCAAAAAGGCCAGCCAGCCGACAAAGACAAGCTCGAAGGCCAGCGGCACAGCCACTATAATTATCGCCTTGTGCGTGAGCTTGATTGTCATTGCGGAAGCATAACCCAATTCAAGAGGCACGACAAACATCAGGGGGCCTCTTTATAGTATGGTTATATCGTCAATTTGGGAGCACTACAAATTATGATGGGCAGTTTCCCTCCCCTGAGCCAAATTGGTGCCGTAGCCCTGGGCGGCTGCGTTGGCAGCGTCTGCCGCTACCTGTCCAGCCATTTCCTGGCCATGTGGTTGGGCACCACTTTTCCCTACGGCACACTTTTCGTCAATGTATCGGGCAGTCTATGGCTGGGATTTATCGGCACCCTGGCGCTCAACAAAGCGGGCATCTTCGATCCCAATACCAGGCTACTGCTCACAACGGGCTTCGCCGGCGGCTTCACCACCTTCAGCTCCCTGGCCTATGAAACAGCCCAATTGTACAAAGGCGGCACGCTCGACCTGGCCCTGGTCAATATGGCCGGCAATGTGATTCTGGGCATGGCAGGCCTGATCGCAGGCATTTATCTGGCACGACTTTTATAGATATAGAGATGCAATTACCCCGGGAGCAGCTATGACGACTAGCGAAACTATGCAGCGACTGATGATTTTCATCGATGAGACTGACAAATACGGCGGCGGCAGCCTGTCTTCGGCCCTTATAGAAAAGCTGCGCATCGAAGGCATCTCCGGTGCCACGGTCATGACCGGGGTAGCGGGCTTCGGTAGCCACGGTATGGTGCACACCACAGCCATTCTCGACCTGGCAAGCGCTATGCCGCAGGTGATATGGGCCATCGATACGGTTGAGAAAGTGCAGGCGGTATTGCCCAAGTTGCAAGAAATGATGCAAGAAGGTCTGATTATCGTCGACGATGTCGAGGCAGTCAAAATTTCGCGTGGCAAACAAGATGGGGGAAAATCAACGCAACAAATAACGGCCTCGATGCAACTGCAGGCCGATGCGAAGACCCACACCGTAGCCGAATATATGGACAAAACGCCGATCACAATTAAACCAGGTCATACGGTCGCCGACATCATCCCGTTGATGATCAATCACGGCCGGGCGATACTGCCCGTCGTGAACGATCAGGGCAATCTTCTGGGCACGGTGCATTCGGAAGATTTGCTGAGGCACATGCTCAATGTGCGTGATGGCGGTTTTCACTTCTTTGGCATGCGCGGCAAAGAACAAAAACAATTTACCGATGACATCAAGAAACAGTCGGTTTCGGAAGTGATGCGCTCCTCACCGCCGGTGGTGCAGGAAGAAACATCAATGCTGAAAGCGGCACAACTTATGTTGAACCAGAAAATCAAAGCCTTGCCCGTGGTGCATGGTCAGACTCTGGTAGGGGTATTGCGTCTGCCCGATGTGCTCAAAATAGCCCTCGACATTGAGTGCGAAAAATAGACTATTTCAAAAATTCCAGCAGGGCCGGAGCAAATTTCTCCGGAGTGGAAAAGTTGATATTGTGCGGTCCGTTCTCAACAATTTCCAGTTTAGAGTCGGCAATCGTGGCGGCTATTTCCTCCACCCATTTTTGCGAAACCAGAAAATCTCTGGAGCCTCGTATAACCAGAGTACGAGCCTTTATCCGAGGCAGAGTGGCTCTCAACTGATACGCAATCATTTCGTGGGCAGTTTCAAAAGCCCTGCCGATACCCATATCAAAGAGATCGCGCAGCAGGACAAAGGGCATCTTAGGATTTTCCAGAAAGCCGTCAAGAAAAAGGCGGCCAAACTGCATAACCAGTGACTTTACGTTGGGATCGGCCGCCGGCGATGCCAGCACTAACTTATTCACCATTTGCGGATAACGAGCAGCAAATTCTCCCACTATTTCACTGCCGTATGAATGTCCCAGTAAATTGACCCGGGAAAAACCCATATTCGTCATCCAGTCGAATAAAACTTCGGCCTGTTCGCGGACCGACAGGGCATGTTTGACCTTGGTGCTCCCGCCATGACCGGCCAGATCCGGCACATAGACACGCAGATCACCAGCCAGGAGTTCGGCCGTGGGCATCAAGTACCGGCGTGATACCAGAGCGCCGTGCACCATAACCAGCGGCAGGGCATCTCCCGCCCAGGCGTCGGCATAGGTGCAGTGAATCTTGTAATCGAGCGCTGATGTCTCACAAGTCTTGAAACTATCCTGCGAATATTTGTACATGCGATTCCCCCGGAGACGAAGCAGACACCTTTCGCCTCTATCTCTGGGATATTGACCGACCGAAAGCAGGAAAGTTCCAGGCGCCTACATTGTCGGCCTGGGAGCCCCCTTCTTCTTGGCCTGCACAGCCTTGATCAGTCCACCTACATCATCCATTAAGGCTATAGGAGATTTGCCGGGGGCATAATTGAGTTCGGTATTGATCTGCTTCAGCCTGTCGGGGAGGTGCATGGCAGGGAAAGTGTGACCAAACAATTGCACTTCGCACCAGCCTACCTGGGTCTGCATCTTTGCCCCTACCGGCGGTGGCTCCGCACCACTAACGGCGGGATCATCGGGACGCACCTCCACTGCCGGTTGCGCCTGAGCCTGTCCTCCATCCTGGGGCATGCGCGGTCGCATACGCACACCGCCAAAGCCTGGCATCAGCGCTCCCCCGGCCATCCCCAGAAGCGAATTGCCGACAAAATTGAGCAGTTTGGACTGGCCATTGCCGCCGGCGGATCCACCACCTGAGGCAGCGCCATCCACAGGCACACCGCCGTATGCGGCCGCTTCCTGTTTCTGCTCCTGGGCAAATGCTTTTTTATGCAAAGTTTTCTGGGCGTAGCCCTCGAGTGCGTCGGTGCGATCGCTCAGATCCTGCCCGCTGGAAGCCTTACCGAAGGCCTTCTCCTCCATACGCGCAAGCCTGTCCGGCAGGGGCTGACCGGGAAATGTCTGGTCGAGAATGCTCTTTTCCAGAGATGTAATATGAGGATATTCAGTCGGTGGGCTGCTGGGTGCGGCGCCGGCGGCATCGGGTATAGTTTCACCCGCCGCTTCGCGCTGCTCCACATCGTAGGCCGAGCCCGCGCCAAAAGGCTTCTGATGCAAAGTTTTCTGGGAATAATCTTCCAGATCGTCGGTGCGCTGACTGAGATCGCTATCTGTGGACGCCTTACCGAAGGCCTTAACTTCCATGCGCGCAAGCCGCGCAGTTAAATCATCGGCAGGATAGGCCTTGCCCAGAATAGCCTTTTCTAGAGTGGTTATATGAGGATAAGCGTCATCATCGGCCAGACATGGTGTGCCGCACAGAAACACACAAGCGGCGAGGGCCACCAGTGCAAACCGTTTCTTTTTGCCCGTAGATTTGTTTGTTGACATCAGCATCCGCACAATCAGCGCCGAAATCTTACCATGACAAGTATGACAATTAATTGGACCCCTCTAATGGCTTGTGAAGGGCTTCTCATTTCATAACAGGGCCGTCTAAAATTGACAATGTGGAAGCGACCAGAGGATTTTATGCGCTCAAAAATATCGACAGCGAGACGGACCACGGTATCAATGTTAAGTCTGGCGCTGGCCCTGAGTGGAGCGCTTGGAGGATTCTTAAATACACCCACGCAGATGCGGGCATACGCCGCCACGCAGACAGTCACACAGTCCGGTGCAAAAGCGGCGGCCACTCCCCAGGCAATAACAGCCGCCTCCAGCCTCAAGGCCCCGGATAAGAAGCTGCTCCTGCAGCTGGAAAACGAAGCGATCAAATATTTCCTGGACAACCAGCTCGACAATGGACTGATCCTTGACCGACAGATGAACTTTGCCAGCGCAGCCGAAATGGCCGCTGCCAAAGAGCACCCGTGCAGTGTCTCGGGCACGGGCATGGGTCTGATAGCCATAGCGCTTGCCTCCAGTCCCAACCATAAAATCATCAGTCGTGAAGACGCGATCGCCCGGGTAAAAAAGACTCTGCTAATGGCCAGATTACTGCCCCAGGATCACGGCATGGTGCCGCATTTCTTTGAAGGGTCGACGATGAAATGGACAGGCTCGGATATGGCCAGCACCATTGACTCCGCCTGGCTTATCGCCGGCGGCCTCTGGGCGGCGCAATACCTCAAGGACGACGAGCTCAAGCACCTGGCCAACGAACTGTACGACCGGGTCGACTGGAATTACTGGGCCGACAAAGACACCACAAGCGGTGCGCCTGTACTGTGTATGGGCCTAAACGATAAAGGCGGTCGTTTCAAATCACAATGGGACCGGGTCAATGGCGAAGTAGCGTTCATGTACTTCCTGGCTATCGGCGCAAAGGATCACGCCCTGCCACCATCAGCCTGGAAAAATCTCAAACTCTACAACAAGCAGGTCGCCGGCCAGACCATCGCCAGCGGTGATCTGGGACTCTTTGTATTTGAATATAGCAATGAATTGACCGACCTCAATGCCTACGGCGGCAACATCAATCTGGCGGAGGAAGGGGCGCGCGGCATCAAAGCCAACTATGACGCCTGCCGCGACCTGGCCAATAAATTCAAAACCTACCAGCGCTTCTGGGGTCTATCCGCCGGAGACGGCCCGCCCAATGCCGGTCAGACAACCGATGCCTACCGCGCCTACGCACCTGATAACGATCTCGACGGCACCGCACATATCATGGCCACCCTGGGTGCTGTTGACATTGCTCCGGCTTGGGTCCTGAAAAATGTCCACGAAGCTGAAGCGCTCAAATCACCAAAAATTCACGGCCACTATGGCTACAGCAATGTCAACCTGGACAAAAACTGGGTGAGCAGAGATGTAGTCGGCATCGACGTCGGCGTTGCCGTCATGTCGCTGGAAAATCTACTCTACGACAACGAAGTGCGCAAAGTCTGGCAGGAATTGCCCAGCTCCAAGCGTGCCATGGAGCTGCTCAGTCAGCAGTAAGTGGCCTAGCGAAAAGGCTTGATATCGCCGTCGAGTTTATCGAGGAATGCCTGTTCCTCGGCTGCTCCTGCCTTATTGCCCGTGGCCTTATAGATATCCAATAAATTTTGATGAGCTTCGCGCTTATCTGCAAAAGCGCGCTCGGCCCGCTGAAAATCAGCAATCGCTCTGGCCCTTTGATTGATTTTCAGATAGGCCTGGCCGCGCTGAATCAAAACTGTGTAATTGGCATACGAAAGTGGTGCCTTTTCGTTGGCCTTCAATAACATGGTGGCATCGGCAATTATTTTGTCCCACTTGCCCAGTCTCATGCAGGTATTTATGCGGATCTGACGCTGAAAGGGATCATCGTGGGCGGCCAGCAGGGCATCGAGGCATTTTTCCGCCTCACTGAAGCGACCGAGACTGTTCAAAATCTTTGCCCGGTTACACTGGGCGCTTGAGCTGTCCTGCAACTTCAAACACGTATCAATGGCAACAAGAGCTTCCTCGTCTCTGTGCATGTCATGCAGAATGTCCGCTTTGACCTGCCAGGCAGCGGCGCGGTCGGGCTTCAAGCGAATTGCCTCCAGACAATAAGGCAGAGCCTGCTCGCTCTCCTGCATGTGTTGCAATACATGAGCCTTAATTACAAGTGCCTCGGGATTATGCGGCCGCATCGCCAGAGCGCGGTCGGCGTATCTCAAAGCACGGTCCATAGTAGGTATGGTTTGACAATCAACCTCGGCTTTTTGCAGCAGGGTCTCGAAGCTGTCGGCGGCCAGGGCCTGCTGTATAAGAGGAAAGGCAAAAAGCTGAATAGCCGCACAGGCGGCGGCAGGTAAAGCGGTGCCGCAACTATAAAAACATCGACGCACCGGAAGTATCCTTAGTAGAAAGCCAGTAGTCAATGATACCGCAGCTAAAACTGCGGCTCGACCTTTTTCATAACCGAGCTGTCCTCGGCTCCGGACAATGGCAAAACCGAATGAGTACTGCGATGCCGCGAAAAAGAAGGCACGGCATCCAGGTCCTGAAAGAGCGAAGTCGACCGGCTCACCTGACCGGAAAATGGACTGGCGGACTCGGCATAACCGGAGGTCAGACCGCTGCCGGTAAATAAGCCGTTGTAGAGACCGCCGCCCAGGCCGGTTGATGGACTGACTGTAAATCCGCTCAGGGCAGGGCTGCCCGAGAGCGTCGAGGCTGAAGGTAAATTTGGCCGGGCCAGTCCCGCCTGCCCTGTCACCGGAGCAAAACTACTAACCATGGAAGGCATGCTCTCACTGGTTGCGGAAGTCGTCTGCAAGGTCGACGAGCCAATGCCGGTCGACTCCCCGAGGCGATGATGCCTGCTGTATAGAGGTGTGCCGATTTCACCGCCGCCGATGTCGCCGCTGTAGATACCATAACCCTCGGACCGACCCGGACTGTAGAGAAACAGCGTGCCATCACCAACGGTGCGCGGTCCCGCCGTCTGAGCGAAACATGGTTGCAGCGAGGGAAGTAAAAACACAGCAATGAGCCAGATCCATCTCATCACTCACCGCCTCCCGCCGTCTGATTCCTGGCCTTATTCAGGTCTTCTTCGCTTGCCGCCCGGGCAACAATAGCAGCCCCGTTTTTGTATTCATCCGTGCCCTTGAGCACAACCGTATCGCCGGGCTTGACCTCTCCGACAATCTCCACCTTATCGCCCATGGACTGTCCCTTTGTCACAGGCACCTGCTTCGCTTTGCCATCCTGCACCAGGACGACAAAGGTTCCTTTGAGCGTGGTGGCAACCGCGGCATTTGGCACAAACATTGTTTCATAGGGCCTGCTGGCATGCCAGTGCACGGTGGCAAACATACCGGGCTCAAGGCCGCCGCCGGCATTATCGACATTGAGCTCAACGGGCATGGTACGCGTCTTTGCATCGAGGGCAAAACCCAGTCTGGCAATTTTGCCGTAAAAAGTCTGCCCCAAAAAGGCCGGTACACTAAAAGCAATCTGGGCACCACTTTTCAATCCGGCCACACATTCCTCCGGCACGGCCACCACCAGACGCAAAATATTTTTCTGCTGCACTCGGATCAAAGGCAGCGAAGAACGCGATGAATCAACGGCAACAATGCTTCCCTCATGCACGTTGCGCTCGGTGACAACACCATCAAAAGGAGCCGTAATTGTCAGATACGAGCGCATGGCTGCGAGAGATTCGAGCACATTCTTTGCAGCAATAACATTATCCTTTTGGGAAACAACCAGGGCTCTGGCCGCCTTCACCTCCGACTTCAAGGACTCCACACGGGCCTTATCGGCTTCGACTGTCTTCAGCTGCATATCTATTTCATTCTGGGCGATCGCACCCGGGGTCTGCGCCGCCTGCTGCAAGCGCGACAGCGTTAGCGTGTCCGAGTCCAACCTGGCATTGGCCTCGACAAGTTTACTGGCCTGACTGGCGACGGTCTCCTCCGCCTGGCGCATAGCCGACTGCGCGCTGCTGACCTTGGCCTGCGCCTCCTCTTCTTTTTCCTTGAGTTCAGGACAGGCGATGGTGAGCAGCACCTGCCCGCGCTTTACCGTCGAGCCGCGGTCCACCACGATTGATTTGACAAAGCCCTCTACTTTGGCGTGCATGGGCACATTTTGATAGGCCTCGAGTTCGCCGGGCAGATCAAGATCGCGGCTCAATTTTAAAAGCTCAACTTTAACTACTGGTACTTCAGCCGTGGCTGCCGCTTTGTGTTCGCCCGCTCCCTCGCCGGCCTTCTTGCTCTCCCCGCCGGGCGACTCCTGCGAGGAGCAGGCAGTGAGCAGCACAGTCGCCGCAGCCGAAAGCAGCAGAGCGCCGATATTGAATTGCCGCAGCCTAATGCCCATGCTGATCTCCATCATATTGACTATCGCTACCGTAATTGTCATCTCCACCCGGCATAACCGAGGCACCCTTACGCGATGAATGCCTTTGCACGATGGCATAAATTTGAGGCAGGACAAAGAGCACCGCAAAGGTCGATACCGAAAGTCCGCCAATCACCGCTCGGCCAAGCGGTGCCGTGCGATCTCCTCCTTCGCTCATGCCCAGGGCCATAGGCACCATGCCGGCAATCATAGCGATACTGGTCATAAGAACAGGGCGCAGACGCGCGGCGGCACCCTTAATGGCAGCCGTGCGCGACGAGACGCCGGCCATGCGCTTTTCCTCGGCGAAGACCACAACTAGAATTGAATTGGCCACACCAACACCGGTGGCCATGATGGCTCCCATAAAGGACTGGACATTGATTGTCGTATGCGTCAATGTCAGGGCGAGAATAGCGCCGGCAAGAATGGCCGGGATAACCGAAACAATAACCAGAGCCAGACGCACCGACTGGAAAAACGCCACCAATAATAGTGTGATTGAAACAACGGCAAAGACAACCCCCAGACCAAGGGCAAAAAATGTCTCATGCATTGTCGGCACCTGACCGCGTATATTCACTTTCAAACCGCGGGGCTTTTCACCGAGATCGTCAATCACTTTTTGCACCTGACTGGCGGCGCCACCAAGGTCGTCACTGGCAAGATTGGCGGATATGGATATGGTGCGCTTCATATTGTAGTGATCGAATTCACCGGGCATGGTGCCGTAGCTGATACTGGCCACGTCGCGCATAAATGGCCCGGAGTAGCTGCCGGTCTTAACCGGTATCGAGCCCACCGTCGAGAGCGAATGCACCTCGCCCTGCGGCACCTGCATCTGCACCTGATAGCCCAGGCCGGATTTGGGATCACGCCAGAAGATTGGAGCGACAAAGCGACTGGAGTATGTTGATGAAACCAGGGCCTTGCCAATATCTTTGACATTTACGCCCAGTTGACCGGCACGGATCCGGTCTATATTGATGTCGATTGTCGGGTAATCCAGAGGCTGCACGATACCGACATCGCGCAGACAGCTAAGTTTCGACAGTGCCGTCATGAGCTTCCTGGCGTAAGACTTGTCCCGTTCAAAATTAGGTCCAGTGACATCCACCTGAATTGGTGTACTGGCGCCAAAGTTCATCACCTTATTAACGATGTCGCCGGCCTCGAAGGTAAGCGCCATATCGGGTAAATCTTTCGCCAGTCGCTGACGCAATTTTTCTTGCATGGCGCGGATATTTATGCCCGCCTTTTCTCGGTACTCGACTAAGAGCACCGCTTCCTGCGGGCCGCCATTCCACATATAAAGATTGGACACGGCATAGCTTGGCGGCTGTGTGCCCACGTATCCCACGGTAGCCTCCACATTGTCGGCACCGGCTTCCTCGGCGATGATGTCGAGCACCCGCCTCGACACTTCCTCGGTCTTTTCAAAACGAGTGCCCACAGGAAGCTTCAATCGCAGCTGAAAACTCTTGGGATTGCCGGCGGGAAAAATCTCACTGCCCAGGGTGGGATAGAGCAAAATGCTGCTCGATGCCAGCACCACAAATACACCCACGACGAGCCAACGCGCAGGCTCCATGCGGGTCATAGCGCGCTGATATTTGCGGCGCACGACGCCTATCAGCCCCTTACTTTCGTCATGATGAGCATGGCCTTTTATCAACCAGGCGCACATAACCGGTACAAATGTACCGGATAGAATATACGAGGCAAACATGGCCAGGCCGACTGCCAGCGACAGAGGCACAAAGAGAGACTGGGTGGCACCAACCATAAAAAAGGACGGCGTAAAGACCGAAACCACCGAGAGCATGGCCAGAAGTCTGGGGATGACGACTTCGCGCGAGGCATCAAAGATGGCCTTAAAAGGCTCCACACCCCGAGACAGATGACTGTGGATATTTTCAATCGAGACGGTCGCTTCATCCACCAGGATGCCGACTGCCAGCGACAATCCGCTCAGGGTCATGATGTTGGTTGTCTGGCCGCACAACCATAAACCAACCACCGAAGCCAGAAGCGCAAAAGGTATATTGAGCACCACAATCAGCGATGAGCGAAACTCACGCAAAAAGAGCAGCACCACACCACCGGTTAAAAGCGCTCCCAGAGCGCCCTCAAATAGGAGCCCGCGCAGGGCCTCGGTGACATAGACGGACTGGTCAAAGTCAAAGGATACATGGACATCCTCCGGCACCTGGGATTGCATATATGCAAGATTTTTTTTGATGCCGTCAACCACCGTCATAGTCGATGCACTGGCCTGTTTTGAGATAGCCATATAAACGGTGCGGCGGCCATTAACCAGGGCATAACCGGTGAGTATATCGGTATCGTCCTTAATGGTGGCAACGTCTTTCAAATAAACCGCCGGACCGACACCATGATTAAGGGGAATGTTGCCCAGGTCCTGCACATCGCCGACAACAGAATTAACCGTAGCGATGCGCTGCAGGTCACCGGTGCGGACAATGCCCGAGGGCATAATCACATTACCGGAGTTGATGGCCTCGACGATATCGTCGGAGGAAATGTGATACTGACTCAGTTTATTACTGTCGACGGTGAGGACGATAGAGCGCTGATTACCGCCAAAGGGCGGCGGGGTAGAAACACCGGGGGTGGTGGAAACAATGGGCCGCACCCGCGAATAAACAAGATCCTGCACCTCGCCCAGATTGCGGGTTTCACTCGAGAAAACAAGAAAGCCGACAGGCACCGAGCCAACGTCATAGCGCAGGATAAAAGGTGTAACCGTACCCGGCGGCATATAGGCCCGCGAGCGTGAGACCTGAGCCACAACCTGAGCCATGGCATCGGCCATGTCGGCGTCCGGCTGGAAGTATATATCCATGACCGAGGCACCCTGGATGGTACGCGATGAAACGTGCTCGACGCCGCTGATATAAAAGAAATGCTGCTCATAAAAAGTCACCATGTAACCTTCCATCTGCGCCGGATCCATGCCGCCATAGGGCTGGACTACAGTCACCCGGGGCAGTTTGATCTCGGGGAAGATATCGACTTTCATACGCAGAAGCGCCAGGCCCGAGAGGAGCACCGTAGCCAGCACCAGGACCATAATGGTCACCGGTCGGCTCATAGCCAGGCGTATAAGCCACATACTTTACAGTCCCCGCTCTTTCTGGACTCGTTCAGCTTCGGCCAGAAAAGGCTTGATATCGCCGTGAACAGCTGCCACCGCCAGCAGTGCCCGCCACACTCCCACCCGGGCAATCGCCTCCTGGGCACGGGACTGAGCCAGGACCTGATTGGCCTCGGCCACCTGAGCCACCGATCCTAGACCGGTCTTATATCTGGCCGCCGCCTGACTGGCAGCCATATAGGCGGCCTTAACCTGTACGGGCATATTTTCGGCCAGAGCCAGAGCCGCTTTCACCCGAGCCCGCGACTGCACATCCTGCGTTTTGAGATTTTGCAAAACCAGATTGAAGTCCTGATTTTGCTGCTCGATACGCTCCATCTGGACTTTTTTCTCGGCACGCAAACGTACTATGTCGAGGAAATTCCAGTTGATGATCATGGCCACCTGATAGTTGGGCACAAGCGGAAACAATCCGTTTACGTCCTGACCGCTGGGGCGCCCCCGCACATCAAGGCCGGAGCCGCGCATATTGACGCCGCCCAGGAAATGAAAAACCGGGAAGTATTCCTTATCCAGCACCCGCTTCTGCGCTTTCGCGGTATTCAAAGCGGCGCGCGCAGTTTGCAAAATCGGCACAGTTTCAAACAGCGGCACATCCTTTTGCATATCTGCGGGCTCGGCAGTGGTGGCAAGACCGGTGGCATCGATCTGCAGCGACTTGCCGCCCAGACCCAGGGTATTGGCCAGATTAGCCAGGGCAATTTCATAAGCCAGATTGGCCCGGATAACATCATTGCGTGCATTGGCGAGCTGGGCATCGGCGAGGGAAGCGTCAGCCCCGGGCTTGAGCGAAGCATTCACCTGGGCGTGCACGACCTGGGCAAACTGATCAAAAGAAGCCTGATTTTCGTTAGCGGCCTTCAGCTGCTCCATCGCCACGACGCTATCCAGAAAGGCATTGGCCGCCGCCAGACAGACATCAAGCTGGGTGGTGGCAAATTGTGCCCGGGCCTGGGCATACTGGTCCTTCGACATATTGATGCGCGCTTTATGCAGGCCAAAATCGAGAGGTGCCCAGTCAAGACTGAAGCCGCCCGAGCTGAAAAATATCGGTTGCATATTGACGTTATTGAAGCCCGGTCCGGCCACAGCAGGAAAAACAGGGCTGCCGTAAAAAATCTGGCTGAGCTTGTTGTGGCTGGCCATAATTTCTTGATACTGCAAAAGCGAATCGGGCAGATATTCGTTCAGCTTTTGCACGGTCACATTTTTCTGCGCAGCCCGCATCTGGGCCTGGGATTTCAAAATATTGGGATAGTTTTGCGAGGCGTATTCGACAGCGGCCTTGATTGTCACAGGCCGGTCGAGGACATTTTGCTCAATTGCCTGATGCAAGGTGATGGGCGGCAGCAAATCCTGCGCCCCGACCGGCACAGCAAAAGCAAAAAACAGGCATACCATCACGCAAACGGCAATATATGCAGTCAACCGGCTCAAAGGTCAGCCCCCCACCACATAATAAGTCTACTTATCTGAGCACAATAATGTGTGCAAGATTTGTGCAAAACAAAATGATATAAGACACGATTGCTACGGAGCTGGCGTCAGGCGCAGGGCAGGGTCAGGACAAACTGAGTGCCCTTGCCGCTACAACTTGCCAGGACTATAGTCCCCCGGTGAGCCTCAACAATCGCCTTGACAATCGACAGGCCCAGGCCGACACCGCCCGAGGCTCGGGAGCGCGATTTATCCACGCGGTAAAAGCGCTCGAATATTCGACTGCGACTCTCTTCCGGGATACCGATCCCGGTATCGGCGATGGTGATGACAACATGGTCGTGCTCAGCCCGGGCAGAGATTTCAACCGAGCCCTGGTCGGTGTAGCGCAGAGCATTCTCGGTCAAATTAGAAATCGCCCTGTAAAGAACGTCCGGCTCACAACGCACCTGGGCATGCAAGTCGGCTACTTTGAAAGCCACCCCCTTAGCGGCAAAGCGGGCGGCAAAATCCTCGCTCAGCTGGCCCAACAGAGTGGAAATATCAGTCACTTCAAAGCGCTCAGTCATAGACTGGGTGTCGAGCTCAGTAAGATACATGAGATCGCTGACGATTTTTTCCATGCGCCCGACCGAACGCAAAGTAGCAGCTAGCTCAGAGTCGGCTCCGGAGGCGCCGAGTTTGCGCTCCAGGGCCTCGCTCTTGGCCCGCACTATACTGAGCGGCGTGTTCAATTCATGCCCGGCATCCTCAATGAAGCGACGCATCGTCTGCATATTCTCCAGCAAGGGCTCAGCAGCAATACCCGAAACATAGTAGCTGGATGCACCCAGCCCCAGCACAATCAGCGGCCCCAACCAGCAAAGAGTGGAAAGTAATGAGTCGACGCTGACGTCCCGACTGTGGGTGCTGGTATTGACCTGCACATATCCGACAACCGTGTCCCTAACCTTGAGAGGCGTATACAAAACCCTGTAACTGCGACCATCTTCACGTACCTCACCGGCGCGCTTAAAAAATGTCTTCACACCATCAGGACCAAATCCCTCAATAAGGTTGCCGTCCTTATCAAAAAGCTGGGCACTGGCCAGACCGCGCGCCGGATCGGTAACTACCTGTCGCTGCCAGTTGCGCAGACGGGGCCGAGGCAAGTCACTGCCGGCGGTGTCACCATTGGCCGCAAGTGCGTCGTCACCGCCGGAGTCACCGTGGATATCAATTGCATGACCAACTTCCGAAGCCAGCATCATCAGTCGGTCATCCAGGGCCTTAGTCAAAACGCCTTTAAAAAATACGATAGTGGAAACGGCTCCAACAACATAAACAATAAGTGACAGGACCACAAAATAAATCGTCAGCTTCAGGCGAAAAATTTTAATCATGCCGGTGGCTCGAAGCGATAGCCAATCCCGTGGACATTGGCAATAAGAGACTCACCGCTGGGTCGATCAATTTTTTTGCGAATCGAGCGGATGTGCGAGCGCACGGTCTCGGGCACGACCTCCGAATCCTGCCCCCAGGTCTGGGTGATTATGTCCTCCACAGACCAGACCTTTCCCGGCTCCTGCATCAAAAGCTCCAGAATGCTGAACTCCTTGGGCAGAAGATGCAGTTCGGTCGTTCCATTCAAAACCTGAAAAGTACGACGATCGATAGTCAAATCCCCGACTTGATGCCGATTGAGACTGGCCGGTTTCATGCGCCGCAACAGCGCCTTGATGCGAGCGGATAGTTCGCGCAGCTTGAAAGGCTTGGTCAGATAGTCATCGGCGCCGCCTTCAAAAGCCGACTCTTTGCTGCTCAGCGAACGCCTGGCGGTCAACATGAGAATAGCGGCGTTGCCGCCCCGGCTGCGGTAGGCCGTGCAAACCTCAAGGCCACTCTTGCCCGGCAGCATCCAGTCCAGGATCAAAACGTCATAATCCTGGCGAGTGAGCATGGCCAGAGCATCCTCGCCTGAATTTGTTGTCTCCACAACATAACTGTCCTCGGTCAGCCAATCGCGCACGGTTTCGAGCAGATCAACTTCATCTTCGACTAACAAAATTCTCGCCATAACGTCCAAAATTGCTGACAATTTTCCCGACTTACAGTCTAGCAGCACCAATGCCCCATGGCGAATATGATGAATATGACGAAGCTGCAACAGCTCCGGGCCACTGCACAAATTTTGCACACTCACTGCCGGTGATGGTGCTATGACAGGAATATGCACGTCGATGCCCACCAACGCCCATATGCCTAAATCCACAAATAGCGCCGTCAGCCTGCGAGATTTCGCCGGCCTATTTTTGGCCCTGACCGCCATCGCCACGGTAGCGATTTTGCTCTTTTCCCTGCTCGGCAGTCAGGAAGACGCCGACCTCGGCATCGGCCACAGTCGTGCCCTCTATCGCGATTCGCAGGCGCTTCTTATCAGCAGCGCCGAAGCCAATACCAATATCCGCAATTACATTATGACCAGAGACCCTCGCTATCTGGACCTTTATAAACGCTCGCGCACCGACCTGCAAAAAGAGACCGAGACCCTGCTCAAATCCACCCGCAGTGCCGAAATACAGGGGCTCTTAAAAGAACGCCTGGCCCCGGCTCTGCAATCCTTCCTCGGCAGCAGCGACTCTCTCATCAGCGCCAATGCCGCCAACTTGCAGGAAAAATTGCTGAAGCAGGAAATCGCAGGCACATCCTTCAATAAGGCCCTGGAATCGGTCCAGACGGGACAGGCGAAAATCCTGCGCCACCGCAATGATCTCATGCTGCAAATAGCCTCAAACCTGGCCACCCTGCGAGTAATTATTTTGCTCGTCGCCTTTCTCGCCATCCTATTTAGTATCTTCACACTGCGCTCGGTGATGAAAAAAGACCGCGAAAAAATCCGCTCCCTGGAAGAAGCGGTGACCAGGATGCAAGCAGCTGAGCGAGCAGCTTTTGAGGCCCTGGAAACGGCACAGAGATCAAATGAACTGAAAGCGCAATTTATGTCTAATATCAGCCATGAAATCCGCACACCAATGACAGGGATTCTAGGTGTGGCGGATCTATTGTGCCATTCAAAAGTGGACGGCACGACCAGGACCTATGCCGAATTGCTGATGCAGAGCTCCCAGCAGCTCCTGAATGTGCTCAACGATTTGCTCAATTTTTCACTTTTACAAAAGGGAAACCTGGCACTGCATGTAGAACCATTTGCAATCCGCAAAACTATAGCAGAGCTGGTTGAAAATGCCAGACCGGACGCCCAGGCAAAGAGCCTTACAATCAGTGCCACTGTCGATCCGGCCGTACCGGACATAATCACCGCCGACGAAGAAAGGGTGCGGCAAGTTATTGCCGCTATGCTCTCCAATAGCATCAAATTTACCAGCGAGGGCGGGGTGCAAATCGCCATCGCCATGGTCGAGCAGGAAGGAGCAATAAGCGACTATACTAAAATCCGAATCGACATAATAGACACAGGCATAGGCATTGCCGAACAGGACCTGAATAAGATTTTTACCCCCTTCGTCCAGGTCGACGGGGGTATCCGTCGCAGCCAGGGAGGCAGTGGTTTGAGTCTGTGTATCGCCAAGCATCTGGTCGAACTCATGGCCGGACGCATCGGCGTCACCAGTAAGCCCGGCCAGGGCTCGATATTCTGGTTTACTTTTGCAGGAGTACGCCCATGACTGACGCCGAAGACGAATCAGAAATCGACAGACAAAAGGAGATCAAAATTTTACTGGTCGATGATTCGCACGTAGTGCGGATGGTTATTGCCAGACAACTGGAAGTCCTGGGCCTTGTCGTGGATACGGCAGCCGATGGGCTGCTGGCGGTCAAGGCGGTAAGCGAATCGGAGAAAGATTACGATCTGATACTGATGGATGTGATGATGCCGGTGATGGACGGCATGGAAGCAACCAAACAAATCAGAGCGGTACAAAAGGAACGCGCTGCAAAACAGCCGGTGATAGTCGGCGTCACCGGCTACACAAACCGCTCGGAGTGCCTGGATGCGGGCATGGACGACTTCCTATTCAAGCCGGTGACAATAGAACAATTGAAAGGTGTGCTCAAACAATGGCTGCCCCAGGCTTCACTTTTGTTTGGGATGACTGAGGAAAAAGTCCGCCGTCTAATTTGAGCGTCTGAGCAAATTGATATCGCTTTCTCCACTTCAAAAGCCGAGCAGGACAATAAGAGACGGCAGCGATTGGATGAAAAAACCAATCAAAAACATCACCGCCCCGATATAGCCCATGCGCTTGGGCGGCAAGTTGTCCGCGTACCACTCCACAAATGGACTGAATGTGGCAATCAGCCCTGTGCCGATGCCTATGACGAAACCAAATCGCAAAGCCAGCGCCAGTGCGTCTCTGGTACCGGATATGCTTTCACCAAGCCAGGTTATAAGAGTGATGAAAGTCCCCAGAAGCAAACCAATGGCCACACGCTTGACTCTAAAAGTCGGTTTGTTGCTCGCTTCGTACCAGTATTCGGGAGACACTTTCAGCTTGCTTGATGCCAGAGAGCCACAAAATGCCCCTACCCCCAGTATCACTGCCGCAGTGGGAGAAAGCACCGTGGATGACCCCAGACCCATCACAATCATGCGACCGAGAGCAATGGAAACTAGAAATTTTTTGTCGGGCTCTTTGCCGGCACCGACTGCGTCAAGCTGCACGCCAAAAATAGATCCCATGCCGATACCGCAGATAAGGGCAAACCTGAAGTTGAAAGTAAAGGCGTAAAAAGAGAACGCCATCAAACTGTAAGTAGCCACACGAGTCAATTTGCTCAAGGGGCCGCGCTCGCCGCCAAGCAGATCGTAAGCCAGATAAAGGCCGCCGATGGAATCAAAGGTCATGCCGATCATGCTCAGAGCAGCGGATGAAAAGTTATCGAGAGCCACTTGATCTCCTGAGCCAAAATTGCGGGTCAATATTACTTGTCATCTCACATTAATGTATGACATCAACCAGCCAGGTAAGGGCAGAACAATTCGCCAAATAAGTGGCAATTCAATTAAATTGCGTTAAAAATAGGTGCTTTTTAGCACCCTGTTTTCGGCATTCGAGTGGCAAAAATATATGCGTTAAAGTAGCAAAGCGGTGTCTTATCGCATAGGCAAATAAGTGGCAGAAAATCGGCCTAAAAATGCACTGGCCTCGCAATCTTTACCAGACGAAAAATCTTGTCAAAACCATGCACGGACAAGGTATACGGGTTCAACAATTAGAATCTGGAAAACTTTATAACGGCAACCTTAAAAATCCAGTCTCTTAGTTTTTTCTAATTTAGCGAGCTCCCATTCATGGGCATTGGCCTTTTTTATACGTAGTTCTACAGGTAGACGAGCGAATTCTCGCTCTGCTAATTTGAACTCTGCGGTGGCGTATTCTCGTCGAGAATCTTCGAGACGCTACTGCGAACGAAAATGTTTCTCAAATGAAATGAGAAATTTTTCGAGGAATCCCTTTCAATTACCTGCGCCACCCAAAAGGTGCGCCAAAGGGCTGCTTTCGGCAGCTCTTCGTTGGTTCGCGCCTAACTAGGAGTAATCGTTATATGCAGAAGTCACCTTCATCCACACGGACAGGGACACAAGTATTACGTAGGAAGAAATTCGTCGGACTGACGATGTTGAGTCTGCTCTTCCTTGACTCAGTTA
>JAFEAV010000098.1 GCA_018266215.1 Cyanobacteria bacterium SZAS LIN-3 | reverse complement strand
AGGGAGAGCAGCGGAAGCAAAATCATTGCGGCAACGAAGACCAGTTAGTATTCGATAATCCTTTTAAGCAGCACGAACACCATCGCCCCGGTCACGGCCACAGACACGGCCAGAGCCACAGACACGAGAATGACTGCGGGACTGCGGATCAGACAAAGCAGCCGCCGGCGACCATCGAACCACCACCAACCGACTCTACTCCTGTGACCAATCCAGGCGACGTAACCCCACCAACCGACAGCACAACCCCACCAACCGACAGCACCAGCCCGCCGCCACCGGTTATCGACAACACATCCATCGCTCAGCTGACGCAGCTTTCGGAACAATTACTGCCGGTCCATCAAAACGGCACCTACGCCACCTCCGACTGGGAAACCCTGCATGCCACCCAGGCGCAGAAGGCCACCACCGCCGCCCAGAACGGCTCCAACCTGGAATTCTTCGGGGATTCAATTACCGAGGCCATGGGCTACAATCCCGCCGCCATGGAGCCTTTCAAGCAGGCCTTTGGTGACGCAAAGCCGACATCGCTCGCTATCGGCGGAGACGGCACCGCCCAATTGCTCTATCGCCTCAATCATGGCGAAATGCAGGGGCAGCCGAAAGTAGCAGTTTTGATGATCGGCACCAACGATATAGGTAGCCTCTCTCCCGAACAGATCGCCGACAACACGGGAAAAAGCATCCAATCAATCCAGTTGAGAAGTCCCAATACAAAGGTACTGGTAATGGGTGTTTTACCAAGACCGGAGGCCGGGGATCCGGGGAACACTCAGGTAGATGCCACAAATGCCGCGCTTGCTCGCCTGGCCACCACCAATGGTGCGGTGCAATTTGCCAATCTGCGCGACTCGTTCCTCGACGGCAACGGCAAGGAAAGGCCGGAGCTTTACCAGGCGGATAAACTGCACCTGACCCCGGCCGGCTACCAGGCTTGGGCCGACGGCACCCGAGCCACTATCGACCAGATGCTTAACTCAGCGGCCGTTCCAGCAAATAGCGGATCCGACACTCCGATATCGACTGCAGATGGCCCCCTCACCCTGGACACCGCCGCTATCCGTGGCGTCAATCTCTCCGGCGCCGAATGGGGCAAGAACAACTCCGCCGACAGTCAGTTCTGGCCCACCCCGGAAGAGCTCGACTACTACAAGAGCAAAGGTATGAATACATTCCGGCTGATGCTCAGCTGGGAGCAATTGCAACCGACCCTCAACGGTCCCCTCGATCCCAGCGAGATGAACCGCCTGACCAATTTCCTCCATGCCGCCGATGAACGTGGGCTGAAAGTGCTGCTCACCGGTGGCTCCTTCAATCGCTACACACTCAACCATGGCCCCAACGGTCAGGGTGCGGACGGAGAAACCAACGGCACCCTGGTCGGACAGCCAGGAGTGCCGGTATCGGCGATGCAGGACTTCTGGACAAAAATGGTCAAACAGATAGACGGCGATCCCTCAGCCAGCAGAGCCGTAGGCGGCTGGGATCTGACCAATGAACCACACGATACCAACGGCGCCTGGGCGGCGACCGCTACGGCCGTGGATCAGGCCATTCGAGCCACCGGCGACAACCACACTATCGTAGTCGAAGGCGACCAGTGGGCGCGGGACTTCAATGGCCTGGAAGGTCTGGCCAGGGCGGACAAAAACATAGCCTTCGAAGCGCACTCATACTGGGATGACGGTTCCGGCGGTTACAGCAATCCCAATCCGCCCGCCGACGCCAATGTGGGCGTCAATCACATCCGCCCCTTCGTTGACTGGCTCAAGCAAAACAACGCCAGAGGATTCGTAGGCGAGTGGGGCGTGCCCACAAACAGCACGGCCTGGGCACCGGAAGTGAAAAACTTCATCCAGTACCTCAATCAAAATGACATAGGCAACATGGTCTGGGCCGGAGGACCCGGATGGCAGCCAGGCTACACCCTGAGCGTCGAGCCCATCAATGGACAGGACCGGGCCATCATGGCGACGATTATGGAGGCCAATCAGATAGCTTATTGAGTCTCGCGCTCTGCGAGCCTAAGCCTTCTGCTTGGACATGACATAGTCGAGGGCTTCGGGATTTTCCACAGACGTCAGATCCATGCCGGTTTCGCCAAGATATTTTTTGCGAATCACGCCACGGACGATTTTGCCCGAACGTGTTTTAGGCAGGACTTTGACGCAGTGAATTTCCTCAGGCTTGAGCGTTGAGCCGAGGCGCGCACCGATCATGTCGCGCAGCTCGCGTTCCAGTTCTGTGGAAAATTCCGCATTAGGCATGAGTACGACAAAACAGATCAGTGTCTCACCCTTAACCGGGTGGGGCACGCCAATTACCGCGGCTTCGGCAACGTCCGAGTGCTCGACCAGGACTGATTCCACTTCACCGGGACCGACTCTCTTGCCGGCTACTTTGATGGTGTCATCGGAGCGGCCAAAGAGAAACCACGAACCGTCCTCATCGACTTTAGCCCAGTCGCCGTGATACCAGATGCCGGGGAATTTGCTGAAATAGGTATCGATGTAACGATCGGGATCGCCCAGGAATCCGCGGGTCATGGAAGGACCTGGTTTTTTGCAGACGAGGTGACCGATTTCACCGGAGATACTCTTACCTTCTTCGTTGTAGACATCGATAGCCATACCCAGACCGGGTCCGCCGAGCGAACAGGGCTTGAGCGGCATCACCGGTAGTGGCGAGAGCAGGCAGCCGACAACTTCGGTGCCGCCCGAAATATTTATAATGGGACAGCGCTTGCCGCCCACTTTTTCAAAGAACCACATATAGGTATCGTGGTCCCAGGGCTCGCCGGTGCTGCCCAGCAGACGCAGACCGGTCAGGTCATGCTTGTCCACCCATTCATCGCCCTTGCTCTTGAGCATGCGGATGAGAGTCGGGCTTATGCCCAGGGTTGTGACATTATGACGGTTGACGATTTTCCAGACGGCGTCCGGCTCCGGATAACCGGGATGGCCTTCATACACCACCATGGTCGCGCCCCAGAACATTGTGCCTATCATTTCCCAGGGGCCCATCATCCAGCCGATATCCGTGACCCAGAAAAAGACATCGCTCGATTGACAGTCAAAGGCAAAGCCCAGCTCTTTAGCGATCTGCGCCAGTGCGCCGGCATGGGTATGGACCGTGCCCTTGGGCTTGCCGGTCGTGCCCGAGGTGTAGAGATACATCGAAGGATGTTCGGAGGGCAGATTGGCAACAGTCGGCGCCGGCTCCTGGTTGAGGACGACATCATGAAACCACATGTCGCGACCGTCGGTCATGGAAGCACCGTTGCTGCAATGTTTGACCACAATCATGTGCTCTACGCAGGGAGCGTGGAGCATGGCCTCATCGGCCTCGGCCTTGATATTGATTAATTTGCCGCTGCGTTTGCCGGCATCCGCGGTGAAGAGGACGCGGGCCTTGGCGTCATTGAGGCGAGCGGCAAGCGGATGCGGACCATAACCACTAAATACTGGGACGGCCACCGCGCCGATCTTCAAACAGCCAAAAAGTACTGCCACCACTTCCGGTATCATCGGCATATAGATACCGACGGCATCTCCGGCTTTGACATTGAGCTTGAGCAAGCATTGAGCCACCTGTCCGGAGAGCTTGTTCAGCTCGCCATAGGTCAATTTGCGCGAGCGGCCGTCTTCACCTTCCCAGATCATCGCCGGATGGTCTTTGCCGACCGAGACGCGGTCACCGGCTTTTTTACCGGCTTCCATATGAAAGTCGAGAATATTGGCGGCGATGTTCATTTCACCGCCCTCAAACCAGGTCGTCCAGGGGAAACCACGGTCACTGTTCATTACCCTGGTGTACGGCTTGTGCCACTGCACACCCATGTACTCCATGCAATTTTTCCAGAACCATTCGGTGTCGGCATTGGACTTAGCAATCAGCTCCCGCCAGTCATTGATACCGTGCTGGCGCATAAAGCCGGCAACGCGACTTTCGAGATACTTACCCGAGGGCTGCCAGATGACTTCGGAGGTGATGGTTTTGCTCATAACAACCTGAACTTAAGCGTGGGACGAAAACACCAGATCTTACCGCCCGGCGGCTCTTGGCATATCAGGTTAGAGAGAAAAGTAAGAAAATTAGCAGGTTTCGCAGGCTAGAAGGGCGGCTCACCCACGACCATAGCCCGGGGAATGGAGCTGACCAGGGTCTCGATGGCAAAGAGGGTACAGCCAAGCAGGTTGGCAATCAGGACGGCGGCCCAGACCAGGCGCGGCTCGCGCCGCTCAAGCAGCATCAGCGCCGTGCCCTCGACCATGACCGAATATGTGCCAAAGAGGGTCAGCCCCCAGGGCATCGAGCCGGTTATGTAAGGGCCAAGACCGAGAACCAGTCCGAGGAAGGACGCAAAATTCATGAGCAGGGAGTCATAGATACAGATCGGCAGGGCGGCCCACTTCATGCGCCAGAGGACTATTGCCTCCACCAGGACAATGGGCACAAATTGATAGATGTAAAAGCTGAGCACCCTTATCCCATATCCGTGATCGTCAAACTGCTTAGGTCCATTCTAAGGGTTTATTGGAATCCGTATTAAATTGACTGAAATTCGGCCCAAAGTGGGCATAGTTTCTAAACAGGCCCATTGCAAGGACCGTTTATGACCGCCCCTGACACCAAATCCTCCGCCGCCCAGCCGGCTAAAAAGCCGCTCACGGCCCGGGAAAAGGTCAAGCTCAACCAGGTGACGACCAACGATCCTCTGCTCGGCCAGGTAATTGGTGGCCATTACGAGGTCCTGGAGTGCATCGGCAAGGGCGGCATGAGCGTCGTCTACAAGACCCGGCACCAGTTAATCAATCAATACCGGGCGGTGAAGATCCTCCTGCCCCACCGGGACAGTGAGACCGACTTTCTCCTGCGCTTCCAACTTGAGGCCACGGCGGCCAGCCGCATGGACAATAAGCACATCGTCAGGGTGCACGACTTTGTCGCCCCGGAGGCCAGCGCGCCCTATCTGGTCATGGACTATGCCGAGGGCACGGCCCTGGGTGATGAAATCGACCGCCTCGGCCGCCTGCCGGTCAAGCGCTCCCTGGCTATTTTCAGCCAGATACTCGACGCCATCGGCCATGCTCATTCGCGCGGCGTCATCCACCGCGACCTGAAGCCGGACAATGTACTGCTTGTGCACGACGAGACCGAAGGGCCGGACTTCGTCAAATTAATCGACTTCGGCATAGCCAAGCTCACCGCCGCCGACCGCAACCAGCCCCAGGGGCTGACGCCAACCGGCGAGGTCTTCGGCTCGCCGCAGTACATGAGCCCGGAGCAGTGCGCCGGACTGCCCATGGACGCACGCTCGGAGATCTATTCCCTGGGTTGCATCCTTTATGAAATGCTCTCGGGCAGAGCCCCTCTGCTAGGCCAGAGCGTGCTGGAAACACTGAACATGCAGGCCCACACGCCGGCCACCCCCCTCAGTAAATTGAGTCTGAACCCACCTCTGAGCGTGCCGAAAAGTCTCGATGACATAGTCATGCGCTGCCTGGCAAAGAAACCACAAGATCGTTTCCAGACCATAGAAGAACTGGCCCAGACACTGCAGAAGCAGCCCTCTTTTGACCGTCGGCAACGGCCCAGCTCATCGCTCCCCGGCTTCCCGATTGCCGCCGCAGTGCCGCTTGTAGCCGCGGCGATCGTGCTCAGTTTCACCATCGGTTTTCTCGTGGCAAAAGTCGCGACTGACAAAGACGTGACTCCGGCAGCCACAGGACAGGGCAGCGCCCCGGGCGAAAGCGAACACCCCGAATGGCAGGCCCTCTATATGAGTGGTCAGAAAGCGCTGGACGCAGGGGATCTGGCTACCGCCGGATCAAAACTGGAAGCGGCTCTGACCCAGGCCAACAGCTTAAACGACGGCCAGAAGCGCTCGGCGGCGACCGGCATCGATCTGCAATCGCTGAGTCTGATCAAACAATTGAAAAACATTGATCTGAACAACCCATCGCGCACAGTTGTGCTCACCAACGACTATCCCAATCATCCCTGGGAGACCAAGGTTGGGGCGCTGGCCGAGCTCTTGCGCAGTGAAGCAAAGAACGGCGAAGATATTAAGGCCTATCTGAAACCCACGATTGATTTGCTGGAGGACAATCACAAAGGCAGTCTCACTCCGCTCAACGACGTGATGAAGCTGGCTCAGTCCAGGCTGGGCAAAAATCCGGCGCTGCCGGTGCGCGACAAATTGCGCCTGGCTCTGCTCATCGCCGCATTGAAGGAAGAGCAGGGCTTCGTCGGCGAAGCACGGGCCGACCTCAAGGCCCAGGCTCAGGATCTGGCCGGGCTCGGCGCTTTCGATCCGCTGGTTGCCCGCTTCTATACCCTCGACAGTCGCCTGGCTCTGGAAGAATTCAAAAAGGACGAAGCACGAGCCGCCGCCGAAAAAGCCCTGGCAATCTACGAAGACAATGCCGTTGAACACACGACCGATCTGCTGGACGTGGCCCTTCTGCGATCTGATATTGCACTGGCTGACGGCGACGTCAACAACAGCCTCGGCTACGCGACAAAAGCCTACAACTCAATAGACCAGACAGCGACCGCCTCCGAGCGTGTGGAAGAGCTGCAGGACCGACTTTTGACCCGCATGGCCGCACTCAATCCGGCGGCCCACAGTGCCAATGCGCAAAAGCAGGTGGAAGCCGATCTTGAAAGACAGGAAGCAAAAACACCAAAAGACATAGGTCATTTGATCACAGCCCTGGAGTGCGCCGACAGCATAGACAAAATCAAAGGCAACAAGAGCAACGGCAGCACCAGACCCAAGCTCTGGCGCGCCATGGTGCTGGCTTACGGAAGCGGCAGGCTGGCACTGGCATCCAACCTGATGCATCCACTGCTGCTCAGCTACGACACGCCGCTCACACAAAAAGAGCTGCTGGGGCTGGTTTCAAACCGGCTGATGATTGACGAAAAACTGGCGGCATCGGGCAACGGCAACGACGGCGCCCTGATGGAAGACTTTGCCTATCTTTCCGAAACTCTGGAAGACCACAGCCTCGGCCCGGCTCGAGACATGGCAAAAGCGCAGGCCAACCTGCTCAATGCCCTGAAAATTGTCGAAGGTCCCTATGCCAGAAACAATCGTCTCTTTGCCGCCAGGATTTACTACCATCAGGCGCGCAAATCGATGGAGCAAAAAGATACGGCAACCCTGGCGCAGCTGCTCCTGGTGCAGGCCGAAAGAGAATTGAGAAAAACCAATGTCGCCGGAGCCGACCGCGCAGACGATCAGGCGCTGCTTGAAAGTCTCAAGCAAAAAGTAAACACGCTTGATCAGGAAGCTGAGCGAGCCAAATCGCAGGGGCGCTGAGCGGTTTCCGGAGCGGGATTTGTACGCCCGTCACGCTTGAGTGATTCGCGCACCATATCGATGAAATAACGGTGCACACGATTGTCGTCGACAATCTCCGGATGAAAGGCCGTGACCAGCAGATTGTCCTGCCGCGCCATGACGATGCCCTCGGCCAAAGTAGCCATGACTTTGACCTGGGGGCCGCATTTGAGAATAATCGGCGCTCGGATGAACACCGCCGGTAGTGGCTCGGCTCCAAACTCGGCGACCTCAATTTCACTTTCAAAACTTTTGCGTTGCGGCCCAAAGGCATTGCGGCGCACTGTTATATCCATCAGCGCCAGGCGCCCCTGAGTCGATCCTTCAATTTCGCGGGCCAGAAAAATAGATCCCATGCATGTGCCGTAGATAGGCATGCCGGCAAGACCGCGACTGCGAATGGCATCAAAGATCGGATCGCTGCCGTCGTCCACAAGCTTGGCGATGGCCGTCGACTCGCCCCCTGGTATCACCAGAGCGTCGACGGCCTGCTCGCCCACAAGCTGTTCGGCGTAGCGCACAGCCAGGGCGGTTACATCCTGGTCAGCGCGTTCGAGGGCATGAATATGCTCGGCAAAATCACCCTGCAGGGCAAGGACGCCGATGCGCAGCTTTGTTGCTTTACTGTCGAGCATATTCATGTCTCCTCTTTAGTCGGAATTACTTACCAGCCACGGGTGGCCAGTGTTTCGGCATCGGTGAGTTCGCGGCAGTTGCGGCCGACCATCGCTTCACCCAGGTTGCGACTGACTTCGGCCAGCACTTCCGGATTTTGATAGAAGGTGGTGGCTTTGACGATCGCCTGAGCGCGCTTCATGGGATTGCCGGACTTGAAGATACCGGAGCCTACGAAAACGCCGTCAACACCCAGTTGCATCATCAGAGCAGCATCGGCGGGAGTAGCGATACCACCGGCGGCGAAGTTAACCACCGGCAATTTGCCTTCCTTGGCGACGGCCAGGACGAGCTCATAAGGAGCGCCGATATTCTTGGCGTAGGTCATCAATTCTTCTTTAGGCATAGCGGTGAGCTTGCGGATTTCGCCCAAAATAGAACGTGCGTGGCGCACAGCTTCGACAACGTCGCCGGTACCGGCTTCACCCTTGGTGCGCATCATGGCAGCACCTTCGCCGATACGACGCAGGGCTTCTCCGAGATTGCGAGCGCCGCAAACGAAGGGGATTTCAAACTGTGTTTTATCAATGTGAAATTCTTCGTCGGCCGGTGTCAACACTTCAGACTCGTCAACGCAGTCAACACCAAGCGACTGCAGGATTTGAGCTTCGACAAAGTGTCCGATTCTGGCCTTAGCCATAACCGGGATCGAAACAGCTTCAATAATTTGAGTGATCAGCTCCGGGTCGCTCATACGAGCCACACCGCCGTCAGCACGGATATCCGCTGGTACGCGCTCAAGCGCCATGACGGCTACAGCGCCGGCTTCTTCAGCGATTTTTGCCTGTTCAGCGTTGACGACGTCCATGATCACGCCGCCCTTGAGCATCTGGGGCAGAGCTTTTTTGACAAGCTGAGTCCCGGTTTTAGCTTTACCAGCTTTGTCATTTACTACAGCGCTCATCTTTCCTCCTGGGATTGGTCCGTTTTTTGTTGGTTGTTGTTGTTGTTGTTGGAATCTAAAATTGGAAACGATTGAAAATTTGAAAATTGCATTTAAATGAGAACATGATTGGAAGCCCGGGGGCTTTCCCCGGCCAGGCCTGCCGAGCTGGCGTTGACATAATCGAGATATTTTTTGTAGGCCCGCGCCAGTCGACTGATGCCACTTCTGGTGGTGTCCTCATCATTTTGAATGAAGCACAGCCGCAAATGATTGAGACCGGTGGCCTCGGTGAAACACAGGTCACCGGGCGAGAAAACGACCCTTTCATGGCGGGCGAAATTGAGCAAGTCACGATTGGACAGACCGACCGGCAAAGTCAGCCAGAGGAAAAGTCCACCGCTGGGCTTGATAAAAGTAACACCGGGGAAATTCTTAAACTCCTGCTCCAGACTGGCTACCATAGCATCGCGACGACGTCCGTAGACAGCGTTCACCCGAGCCAGGTGCTCCTGATAGAGACCGCGGGTGAGAAATTCATTCAATATCACCTGGGCCATACTGTTGGTGGCAAGGTCCGATGTGCGTTTGGCAAAAGAAAGCTTCTCCATGACCGCGACCGGCCCCACAAGCCAGCCCAAACGCACCCCGGGGCAGAGAGCCTTGGAAAAAGTGCCCTGATAGATGACCAGATCTTTTTTAGGACTGAGACTGTGCAGAGTCGGCAGGGGCTCACCATCATAGGAAAGATCCCCGGAGTAGTCATCTTCCAGAATGGGCGTATTGTAGCGGGCGCAGAGTTCAACCAGGGCCTTGCGGCGCGCCAGAGTCATGGTGCGACCGGTGGGATTTTGATTGTTGGGCATGACATACAAAAACTTCGGCGCGTGTCTGCGCAGGGCGCTTTCCACCTCAGACAGACTGATGCCCTCTTCATCATGGGAGCAACCAATCAGTCTTGCCTGGCGCGCTTTGAAATTGGATATAGCCCAGAAATACGTGGGCTCCTCGACGATGACGCAATCACCGGGATCGACAAGCATATTGGCGACCAGATCGATGCCCTGCTGCGAACCGCTAAGAATCAGCAATTCATCGGGACGCACAGCCATGCCCTTGCGATCGAGGTGATCGATAACACTCTGCCTGAGCTCAGGCTCACCGTTAAAAGGACTGTAGTCAAACATACGGTCACCGCGATCGCTGTCGAGCACGGAGCGCACTATTTTTTTGAATTCCTCGCTGGGATAAAAATCCTGCGCCGGGATGCCGCCGGCAAACGAGATGTAGTCGCCATCTCCGTACTGCGGCAGGCGGTTGATGAGACCGGTAAGGCCGTCAACGTATCTTGAATAACGACTGTTCCAGTCCACCGAACCGGAAGCAGGTCCGCTTCCAGCAGGAGCATTTTGCTTATTGCCGCCCGCGGCGGCGTCAAAATTATTGCGGCTGTATTCCCAGGTGGAGCCACTTCTGGCGCCGGCCACACTGACAAAAGTACCGCGCCCGACCTGGCTGTCTATCAAGCCCAGACGCGACAGCTCCAGGTAAGCCCGGGCTACAGTCGAGCGATCGACCTTGAGAAAGGTAGACAATTCACGGTTGGTCGGCAGTTTGTCGCCGGCAGCAAGCAGGCCCGACTCAATCGCCGCGCGCACCGCCTCGACAATCCTCGTATATATAGGACTGCCGGACTGACCGTCCTGAAGATTAGAGAAAACTACCAGCCAATTCATCCAATCACACCAATAGCCGGGCCAATAGTCCCAAGATACACCAGCCAAGCCAGCCAAGCAAGCCAGCCAATCCAGCCAATGTAACAGGTCGCTACTTATGGGTAGGCGCGAAGATTGTCTGCACTTCGTCGTTTACAGGTCTGCTATGCAGCTTCTGAAAAATATTTAGGGAGGGAAAGGCTTTGCGCAGAGCCGCCAGATCGGCGGAAGACAACTGCCCCTCGGCCAACTGTATATAGCGGAGAGGAAGGCCCCGCAACTGCAATAAACCTTTGATAGTGAACTTTGTCTGGCCCACTGAAATGTATTGCAGGTTTTTGAGGGCGGCCAAATTATTCAAGCCCTCATCACTGAGATCGGGATTACCGGACAGATCCAGAGCAGTAAGCAATGTGCATTTGCCCACATCACGCAGGGCAACATTTTTCAAATTACAGCGTGACAGGGCCAGGGATCTGAGACTGTGCATGTTGGATAGATAGCGGAGCTCGGCCTGGTTTAAACAGTTCTGCGAAAGGCGCAGGCAGGCCAGATGCGGCAAGGCAGAAAGACCCTTGAGACAGGCACCGTTAAATGACGCAGCAAAGACTGACAGGCGCTGCAGTTCAGGCAGTTCACAGACATGCTGCAGCGCGGCATCACTGACTTCGGAGCGGTCAAGCACTACTTCGCGCAAACCCTTGAGGTGTCCGATTTTAGCCAGCACCTTATCGACTTCACCCTCCTCCTTATCGTCAAAGGCCACTGCGGTCAGTTGAATGCTGTCAAAATCATCCGGGGCAAATGTGTCGATCAGCTCAGGATGAGCGAAGAGTCGATGCTCAGCGACAAGAAGAGTCATATAGCCAGCCGGCACCCCTACCGACCCATGACCGGCAACATCAATCTCCCGGCCTTTCACCCCGGGACAGGGAACCATCTTGAGCAAGCCGACCGAAAATTTGGGCGGAAAATTTATAACGCGCGCCGGACGCCTGGGCGCCGTAAATTATATCCGATGCCCCCAGGACATCTGGCCCCGGGTGGGAGCTCCGGAGACAAGAAGCAGGCCCAGAGCCAATGCAAAAGGGGTCAGACGCCGGTACAAATCAAATCCCCTGCCGCAAATCACCAAACCAAAATTATAAATTGTCGCCAGTCATATTTTGGTCATAAACGGCGCATAAGTTTGCCTTGTCCCTGAGACAAACCCCCAACTTATCTTTACGAGGAAGAAATACTATGTCGTTTCAAATAGAGCAACCATCCGAAAAACTAGTCAAGCCGATCGTGAACGATGCTCGCGATTCGATGGTAAGCCAGTACATGGACAGCAAGCCGGGAGCCTACGCCGACAAACTGGCGGAATTGAAAGGCTACGGCATGGGCACGGCTGGCTCCCTTCCTCCTTTAGAAATTGTCGGCGAAAAGAAATCAAAATGCGATGAGAACACAAAATGCATGGTCAATCCTGCAGAAATGAATTCCTTGACCTGGACCAAACCGCACAAACTAAATGATGATGGCCTGCGCCCCGAAAAGCCACATCCGATATTCAAAGATGTCGATGGTAAGTTTGTCGGTAAAGAGCTCAAAAAAGTAGAACCCAAGGACGAAAAATTTGTCGATAAGAAAGGCTTCGGCGACAAAAATCAGAAAGAACTGAGCCCCAAAGAAGAAGCAATAATCGAAGCCAAACTGGCCGCTCTCAAAGCTGAACTCATAGCCGCCGCCGGCAAAAAACCGCAGCAGGAATTCACCCCCGAACAACGCGCTGCAATGGAAGCCAAGAAAAGAGAAATGGCCCGCCAGTACGATCTGGAACACCCCAACCACACCCATCACACCACTCACAGGAGTTCGCACGCACGGCATTAACCCCGGAAGATAAGCAGAGAGCATGTCAAACGCCTGGCGAGTTTGACATGCTTTTTGTTTGCGGGACTTTTTGATTCAACCGGTACTTTTGTGGACTTTTAGGGATAAAATTGCCCCATGGCCAAAATCTTGCTTGTCGACGATGATGATCAGCTGCTCTCGGTGCTTTCGGCATCTCTGAAGAAAGACGGATATTTAGTCGAGCTCTGCTACAGCAAGAGCGAAGCGATGGAGTATATATCAGCCTCATTCTATGACTTGATGGTCTTTGATGTCACACTGCCTGATGGCAATGGTTTTGACCTGTGCAAGGAATATCGAGCCGGAGGAGGCACCGCCCCCATCCTCATGCTCACAGGCAAGAGCGATGAGAGAGATAAAGAGCTCGGACTCGACCTGGGTGCCGACGATTATCTGACCAAGCCCTTCGGCTTCAGAGAACTATCCGCCAGACTGCGTGCCCTTCTGCGCCGCACCGCACCTATCACGCCGGATGTTATGGCGGTAGGCGAACTCACACTCGATACCACCAACAAAAAACTTTTTCGCGACGGCCGGGAAGTGCACATGCAACCACTGGACTACGCCCTGCTTGAATATCTGGTCAAACATCCAGCCCAGCTCTTCACCCAGGAAGCGCTGCTGCGGCAAGTCTGGGGCACGTACACAGAGAGCGGAGTGGAAGCTCTGCGCGCCGCCATCAAGAGAATACGCAAAGAAATCGATACGGAAGGCGAACCTTCGATGATCGAAACGACACACAAAGTCGGCTATTCCTTTCAACCGGCAAAAACAGTAAAGAGCACCTGAATCTGATGAAACTAACACTGGTGCACAAAGGACTTTTGCTCGTCAGCATCCCTTTGTGCTTTGAAGTGGTAAGCTTCGCCTGGTTGTTGCACCTGCAGCATGAATTGCAGGCCGAATCGGCACGCATCAATAGATCTCGCCTGATAGGCGACATGGTGGCAAAAGTTACCAGTCAGATTTTGCTTCTGGAAGACGCCTTCGAGCACTTCCAGGGCCCCGGTCCGGCGATGAACCAGGTGCATGAATCAATGAAGGCGATGGCCGAGGACTTCGTCATCCTGAGCAAGCTGACTGAAAACGATGCGTCCATGCATAAGGATGTGCTCAGATGCCGGGACGAAATGGTGGCGGCCCTTGACGATTTGAGTCAAATGCGGCGACTGATTGCCAGCGGTGAGCTGGAAAACTTCAAGCAGGCATCCAAGGCTTTTCGCGCCAGGTTCACCGAACATCTCAGGAAGATTGGCTCCTACGGCCTGTGGCAACTGGCCTCGCGCAGCGCCAGAGAAATTGACACCGATAAGTCAGCGGCAATTCGTGAACAGGCGGAGCTGATTCTGAAGATCGCCTTGAGTGCCAGCGTTGTCATTGGACTGTGCAGCGCCGGCATCTACACCAAGTATCTCAGTCTGCGTTTGCAAAATGTCTCCGACAACGCCACCAGACTGGGACAGCGAAAGCCTCTATTGCCGCAGATTTCCGGCGAGGACGAAATTGGCAGAGTAGACAAAGCCTTACATGAAGCCGATCAACTTATTGATGAATTGCAACAGGCACGTGCTGAAATCATCGGCATGGTCAGCCATGATATACGCAGTCCGCTCACCACCATAAAATGCATCGGCGACCTGCTTACAACAGAACTCGGCGATAAGCTGGATGACGACAGTCGCAGGCAATTGCAAAATATCGAGAGCAATTGTGATCGCATACTGGCAATCAGTAAAGATCTGCTCGACATTCAAAAACTAGAATCCGGCACAATGATAATCGAGACCAGCAAGTGCGACGTCCAGGACTGTGTCACGGCCGCAATCACCGCCACAGAAGGTTTGCGCCAGAGCCGCGGCGTGGAAATCAAGGCAAATCTTGTGCCGGCCCCGGCGCTAATCGATCCCATTCGCATCGAACAGGTGGTAACGAATTTTCTCTCCAACGCCATAAAATATTCGCCCCGCAGAGGTGTGGTAACAATAGAGATGACCTGCGAAGACAATTGGGTCTATCTATCGGTGAGCGATCAGGGCAAGGGCATTCCGCAACATTTGCGAAAAGATGTATTTGCCCGATTCAAACAAGTCGACGCCGACGATTCGCGCATAAAAGGTGGCACCGGCCTGGGCCTGGCCATCTCCAAAGCGCTGATTGAAATGCACGAAGGCAAAATAGGTATGGAAAGCGTTTCACCTAACGGAAGCAGATTTTACTTTACGCTGCCCCGCAATTTGAGCTAAACGGCTATCATACTTACTCTACTTTCAGGAGACCTGACATGAAATTGTTCGGCATCATTTCCATCCTTATCCTGGCCATCTTCTTCACCTTTGGCCCGGCCAATTCACAAGCGGACCCGTTGCCGAATAGCGGTACATATTTCATCGTCAGTGCCGACACCAAAGAAGCCCTGCAGCCGAACGGACCGACTGCCGGACAGAACGTATTTTTGTACGAATTCAATCAAGGCGGCACCCAGAAGTGGACAGTCACCCGCAAAATTGATCCCAAGACAAAGAAACCGCTCAACCGTTACACGATTCGACTGGCCGGTGAAAACACCGACCTCTATTTGCAGCCCTTCCCCGCCCCCGACCATACTTGCATGGTGAGCAACGGAGCGACTGACTACACTCTGGCGCCCGGCGGCGGCTCCTTCCAGATCAAAAGCGCTGCCCTCAACGGCGACGCACTCTATACATTCCCATCGCCTCCCGGCAACACCGAAGCGCACTTTGGTCCCGCCGACGGCACTGCCAAGTACAAATGGGACTTCATACCCGCCAATTAGCGACAAGCTACCCGACTTAATCCCCAGGAAAATGGAAACAAACATGAAATCAAGAGCTGTACCTTTCATCTCTGCCGTCGCTGCCATAGCCGGTGGAATCCTCTTCGCATCCAGCGCGCTGGCCGAGCCCGCCAAGATTGAATTCCCTTCGGCGAGCCCTGCTTGCACGCTCAAACAAAGAGTGGGCCTGACCGATATTGAAATTGCCTACTCGAGACCGAGTGTCAAAGGTCGCGCCATCTTCGGCTCACTGGTGCCCTACGGCAAAGTCTGGCGCACCGGCGCCAATTCGGCCACCAAGCTAATCTTCAGCACCGCTGTCAAATTGAACGGCACCGAGATCCCCGCCGGCACCTATGCGCTGATGACCATTCCCGGTGAAAAAGAATGGACCGTCATCATCAATAAAGGCTCGGATCAATGGGGCGCTTATAAATATGATGAAAAATCGGACGTAGCGCGCATCAAAGTGACACCAGTCCATTTTGATCGCTCAATTGAAACCATGACCATCAACATCGACGACATCAAAGATGAGTCGGCCACCCTGGCTCTTGTCTGGGACAAAACAAAAGTACCGGTCAAGCTGGAAGTAGATTACACCGATAAACTGCTTGCTCAAATCAAAGCCACCATGGACTCCGACGCCAAAGAAAAACCGTATTTCCAGGCGGCGATGTTCTATTACAACCACGGCCAGGATCTGCAAACGGCTAAGAAATGGGCTGAAGCGGCTGTTGCCGAGCGCGATGCTTTCTACACCAATTATTTGAAAGCTGAAATCCTCGCCAAGCTCGGTGATAAAGCCGGTGCCCTGGCCGCGGCCAAGCACTCAAGCGAACTGGCGGAAAAGGCCAATGACAGCGGTTATGTCAAACTGAACGCTGACTTGATCAAAAGCTTGAAGTGAAAATCAAAAACTGGCGCCACGCATTGCTTATGCCCATTTGCTTAATGCTTATTGGCGTGGCGTCAGTGTTTTCACCCGCCGTCCGGGGAGCCGAGATGAAAATTGATTCGCCGCAGGCGATCCTGCAGGAGCTGAAACGCTTCCGCCAGATGGGCAGTGTGCTCTACATCGCCGCACACCCCGATGACGAAAACACCGAGTTGCTGGCCTATCTTTCGCGCGGCCGCAACTACCGCACAGCCTACCTCTCGCTCACCCGCGGCGACGGCGGCCAGAATGTGCGCGGCTCGGATCTCGGTGAAAAGTTAGGCGTAGCGCGCACGCAGGAGTTACTCGCCGCCAGACAGATTGATGGGGCGCAACAATATTTTTCGCGCGCCGTCGATTTTGGTTTTTCCAAAAATTATCTGGAAACACTGCAAGTCTGGAGCGAACAGGACGTGCTCTCGGACATGGTGCGAGTGATAAGACAGTTTCGCCCCGATGTTTTAATCACCCGCTTTTCCCCCAGCCCGGGCGGCACCCACGGTCATCACACCGCCTCGGCCGTCATCGCTGTGAAAGCGTTTAAACTGGCCGGCGACCCCAAAGCTTTTCCCGAGCAGGGCCTGGCACCGTGGCAACCAAAGCGTATATTCTGGAATATTTCCACTTTCCAGCGTGAAAAAGCAGTCGGGCTGGACGCCCTGAAAATCGACGCCGGTGGCAACGATGCGCTATCGGGTGAAAGCTTCACCGAAATAGCGGAAAAAAGTCGCAGCATGCACAAAACCCAGGGCTTCGATACTTTTCACTTCCCCAACGCCCATGGCGGTGAGCGCATCGAATCCTTCCACCTCCTGGACGGCGAGGCGGCGCCAAAAGACATCATGGACGGCGTCGACACCAGCTGGAATCGAGTCACCGGTGCCGGTGGCGCAGCCGGGCAGGAAAGCATCGAGAGTTCAATCGATAAAATCATCAGCCAATTTGATCCGGGCAACAGTGCGGCGAGCGTTCCCGCTCTGCTCGACCTGCGCAAACGCATAGCACCACTTACAAAAGATACGGTCGTCAAAGAGAAACTGGGCGAGCTCGATCGCAGTATCCTGGCCTGCCTTGGATTGAAAGTCGAAACCACAACCAGCACGGCAGAGATAGTGCCGGGCGAACATCTCAATCTGCAGCATCAGGTCTCGCTGGGCGCAAACGTGCAGACCAGAGATCTGCCCCTGCGCTGGCTGTCGGTGAGACATCCGGCCACTGCAAAAGATATCGCCACCGGCATCGAATTAACCGCAAGCAAGCCCAGTCTGTGGGATTCGGTCGAAACCCTGCCGCCCTCCACTCCACTGACTCAACCCTACTGGTTGAGGGCTGAGAGCACGCCGGGGCTCTTCCATGTGGAGGACCAGAAGCTCATCGGTACGCCGGAAAACGAAGCGTCATTTCCGGTGGAATATGTTTTTAAAATCGGTGATCAAATCATTACGGTCAAGGACGAACCGGTAAAAATAACTACTTCGCCAAAGGGTGTCCGCAGTCGCCAGAAACTGAATGTGATACCACCACTCTCACTCCGTTTTACCAGCGATGTAGCACTCTTCACTCCAAAGACCGCCAAGACGGTGGCAGTCGAAATCGTCGGAGCCAGGGCCAATCTGCAGGGGTCGATGCATCTGGACGCACCACCTGGATGGAAAATTGAGCCGCAGCATCAAGCATTTAAGCTCAAAGAAATCGGCGGCAAAGAACAGCTCACATTTGCAGTGACGGCGCCGGAACACGCGGCAACGTCAACCTTTATCGCCAACGCCGAAGTCAACGGTGTGCACTACCGCACCCAGCGCCAGGAAGTCAGCTACGAGCACCTGCCGCCGCAGCTTCTGCAGCCGCCGGCTGTCTTAAAGGCCGTCTGCATCGATCTCAAACTGAAAGGCACGACCGTTGGTTATCTGCCCGGCGCCGGTGACAGCCTGGCCGAAAATCTGCAGGAGATGGGCTACAAAGTAAAAGCCCTGGACGATGCAAAATTGAAGCAAGAGGATCTGAACGGACTGGCTGCGGTCGTCCTGGGTGTGCGCGCCTTCAATGTGCGCGACTCTATCGGCACGGCTATGCCGCTCCTGCTCCAGTATGTGGATGGCGGCGGCACCCTGATTGTGCAATACAACCGCCCGGACAAACTCAAGGCCGAAAAAATCGCACCGTATAGACTGCACATTTCAGCCGACCGGGTCACCGACGAAAAAGCAACCATGTCCTTCCTTGAGCCTGACAGCCCGGTCCTGAACACTCCCAATAAAATCACAAGCCACGATTTTGACGGCTGGGTGCAGGAGCGCGGACTGTATTTCCCAGACCAGTGGGACGAGCATTTTGCTCCGATACTGGCCTGCAACGATCCGGGCGAGGCTCCAAGCAAGGGCGTCTTACTCGTGGCCAGATACGGCAAGGGCCACTATGTCTACACCGGTCTGTCGCTCTTCCGCCAGTTGCCGGCGGGCGTGCCGGGCGCCTACCGCTTGCTGGCCAATTTAATTGGCCTGAGCCAATGACCGATGAAAACACCGGCTTGCCCTGGCCCAGATCCTGGCGCGGGGCCTACCTGCTGGTAATTTTCTCCGTCATCCTCTGGCTCAGTCTGCTGATTGCACTGACGGAGTCATTTGCGTGAACTGGCTCGACTTTGTCGTACTGTTCAGCTCCATCGTCAGCATCGCTGCCTACAGCATCTGGCGCACCCGCCACAGAGACAGCTTGCACAGCTATGTCAAAGGCTCGGGGCAAACACCCTGGTTTGCAATCGGACTCTCGGTCATGGCCACCCAGGCCAGCGCCATCACGTTCCTCTCCACACCGGGTCAGGGTTATCTCAACGGCCTCAGCTTTATCCAGATTTATTTTGGTGTGCCGATAGCACTGCTGGTGATATCAATATTTTTTCTGCCGATTTTTTCCCATCTGCATGTCTACACCGCCTATGAATTTTTAGAAAAAAGATTTGACGCAAAAACTCGCCTGCTGGGTGCCGGTCTCTTCTTGCTGCAACGGGGACTGGGAGCAGGACTTACAATCTACGCACCAGCGATTGTATTGACCACTGTCTTTGGCTGGCCCCTCGATCTGACAATTATCAGCAGCGGCCTGCTTGTCATTTTGTATACGGTCACGGGCGGCAGCGACGCCGTCACAATGACACAAAAGTATCAACTGGGGATTATCTTTGCCGGCATGGTCACCGCCGCCTGCGTGCTCGTAAGCAAGCTCCCGAGCGGGCTGGACCTCTCCGGCACGCTGGCTCTGGCCGGCGGATTTCATAGACTAAATGCCGTCAATTTCTCAACCGATATACATGAACGCTACACGATCTGGTCGGGACTGCTGGGCGGTACCTTTCTCATGCTCTCCTATTTCGGCACCGACCAGTCGCAGGTGCAACGCTACATTTCCGGCTCGTCCCTGCGAGAAAGTCGTCTGGGACTGTTGTTTAATGCCATCTGCAAAATACCCATGCAATTTTGCATCCTTTCCATAGGCGTCTTGATTTTTGTTTTTTATCAATTCCAACCACCACCGCTTTTCTTTGATTCCACAGCCAACAAATATCTGGCGCAGCACCAGGACGAGCCAAAACTTATTGCCTACAAAGACGAATTTGCCAGGGGTCACGAGCTGAGCAAGGAGCACCTGGTAGACTGGCTCAAGGCCCGCCAGCAGGGCGACGACACCGGAGCCCGCACGGCCTTCGCCCAAGCCCTGGCAGCGCAAAAAACGAACGATGAAATCCGCCAGGCGGCGCAAGCGGAGCTAAGAATCAAAACCCCGCTGGCCAAGGCCAACGACGCTGACTATGTTTTCATTACATTTATCCTGCAACAGCTGCCACATGGCGCCATCGGCCTGCTAATAGCCGCCTTCTTCGCCGCCGCCCTCTCCTCCAAGGCCGCCGAACTGAACGCCCTGGGAGTCAGCACCAGCATAGACTTCTACCGTCTGCTGCAGCCCAAGGCCAACGACTTTGACTGCCTGCGGGTGACAAAATGGGCAACCGCCGGCTGGGGTCTGATAGCAATTGGCTTCGCCCTCTTTGCCCACTTGTCCGAAAACCTGATCCAGGCAGTCAATATATTGGGCTCAATTTTTTACGGTGTCATGCTGGGCATTTTCCTTGCAGCCTTCTTTATCAAGCGCATCGGCGGCACGGCGATATTCTGGGCAGCACTGACGGCGCAAATGCTGGTCTTTGTCCTCTATTTCACCCAGACAATTTCCTACCTCTGGTATCCTTTGATTGGATGCGCGGCGTGCATCGTCATCGGCCTGATTCTGCAAGGCACGATCGGAAAAGAAAGCGCAACAAAAGGAAACACTCAGTGAGCACACCGGTTATCTGTTTTGGCCAGCAGCCGTGTGGATTTTTCCCGAAGCGCTTCCTGGTGGCAAAAATCAATACGGCCAGACAATTGCAGAATGAAATTGGCGGCGAAATAGTTTTTTTCTACCACGACAGCGACCACGATCCGCGTGAGACCAGGACCAATCTGCGCCGCCGCACAACCGATGAAGCGGCACAGCTGAATTTCACTTTTGAAAATAAAATACAGCGCAAATTTTCGCCGCTCTATCTCAAACGCGTGCAGGCCGGGTGGCAGGAAAAAACAATCGGCCAGCTGCCGAACTATGTGGAACATCCACTGATTAATATTTTCAAGCAAGCATCAGCAGCAAATGTCGCCGACTTCTGCCTTGAGATGTACCGAGGCATGGGACTTCTGGAAGGCATCAAAGTAATGCGCTCCAGCGATCCGGCCTTTCGCCTCCAGGCCCGCGACATAACTGACTTTTTCGTCGATCTGCCTTACGAAAATGAAATAGTCCGCGCTCGTTTTGCCGACGGAAAATTTAAACTGCACGAGGGCGGCAGCGAATTTATAGAATTGCCGCTGACCGACTACAAAAAAGAACAGGTCAGCCCCTCACGCGATACGCGTCTTGGCTGGATGCAGTCGGTGATAAACTGCACACATTACATCTCCGGGGCCGGTGAACAACAATATCTCAATAAAGCTGACGCACCGGAAATTACTTACATCGAACGTGAGGCGATAGAGAGGTCGGACGATGCCTACACAGAACTCTGAAGACAATCGCCCCGTAAGCGATATCCTGGCCTTCGGCGCGCATCCCGATGACATAGAATTTGGCTGCGGCGCAGTGATCGCAAAAGAAACC
>JAFEAV010000097.1 GCA_018266215.1 Cyanobacteria bacterium SZAS LIN-3 | reverse complement strand
CACGTACGGTGGTGTGGCAGGGAGGAGCCCGTGAGGGCTCCCCCTATGCCGATTGCACTAAAAAGGACAGCCCGAGCGGTTACCGCGGCATTAAAAATGGGCATGCCAGAGAAGATTGGGACAAAATTCGGAAACAAAGAACCGATCAAGGCGTCATCGAATCATCCGGTTCTCTCGATAGGGAGTCTGGACGTCACCTTTGAGGGTTTCCTTAATGCACAAAAATCTCAGTCATCTACACCCGAACAATTTCAGAAACTATCTGGAAGCGGGTCTGGAACAAACGCCCAATCGCAAACTGCGAGAGCTGGCCGAGCATGGGCATCCTAAGATCAGAGCCAGGGTTGCCGAAAATGCAAAGACCCCTGCCATTTTGCTATCTCGTCTGGCCCAGGATCCGTCGGCGGAGGTGCGCATCGCCGTCGCTCAAAATCAAGCTATAACGCCTGCCATACGGCTTAAATTGACGGCCGATGAAGATCCAAATGTTCGCTATGCCATCGCCGAGGACGCCACCGTGCCTGTGGAAATCTTGCAGATCCTCATGGATGACGAACATCCCTATGTCAGTCACCGGGCGCACAAGACATTTGAAAAAGTTGCCGGTATGAACAAGAAGGCTAAGAAACTTTCTTCCCGGGAACGATTGATGAGCTGGCGCTCCGGTGGTCTCAACGACAAGAAGGCCTATGGGTGAGTGGTGCCGGCCGCGCTTGCTCCGGTTTTGCACAGATTTGCATATTGCCTGTATATGTAAGTGGCTTTTGTATTGGCCTGGCACTGGTTCAGGCGCCTGGCAAGTTGGCGTGGTCTGGAGAATAGCCTGAGTAGTGGCTGTTCTCAGTCTAAAATATAAGTCTTAAATGTCCTCTGGGGGACTTCTCAGACCTGCATCGGGCCGCTATATTTATATGCATAACCGGTGAGCAACTGCTGAACGAGTTGGTTGCTTTGAGCCGAGGGGCATTGTGGAAACTTCAGGTCGACGTCGACCGGAAACTGTAGCAAGTAGCCCGATCTTCGTGAAGGACTGACTGAAGCGGAGATAGATACTGAGCCCACCGCAATGGGCAGTCAGGCAGTAGCATAAACACCACCGCGGATTTATTCGGGTGGTGTTTTTGTTTGTTATAAGTGCCTTTTTTGCAGGCCGCTCGTAAGGTATGCTTGGTAAGTTAACCGAACATCAATCCGTGAGCTTGCCGTGCACCTCAAGCATGTGGGCTTAAGCCTTTTGCCATTAATGACAATAGCCGTTACCGCAAGTTTTGCCGGTGATACGACTGTGGCCGATGGTGGTGCCGGCGTTCCCATTGCCTCTGCCGGGCGAGGTGAGTCGGCCGGCCACTCGGATCACGATTCCTGGGAAACTTTCACCCGCCTGGGCAAGGAAGCCCTTGTCGGCGGCAAGCTGGATAAGGCCGAAAAGCTCCTGCAGTCAGCCCTGGAGAAAGCACAGGCATTCGGACCGACCGATTCTCGCCAGATAGTCAGTCTGAGTAATCTGGGCCAGCTTTATAAGGCGCGCGGGGATTACACCCGCTCCGAGCAGTATTCTCGTCAGGCCCTCGACCTGATTCGCAAGACCGGCCTCAAGGACAGCTTTGGCTTTGCCGTTGAGTTGAGCAATCTGGGCGGCATCCTCAAGGATCAGGGCAAGTACAGTGAAGCCAAGCCGCTCTATGACGGGGCTCTGGCCATTTTGACCGAGGTCAAGGGCCCGGAGTCCGTGGAAGTGGCTGTGGTCTGTGACAATCTGGCCGGGCTCTATCAGGGGCAGGATGACTTTGAAAAAGCGGTCACCGAGCAACTCAAGGCCGTCAAAATCTACGAGCAAAAGCTTGGCCAGGACAGTCCGGATCTGGCTATTTCTCTGGGCAATCTGGCCGAGAGCTACAGAGAGCTCAATCAATTGCAGCAAGCCGAGCCTCTGTTTGCGCGCTCGCTGGCGATTATGCGCAAGCACTACGGAGAGAAACATCCGGCGGTGGCGTCGGCCCTGGACAGCATGGCCAGCTTCTATATCAAGCAGGGCAAGCTGGAACAGGCCGAGGATTTGCAGCTGAAAGCGCTTGAAACATTCAAGGCCACACTCGGTGAAGAACATCCGGATGTGGCTATCTGCCTCGATAATCTAGCCGATCTCTATAGCCGCGAAGGTAAAAAAGACCTGGCTTTGAAAAATAGTGAGGATGCTTTTGAGATTGCCGAAAAAGCTCTCGGCAAAGAGCATCCAATCTCCATCGGCATCAAGAGCCGGGTGGACGAGCTCAAGAAAAAATAGATCTCATACCGCACTGCCGCTGGTGGCATCACGATTGCGCTTTTCGGCTTCAATATTTTCCGGACCGAAGTGCATGGGCAGAAGGTCTTTCAGTGGAAAGACTTCCACTTCAGTATCCACACTGTTGTCGGTGCCTTTAACCAGATCGCAATCGATGCCGAATTCGGCGATGAATTGACGCGCCATGCCGGAAGGATGAGTGTAGGGTTCGATGGAGATGGCTTTGAACTTTCTGTGACCGTGGGCAATTGCCTGGGTGACGGCGTTTATCTCAGCGGTGGTTGAGCCTACATAGGAGGCGATTTCAACGGTTACACCGCAGAAGATTTCTCCACTTTCGGTGAGCACTGCCGCTCCCTGTCCCTTGTTTGTATAGGGGGCGTAGGCGTTTTTAGCCGCCTGGCGAGCAGCTTGCACCAGTGCGGTGTAAGGAGGCAGTTTTATTTCTTCAGGCAAAATCGGCGGTATAGGGTGAGAGGCGCAGCTCTAGATTGAGAAGCCACATAATCAGGTCCAGACGGCGTTGCTCGAGTGCCGTAACTTCATCGTCGGAAAGTGCGGCATCGGCTATGGCGCTATCTTCTTCTATGACGAAGTTGAGGGCCTGTCGCAGGTCTACTTTGATTTCTTCGGTTTGGCATACGTTCTGATCGCTGGGGCTGGTGACGCTTACTGCGGCGGCCTGGGAGACCAGAGTGGGCATGTTGGAGAGAGCAAATTCGGACACTAGGTGTTCTCCAAAGGGGCACAAGCCAAACGCGTTGTTTTACTGTTGGCTGGATAACAATGACAGCTTATCCCTTGTGAACTCCATTTCCATGTGATGCCTCTCATAGGCAGATGAAGTTTTTTTTCTCCACCCCCGGGCAAAGAGCGGAAAAGCCCGCAAGGCTTGGGTTTTGCCCCTCAGGCCTGGGCCGCCGCGGCGCTCAAAAAGTTAAGAACCTGCCGCCAGGCCTGACCGCGGTGGGAGATTTCGTTTTTCAGGTGCGGTTCAAGCTCGGCGGCCGTTCCCGCCTGGCCCAGTGGGCAAAATATGGGGTCGAAGCCAAAACCATGGGTGCCGCGCTCGGCCAGAGCCAGTTCACCGGGCCAGCGGGCCTCGCAGGTGAACAATAGCTCATCCTGGGCGCTGACCAGGGCCATGGCGCAGACGAAGGCCGCCTGTCTTTTACCGACGGGAACGGCGGCCATTTCTGCCAGGAGTTTGATCCTGCGGTCGCCGTCGCTGCCCAGGCAGTAACGCGCCGAGTGGATGCCGGGGCGGCCATCGAGGGCATCGACACAAATGCCGCTGTCATCGGCTACCGAGAGCACACCGGTCATACGGGCGGCCTCGCGGGCCTTAATCACGGCATTCTCTATAAAGGTAGAGCCGGTTTCCTCCGGGTCGAAGTCGGGCGGCGCCAGGATCAGGTTTAAATCGGGCATGGCGGAGGCCAGAGCCTTGAGCTCTTTCAGTTTGCCTTTGTTCTGGGTGGCCAGGACTAAATCCAATTCTCTAGCCTTTCGGTTGCTGATGCGGCTGCTTGCCGCTGCCGACGCCCTTTATCGGGGTGGGTTTGGCCGTGCCGGCGGAGGGCTTGCCGTTGCTTGCCGACTTGCCGTTGCCGTTGCTTGTGCCGTTACCGTTGGCCTGGGCCGCCACTCTCTTGCGATGGTCTTTGCGATGCACTCTGATGACGTCTGAAATCTGCGATATGGCCTGGGATACCCGGGCCAGCTGGTCGATATCGAGCACGTCGACGATGAGAAAAATCGTGGCCGTCTTTTTGTCGCGGTGGGTCTCGACCTTCAGATCTTTTAGATTGACCTTGTTGTCCGAAACTTTCTTGAGGATGTCGCCGGCGATACCGACTCGATCCAGGCATTCCACCTGCAGACCGGCTGGGTATGAGGTGTGGCGTTCTTTCGACCAGTCCACTTCCATGCGCCGGTCTTCATCTATTTTGGAAAGGTTATTGCAGTCCGAACGGTGCACGGCTATGCCACTGCCCCTGGTGACAACGCCCACGATTTCTTCTCCCGGCACCGGCTGGCAGCATTTTGCCAGGTGATGCAGAAGATCGCCCAGGCTGGAGACCGTACTCTGTCTTTCATTGCGTGCCTGAGGAATGGAGTAGCCTTTGTTCTCCATTTTCTCCAGCTGGTCGACTTCCCTCAGTCGATTTACGACCTGCGAAGTGGAGAGGTCTCCATAACCGACCGCGGCAAGAATGTCATTGGGGTCCGATATATTGAGACGGCGACCGACTTCTTTTAGTTTGTCGGACTTGAAAAATTCATCGATGGCGCCTTTGCCCAGTTCAGCTTCCAGCATCTGTCTGCCTTGCTGAATGTGTTCTTCGCGGTGATGCTTCTTGAACCACTGACGGATGCGGTTCTTGGCACCGTGCGTCTTGGCGAAGTTGAGCCAGTCCATTTTGGGCTGACCGTTTTTGCTCGTGATGATATCGACGATGTCGCCGTTTTTCATCACCGTATTTAGTGGCACGATGCGATCGTTCAGTCGCGCGCCGGTGCAGCGGTGACCGATGTCGGTGTGGATGCGATAGGCGAAATCTATGGGTGTGGAGCCGCTGGGCAGATCTATGACGTCGCCGCGGGGGCTGAAGACAAAGACTTCATCAGCGAAGAGGTCCATCTTCACTTCTTCGAGGTATTCACTGGCGTCTTTGAGGTCCTGCTGCCATTCAACCAGTTGACGCAGCCAGGTGATCTTCTTGTCGGCACTGGAATCAGCCTTAACCGCTTCCCCGGCTTCTTTGTAGCGCCAGTGCGCGGCGATACCAAACTCGGCTATCTGGTGCATGCGTCTGGTGCGGATTTGAATCTCCACCGGCTTGCCGCCCGGACCGATAACGGCGGTGTGGAGGGATTGATAGCTGTTGAATTTGGGGATGCCGATATAGTCTTTAAAACGGCCCGGGATGGGCTTGAAGATGGCATGCACCACACCCATGACTTCGTAGCACTTCTGGGTGTCGGGATCGGCTTCCAGCTCGCAGAAATTTTTGTCCGGATTGCTGTCGATGATAACCCGCACGGCCAGTACATCGTAGAGCTCCTGGAAAGTCTTTTGCTGACTCTTCATCTTGCGCCAGATGCCAAAATAGTGCTTGGGCCGGCCAAAAATGTCGGCCTGAATATTGCGGCCGACAAGCTCGTTTTGCAACTTGTTCACGACCTGCGAGAGCAATTCCTGGCGCTCGGTGCTGGACTGATCGACCAGCTCTTCGATCTCCTTGTACTCGGCGGGATAGAGATACTTGAGACCGAGGTCCTCAAGCTCCCACTTCATTCGTCCCAGACCGAAGCGATTGGCCAGGGGAGCGTAAATCTCCAGTGTTTCCTTGGCTTTTTCCGCTTGCTTGTGCGGCTGCATATGGTCGAGGGTACGCATGTTGTGCAGGCGGTCAGCCAGTTTCACCAGCACCACGCGCACGTCTTCCGACATGGCAACGAGCAGTTTGCGAAAATTTTCCGCCTGTCGCTCCTCTTTGGAGCTGAAGCTAAATTTACCTAATTTGGTCACGCCCTCGACGATCTTGACGATCACCGGACCGAAGGCTTCTTCCATTTCCTTGGATTTGACGTCGCAGTCTTCCAGCACATCGTGCAAAAGACAGGAGCACAGAGTGGCTGCATCGGCGTTGATTTCGGCCAGGATGCAGGCTACTTCGACAGGATGGATGATGTAGGGATCTTCTGATTTGCGCAGCTGGCCGTCGTGGGCCTTGTAGGCAAAATCGTAAGCCTTATGGATGAGAGCAAGTTCCTCGTCCGAGCGCCCTTGCTTCGAGAGCGTTTCAAATAAAGGCTTGCCAATCTCGTCTTTAGTCATTTCTACTACAAATAAGGGTATTGAAGATTATACCCAGATAGTCAAGCCCCCATGGGCTTTCACTAAGCAGCCCTGGGAGATTGTTACTAAAACCTAAAGGCCAGTCCCGGACAGGCTTTTTTGCCTACTTGCTCCAGGGGACCGAGTTCAGGTCAGAGGGGAAGGGGTTACCGCCCGAGCCCCAGTAATTTCTCTGGGGCTTGGTGTAAGACTGGCTGCCGCTTTTGTGTGAGGGGAAAACAATCGAAGCGTTGGAAGAACCGGCATAGTAGCCGCCTGAAGCGGTCGGATCAGCTGTGGAAGGGGCGTAGTAATCGCCCGAGGACTTGCTGGGTGTGGTTTGAATCACCCGGGTGCTCGAAAGTCGGCCGAAAGCCGGGTCCGATGAGCCGAAGCCGCCGCCCATGCCCATGCCGCTGAAGGCACCCAGTCCACCGAAACCGCCGTAGCCGCCAAATCCGCCATAGGGGAGGCCGCCAAATCCACCAAATCCACCATATGGATAGCCGCCAAATCCGCCCAGACCCCCGATAGTCGGGACATAGCCGCCGATGCCGCCGAAACCTCCCCAGCCACCCCATCCGCCAAAACCACCCAATCCGGACAGTCCCGGCACATAGCCGCCCCAGCCTCCCAGTCCGCCATAACGGCCAAAACCGCCCAGGCCCCAGCCACCGAAGCCGCCCAGGCCGGGAACTCCGGGGATATAGCCGCCGTAACCGCCAAATGGCAGGCCGACGCCGCCCAGACCAAGACCCAGTCTGACGCCGCCCAGGGCTGTCGGAGCGCCATAGGCACCCAGCCAGCGGTAGGGAGAGACAGGTACCGGTGCAAAGGCGTAGGGTGCGACGCCAAGGCCAACCGAGGGATTGGAAATTGAGGAGGGATCGCCGAAAGACTCGCCCACTCGCGGGACAAACACCTGTTGCGGCAGTACCTGTCCGACACCGCTGGATGAGCCGTTATTGATGATGATGGCCGGTCCGTCGTCGCTGGTCTGGATGATTTTATTCTGGGCCGCCGCCGGTGAGCCGGGGGCTGAGACAAGAGTCACCAGAGTTAAAAGTGTCAGTGCTGACCAGATTCTTTTCATCGATTTCACCGCATTTACTGCCGCCACATAGCTTATCACTGCTGCTGCCGCCATTTTAGAAGGGTTTTGCCGCCCGGGAACACGCCAGCTAACTAATCGTCTGGTTAGTTGTGTTCAAAATGGTATCCCACCGCCTCGGACCAAGCCGAAGAGGAAAACATAATGTCTAGAATCAAACGAGCAGTTCTTCGCCAGGGACATTCGCTTTCTTTAGCGGCTGTGCTTACGTGCATTGTCTGTGCTAACAATATACAACCGGCAATGGCGCAGTCAGCGGACAACCGGGGCCTGACAATGGATGGGTCGGCGATGATGGAAAATGATCAACTCAAGACCGCGGATGGTAAGTCCTATCAGATTACCCGTGCCGTGATCAATGCCAGTCCGGAAGATGTTTTTGCCGTCATTGTGGATTACAAGGACGCCGGTAGATTGTTCAGCAATCTAACCAAGAGCGAGGTGGTATCGCGCGACGAGAAAAACAAGACCAGCAATGTCAGCTTTTCTCTCAAGGGCATAATGAATCTCTGGTCCTTCGACTATGTCCTGTCCATCAAAGAAAATTTCCCCACGCGCATTGATTTCAAGCGCGTTTCTGGCGCCTTCAAGAGAAATGAAGGATACTGGAAGCTTTTGCCCCTCGATAACGGTCGGCGTACCGAAGTGGTCTATGCCAAGTTTATCGATGCCGGCTTGATGGTGCCACCGCAAGTAGTGGCCAAACAGGTGCGTGAGTCGACCGAGAGCGTGATGCTAAATCTTAAGCAAGTCGCCGAGACCAGCAAGATCGCGTCGCATCATTCTTAGTTTGCGCTCTAGTAGTGACCGGGGATTTCGCCCTGCCAGGTGTAATACTGGATCTTCCATGAACCTTCTTCGAAGATCATGACCACATCCAGCTTGGCTCTCAGGCGATGTCCCTGCGAACTGCCCCAACCGACACCTTTCATGGTGCAGACATTGCCGTCGATTACTTCGGTGAGGATTTTCGGTTCGTAGATGTAGCCGCTCTTGAGCTCGGCCAGTTTGGCCTGCTCTGCTGTGCCCATGCATTCATCCATGGGCACGCGGCCGTTTTTGATCCAGTACTTCGATACTTGCTTCACTCGCTTAGCGTAATACAGGGCCCGGATGTAGCTGTAAAAAGTGGCTCTGGGAGCGCTCTCGCAGCGGGCCGCCTGAAATAATCCGCCGGCCAGAAAGACCAGCAGCATCGGTATTACAAGTAGCTTTTTGGCCGGAGCAAACATTGGACACCTCAATGGGCACTGATACCACTATTACAGTTTATCTCAGGCCGCTGTTATCTGCTTGAGGCCACCGAATTGTCCTTGCGGGCATAGACCGGGGTCAACCAGTGGTGATACTGGGGCAGCTCGCCGCGGCAGACTTTGATGTACTTGTCTTTGATCATGGTTGAAATCGGTCCGGCATTGCCTGTGCCGATAGGGCGCCTGTCCACTTCGATGATGGGAGCGATCTGGGCGCCGGTACCGCAGAAGAACAATTCGTCGGCGATATAAAGTTCGCTACGATCGATTGTGCGCGACTGGGCGGTGATACCAAATTCTTGCTCTGCCATTTCCAGAATGGTGCGGCGGGTGACGCCTTCCAGAATGTTTTCGGTGGATGGGGTCGTTATCAGTTTGCCGTTTTTGACCATGAACACATTCATCGCCGAGCCTTCCGAAACGTGACCGTTTTCGGAGAGCACGATGCATTCGTCAAAGCCGGCCATGATGGCATCAGTCTTGGCCAGGGCGGTGTTGGCGTAGGCGCCGACAATTTTTGCCCGGGCGGGAATGGCATTGTCTTCTACCCGGCGCCAGCTCGAGACCTGTACTTTGAGGCCCGGGGTGCCGTGGAAGTAATCGCCGAACGGCACGGTGAACATGCAGATGTCGGAGGGATTGTTTTCCAGGCTGGGACCGACCCGGTGTACTGTTTTATATGCGGCCGGGCGGATGTAGGTATCGGTGCGGGGCGCATTCTTTTTGAGCAGGTCGACTGTGATTTTGCAGAGCTCGTCGACTGAATATTTTGTATCCAGATACATGATTTTCTGGCTGTCCACCATGCGTTCGTAGTGTTCGCGCAGGCGGAAGAGATAGAGCTCTTCATGCTGTGGGTTCCAGTAGCCGCGGATGCCTTCAAAGACAGCCGTGCCGTACATGAACGAGTGGTTCATGATGCTTATTTTGGCGTCTTCCAGCGGTACAAAATTGCCCTGAAAGAAAGCATATGTCTTTTCAGTCACCTGGCTACTCCTTGTGTCCCTTGCATGTTCTGATTCTATCCTCAATTGTCTTGCGCTGCGCGGCGTCCGGGCAGAGCTCGGCATAATGGGTGAAAGCTTCGGCGGCCGCGTCCCATTCATTGTCGCTTTCGCAGGAACAGCCTAATTGATAGAAGGCGTCCGCGTAAGTGCTGTTGAGTTCGGTGGCGCATTTGAACTCGGCTTTTGCTTCCGACAGTTTGCCGCGGCGCTTCAGTGCTTTGCCAAGCTCGGTGTGACACTGGGACGATGTCGGATATTTTTTCACCGTTTTCTGGAAAAGCTCGATTGCTTTATCCGTTTCGCCTATGGCCAGCTGCTGCCGGCCGTTTTTGAGCACATCATCCCAGTTGGGATCGCCTTTGGCGAAGCTCATCTGGGTGGCAGATGTACTGCCGACAACAGCGACTAAAAGGGCCAAGACCAGACTGGGACTGGTTCTCCTTTGCCCGCGTCGGATCCTGGCCATGTTTGACATCGGTTTGTACCTCTCGTACATGTCTCCCAATTAGTGTGTTTTGTGCGATCCGTTGAGGATGGTGCCGGTGGCGTTGAAGGTCCTGGTCATCGAGGAAGGATCGCTGCCGGCTCCGGGAGCCGGTGCAATAACGATGGCTGAGACATCGGTGGTCACTTTCTTGACGGCGTCGCCGACCCGCACTCCGGAGCCCTTAACGATGCTGCCGGTAGCTGAGGACTGGTCTACTTCATCGAGATTGATCACGGCTACGGTGTTGGAGATTTCCTTCAGCACTTTGCCGGTATCGGGATCCTTGATTGTTTTGGCGACACGCTGCACTTGCATTTTGTCGTTTTTGGCCAGGCCGTTGACTTTGCCTACGTTGAGAGTAATGGCGCCGCCGGTGACGTCGGCAACTTTACCTTCTACGTTTTGAGCGGCAATGGACTGACCGTCAGGGATTTTGCCGGCGAAGGCAATGAGCTGACTGCCGATTTCATCGACTGCCTGAAGTGTGGCTTCACCGGCAATGGATGTGGCGAAGTCGGAAGAACCGGAGTCCCATGAGGCAAATCCGCCGGATCCGCCGCTGCCGCCACCGCCGAAGAGCGATGTGCTGGAGCGCTTGGATTCACCGGAGCCGTGGACGGCGGCGAGAATTTCTGTGGTGTTGATGTCGATGATGCGAGCATCGATCGATACTTTGGCGCGGCTCTTCTTGACTCCGGCATGACCGAGGCCGCCGGCAAGACCGCCCAGGCCGAAAGGAATGTAGGAGCCGGCCAGGCTGGATGCGACCGAGGCACCGGCGCCGACGTTGGTGTAATGACTTTCAAAACCGAATTGCGTCACTGTGCCGACGATAATGGCGTCCACGCTCAAAATCTTACCGATTTTGCAGGCGGTTGCCGGGTCGGCTCGGTCGGAAACCGATAGATTTTGCTCTTTCAAAATGGCATCAAGCATCTGTCTGTCGACGACCGAATAGGTGCCGTCGTTGACGAGCTTGGTTACGAGAAGGCTGTTGATGCCTTTGCCCACGTCAACGGTGCCCACTTCGCTGGTGACCGCACCATATTCGAAGGGCAGGATGGCGATACGTCGCTTGGCAGAAGCGAAAGCTCCCTGCGGGATTCCAATGCTTATGAGAAAGAGTAGCGCCGATACGAGCGCTTGAATCTTTCGGGTCTTCATCATCTTCTCCTCGATTTCACTTGGTTGAACTCATGTTGTCATTACAGTTCGCTGTAGAGTCTACTTGATTCACGTCCCAAAGCCTGAGAATAGGACGGAGTGCAGCGTTTATTTTTGCCTAATCTAAAATTTATGTCTGTTTGGGCTGCGGCTTGCTCATAGGTTTGGCCTGCGGTCTCAATCTGGCCAGGGCTGCACGGTAGGAGGCAATTTTTCCCATGGCCGCCTTATAGCGCTTGGATTTTTTGTTGACATCTCGCAGGGTGGCAATCGCTTCACTGTAGCGTCCCTTGGAAGCCTTGGCGGTGGCCGAATTCATGCGGTCCAGAGCGTCCTGCTCCATGGCAAATTCGTCCATCAGATCGCGCACATCTTTAAAATGCGGTGTATCCGGGGTGATGGGGGCGAGCAAATTGAGAGCTTCGTTGTACTGATCAGAATCGGCCAGGGTCTCGGCCTTGATGATGCGCTCGCGGGTTTCCATCTCGATGACAATGGCCTGCTGCAGGGGATTTACTACCCGGTCTGCGGCGGAGGCGATGACATCGCGGGCGGCGTTGTCGACCAGCTTTTTATTGAGCGGAGCGCCCGGCGAGAGTGAGAAGTCCTGGTTGTATTTCTGGACGGCGACTGTATTGATCACATGTCCTTTGGATGTCTTTGTTATAACCGAGCCGTTGTAGCGCACGGCTCCGCTCACCTGATCGATGTTTTCGGTGATGTTGCAGACCACATACCAGTCAGGGTTGACGGTGCTCAGTACTACGTCGCTGATGGACGAGAGACTGTTGGATATGCGATCGACTATCTCCTGTTCGATACCACTGCCGCCGCCGCAGACCACGGCGATACGTACCGGCGGCGCGGCCAGGGCTGCCGATATGGCGGTAAATAAGAATGCTGTCAGAAGGATTGTGATACCGGCTAACTTTTTAAACATTGCTAATTCCTTGCTTAATTCCCGTGGTCTTTCCTGTGATGCTTCCTGGGGTTCCTGAAATCAGTCCACTCTGTCGGGCTACATTATTAGTGGTGGTCGACAAAAAATGTCGACTCAGTTGGCTTCAACAATTTCCCAGAATTTGCTGACGGCTTCCGATGCCCTGCCGGGCTCCTTGCCGCCGGCCTGGGCAAAATCCGGTCGGCCGCCGCCTTTGCCGCCCAGGATCTGGGCTACTTCGGAAACGATCTTACCGGCGTTGAAGCCGCGCTTGACGAGGGAGGGCGAGAAGGCCGAGACGATGGAAACACTTTCCTGTCCCTGGGGTGATACCAGAAGCAGTGCATTGTTTCCCTCGCGGGCCTTGATGTTTTCAGCAATTGATTTGAGCGAAGCCGGGGACATGTTGGGCACAACCTGGGCTATCACCATTTTGTCTCCCATGGCCCGGGCTGAGGCTATGAGCTCGTCTACTTTGGAGAGAGCCAGTTTTTCTTCCATCGCCGCCAGTTGTTTTTCGCGTTGCTTCAATTCATTTTGAATGCGTTCAATTTGACTGGCCAGTTCAGCGGGTTTTACTTTTAAGCGCTCGCTGGCGTCGCCCAGATATTTGAGCTGATCGCTGATGTAGTTCCAGGCTCTGGGGCCGGATATCGCTTCGATACGGCGCACGCCTGAGGCGACCGAGCCTTCCGAAATGATTTTTACCTGGCCGATGTCTCCGGTATTGGCCACGTGCGTGCCCCCGCAAAATTCAAGCGAGAAATCACCCATGCTCACAACCCGAACGACGTCGCCGTACTTCTCGCCGAACATGGCTATAGCACCGGTTTTCTTCGCTTCGTCTATGCCCATCTCCTGGGTTTTGACGGGATCGTTTTGACGCACCCATTCATTCATCAGATTTTCGACGGCCATGATTTCGTCTTTGCTTGGCTGTTTGTCCAGGCTGAAGTCAAAGCGCATGGCATTGGGACCGACTTGAGAGCCGGCCTGGGTGACATGCTTGCCGAAGATTTCACGAATGGCAGAATGAAAAACGTGGGCAGTTGAATGGTGCAGCATCGTGGCTGTACGTCTGGCTTTGTCGACGATGGCTTTGATCTGCGTGCCGGGCGTGACTGTGCCCGAGAGCGAGCGCACTTTGTGAATGTGCAGGCCTTCGTGCTTTTTGACGTCGAGCACCATCAGGCGCGCATCGTCGTTTTCCAGTATGCCGGTGTCGGCAAGCTGTCCGCCGGACTCGGCATAAAAAGGCGTGCGGTCGAGAATGATCTCTACTTCTTCGCCTTCGAGAGCTTCCTCAATCGGTTTGCCGTCTTTTAGCAAGGCCACGATTTGACCCTGATCTTCTTGTTTGGAATAGCCGGTAAACTGACTCGGCCCTTTTTCTTTGACGACCTTGCCCAGCGCTTCTTCGCCGGTCATGATCACATTGAACTTATTGACCGAGGAGACTTCTTCGTGCTGTTTTCGGGCAGTGGCAAAGGCTTCCATGTCGACTTTCTTGCCGTGTTCGAGCGCCATTTCAGTGGTCAGCTCGATGGGGAAACCATAAGTGGCATAGAGATTGAAAGCTTCGGCGCCCGGCACTTCTTTGTCTTCTCTGGCGAGAAGCTCTTCCAGGAAGATCATTCCCTTGTCGATGGTACGAGCGAAGCGTTCTTCCTCCTCGCGGATGTGCTTGATCACCTGCTCTTGGTTCTTCTTCAACTCCGGATAGAAGTCGCCGTATATATCGATTACCGTGGGCACGAGCTTGTAGACAAAGGGTTCATTGATGCCGAGCAGGCGGCCGAAACGAGCGGCGCGTCGGGTGATGAAGCGCAGCACATAGCCGCGGCCGATATTTGATGTGCGCACGCCGTCGGCGACCAGGAAGGTGACCGCCCTGGTATGGTCGGCGATGATTTTGATGAAGCTGTCCTGGCGCGATTCCTGGGTGGCGTTCCAGGGATGGGGCGGCACTCCGCCGGTGTATTTGACGCCGGAGAGTTCGACGACTTTTTCGATTATTGGATAGAAAAGGTCTGTTTCGAAGGTGTTGTGCTTGTTTTGCAAAATCAGGGCCACGCGTTCGAGACCGGAGCCGGTATCGACGTTTTTCTTATCAAGCGGGGTGAATTTGCCGTGCTCGTCTTTGAAAAGTTCCATGAAGACGAGGTTCCAGAACTCAAGATAGCGGTCGCAATCGCACAGGCCGATGCCGCACTTTGTCGGATCGTCGGAGCATCCGTAGGTGGGACCGCGGTCGTAGTAGATCTCTGAGCAGGGTCCACAGGGGCCGGTAGGACCGGGCGGACCCCAGAAATTGTCCTTGCGGCTCATTTTGTATATGCGCTCCTGGGGAACGCCGACCACCTTATTCCAGATGTCGTAGGCCTCGCCGTCGAAGGGATTGTGTTCGTCTCCCTTGAAAACCGTCACATGAAGCTTTTCCGGTTCCAGACCAAGATCTTTTGTTACAAATTCCCAGGCCCAGGGGATCACTTCTTTTTTGAAGTAATCGCCGAAGCTGAAGTTGCCGAGCATTTCGAAAAAGCTGTGGTGGCGGGAGGTTCGGCCGATATTCTCGATGTCCGAATCTTTGCCGCCGGCGCGGGCGCATTTTTGCACCGTCACGGCCCGGGGCGGCTCGGGGGCCTTGGCCTGTCCGAGGAAAATGGGCACAAACTGCACCATCCCTGCCGAGGTAAGAAGCAAAGTGGGGTTGTCCGGTATCAGACTGCTACTTTCAATATGTTTGTGGCCGCGTTTGTCACGAAAGTATGAGACAAACTTGTCACGAATCTCTGCACCCCTGAGCGTCATTAGTCCTCCTGTGTCGGCCACCGTACGAAATCCGGCCGAAGGGCAATCGCAGGCGGCCCGTTTTTTGCTTCATATGCCTGCAGAAACTCTGATTATATCTCATGTTGAGACATATCCCGTAACTTGTAAAATAGCTTGTATATCTGCTAACCTGAGCCCATTAACAATCTTTCAGAGGGTTTAGAGTCGAATTTGAAGCTCCGTAAGGTTCTTGTCGTCCACAAGAAATCCACCTACCAGATTCAAGCGGAAGAGCATAAAGAGGCCCGTTTCCTCAAGTTACTTGAGGAAGGCAGCGAAGTCGTCAACCGCGTCAAAATCGCCCACGAAGAACATGTGGCCACGCTCAATTCCATTCTTGCTGAACTGGATAAGCGCGGCATTGAGTACCAGAGCCTCAGGCGCTCTGAGGTGGAGGCGGTTGTAAAAGACGTCGACCTGGTTATCTCAGTCGGCGGCGACGGCACCTTCCTTGACGCTTCTCATGCCGTTTTTGACCTGCCGATGCTGGGTGTCAACAGCAGCGGATCTTCGAGTTTCGGACATTTTTGCCTGGCTAAAAAGGACTCTTTTGCCAGGGCTCTCGATGGTATTGAAGCCGGCACGATCGAGCCGCTGGAGATCCTGCGCCTTGAGGTCTCCATCAATGGAGAGCCTGTTCGCGAGCTGGTTTTGAATGAAGTCTTGATTGCCCACAGTAATCCTGCTGCTACCAGTAGATATATCATCGAGGTCGGCGACGCCAAGGAAGAACAGCGATCTTCCGGTTTGTGGATCGGCACTCCAGCCGGTTCCACCGGTTCTTTGCGTTCGGCCGGCGGCGTGATTATGCCTATCGATGACAATCAATATCAGTACTTTGTGCGCGAACCTTGCCAGAGACCGGGACAACACTGGCAGCTATTGATGGGCCTGGTGAGCGGTGCAACCGATACTCGCATCACCAGCGAGATGCGCACGGGCGAAATATATATCGATGGACCGCATATCATTTATCCTCTGACATTCGGCGATCAGCTCACCCTCAAGCGCAGTAAGCACAGCTTGATTGCCTACATCAACAAGGATGTGAATAAGATTTTCAGTCCGCATGCCCAGCAAAACACTCAGGGTACAAGTTTCACCGGCAAGCATTAAGGGAGACCCGAAATGGCAGATAATCTAAGTGCCGCTGACAGACTGGCTGTGCTTGCCGCCAAGCTGGCGGCCGGTAGTATTCGTCGGCTAAATCTTGGTCTGGGTTCCAATTTGCCCGGGCGCATCGCTCGGAAGCTTTCTCCAACGGTTTTGAAGAATCTTTCCGCTCAGAGCGACAAGGGTGTTATAGCCGTCACCGGCACCAACGGCAAGAGCACCACCAGCGGTATCTTGTCCTCGATTATGCGCAGTGCCGGTTTTACTTTTGCGCACAACCGCCAGGGCGCCAACCTGGTCACAGGTATAACCGCCACCATGGTTGAGACCGCCGACTGGACCGGCAAGATCCGTGCTGATCTTTGCTTGTTTGAAATTGATGAAGCCGCACTGCCGCTGGTAGCACGCGAAGTGCAGATAGGCACCATTGTAGTGACCAATCTCTTCCGCGATCAGCTTGATCGTTTCGGCGAACTGGACACCACCTCCAGGCTGATTACCTCAGGTATAGACATCAACAAGTCGCAGGCCATACTCAACGCCGACGATCCCAATGTGGCACAGATGGCCGTCGACGGTAAGCGCACCTTCTTCGGTATCGAATCACTCAATGCAAGCGAGGCCGACGCCGCGCCAGCGGCCCAGAGTCAGAGCGAGTTGGCTTATTGTTCCAAGTGCCAGGAGGAAGTAAATTATTCGCGCGTTTATTACGGTCAGCTCGGTCACTGGTATTGCCCCAAGTGTCAGCACAAAAGGCCTGTCCCGACCGTTTCCGCCAACAACGTCGCAGTCAGTGCTACCAGCTCTCACTTCAACCTGATCCTGGATGGACGCGAGTTTGAGTGCATTTTGCCTCTGCCCGGGCTCTTCAATGTCTATAACGCCCTGGCCGCTGCTGCGGCCGCGCACAGCCTGGGCATCAGTTATCTTGCTATCCAGTCCGGTCTCAAGGACTACAGCACCCTCTTCGGGCGGTCCGAAAAAATCGTTATCGACGGTAAGACAATCATGGTGCAGTTGATTAAAAATCCGGCCGGGGCCAGTCAGGCAGTTGCTTCCTGCGTCAAGGACGAAAAGGCCCGGTTGCTGATTGCCATCAACGACAATCTGGCCGACGGTCGGGATATTTCCTGGCTCTGGGATGCCGATTTTGAACAGCTGGCCCGGGGTAAGGCGCCCATTATCGTCAGCGGCCAGAGGGCCCAGGATATGGCCGTGCGCATGAAATATGCCGGAGTTGATCAGAGCTTGATCTCGACTGATCCCCATCTGGCCAATGCGCTCAAGCACGGCATCGACAGTCTGGGACCGGGTGAAACGCTCTGGCTGATGCCGACTTATACCTGCTTGCTGGAACTGCAAAAGATTTTCAAGAGCATGGGCCATGCCATGTCCGGGACCTGATCGTCCGGATTATTGCTCCGGATCGCTCACCATAAGCTCCATCAGATCCGGCACTTTGCGGAAGCCCTGGGGCTGGCTGAAGGTTGTGGCCGGAAACTCCTGCTTGATCACTTTTGTTGTATCCAGCACCTGAAAATGCAGTGGATATGCTTTGCCATTGCGGCCGTACCGCGTCTTGTATTGATACATGCGCACCGGGAAGCCGTAGCCCGGCGGCAGGCCCGTAAGCTTACAGCAAGAAACTGCTAATTCCTGAGGAAAATCCGGCTCTTTTGTCGTCCAGAAATCCAGGCTGGGATTGTGGATTTTGGGTGCCACGTGGACGATTTGATAACGATTCAATTTGTATTGCATCATCATTTCATCGCTAGTGTGGTCAATTACTTCTTTGGCCCTGGCTTTTTGCTCGATCTTGGAAAGTTCGTGCCAGTTGGTTTCTTTGCTGATTTCGTCTATCGGGCAGGTGAGCATGGCCTTGCTGGCCATGTTGTAGAGGGTGATATTTTTAAATGGGGCCTTGATGAATACCCGTAACTCCGAGGCATCCATGCGGAAATTTGAGTGCGTCACCATACAGGTTACCGAGCCATATCTGGCGCTGGTTTGTTTCAGTAAAAGACCGGCCTCAGCTTCGGCTCGCTGACACCAACCGAACAGAATGTTCATGGTCAGGTACACCGACAGGAGCGATAATTTGATAATTTTCTGGTTTGGCATGAGATTATGTAATTGTACAGGCTCAGCTAATTCGTTTGGGGCTAATTACTCTTACTAAATGTCGGATCAGGACACTACCAGGGCGATGGGCGGCGAACCTGCTGATGGGAGCGCGGCTCCTCTCGGGGCGCTCATCTCGGATCGCTGGGAGCTGGTTGAACACATTGGTGAAGGCGGCATGAGCGATGTCTTCAAAGCCCGCCATGTGATCATGAATAAATTTGGCGCCGTCAAATTTTTGAAAGGCGGCCTGGCTGAGGACCCTGTCGCCATCAAACGTTTCCAGCAGGAGGCCCTGGCCTCGGGTACGCTTTCTCATCCGAATATCGTGCAGGTATACGACTGTGGTCTTTCTCCATATGGCGTATATCTGATTATGGAAATGTTGGAAGGCGTTTCGCTATCCGAAGTGCTGGAGGCCAGGGCTGAGGACAGTCCCACCGGCCGCGGGATCTTGCAGGTCAACGAAGCCCTTTCGATTTTTGTGCAAATTTGCGACGGCCTGGAAAGTGCTCACAAAAAAGGCATTGTGCACCGTGATATCAAACCGAGCAATGTCATGCTTGTCGAGCCGGAAGCGCCAAAGACAGACGATCCAGATGAGGTCCAGGTCAAGCTGGTGGATTTTGGTATTGCCAAAATGGTCGGGCGCGACGGCACCAGCACGGATGGATCTCTGACACGCACCGGTGAAGTTTTTGGTTCGCCGCTCTACATGAGCCCGGAGCAGTGTCTGGGGCGCCCCCTCGACGGCCGCGCGGATATTTATTCTCTGGGCTGCCTTATGTATGAGTGTCTTACCGGCGGCAAAGTTCTTTCCGGCGGGAATTCCACCGAGACAATGATGCGTCATGTGGAAGAGGAAGCCGATGTCAGTCCAATAGTAGAGAAGAACCCCCAGGCTAAAGCTCTGGCCCGGGTCGTGCAGACCTGCCTGCGCCGCTCTCCCTCTGAGCGCTACGCCGACGTGGGCGAGGTGCGGACGGCGCTCCTGTCCATGGATAAAAATGCCGCCACCACCGGTAATGTATACGGTAAACGTTCCGGCCATACCGGCTATATGAGCGTACCGCCGCAGAACAAGTCTATTGGCCCGCTGGCGATAATTGTCTCGCTTGTGGTTCTTGTTACTCTTGCCGCCGGCGGCATATTTGTTTATTCGATCTGGCCTGTTGCAAACGTTGCTTCTGTAGCCGCCAGGCCACTGGTGATGCCGATAAAGACACCGCCCCCGCCCAAGAAAAATCTGGCTATTATGTCGCCTCGTCTTTTTGACGGTGGTGAAGGTATAGTCGCCCGTTTGAAACTCTCTCCCGAGCGCAAAAGACACAACTGCATCGAAGTCTTGAGAAAAGCGGATCAGGCGCTTGCGTTGAAACACTTTGGCGATGCCAATCGGTTTTATGCCTTTGTTTTTAACATTGTGCAGGAGGCGGAAACTCCCGTGCCCGGCGGCTGGGATTTGTTGTTGCATGCCTCGGTCGGGCGTATCATCGCTAAAAGCGAGATGACGGATCTCGATCAACTCGATATCAATCTCGGGACTTTGATTAAGACCGACCCTGCCTATTTCAACGCTTCCAACAGAGAAAAGCGCTTCGCTTTGCAAAAGCGGGCCACCGTTCAGATCGAAAACGGTAGTCTGGCCGCGGCGGCGGTCACCATTAAAGAGATGCTGGCCTGCTATGAAGATGAGGCCAAGCCGCAAGCCCCCGGTGCCGGGCCGTCTTCCTCTGGGGCCGACGTGATTGGGGAAGTTGAGGATGACCTGACTCAAAAAGCAATCTGGAAAGGCATGCTTGCCGACTTGCTGCGTCTGACGCAGGAGAAGGACGCTCAGAGTCAGCCTCCCTTAAATGAGTTTGCCGGCGCCCTGTCCGACCTGGAACATCTGCAAATATCGGACACTAAGTTTTCCAGTGATGTGATGATTTTCAAAGCCCGCTTGTATTACCGCTATGGATTGGTGCTCGCCCAGGCCCAGAAGTATGTGCCTGCCTACCGAGCTTTTTTGCGCAGCCTGGCTATTTTCCAGGAGCAAGGTGGCCTTCTGGTACCGGAGATGGAGGCTGCCAGGGTGCAGACTTATCTGGCCCTGAAGCACATTGACCCGGTCGAGTCCCTAAAATACAGGTTGCAAAATCGCATCTAGGTGGCAAGAAGATATTAGGTAATCTATGTAGTATGGCGAAAAGGTGACGAGGGTTAGTTATGCCGGGCGGCAAAGACAAAACAAAGGGTCCCAGGGAAAGCGCCAAGGAAACGGGTATTTTTTCGGGATCCGGCGGTGAACTTGTCGGCAAGGAAATTGACCGCTTTGAGGTGGTTGAACTCCTCGGGCAGGGCAGTTTAAGTACCGCCTACAAGGCCTGGGATAAGCAAAACCGGACGACCGTCATCCTCAAGGTCGTGCACAAACACCTGCTTTCGGTCATCAAGAACTACAAGAAATTTGAGCAAAAAGTCCGGCAGCTGATAAATCTGGACGACCCCAATATCGCCAGCTACAAAGACGTCATGTATGTAGATGGCCGTGTCATCTTGATTTCAAGACCCTTAATCTTCGAAAGTCTGGAGGATTTGCTCTCCAAGACCGGTCACATAGGCCCCGAGCGTGCGGTGGGGATTTTCATTCAGGTCTGTAAGGCGCTGGAGGCCGCCGCCCAGAGCGATATTCAGCATCGCGACTTGAAGCCCAGCAATATTGTGATCCTGGATAACCAGAAATATTCCGATGAAATCATGGTCATGGACCTGGGCATAGCCAAAATCATTGCCGAGGAAAATTCCGATACCCGCACCGATCAGTATGTCACCCGCACCCGTGAGACTTTCGGCAGCCCCCTCTATCTCAGTCCCGAACAGTGCGCCGGTAAAAAGGTCGACTATCGTTCGGATATCTATTCACTGGGCTGTGTAATTTATGAGTCTCTCACCGGCAAGCCTCCCTTTGTCGGTAAAAACGTACTGGAAACCGCTTACAAGCACATGAACGATACTCCCAGACCGCTGGGACTGGACCCTTCACTGGAGCCGATTTCCACGCGCTTTGAGGAAGTTGTCTCCAAGTGTCTGGCCAAGGAGCCGGAAGCGCGTTACCAGAGTGCCGAAGAACTGCGCAATGACCTGGAGCTTTTGCTCGGTGCCAGTGATGCTGAATGGGCTACTCAGGCTTACATCTATCGGGCGGCGGCGACCAAGAAGAAACGGGGCGGTGGGGCCGGCGGCGGTCTGCGCGCCTATACGCCCAAGACCACCATTTCTATTGAGTCCGGTATCTGGGGCGTGGGCATTGTCCTTCTGGTCGGCGTTGTTGCCTACTGGTGCTGGATCATTCTCAAACCTGAAAATAAGAAGTACCCGACCCTTGATCCCAACATGCTCTGGGTCGTACAGATTAAAGCTAAACCTACTCCTGTAGAGGATTTTGGCAATAAGGAAGAAGCAGCCAAAGTCAATTTGCAGAGTATTGAGAGAGATATCGGCAAAAACTGTCGTGAGTATGCCGATGCCCTTCT
>JAFEAV010000096.1 GCA_018266215.1 Cyanobacteria bacterium SZAS LIN-3 | reverse complement strand
TCCATCCGTTCTTGTTTGACGGCCAAATCGCAGCCTATCGCCTTATTGGTGGAGGGATATCAGGCAAGCGGGGCGAGCAGTCGATAAACATCAACCTGCTTCTGTCTGCCTTTTACGTTGAACTGCCCCAGCGGTTCAAACTTGAAATTGCTCTTGGCCAGTTCGTAGGTGGCGCTTTCCACAACGATGTCGCCGGGCCGGTCATCGCCGATAAGTTTTTCCAGGCGGAAAACTAGATTGGCCGTATCGCCGAGCAGGGCCGGATTGGATACCGAGCTGCCCAGCTTGCCCGAGGCCACAGGACCGGTTGCCAGAGCCATGTCTATCATCAGGGGATGATAGAGGAAGGGCCAGGCTCGGCGGTCGCCGGCCAGTTTATTGGTCAGAGCCTTGAGTTTGAGAGCCGTATAACAGGCCTGGCAGGCCGAGAGCCCGCCTCCGGTCTTGGCGTCATTGCCCTGCCAGTAAGCCATGATGGCGTCGCCGGCGATTTTTTCCAGCTGGCCATAGTTGCGATTGATTTCTTCGTTCAACGTGTCGAACACTTTTTGTGCAGCCTGCATCACCACTTCCGGCTGCCTGGCGTGTTGCTCCATCAGGGATGTGAAGCCTTTGATGTCGCCCACCAGAATGGTGGCATTCATCATCTGAATGCGGAACTGTGTGCGGTCCTGGGAATCTTCGATATCGTCGTCGTGATACGGCTCCTGCGATGCCGGCGGGAAGACCGCCAGCTCATACTGCGCAATTTTGATGCGGTCCCCCGGGCTGACATGATATTCGCGGCCCGGGGTGAGCCTTACACCATTGAGCGTGCTGCCGTTAGTGCTGCCTGAGTCGAGCACGAACCAGCCGTCACCCTTACAGCGAATCTCGGCGTGTTGGCCGGACACCTCAGGGTATGGCAGGACGAGCTTCTTTAAACCGTCTTTTGCGGGTTTCCGTCCTATTTGCAGGACTTCACCCTCGACCAGATCGACGGTGTACGCTTCCGGCGTGTCGGGATTGACCGTCAGTGTGCCGGGCTTCATCGGAACTCAGACTCCATTAATCAACTATGCGTTGGCTACTTTAGCCAGGGACTTTTTTAGTTCTTCTACCTTATCCAGCTTTTCCCACGGTAATTCATACCCCAGATCGGGCCGGCCGAAATGTCCATAGGCGGCAACATTTCTGAAAAATCTGCCGTTATGCATTTTGGGTTGCTCGTTCAGGGCGAAGTTTTTGATGATGGCCGAAGGTCTCAAATCGAATACGCGGTTGACGATTTCGCAGATTTCTTCATCGGGCATCTTGCCGGTGCCGAAGGTGGAGACGTTAACCGATATCGGTCTGGCCACACCAATGGCGTATGCAATCTGTACTTCGCAGTGTTCGGCCAGGCCGGCGGCAACGACGTTTTTGGCGACGTAGCGGGCGGCATAGGCAGCCGAGCGGTCTACTTTGGTCGGATCCTTACCCGAGAAAGCGCCGCCGCCGTGGCGGGAATAGCCGCCGTAGGTGTCGACGATAATCTTGCGTCCGGTCAGACCGGCATCACCCTGTGGTCCACCGATAACGAACCGGCCGGAGGGGTTTACAAGATAACGGGTGTCGTTATCGGGCTTGATATTCAAATCCTTAAATACCGGCAGGATGACATAAGCCTTGATGTCATCAGCAATGCGCTGCTGCAACTTGGTGTTGTCTTCGATACCGTCGATGACGGGATCATGCTGGGTGGAAACGAGAATGGTGTGGACGCGCAGCGGTGTCTTGCCGTTGTATTCAATTGTGGCCTGGGTCTTACCATCTGGGCGCAGGTAAGGCAGGGTGCCGTTTTTGCGTACTTCGGTCAGTCTGCGGGCCAGGCGATGGGCCACCGCGATGGGCATCGGCAACATTTCGGGGGTTTCGTTACAGGCAAAACCAAACATCATGCCTTGGTCGCCGGCGCCGTTTTCGTCCGAAGCGTCGGCCGAACCTTCGCTTCTCTGCTCCAGGGCCTTGTTGACGGCCGGAGCTATGTCAGAAGATTGCTTGTTGATTGCTGTCAAAATAGCGCAGGATTCGGCGTCAAAGCCGCCGCCATTTTCGCCCCAGTAGCCGATTTCGGTAATTACCGAACGCACCAGCTTCTGGAAGTCGATGGAGGCGGTGGTGGTGATTTCGCCGGTGATTAAAACCAGTCCGGTGGAGACTGCACATTCGGCTGCAACGCGGGCCTTAACATCCTGCGTGAGAATGGCATCGAGGACGGCATCCGATATCTGGTCGCATACCTTATCGGGATGTCCTTCGGTAACGGATTCCGATGTGAATAAATAGTTCTTGGACAAGTTCTAACTCCTCTGAGGCGAACGCCTGAGCATCGCCGGCGCTAGGCCGGACCACAGTTTTGTCATCAAAAGCCGTCGGATGGCCGGTTTTAATGGCATCAACATGCTATGCTACCATCTTTTTAAGCAGGGCAAATTTAATCAATAATAAGCGCTTACAGCCATTCGCGTGCCCGTCCTGCTCGGGCGCTTCCGGGGGGAGGCGGTGCTAACATATTAAGGTTCGTGTATTAGGGACATTTGATGCCAACTGCTTACTCTCAGAAAAGTGACCGGGATTTAGTTTTAGCCTGCCAGAAGCGTGAACCGCAGGCCTTTGAAGAACTGGTCAAACGCCATCAGCGGACTGTTTACGCCCTCATTTATCAGTTGGCCCCGGATTGGGACGACACCACAGATTTGGCCCAGGAAGTTTTTATTCGGGTCTGGCGATCGATAAATAATTTAAGAAATCCGGCCTCTTTCCGCTCCTGGCTGACCCAGATTGTCACCAACCTCTTTTATGACGAGCTGCGCAAACGCCCGCGCAAGCTCCCGACCGTATCCATGGACGATTCGGCCACCGACGAGGACGGCGAGAACCCCACCCGGGATATCCCGGATTCTTCGGCTATGCCGGAGGAAAAGGTTCTCAATAAGGAAATTTCTGACGTAATTCGTCAAGCAATGTTGAAATTGCCGGAACAGTTTCGGACCGCCATCGTCCTGAGGGAAGTGGAAGGCCTTAGTTACGAAGAGATTGCGGTTATAACTCAGACGGAAATGGGGACGGTAAAGTCCCGTATTGCCCGGGCGAGGACAAAACTGCAAGAACTTTTGAAGCCTTACATTGAAAATTCCCAGTCGACCGCCGAGGTCCCGCAGTAATGTCTGAATCCTGCCAAAACGTTAGATCGGAGCTATCCGCTCTTCTCGACTCCCAGATATCCGGAAGCCTCAAGACTGAAATTGAGGAGCATCTGATCGGATGTCATGATTGCTCTGAGGAGTACGAGGCCCTTAACGGATTGAAGGGCTATATAGATAAGGCTTTCGACGAGGACAATTTTAAGGCTCCCGACATCTGGGCCTCTCTGGCTGACAAGCTGCCCTCGGTTTGCGACGTTATTCAAGAGGATCTCTCCGCCTACCTGGACGGCGAGCTTTCCGCCCCGGCCCAGGAAGGGGTCAATTTACATTTAAAAGAATGTGCTGAGTGCCTGGATTCTTTTAAAGCCCTCAACGCTACCAACCGTCTTCTCGCCAAGGGCTTTGAATTGCCCTCCGATAAAGTGGTTGATCTGTGGAGCGGCGTCAATGCCAGACTGAACGCCGACTGCGCCCTGATTGATAATGAGCTCTCCGCCTATCTCGATCAGGAAGTCGTGACCCTGCGTCACCGCGCCATCACCAAACATCTCACCGATTGCCAGAATTGCCGCGACGAATTCAGCCACCTGTCCATGGTCGGCGATATCATTCGCGAATCCTATAAACCTGAAATCCCGGCCGATCTCAATCTCTGGCCAGGTATCAAGTCCAAGCTTGCCGTGGTGCAGTTCACGCCCAAGACGCAGCCTGCTCAGGTTGCGGCTAAGACGGGTATCCACAGGCGATACTACATTGGCGCCGCTGTGGCTGCCAGTTTTGCCATGATTTTCGGACTGGGTGCCCTCTGGCTCAACAGTCCCGAGCAATCTACGACGGTGCGCCCCGTTTCGGCGGAAGCGTATTTGATCAATTCATCCCTGTTAGATCCAGCAGACAAAGCTGAGGCGGTTCTATATGAAGAGTAGTGTAAACAGTACCAATCAGGCCGGTACCGGCTCCGGCTCCTGCTCCAAAGGAATATCGAAAGGCGTAGTATCAGCCGCCCTTTCGTTAGCCGCCGGTATGGCAATGGATGTTTCTCAGAGCAATCCATGCCTGGCCCAGGAGAGCGCCAATCCGCCCTGCTGCATCGACTGGAACAAACTCACTCTCAGCCCCGCCCAGTCCAGTCAAATCAAGCAGCTTGACCAGCAGTGGTATAGAGAATCGGGCGAAATCATTCCTCTTATAAAAGATGATCAGAGCAAATTGCAACGCGCCCTGGCGGACCATAACGCTGATCCTGTGCAGGTTATGACGCTGCAGCAATCGGTGGCTCGCCGCAAGGAACAGCTCAACAGTATTGCTATGCAAAATTTCCTGGCTAAGAAAAAAGTGCTGGACGAAGGGCAGAAAAAGCAGCTTGAAGATATGGTGCACATCGCCGTCCAGAATCGCAAGAATCAGTTGTATCCCGGCAGTCAGACCGAGGTCATGCCCGATAAGATTCAGAGCTTGATGCAGCGCGTCCGCGATATCTGGCCGGTCAATAGCGACCACTAATAAAATCATTTTGAGTAGCCTCAAAGAGCCTCATCGCAAGCAAGAAGTGGCCCCGATCCTGTCGGCGCTGGTCTTGCTGATCGCCGGTGCTTCCGGCGCCTTTGCCCAGAGTCCCGCTAAACAGCCGGCCGAGCCTCGCTACCAGATGTCCGGTCAGACAGGGCCAATGCCCGGACCCTCGGAGGAAGAGGCTGCCCGTGCTCTGGAGTCGATAAAAGACAAGGGCACTCCGGCCTCGTCCACAACAGCAATTGACCCGGCCAAGAAAGCTGCGATTAAAGAGCTGGTCGAGCTTACTAAAATGCATGAGCAAGTTGGAGCCGTGCGTGACTTGATGATCAATCAGTCCCGCCGCACGGTGGACAACCTGGTAGCAAAAAAAATCAACAGCGATGCCAGCATTCCGGAAGAGAGGAAGCAGGCCATGCTTGATGAACTTTCTGATTCTTCCGATCGCATAATCAACAGATACCTGACGCTATCGAAAGAGCGCATTAATATGGCGGCAATGATGGAGCAGGTTGCATATAAAGTCTACGATCAGTGCTTCACTACAAGCGAGATCCAGGACATCATTGCTTTTTATCGTACACCGACCGGACAGAAGACCCTGCGCGAAATGCCGCAGATTGTTCAGCGCACCATAGTTGCTTCCACCGAGGCGCTTCAGTCTCAGATCTTTGATGTGGTCAAGGAAGTTTCGGACGAAGAACTGGTTCGCCTGAAGAAGGGTTCGCCCCTTGCCAGTCCGCAGACTGATGCCCAGAAGGCTAAGAAATACAACCGCGAATAAGCCGCCGCATCATCTGTAGTGGCAGTGGTTTTGTACTTATATATAGGAATGTCGTGCGCTTCTTGTCGTGGTGCCTTTTGCAATTATGGCATCTACTTAATGAGAGGACGCATATCTTTCTCTGCGGTTGTAAGGCGTAAAACCCGCATCATGAGCCGTGATTCATAGTAATGAGTGGTGCTTGAAATCGCTCGGTCTGATTCCATTCGCGTCGCATATACAGGCGATGTCCGACCAGCACTGAATCAAATCTTTATGAAGATCTTTCGCTTGCAAGGAGCATTTTAATTGAACGAATATATCTACAAAGTGTATGCTCGAGGCGCATTTCTAGCCCCTGAGCCGATGTGCAAAGGACCCATTTTTTATCAGTGATCACCATCCGTGGTGGCGAGGATTAAAAGTGATCGGTCCCCTGATCAACCTGCAACTAATCTCGTATAATGATTCACTGTTAATAGGACGCGTGAGAGCTAAGGCCCGTCCTGAGAAGATATATCCACTGAGCCATTTGCTGTGTCGGCAAATGCGAGAGTCCTTCATGCGTTGAAGGGCCTGGACCACACAAGGAAATTTGAATGACCATCGTCAACGCACAGATTGCAAACACCACACACTACACGGCTAACGACAACGTTTTGTCGATTACTCCCTGGCCGTACTCCGCCCCAGCGGTGCTTCCGGAAAGCGAAGCCACTCCCATCGATGAGGCCAAATATCGCAAACTGATTAGCCTTGCCGTGCGCTTTGATGCTCGATTCCAGGCTCTCAAGCGCCGGGAAATCAAGGGACGCTTCTTTGAGTGGTGCCTGATCAATGAAGCGCGCTTTGGCTCGACAACCATCGGCGACACCATGGAATCTTTCTGGCGCAATAAGAATCTCTATGTCCGTCGGATATCCAGACGGGATAAGTTGGACTCCTGCTTTGTGCCCGAGCAAACCCAGATAGCCTGCCTCTTTACTGGTGGTGCGCGTCTCTTGCTCACGATCGAAGAAAAGAATCAAAAGGCGCGTTTTGAAGTGATCGAGGCCGATCAGTTGAGCGGCTATTGTCTCGATGGACTTGATTACGATCTGGCATTGAGCCAGGTTTTCAGCCTGCTTAAAGAAATAGAAGGTTCGAGTCAGGAAGAAGCATAAAGCCGGCGGCCATGCCGCTTCCTACTTGCCCTTAGAGATGTGACCGCGGGACAGTGATCCCGCGGTCTTACTTTTTAGGTTTTTATTGGCGCCGGCTTTTGTCGCCGCCGGCTTGCCGGCCGGCTTCTCTTCGTCGTCAGTGAGAGAATGTTTGAGAGCCTTGATCGTACCGGTGAGATCATCGAGATCTTTCAGACACTCGCTGATTTCGCCATCGGTCATAACCGGTCTGTGACTGGTTCCTGACGCTCTTTCGCGTTGTATGGAGATGAGAGCTTTGCGCACATTATCCACATCGCTTTGACTTTTACTGAGTGAGTCATTGACCTTCTTTTCCACAACGTAGCTGCGCTCGATTGTGTCTTTGAAGCGCTTTTGCAGTGCGTCAAGCGAGGCTTTCGTCACTTTTGTCGGGCGTTCTTTTTCTACCCGGGCCAGTTCCTCATTGAGTTGATCCAGGGCTTTTGATATTTCGGAGAGCTCGCTGGAGCTTTGCGCAACAGCACTCGAGATCTGCGATAGCTTGCCTACCGGGTCGATGACGCTGGGATCAAGCGCTGCCTGAGCTGATTGGGCCTGTGCGGCAACCGGTGCGGCAAAAGAAATGACGGTAAGAGCAAACAAAGCGCTAAGTGCGCTTGCTGCCTTGAAATTTTGTGGCCCCACAGGCATTTCTTACTTTCCTTATGTACGTCCTATAAATGATAGACATGCTTTAGCCTCCAGTCTATGCTGTGATGTTAGAGGTTTACTTCTGTAAATGATCAAAGAGAAATTAGCTATCCTGGTCCAGCAGGCAATGAACCAGGCTGAGAGCGCCGACCAGATTGCGCGATTGTCCCCGTCGGCCGAGACTTTGATCTTTGTGCGCCCTCGGGAGCCGGCTCTGGGAGATCTTTCATCGGCCCTGCCCTTGCAACTGGCCGCCGCCTCGCAGGCCGGTTTGCAGCCTATGCAGGCCGCTTCAATAATTGCTTCTCATCTGCCGGCGGGAGTGCAGCCAGGTGACTACCTGCGCTCGGTGGAAGTTACCGCTCCGGGCTTTATCAATTTCCGTCTTGGCGAGGCGGCGTTTATCGAAGTTTTGCAGAATATTGTTGTGCAGGGTGAGCGTTATGGTCTTTCAGAAGGCGGTGGCCTGCCCCCTGCCGATGCCGCACCGGATCCTTTTGTATATCAGACCTATCTCTTTTGCCGGGGCGTTTTGCGACGGGTGCGAGAGCCCCGGGTGAACATTTTAAGTGGCCGTCTGGAGGAGCCGATTTTATCCGTTGATCAATGGATGATTTTCCTCGGCGATATCAAGGATCGGGTGGAAATATTCCGTGATGTTTTTTCAGACAGTGAAAAGTCGCCGGGCGAATTGATTCTGAAATTGGACGCTTTTCCACGCCTGGCGGCCGATGCCAGGGCCAGGCGTTCAAACGCGCGCCTGCGCCGCTACAACCTGTCTCTGGCGCAGGAATTGCGGCGCTATTGCGGCCAATTTAATCTGGGGGAAGGCCTTTTCAGCCCTCATTTATCGGTCCTAAAAGCAAGACTGGGACTAATATTTGCCGCCAGGCAGGTATTAAGCAACTCACTGGGCATAATAGATTTGTAGGCCCCAGAGCGGATGTAGCTAATAAGTCTCATAAAGACTTCAGCGCCACCGAGAAGAGCTTTTTCGAAGCTTGTAGACGTTGGCTCTTCCCGGTCTTGGCAACCGGTGCTAGGCTATATCTATGGCCCTTGGAGATCCAGGTCAAGGAGTATGCAATGCAGGACAAAGACAGAGAACATGAGTTGAGCCAAAAATTCACTGTCGAATTCACTAAAGAAGAAGCAATGCTACTTTTGACCAGCGCCCGTCTTCTGGACAAGCTGGTGGCTGGAGTCACAATTCACGCCCGCGAGCGTGATGAAATCATCAAAGATATTATTCAAAAACTGTCGCAGTCAGTCTCCGACGATGTTTCGCATGTGGCTAACGAGCTGGCCGACGCGATAGTCGATTCGGTGCTTGGTTGCGACGAACTCGATGACGATTATGCTTTCATTTCAGACGCCCTGGCTATGACGCTGAGCGACGACGACTATCTCACTTTACGCCGCGACATTACCGACGAACTCCTGGGCGATAAGCACAAAGATCTGTCGGATAGAGACTTCTTCGGTATCGGCGAGACTAATTTTTCCGTCAGGGATGGTGAGTTGCAGGAGTATTCCACCATCAATTTGCCCGGCGGCAGCGCGCAGGAGAGCTATATACGCGACTGTCAGATTGATTATCCGATGTACTGCATCGATAAAACACTGCCTGTTCTGGAAAAAGCCCTGGTCAATCATCACAGCGTGCAGGCTCATTACTACAGCTTCTTGCGCGAATCGGTCGATCGAGTAACCCTCAATCCTCTGGTGATGATCAAGGAAAATGGCCTCTGGCGCATGGTGGCATTTTGCCGTGAGCGTGGCGAGACTTTGATTTTCCGCGTTGATCGCATCAAAGAAATAAGTGAAACCGCCGAGTCCTTTGAGGCTCCTGTTGACGCCAGCAAGATTACTTATACGCGTCTTCCTGCCTACTCCTGATAAATGGATAAACAGAAAGCTCTCTACCAAAAACGCCCCCATCGAAGTGGGGGCGTTTTATGTGCGTTGTGATGTGTGTTGTTGGAAAGAAAACTATCGAATCGTACTGGAGCTATTTTGCTCCAACCAGCTGTTTGCGCTGTTTGGGCGCGGCGGCTTTTTGCTGGCTGTAGCCGTGTTTTAGTGCCAGGTGCTGGGCTTCCGAGCGCCATACGGCAAAGCTTGCCGGCAGTCGTTTGCCCTGCCCATCGTAAGCCGGTCCGACTTGCGACGTGGGTGCTTCGCGTCTGAGCCAGTCAAACTCAAAGCGGCTCAGGGTGTCGACAAAGGGTGCATAACAAAGTGCGTCTTCGACACTGACATAATGTTTGCCGTTGTAGTGCTCAAAGAGCTGGGTGACGTTGCGTGCCCGCCTCTTGTTGTAAGCGCTGTCGCTGCTCGGGTGTTCCATATTATATGAATTGCCGACGAGCAGATACGCGTTGCCGGGCCAGGCTTTGTGTTCTTTGTAGGGGCTGAGATCAAGTTGGCGGTGGAGCAGGTCGCCTTTAGTGGAATGGCCGGAGGGCTTCTGCTCTGCCTTTTGCGGTCCCCGGGCGCGGGCTGCTTCCCCTTTCATGTTAGTAAGCAGATTTTTTATTTCTTCTTGCTTGTGCTTAGGCATGCGAAATTCCTCGTTTCTAGGAAACAGCGAAACATTGGTCCAGAAAATCTTTTCTGTATCTAATTTGCCACCGGCGAGTTGCAGATAAACTACCTGGCGAATGATTTTTAGGTATAAAGTTTGTCGCTCAAGATATTAGTCGCGCCGGCCAGCTATAAGGGCAGTATAGCGGCGTTTCGCTTGGCAACCGTGGCGACCGGAGCCTGCTTGAAGCTATTCAGAGCATATCCAAAAGACCATCATTTGTATGTCGATTGCGAGGTAAAAGAGGCTCCGATTGCCGATGGCGGTGACGACACCCTGACCAGTTTGCATCAGGCTCTGGGGGGCAGCTTGGTTACATCCGAGGTGATTGGACCAAAGGGAGAGCCTGTTACTGCGGGCTTTTTGATACTTCAGCCCGGGGCTGAGGCCATTGTCGAATTGGCTCAGGCCAGCGGCATAGCCTATTTGAGCGATAAAGAACTGGCTCCGCTGACGGCTCATACCTACGGCACCGGACAGTTGATCGGTCGTGCCATCGCCGGTGGTGCCAGGCGGATAGTCATTGCGGTCGGCGGTAGCGCCTCCACCGATGGTGGCACAGGTGCGCTGGCCGCCCTGGGTGCAAAATTTTTAGACAGCAACAATAAACCCGTCGCTCTTGGCGGTGGAGGACTGGCTGATATCGCCGCAATTGATCTGGAGCAACTGCGTCAGACGGTAGCCGGTGTCGAGTTTATCGTCGCCACCGACGTCACTTCCCCTTTGCTTGGACCAGAAGGCGCCGCCGCCGTATTCGGGCCGCAGAAGGGCGCTTCGGCCGCCGACGTGCTCATCCTGGACGCAGGATTGAAGCATTTTGCCGATGTTTTGCGCGGACACAGCGACTTTGTCGCATATGATGAGCAGCAGTTTACTCAGGAGCTTGTGCAACTCCCCGGGGCCGGAGCGGCCGGTGGAGCTGGTTTTGGTTTTGCCGCCCTGCTCAGGGCCAAAATCGTCTCGGGTTTTCATTTCCTCTCGGACCTGATTGGCCTGGAAGAAAAGCTCGCCTGGTGCGACATTGTCGTAGTCGCCGAGGGGAGACTCGACAGTCAATCCATGACCGGCAAGGGTGTGGGCGAGATCATCCGTGGGGCCGCCGCCCTCAACAAAACTATTCTTGCCCTGCCTGCCTCCTCCCTTCTCACTGAGGCTGAAATCAGGAGCTTCCTTACCCGGGAAAATTTGCCCGCCGGTCGGTTTTTCCTGCAGCCGACCGCCGCCGCTGAAGTCGGCGCGGTAAATGGTATCGCCACAGAAGACACTGTAGCGCAGGCAACAATTGCAGGCATGAAGCGGATTTTGCAGTCCAGCTCGATCCTGCCCTGAATCAGTTATTTTGATTAACGACGCTTGCCGAGGAAGCTCATCAAGTCAGCGCCAACATTGGTGTTGACCAGACTCTTCTGACCCTGGGCGATGCTGTTGGCGGCGTTGGCAGCTTCAGCCGACATGTTGGCTGTGTTCAAATCAGCGGCATGGGCCGGTTGCAAAATCGCATCGGGCTGAGCCTGTACCGGCAGTACTTTGGCGGGAGTCATAGCAGGCGCCTGGGGAGCTTGAATATTCTGGCCCATGGGAGCCGGTTCAAATTCGAAAGCTGAGGAGCTCTGTACATTGTTCTGGGCTAAGCCGTCGCCGTAGGTGTTGATGCCGGGGATGTCGCCACCGGCGGGATTTTGCGAAAGTGTGTTCATTTCGCCGCCGGCTTGGGGAGCGGCTGCACCCTGGGCGGCTGGAGCCTGGGCCAGGTTTGTGCCGGTGGCGGCTCCGGCATTGGTGCCGGTGCTGGAGAGTTGACCGGCGGCACCGGGATCGGCTGCGCCTGTATCGATGGTCAATTCCTGGCCTGGTCTGATCAGGTCGGGATTGGAGCCAATGATGTCGTGGTTGGCTTTATATAGATCGGTCCATTTTGTAGCATCGCCCATCTGATTTTTAGCGATATCCCAGAGATTGTCGCCGGGTTTGACCGTATAGTGAGCGATTCCACCGGAGGCTCCGGCGGCGCCTTCGGCACCGGGCAGCTGAATTGAGGCACCCGGATGGATCAGGCTGGGATTGGTGCCGAGAACATCGGCGTTCATTTTATAGATGTCGGACCATTTGGTCGCATCGCCCAGTTGATCCTTGGCGATGTTCCAGAGGCAATCGCCGGATCTGATGGTGTAGGTCTTGGCGATGGGAGCCTGTTGCTGTTCCAACTGTCCGCCGCTCTGACCGGCAGCTCCGGCATCGGTCTGTCCGTTGGCGGCATTGACGTCACCGGTTTGAGCGTTGACGGTGTCTGTGGCTACATTGCCGTTATTGTCGGGAGCGCCAAATTCTGTCTGTGCTTCCGGCTGTGCTTCGGGCTGGGCCGCAGCCGGAGCTTTGTCGGCGGCGACGGTAAACTGGCCTTCGGCCGGTTTGACCGCGGGCGCGGCCGCATGTCCGACCGGTCTGACGGCCTGGGCATGGTTTACATGATTGATTTGATTGGCTACATGCACAGGTTTGGCGGCGGTTACGGCGCGCTCAATTTTGTGTTCCACTGCATGAGGCTGAGCCTTGGCCGCTTCTACAGCTTTGGTTTCAACTTTGTGTTCAATATTCTGGTGAGCGGGCTGAGTATGGGCTGCGGCTGCATGATCAGCGTGCATGTCCATCTTGGCGCCGTTTAGACTCATCGGCTTGGCTTGCAGACCACCCAGGTCACCACCGGTAGTAGCGGCACTGTGGGCACCAGCGCTCTTGGACACGGCATCACCGACGGCATCCGGCTGGATGGTGCCGATGGTGGAGTGATAGGTGTCGCCTACATTGTTGGCGGCGAGGATGTCTTTGTTGCCGGCCAGTTTTTCGAATACATTGTATGAGACGTTGTTGGCCGAAGATGCGTGGGCGCTGACATTGTCGGCAATGCCCGTACCGGCCTGGCTCAGTGCGGGTGCGGGAGCGGCTGCGGTCATGGCTGTCGTACCGGCGCCGGAGGCTGCGGCGGATGAACTGCCTGCGGCAAGCATTGTTTGATTGGCATTGGCGATGCCGGCACCGTCGGAAAACAGACGGTTGTTGGCGGCCAGACTGTTGGCCTGGAAATTGTCCGAAAGATTCGGTCCGGATACCAGACCGCCAGCGCCTTCAAATTGCGGTCTGGCAAAGGAGGCTCCGCCGGAGACATTCAATTGCGAGCCCATGCTCAAGCTGGTGCTGCTGTGGTCGGAGACAAAATGACTTTCGCCGCCGAGAGAAAGATTGAGTTTGTCGGAGGCCAGGTCAAGGCTGCCGGCCGTGCCGAAATCAGGGGCACCGGCCAGGTGGCTGAGGAGCGGTGCGTCATCGGGCAGGAGCGAGAAATCGATCGAGCCATGATCCGCAGGCATCGCGCCCGAGAGGTCGATGTGCAAACCAAAGTTGCTGGGGTCGAAAATCGAAAGCATGTCGGTCTGGGGCAGGAAGAAATTGCCCAGAGCTTCAAAAAAGGATGAAGCCAGCCCAATGTGGCCCGGCATACGCATAATCATCTGCACGAGGGGCGATATCGCCTGCTCGACTCCAGGTACGCCGGGTATACCGGGTGCACCGAGCATAGACTCGGCACCGGGCATCGGCTGTGCCAGTGACGCTACCTGGCTCTGCACTTCACGGGCGAAGGAGCAGTCCGGCGCGGCGGGTGTCAGGTGCTGCAGGGCGCCCTGATCAATTGGTTGCGAATGGCTAAGTTCCAGGGGTGGCATACTTGTGCGGTTCCTAAGAAAGCGTAGTCTCAATCTACAGCCGGGCCGAGACATTGTCTATACGGATTATGGGAGGATTCCCACAGCCACGGGCTTTTTATGGGAAAAACACCACGCTTTAAGGTCAAGCGGTTAAAATCACTGGTGCATGAGGTGAAAACGCCGCTCCGGCGCTCATTGCAAAACATTTTCAGATTAGGTGCGCCTCATTTGTCCTGCCCCCTTTCCCGGGCCCTTAGTAAACAGCTTGAACCGGTTGAATAAAGAAAAATCATATGCAAATCAAATCGCCACAGGCTCCGAAACTCCTCCAGATTGGTCTGCTTGCCTTGCTGGCCATTGGCCAATCAGGCCTCTGCTCGGCCGCAGGTGCCGTCAGCCATGAAGCCGCAAGCCGCGGCCCGGCCGGCGCTGCCGCTCATCCCGCCCCCGCTGATGACGCCGCCCCGGAGGCTCCCAAGCGCAACTTCAACGCCCCGGTACTGGGTACCCTGGCCAAGGAATACAAAGACGCTCCTGATGATGTTTCCTGGAATAAATACTTCACGTATCTGAGGGATATGCTCGTAAATGGTGACTTTGCTTCGGCCAACGCCGCCGACATAATCGCCGCCAATCCCTCTTTGACCGACCTGCACGTGCGCATTACCGATGCCGGTGCAAAAAACGCTCATGTCTGGTCCTTTCCATCGATATCCGAAAGTCATGCCGTTATTTTCGTTGCCCCGGGCAAGACCACGGCAATTCCTCTGCCCCTCTCGATAGTCCTGCGCGAAGCCCGCGTCATTCCCAGCAGTTTTGCCGCTCCGGCCCCTCGAGTGGAAGTGACTAAAATAGTTAAGGGGCATGGCAAAAAAGCAGTCGTAGTGCGCACTGCGCGTGTGGTGCACGCAGCGGCCCCGGCAGCCCCCGCCGCTGGTGGTAAGTACCTGGTACTGATAGGCGGCGACCGTCAGAACAACAGTCTCTGGTTTAAAGGCCTGAAGATCGGCGAAGGCCCCCTGGTGGATGCGCCTGAATTGTTCGCCTCTCTGCCCATGTTCTTTTCGCAAAATGTCAGCGGCAAAGCTTCGTTTTCCGGCTCGGACATTGTCCTGACGATACAGCCCCCGGCCAGCAACACACCGGCGCGTGACCTGGAGGAGAAGCCCCAGGTGCTGATCCAGTCCAACGGTAAGCCCCTGCCGGTTAAGCCCGCCGCCGCCGCGGTGGCGGGATACAAGGTCGTGCTCAAATACATGGGCGGCAAATTTGCCCTCTCCGGTCATATGCCTGATGATGCGCCGCTTTCGGTGGCTCTGGCTTTTTGCCAGAATATCTGCGCCGGTCGCAGTGACGTTGCCAAAGCCTGGCTGATTGACCCCAAGCTCGTCTCCATACCCAAGTACCTGGGCCTGGTGGGTCGCACCACACCACCCATGCGTCTGGTCGCTATGTCCGGTGCCTCGGGCTCACGCTACCGTCTGATTACTTCGGCTAAGGACGATTTGATTATCGATGTCGGACGCATTACCGCCCCCGGCCGTCTCAAGGGACAGCTGGCCATCAAAGGGTTGTTCATCGCCCCGCCCGATGCTTACGCCGCCAAACTGACCGGCACATTTGTCATGCCCCAGGCCAGTGAAAAACCGGCCGCGGATAGTGATGCCGCCGCAGCTGCCACCAAATCCGGTGCTAAAGCACCGCAAGCCCACTAGAGGACAAGATAGCAAGGTTTGGCAGAGCTTCCCTTTGACCCCGATGCCCCCAAGAATCCTCCAAAAGGGGGTCGGACGGACGGACACATGGGCGATAGCTATCTCAATTCTTCGCTCAGTTTTCTCACCTTTGCCTACCGCGAAAATCTCTTTGCCCAGCTGGATAAGTTGGTGGAGCAGGGCAAGGATCTGGACGGTCTGATTATCGATCTGATGCAGACCGGATTTTCGCTGCCGCTGGAAGCCCTGGTGAAGTTTTCCATTTTCGCCAAAAAGCTGCTTAAACCGCAGGGTGTCTTACTTTTCCTCAAGGGCGACGGTGCCATCACCCTGACCAAGGACGATCCTTCCGGCGGATTGACCTTCAATGTTTATGACAGTCCTTTTGGTATTTTTACACGCTATCCGCTACTGGCCGATTATGCCTGTGCCACCGTATCTGGTATTGACCGCCGGCGCCTCAAAGGTGGCGGCAGTACGCTGGCCAATCACATCCTTTCCACCTCCATCCCGGTTTTGACGGCCGAAGGTCGCCAGATCAAAAATGACTTTACTCTGCCTGCTCCACAAAACTGGCTGTTGCAACTTATCGATGATTACGCATCGGTGGAGTCGCTGGTGCGCAATGCCGAGGCGCGCCATCAGTTGCCTTCCGATGAGGCCCTGCGCTGTTTGCAGGAGTTTGAGGCGGCCCGCCTGATATTTCCCGTTTTTTCGCGCATTCATTTTTTAGCCAATTGTTACCACAACCGTAAGGCCTTTCGCCTCGGTCGCTACATGGTGGCATGTTCTATTTTGACTGAGGCACAGCTATCCGAGCTTCTGGAAAAACAGCAGGAAGAAGGTTGGGGCAAGGCACAGAAAAGTTTCCTCGGTTTACTGGCTGTGCGTGCCGGTTACATCAATACCCGCGAGCTGGAAGTCCTGCTCGACGACCAGTATCTTTACGGCGGCTATCACAAGCGCAATGAGGACGAGCTGCCCGGCGGCGCGCGCACTGTGCCCATTGAGACCATGCGCGATTCGATGATTGGTTCACTTGGCGCTATCGATACGGCCGGGGTTTTGCAGTCACTGGCCACGGCTAAAAAAACCGGCTTGCTCACAGTTGAAGACAGGGACAAGACCCTGATTGTTTCTATTGAAGCGGGGCGTCCGACCCATGCCAAACTGAACAAGTTGCGCGGCTACAACGCTATGGTGGAGTTTCTCACCGTCTGGACCGAGGGCATATTTGTTTTTCGCGATAAGGGGCAGTCGCAGGAGCTGGATGAAAGTTGTCGTCTGACGCCGGTGTTGGACAGGCTGCTTCTCGATAGTGCGCTCTGTCAGGACCAGATGAATCAGATTCTGGCCTCTTTCCCGAATGGTCGCGATTCCATTCTCGAACGCGTCTGGAACTTTGATACATTGTGGGCTCAGACCGGCAGCGCCACCATGAAGTTTATGGATGAGACCCCGGTTATGCGCGATGACAAACGCATAATATCCGAGCTTGCCGCTCACATCGACGGGCTCTCGACTATTGATGAAGTGATTCGATCTTTTGACCGCTGGCCCACTCATTTGATCATCAAGGCAATTTATTTACTGGTCGAGCTTAAACTCGCCAATATTCAACAGGCCAGTCTTTTCCGCCCCCTGTCGATATTGCAGCGCATAGCCGCAGAGGCTCAAAATTTGCTCGGTCGCGATCTCAACAAGGCTCTGCTGCAATCTTCACTGCATTATGTGCACGGAGACTCGGCGGCGGCCACTCGCTTCCACATCGATCATGAAGGACGCATTTCGGTCAATCTCAATCAAATGAAGCGTCATAATGTCCCGGTCTCAGCCGTTCTTCTTGAGCTGCGCCGCTGGATGGAAGCATATCTCGCCTACTGCCGCAGACAAATAGATCCGCGTCAGGTCGATGAAATTGTCACAAGAATAGTCAACAGTAACAATGCCGGTGAATAGGAGCCCTTCAGTCAATGCAAATTAAATTGGAAAGCAACATTCAGAAATCGAACGCTGACTATATGGTGGTTGGCATTCACGTCGGCGAGCAGCCGACCAGGGTATTGCAGGAAATTTTTGGCGGCGGCAAAAACTTTGTGCAGCTCGGTAATGCAGCGGCACAGGTGGCGAAGGACGAATGCTTCAGCGGTAAACTGGGTCAGGTTATTTCCCTGCCGACCCTTGGTCTGGTGCCCTTCAAGCGGCTCTATCTCTATGGTCTGGGTAGCCGCGTCGATGCCGCCAAAGAAGACTATGCCGGTTATCGCAAAATGGGCGTAAGCATCGCCAAAAAACTTCAGGCGGCCATGCGCGCGGCGGAAAAAGAAGATAGTAAGGCTGCAAAAACGGCCGCTTCATCGAGTAAAGCGACCGCCAAATCTGCCGCCGCTTCCAGAGTTAAGAGCCATCTGCACACCGCTTGTGTCTGTCTGCCGCGCCCTGCCGCTAAAGAGAAGAGTACTGCCTGGCCTCTGACTTCGGTTATCGAAGCCTTCATCCTGTCGGCCTTCAGCTATGACAAATACAAGTCGATGAAGGAAGCCGGCAAGCAAGCCAAACTCGATGCCGCCGCCAATCTCAGCCATTTTAGTCTTTCGGTTTATGGCGTCGATAAGAGTACATTTGATCAGGCTGTGAGAAAAGGCCAGGCGGTCGGCATGGCCGTCAATATGGCGCGCGGGCTGATAGCTGAGCCCCCGGCTTACATGACACCTTCCAGACTGGCTGTGGAAGCCCGGCGCATCGCCAAAGACCACAATCTCACCGTCAAGGTGCTGGAACCGGCTCAGATTGAAAAGCTGGGCATGGGATCTTTTCTTGGTGTCGCTCGCGGTGCCAAAGAGCCGCCCAGATTTATTGTCCTCAAGTACACGGCACCCAAGGCCAGGAAGACAGTGGCTCTTGTCGGCAAGGGCGTGACCTTTGACTCCGGCGGCCTTTCACTCAAGACAGCCGGCGGCATGGAGCACATGAAGTACGATATGGCCGGAGCGGCTGCCGTGCTGGCCTCAATGCAGGTGCTTGGTGCGCTCAAGCCGAAGGTCTCGGTGCTGGCGGTCATACCCGCCACCGAAAACATGCCGGGCTCCAATGCCCTGCATCCCGGTGATGTGCTCATCGCCATGAACGGCAAGACCATTGAAGTGAACAATACTGACGCCGAAGGTCGTTTGATCCTGGCCGATGCTCTAACGTATGCGGTCAATGAAGGGGCGGACGAATTGATTGATATCGCCACGCTCACCGGGGCCGTTGTTACTGCTCTGGGTCGGGTTGCCGCCGGTATCATGGGTTCGGACCAGAAGCTTGTTGATGCCGTCATCGCCGCCGGACGTCCGAGCGGAGAAAAATACTGGCAGTTGCCGCTCTTTGAAGAATACAAAGAGGCCCTTAAAAGCGATATCGCCGATTTGAAAAACGCCGGTTCGCGGGGCGAGGCCGGATCAAGCTGCGCCGCTATGTTTTTGAAAGAGTTCACCGCCGATAAGGCCTGGGCGCACCTGGATATAGCCGGTGTCGGCTGGCGCGAAAGCGAGCGCGATGAACTGTGCAAAGGTGGTATCGGATTTGGTATCCGTACCCTTTGCAGTTATGTGCTGGCGCAGTAGGCGCAGACAGAGCGGGACCTTTTGATGCGCTCCGAGCTCAGTTAACCAGCTGAGTGATTGTGCGCATGAGCGGTATGAGTGAATCCGTATCTTTGCCTTCGGTAACGGTTACGAGTAAGCCACCGCCAAAGTCGGCGATGATTACATAACCGCGCGGTGTGCGCGATACAACCTGGTGCACTCTTTCGTGGCCCATCTTTCTGGTCACGTGCTCGGTGTTCATATAGACACCCAGAGCCCAGACTCCAACCGACTCAGCGTCCATGTCACTGGGCATGGTGTTGGCGATTAGCAGACCGTCGTGGCCGACGATGACCGAACCAATCACACCCTTTTGAGTGCCTATCTGGCCCAACAAAGCTTGCAGGTCATCGGAATTTTCCTTGGTCAGGATACGCAGCTTGCCTTCATTGTTATCAGTGTTGGTGAGCTTGCCTATCTTGTCCAGATCTTTCTGGTCGAGGAGGAATTTACCGATGGAAGCAATACGACCGGAGCCGGCATCCTGATTGGGATCAGCTCCCGCATCGAGACGGCCGATACCTTCAATCTTAGGCGGTGGGCCCGGAGTGTAGGGAGCGGCGGGGGCTACCATTTCGGGCATTGTCTGACGAACAGGCGCGGCGGCCGGGGCCGCTGGAGCGCCCATGGTCTGGGCGTTGGCTGCCGGCTGATTGTCGCTGGGAATGCCGAGGTTGTCGGAGAAGATGCGGTCCATGACGCTGTCGTCTACCGAGAAGAGCTTGGGCTGTCCATTGTCGCCAATGGCTGGCGCTGCGGCAGCCGCTGCCGGTACAGGAGCTGGAGCAGCCGGAGGTTGGCCCCACTGACTGGAGGAGGCAGCCGGTGTTCCCCATCCGGTGTTCGGGCTGGGAGCTGGTTCTGGAGCAGGAGGAGCGGTCATCGCCGGGGGCTGACCCCAACCGGAAGAAGCAGGCGCACCCCAGCCGCTCGATTGTGCGGTTTCGGCGGCGGTAGGTGCCGGGGCCGGAGCGGGAGCGACAGGGGGCTGGGTCCAGCCGCCGCTTGCAGGGGCTGCCATACCGGCGTTGCCCACAGGCACGGAGGGTTCGCTCACTCCAAGATTCTGGCTGAAGATACGGTCTATGGCGTTGTCGTCGATGCCGCCGAGCAGACCCTTCGGTGCTTCCGGCTGAGCAAAGGCTGCTGGTGCCGGCGCCGGAGGTGGTGCCTGGAACGGTGCAGGCTCCGGTGCAGCCATTGGTTGCGGAGCCGGAGTCGAGGGCGAGAAGTTGGAGACCGGTTCTCCGCCGCTGTTTACGACGGTCTTGCTGACCGATTCCTGGACGCCGATTTCACCAAATATACGATCGATGGCCCGGTCGTCTATGCCGCTGAGAAGTCCACCACCGGCTACTTTGTCGGTGATTTCCGGTCTCACCGCCGGAGGTTGCGGCGGGGGAGGAGGCGGAGGAGGCGGCGGTGGTGCTGCTTGCTGCGGGGCCGACGCCCAGCTGCTTGCTGCAGGAGCAGCCGGTTGGCCCCAGGAGGAGGCTCCGCTACTGCCGGCGGTATCAGCACCATTTCCCCAGGCGGCTGCGCCGACTGGAGCCTGATTTTGCGAAACGATCGGATTTTGCTGACTGATTGCGTTATTGGCCGGTGCATCGCCCCACGAACTGGTGGCCGGTTGGTTCCATCCGGAAGCAGTCTGTGCTGCCGGTTGCGAATCCCAGCCGCTGGCTACGGGAGCTGCTGCCGGTTGCGAGTCCCAACCGCTGGCTGCGGGAGCTGCTGCAGCCGGTTCCTGACCCCAGGAGGAGGAGCTGGTGCCCCATGACGAAGCTGAGTCGGCTGCCTGCGCCGGAGCCGGTGCTGCTGCCATGGCGGGAGCCTGTGGTGCTTCAAAGGCCGGTTGACCCCAGCTGGAGGCTGCCGGTACCGGTGCCTGCTGCACTTCAGCGGCAGCAACGGCGGGCATTTCCTGCGAAGACTGTCCGCTCTTGATGCGTTCTTGAATGGGCACGTCCCAGCGGCTTTCTTCGGCGTTGCCGCCCAGAACCTGACCCATTTTTTCAACTATTTGATTGACCGGAATGCCCGAGGACATAACAGGCGATCCTGCGGCGCCGGGAGGCATGCCTATCTGCGGCTGCATCGGCACTGCCGGCGGTGCGGCCATATCGCCTTCGGTTTTTGGCCTTTCCTGTATAGGCACATCCCAGCGCGCTGCGGCGGGGGCAGCCTGACCTGGTTGCATCGGTTGAATCGGACTGATCACCGGTGCTACCGGCTGACCGGGAGCCTGCGCCGGGGCGGCTTGATCGGCCTGAGTTTTCATTCTTTCCTGTATAGGCACATCCCAGCGCTCGCCGGCGGGGGCCGCTGCGGCACCACCCATGGGAGAGGGACCGGCCGCCGGCATGGATGTTGCTTTTCCGCCAAGACCTTCATTCATCTTGGGAGCAAATGCTTTCCATGTGCCGGTCTCAAGCTGTTCGGCTTCCGCCGCCCAGGCATTTTTCTTGGCTTCGATCTGACTGTTATCCAGGGCCGGTGGCACTGCGGCCTGGCCCCAGCCACTGCTGGCGATGGCGGATCCGGCAGCGGCAGGAGTAGCAAATTGACCCGGAGGAATAGTGCTGTAGCCGCTGGCCATAGATGTTGTGTCAGCTACCGGTGCGGCCGGTTGGCCCCACTGGCCGCCGCCCTGATCAGCGTTTTGCGTGGCTGATTCACCGGTTGTAGTTGCTGCCGGTTGAGCCGGAGCGGCTCCCCAGGCTGGTTGTGATGCGGCTGCGCCCCATCCGTCCGCGGTGGCCGGCTGGGCCGGTGCTGCTTCGGGTTGGCTGCCCCATGCGGCGGCTGGTTCTGCCGCGGGCTGGGCGCCCCAGGCACTGTTGGATTGGGCTGGTTCGGGATGTGTGCCCCAGGCACTTTGCGCGGCCGGAGCCGGTGCCGGCTCAGCTGCCGGAGTGCCCCAGGCGTCGGAGGCTGCAGGCGCGGGAGCCGGTTCTGCCGCCGGCGCATTGCCCCAGGCATCGCCGGAAGGAGCAGGAGCTGCAGCGGGTTGACCCCAGGCATCGC
>JAFEAV010000095.1 GCA_018266215.1 Cyanobacteria bacterium SZAS LIN-3 | reverse complement strand
GCGGACGGCCTTCATAGCCACCGGCTCCTTCGGGACGACGCGGACGGCCTTCATAACCACCGGCTCCTTCGGGACGTCTGGGACGATCGCCCCAGCTGCCGCCACCAGCGCCTTCAGGGCGACGGGGACGACCTTCATAACCACCAGCTCCGCCGGCACCTTCCGGACGACGCGGACGGCCTTCATATCCGCCGGCACCTTCCGGACGTCTGGGACGATCGCCCCAGCTGCCACCACCACCGGCGCCTTCAGGGCGACGGGGACGGCCTTCGTAACCACCAGCACCTTCCGGCCGACGAGGACGGCCTTCATAACCACCGGCTCCACCGGCACCTTCCGGGCGTCTGGGACGATCTCCCCAGCTGCCGCCACCGCCGCCTTCCGGCCGTGGCCGTCCGGCTCCGCCGGTACGCGCGCCATAACCACCTGAAGACGAGCTTGACGAGCCGTATCTCTTGGCCCCACCACCGGCTCCGCCGGAACTGCCAAATCTTTTACCACCGCCACCGGCTCCGGCTCTTGGTTTACCGCCGCCGCCCGGTCTACCGGCTCCACCGGATCTGCCGCCACCGCCGCTTCCGCGACCAGCTCCAGCGCCTTTGCCCTTAAAACCGCCTGAGCGGCCATCATTTCCCTTCATTTATCCCCTGCTTTTTGCCTTTTAAGCCTTGTGCCATGCGGCTTTCACCATGGACATTGACCGCAATTGATCAATAATTGGTTTATTACCGCGAGTGCTATCTATAACTATGCTCTTTGATGTGATTTTCTTTGGTTTCCCTGTTGCTCTTGCGATTTGTCTGGGCGCTCATGCTGTGCGAGAGGCGGATAAACGTTTCTTCCTGCCTGCCTTCTCATTCTTCGCCTACTGCCTCTTCTATCTCGCCGGCGGGCGGGACGTCCTGCTATGGCTGACCACCGCACTAATAATGATGGGCGGATGGGCAGGAGGATTCGGGGGCTGATTGGAAACAGCCCGCGGACACTTTTCAATATCCGGTTATGAGCATATCACCCGACAACTGGACATATTCATTTACTAGATGATTTCGTTCTAAGAACTGCGGCCGCGACGACCCGCGGGTGGAGTTGGCACCGAGTGCCGGTTCTGTTGTGCCTCGGCCAAAGAGCGCATTCCAATATTGTGCTTTTTGAGCCAGCGCGAGATGGTATTGGGATCACACCACTTGTTCTCACTCTCGCGGTAAATCTTAGCAATCTGCACCGTGCTCAGCTTCTCTTTCACATACTTCTGCTGAAGCCACTCTTTATCCTGGTAGAGAGTCTTTGTTCTTAGAGTCTTGCCCACGGCGTTCCACCAATCTTGTGAATCTATACTACATACTCTAATTGTGGTCGGTCTACCGGTTTCTGGCAAGATAGCCCGGGTATGATTTAAGGAGATTTCCCCCACGAAAATTGGAGAATGCCGTAATCCGCCTGCCCCAGGTCGACAAAATTTTGAGAGAGCCGGTGCTCGAGGCTCTCGCGACCACTGTCAGACGCGACGTTATAGCGACAGTCGTGCGCGCCGAACTAGCAAAGCGCAGGCAGAATGCCCTGAACAATGACATAAAAGTAAGCTATGAAAAGGGTCAAACGGATAGTGTCAGCGCCGGCGAAATTGCCGAGTGCGTCAAAAGCACGATAGAAACATTGCTTGGCGGCGGCATCCGACGTGTGGTCAACGGCACAGGCGTAATCCTCAGCACCAATCTCGGCCGTGCCCCGATCGACTCCACTTCAGCAGAACGGCTCTCCCGGGCGCTTTCAGCTTACTGCAACCTGGAATTTGATCTGGCTGGCGGCGAGCGCGGCGAACGCACAGCTGAGTTATCAGACCTGCTCCAGGTGCTGCTCGGCTGCCAGTCGGCCATCGTAGTCAACAACTGCGCAGCAGCTGTGATGCTGGCTGTACAGGCTATGGCTGCGGGCAAAGAAGTAATCGTCTCCCGGGGAGAATTGATTGAAATTGGCGGCAGTTTCCGTTTGCCTGATGTAATCAAGGCTTCCGGAGCCATCCTCAAAGAAGTGGGCACCACCAACAGAACCAGGATTGAAGACTACAGCGAGGCCATAAGCGCCGAGACGGGACTGATAATCAAATGCCACAAGTCCAACTATCAGATTGTCGGCTTCACCGAAGAAGCAAGTCTCGCTCAGCTGGTCGCACTCTCGCAAAAGAGCAAAATCCCCCTGGCTTACGACCTCGGCGGTGGCTGCCTGGTCGATCTGGCGCGCTATGAACTGGCGCCGGAGCCGACGGTACAGGAAACACTGGCAGCCGGAGTGGACCTGGTAATGTTTTCCGGGGACAAACTGCTGGGCGGACCGCAGGCCGGCATAATCGCCGGGCATGCCGAGCCCGTTGCCAGGCTGCGCCGCTGCCCCACCTACCGCGCCCTGCGCGCCGATAAACTGGTCCTGGCATTACTCGAGACAGTCGCCGCGCAGTACCTGCTGGTGGACGGTCCGGACCGATTGCCGGTCTTCGCCATGGCCGGCCTAAAGGCCGAGGTCATCCGGCACAGAGTCAATCTATTTATAGATAAACATCAGCCCAAATTAGACCACCTCACCCTGGGACTGAAAGAAACACAGAGCACCATGGGCGGAGGTAGCCTGCCCGGTGAGACACTTGCCAGCTTCGCCCTCAGTCTTTCGCCCTCGGCAAAAAACGGCTCGCTGAGCGAATCTCGCCTGGCCAGATTATTGCGTGCCGGGGATCCGCCAATCATAGCAACAGTTTCCGCCGGTCATGTCCTGCTCGACTTTCGTACCCTCATGCCGGGCGACGAAGACGACCTGGCGCGCGCTCTGAGCGACATCAACAACTCGGCGCAATCCAAGAGGTTATAATTCCCGAGCCCTGAGCCTCAAGGATTGTCTATGAGCGAACTAAGCGATCTGGAAGCGCAAATAACTCAACTGAGTAAGAGAATCGAAGAGCAAACGCGGCTGACCCGCAGTCTTATTGCTCTCTGCACAACGCTTCTTGTGGGCGTGATGTTTTTCATCTTTACCCTGACGATCGAACATCTGCCGCGGCTGATGATGTTTCAGTACATGAGCAATCTGGACTCCATCGTCAAAGAATGGAAGCAGATCGAGCGCGGCGTAAAGTAGACCGTCTCTACTTCTTGAGCAATTCCTGACGGCGTTTCACTTCCGCTTCAACTTCATCGGGCGAGATATTGTTGACCTGCATCGGGCCGGCGCAAATTTCGCGCCAGGGCGCACCGGCGAGCGCCTGCCGGACGATGACTTCAAAGACCTGGGCGCGGACGCCGCTGCCGTAGCTGCCCGAGCCCATCATCGGTGTAGTGGGAGCAGATACCTGGGGTCTGGGGATAGCTTGATTGGAAATGCCGGGATTATTAGCCAGATTGGCGGCCAGACCAGCCGGATCAACCGGTGCCAGCTCAGCCTGAGTAGTAGTGGGAGCGGGCGGTGCAGGCATTTGCGCCGGAGCCGGCGCAGCCGCGGGCGTACTGTTGAGCGGTAATTGCGGTGCTTGCGGATTGTTCAGCCCCAGGGGCTGACCGCTGAGATTGGCCTGAGGTGCCGGTTCGCTGAATAGCGACTGATTCTGCGGCGCCTGGGGAGCCGGTGTGCTCGTGGCCTCGAAGAAATTCGTCTGGGCTTTGGTGAGCGGCTGCGCCGCTTTGGCCTTGGCCGCTTCCTCGGCCGCCTGCTGCATCGTGGTCAGCTGCTTCTGCAAATCAGCCATCACATCTTTTGTATGATCACGCATTTCATCCAGTTGCGCGCGCAAAATCTGAAGTTGCTCGTCTTTCTGCTGCAGCTCGGTGTCTTTCTGCTGAATCAAATCATTGCGCTGGCGGACCAGCTCCGAGACTTCTTCATAGCGAGCATTGAACTCTTCGAAACGAGCATTAAGCGCCTGCTGATTCTGCTGACTTTCCTGCACTTCCGAGTCTTTAGCGGCGAGCATTTCAGCGTATTCATTTTCGCGCTGGTCCATGCGACCGCGCAGCTCTTCGTTAAACTGGCGCAGCTCCTCGATCTGGGCGAGGACAGCTTCGTCTTGCACAACTTTTACTATTTCGCGAACAGTGCCTTCCTCGCCTTGCATTTGCTGCGGCGGGCGGCTGTAGTATTCGGGTTTAGGCGGATCAGGCGCCTGCACGGCATCATAAGCGGCACGGAAGAGATCGCCGGAAAGTGTTTGCGTACCAAGCAGGTCCACCAGTTTACGCAGCAGGTCGGCGGGATGCTCAGAGGGAAAAACAGCCATGTATGCGCATTTGAATGTCCAGGGATCAATGGCCTGATTGGAGAGTTGATTAGCCAGACTCATAACAAGCTCATCAGGAGTAAGTTTCGCCGAATCGTCCTTGGGCTGCTGTCCGCGCTCGATTGTGGTGACCAGATTATCGATGGCCGGAACCAGCTCACCAACTGCCTTCATCGGCTCCAGAGCAGCAGACATAGACTCACTCAAACTGCTCAGAGACAGACCGATCTCACTAAAAGCCTGATTCTGCACCACTTCCGCCAGATTACGAACAACTTCCAGCTGTTCATTAGTGGCCTTGGCCAGCTGTGCCATATTGACCGAGTAAATACCCAGCTGGGTGTCGATGCTGGTGAGAACTTCAAGGATCTGCTCATTGTTGGGGTTGGCAGCGGCAACCGGAGCCGGAGGAGTATCGGGGACTTTTATCGCGGCAGCGGCGGAAGAGGAAGATTTCTTTTCGGATGGTTCGTCGCTCACTTTGTCGTCGGCTCCCTTCAGGGCATCAAGGGAGAAAGCCTCGGGCTTAAACTCTTTTTTGGGCGAGGGCAGGGAACTGGCGAGCGAACCGGAGCCGCCGCCCGAACCGGATGAGGTCGAACCACCATAACCGGCAATCGGATTGTTGCCGAAGGGCACATTCTCCGGAATGACGGCATCCGAGCTCTTGCCTTTGGAAGAGCGATTGTCTTTGGAAACTGTCTCAATTGGCAAAACGGGCACCGGAGCCTGGCTGTAAGTAGTGGAGGGGAGAGAATCGTGGTCCTCGGTCGAGTTGCCGTTGCCAGTGGAGCCGGACTCTCTTGAATCGGTCCCGTTGGCCGGCTCAATGCCATAAGCGTCCGGAGGCACAATTTGTTTGGACAAAGTGCCTCTTAATCTCGCCCTGCGCGCAGCTAAGGAAGTCGAATCCGGGTCGCCAGACTTCCCTGAAGGCGCATCCTGGAACGAACTCGTGGCGCTTCCTTTGTCTTCGCGAGCCATTAACAATCCCTTCCCATAGTCACCTGAGGCACCTGTTTACCTATGTACCCGGTGTGGTGTCTAAAAATACACCTGGAACCAAGCAAGATAAGTTTTTTGGCACCCCGTTTTTGCCCACACAGGCCGAAGGCGTCCTGAAAAGAACTCCTCTCACTGATAGTATATACCCCCGAGGCGTGCAAAGAAGAGGCCCCAGAGGTACTTGACAAGTATCATAGAGAACTGTAACATTCACCTTGCACGCAGGTCTTTATTACTAATCAGCTCTCGAACCTAGATCTTGGATGACATTCCAGGTTGCCCTGCACGTCTTTTCAAGCGGCACGAACATTTAGGTAGTTGCGCCAGAAAAATTATCGGTCAACGCACAGCACAGAATTTTTTGAATATGTGGCATTCTCCACTTATTGAGGTAAATAATAAGTAGAGCAAGGCCGGGAGATATAAGTGGAGATAACGGTCTGTCCCAGTTGTGGGGCAGTTTTAAAATCAAAAGACAAAAGTTGCGGCTCCTGCGGGGACGTTTCTTCCAGATTTGCCGCCACTGTCATGGCTACTCCGGTCACCAGCTCGGCACCTATGGTGGTATCAGTTGCGCCCGACAGACTGATATTGGAGCGCATCGTATCGGCGCGACAACTGGCTGTGCATGCCCCTAGCGACTACGGCCGCGAAGAAGATTATTCGGTCGCCGGCATGTTCGATCCCTTCGTCAATAATGATACGTTTCAGGACTTTGATCCCGTCTTTACCGACAACGGCGTCGCCGCCGCACCGGGTAACGGCAACGGAAACGGTCATAACGGCAATGGCCACGGAAACGGCCACAGTGACGGCAACGGCAGCTACGCACCGGCGCAAGATGATTATCAGCCGCAGCCGCTCACGGCAGAGGATCCCACAAGCGCCGCACCGCCTATCACTTCCTACAATATAAACGCTGCCCCGGCCAGCGAACAGTTTGCTACACCCTTTGCCTCCAGCGAGCAAGCAACACCGATAAACGTTGTTGCAGCCGATACTATGGAACAGACCCAACTACCGGCCCCCGCTCAAGCCTTCGACAGTGGCGAGCACCAGGCCGCCGTGCAAGGACAGGTCCAACCGCAGTCCTTTGATCCCGGGCAAGAAGCCAACAATCAAAACGCAAACTATCAGAGCAACTATCAGGAAAATACCGACCCGACCGGTGCGGTCGCGGCCTCTCCCATGGCCATGGCGGCAGCGGGAGCGGCGGCAGGAGCCGTTGCCGGCGCAGTAGCCGGAGCCATGACGTCGGCGGTAGTCGGCGCCAACTCCGAACCAGCGCCCGCCCCGGTGCCACCAACGGCGGCGCCATCTCCCGTTGACAATTTTTCCCAGCCGCCGCAACAGGCTTTCGCCGAACCGGCACCGGCTCCAGCGGCTCCACCACAGGATTTTACTCCTCCGGCCCAAGCGGCAGCGCCATCTCCAGTAGAACAAATGGCCGAAGCTCCAGTTGCCCGCGACGTCAATGCACCTCCGGGATTTGAGGCTCGCAAAGACGGTCCGCCACCGCCCCCGATGGCAGGCGACAATCAAGGCGTCAGCAGCTCCGCCCATACCAATGCAGTGGCGGGAGCAGAACTGGCACGGGGAGCCACTCCAGACGCCCAGACCGCACCGCACGCGCCGGAGAATCAATTCAACCCAGAGCCAAGCACACCGCCGCAAAGACCTAAAGTAGCGGCTCCGGACTTCTTTGCCAGTGCTCCCAATACCAGGCCCAAACAAACAAATAGCGACGAATCATCAGCTTCCGATGCGCCAAGACCACGACCTCCAGCGCAAAGCGGACCGGCCTTTGATTTCTTTGCCAATTCAGGACCGGGGTCAAGCAGCGCAAAGTCTTCAAGCCGCTCCGAGCGTTCATCGGATGATAGCGATAGCAAACGGTCGGAAAAGAACGACGCCCTTTCAAGCTTTGAAAATCTCTTAGCAAAACAGAGCAAGACTGGAAATAACGAATCACCAGGCAGCGAGCGCAAGGAAAAATCGGCGGAACGCTCGGACAGCTTCGAGAGCGACAGTCGTTCAAAAGTGCCGTCCTCATCGGCAGCGGCCCGCAGAGAGTCCTTTGACCAGGGCGAACGCCTGCGCGACGCCAAAGCAAAACGCCGTCGGGAAGAAGAGGACGACGACGACGATGATGACGACGATGACGACATGCCGCCCAAGTCAAAACGTCCTGCGGCTCTGAAACAGAAAAGCTCAAAGAGTCGTGATTATGACGATGACGACGACGATGATCACGACTATGACGATGAAGATGATGACGATGATGGCTATCGCGAATCAGCCATTCCCAAGCGTCGCAATTTTTCCGGCTCAGGCGGAGCCGGCTCAAAATCAAGATCTCCGCGCCTTTCTACCTCTAGCTCAAAGAAGGGTGGTCGCGTGGCGGCGCGTCGTCGCGATGAAGACGACGATGAGGACGAGGGCGGAGCCTACGCCAAACTGCGAGAAAGGCTCCAAACCGGCGGCTTCAACATCGCCGGCTTCCCCATAAACTTCGGCCATATCACTCTGGGCATAGGCATCTTCGGTCTGCTCTTCTTTGCCATCACGCACGTCCTGGGTAACCTCCCCGGCATGGGTGGCGGTGCAGCTGCCAGTGGCGGTGGCTCTCAACAGGTAGCGAGTGCTCCTACCATCATGGGCCAAGCGCCCAGCGTTGGTGGCATCTGGACAATGACGGTGCAAGACCGGGGCAGGAATTTCTCCGGTAATATAACCATCCAGCAGGGCGGCAGCACGCTTGCGGGCACCGGTCACGACGGCATCGGCGATTTCAATTTGCAGGGCTGGATGCAAGACGGCAACGTCATGGTCCTGAAAAAACGCTTCCTTGACCCGAACCGGCGGGAAAGCGGACCGATAATTACCTTCGTCGGCAAAGTCGACGTCAACTCCATTCCCATGCAAGCAGCGGGAGAATGGCAGTTTGAGAAAAAATCCGGCAATCAGATGAGTTATTACCGGAAGCCTACGGCCCAAACCTTTAAAGGCAACTGGAGAGCCGTACTGCGCAAGTCCATCCGGAGCAACGATGGAATCCTGTCAACACAGCTGCCGCCGCCTACGGCAGGTGACCAGACTGCAGGCAAATTCAATATTATCAAGTTCATGATCGGCAATGGCGTATGGATAGCGCTCGGTGTCGGTGTTGTTTTGATCGGCGGCAGCTTCGTCCTCTTTGGACCGGACGGCCTGATCAATATATGGAACAAGCAACAGTACATACCCAGCCAGTTCAAATCGCAGCACGGCAAGATACGCGGCCAGTTGGCACGGCCGCTGAAGAAAGGCAGCCTGCCTCTGGGTCAAAGAGTGGAGTGGAAGTGGTACTTCCCGATGCCGTGGGTCGTGAAAGATCTGGCACTGCCGCCGGATATGCGCCGCATCAATCCGCACGTATTGATCCTCGGCCAGGGCGGCAAGGGCAAGACCCGACTGATCGCCTCCATGATCACCCATGATATTGAATCCAACGACAGAGCCGTTGTCTGCATAGACTCGGACGGCACCCTGGTCGAGTTGATCACCCGCTGGGTTGCCGCCCACCCGAGAGGCGCGGAAATAGCAAAACGGGTGACCCTGATTGATCCCACTTTTAAGGGCGATACAATCGCCTTCAACCCGCTGGAAATGCCGGAGCGAGGCGACATCCAGAGTGCGGCCACATCGATCGTCTACGGTTTCAAAGCCATATACAGCGAACCCCCGGGCTCCCAGAGTCAGTGGAACGCACAGACGGCCGACATTTTGCGCAACTCCGTCCTGCTCCTCATGGCTAACGACAAAACCCTGCTCGACTTGCCGGCACTGCTGCAAGACAACGATTTCCGCGACATCATGCTGGAAACAGTCGAGCGTCGCAAAAACGAACGCGTTGAGTTTATGACCCTGCTCGATCAGTGGGGCAGGTACAAGAAACTGGCCAGAACCGATCAGTGGATCACCTGGGTAGAGCCTATCTTGAACAGACTCAACCCGATGTTGAGCAACCCCAGAATCCGGGCCATTCTGACCGAGCCCAACGGGGATCTGAAGATCAACGATGTCATCACCGGCAAGAAAATCCTGCTGGTCAAAATACCGATGGGTGAATTTGGTCAGGACGCCAACCTGCTTGGCTCGTTGATTGTTGCCGGCGTCAAACAAGCCGCTCTCACACTGAGCTCCGTAGCAGCCAAACAGCAACAGGAAGTGGCGCTCTATCTGGACAACTTTGACAACTTTATTGAGAAAGAAACCGTCGACAACATCACTTCCGAAACGAAGAAATTCAAGATCGGCTTAATAGGAGTAACAAAATCCCTTCAGCATTTGCCGGAAGACTTCAGAAACCAGCTCATCATCAACATCGGCACGCTTATCACCTTCGCCCTATCTAAAAAGGACGGAGATATGCTGGGACCGCAGATGTTCCCGATCGACGGTCGCAAAGTCAAGCACCAGACAATGTCCAATATTTTCAACAGGGTCAATACATCGCCGCAATTCGAACTTGTATCAGACGAAGAAAAGCTCAACATCGACAAAATCGTACGCCAGGAAGAAAGGACGTTCTTCTGCTATCGCATGGGAGCCGAGGCCGGTCTATTCAACCTCAAGGCGCATCCTTTCGAGGATATACCAAACTCCCGCGTCAAGAAAAAGCTGCTGCAAAAGATGCACTTGTCTTCGACCAAGAAGTCTGTTAACGTCGATTCCTGATACTATTCGGATATCGCACACCATATTTAGTAGCAGTCAAAATGACCATCTATGACTCAGGGATCCAATAACCGCAATATCTGGGACGAAAAGATCGCCGACCTTCGCAGGTACGATCTTGACAATCTCGAAAATGATCCGCTGACATCAGAGGAAATTGTCAGCTGGCCAATACCGGGCCTGACCTTCGTGCGGGTAGACGGGATATTGCGCTCCTGGGACATCGAACGCGAAAGGCAGCAACAAGGTCAGCAGCAGCAGCAAGATCCTGACCCCTCCAAGCCGCCCCGTCGCATGTATCTCTCCGAAGACGCACTGGTGGCTCTGCACAGTCAGAAAGCCTACCTGGCATTTCTAGTAATCGGCAGCAAGGCCGGCGTTCACTACTACATGGGCGTCTCCATGGCCCAATCAGTAGACGAAAGCGGTGCCGACGACTCGGTCAAAATCGCCTACAACACGATGAAGTCGGTCTTGCACAGCGTCTACGGCGGAGTGGATGTCTTCAAAAAGCCGTTCAACGCCGACGAAATACAGAAAATGATCGAGCCTTTGACCAAGTACACAGGCGTGGTCACAGGCATACCCGCTCTCAAATCCACAGGCGGAGAGACAATCGAATCCGAACAAATCGAGCGCCTGGCCTCGGGTTTGCAGGGTCACGACTTCGGCTTCCTGGTTCTGGCGGCCCCAATCCCGGCAACTCGCATCAACAGGGAAGAATCTTCGGTCGTAGACCAGATTCAAAAAGCGCAAGAGAATGAAGATCCGGAAAAGAAAAGGCGCATCAAGTACTACCTGGAATTGCAAGACGCTTACCTGAAGCACATCCAGCTCGGTACCGCCATCGGCCACTGGCTGACTGTGCCTTACTTCTTCGCCAAAGAGCGTTCGGTTTTTGTCCGATTGCAGTCCCTGCTGCGCGCGACATACGTCGATGAAACCAGCCGTCCAACCCCTTTGCGTACGCATGAAGTAGCCGGCCTGGGACCACATATCAACCAGTTTGGACTGCTGAGCACGAAGCGCACGGAAGAATTTTTCCAACCACTCCTCGAATACACTCTGCTGACTCCGCTTAATTCGCGCATGCTGTCTTCATTTGTGCATCTGCCCAAGCGCGAAATGCCCGGCTTTAGAATTCGGCGATCGGCTGAGTTTAGCTTGGCGGAAATCCCGCCCAAAGATCCAAACAGGGTCATAGCCATTGGCAATATCCTGGACCGCGGCGAGGACACAGGCAACCTCTATTACATCGACGTCGACGCCCTGCAAAAACACACGATTGTCTGTGGTGTCACCGGCGGTGGTAAGACGAACACGTGTTTCTATCTACTGGGACAACTGTGGCGGTACGGCATTCCTTTCATGGTGTGCGAACCGGCAAAATCAGAATACCGCCACATGATGCTTATGTCCGAAACCTTTAAGGGTATCGGACAGGCCTTCTCGCTGGGGGATGAAACAGTTTCGCCTTTCCGCCTCAATCCATTTGAGATTATGCACGGCGTCAAAGTACAGACACACCTGGACGCGCTCAAGTCAGTATTTAACGCCAGTTTCGAAATGTATTCACCGATGCCTCAGGTATTGGAAAAAGCTCTTAACTCCATCTACAGTGTGCGCGGCTGGGACCTCGTCAACAATTGCAACCGTCGTCTCCCCCCAGGAATGACGCCAGGCGATCCTGATTGTCCGCCAGAAATATATCCGACGATGAAAGATCTATTTGAAATCATCGACGTGACCGTTGAGGGCTTCGGCTATTCGGAAAGAATCGGACCAGACGTACAAGCCGCTTTGAAAGCCAGAATCGGCTCGCTGCTGATTGGTGGTAAAGGGCAAATGCTCAACACCCGCCGCTCAATTCCGATGAAAGAATTGTTTGGCCGGCCCACAGTGGTGGAGCTGAAGATGGTTTCGGAAGACAGCGAAAAATCATTTTTGATGGGCATGCTCATGATTTTCCTCTATGAGTATCGAGAAGCTCTCGGTCCGCACGACCATTTACAACACGTCATGCTTATTGAGGAAGCCCACCGACTCCTGAAAAACGTGCCCACCGGGCAAAGCGGAGAAGGCGCCAACCCGGCCGGTAAAGCCGTTGAATTTTTCACCAACATGCTTGCAGAAATTCGTTCTTACGGTCAGGGATTCATCATCGCTGACCAGATCCCGAACAAACTCGCACCGGAAGCACTGAAAAATACAAACTTGAAGATCATGCACCGTATCGTGGCCGTCGACGACCGCGACTCCATGGGCGGCGCCATGAACCTTGACGATGTACAAAAGCGGCACGTAACAGCGCTTGGACAGGGGCGCGCCCTGGTGTACGCAGAAAAAATGGAACAGCCTTATCACTTGCAGATCATGTTTGACAAGACTAAGGAAGTGCCACCACCGGAGACACCAGAAGAATCGGACGAAGTCGTACGTCAGGCTATGAAAGGCCTCGATATCGTCGGCAAATTCAACCGCCACCTGGGCTGCAACTTCTGTCTCCACCGCTGCGATTCGCAAATTCTCGACACTGCCATCCCCGTGGCCGATGACCCGATTTTCCGTCAGGTATACAACCGTTATATCCTTTCCACGCTCAAGGATTTGACACAGCTGGTGCACTTCCGGGCTCAAATCATCCACGAAATCCAGCGCGTCATCGGGGGTAAAGCTCGTACCGGTAATATCACTGGCATTACCTGGTGCGCTCTCACGCAGGCAACCGAACGCTACTTTGAACGCAAAGGCGAAGAGAACTACTGGTATTACGACCAGGTACGCGAGCAACATTTGCGCTGGCTCAATCTATTGAGACCGGCCTTCCAACCAACGGAAGTAAACCGACGCTTAGATATTTCAGTACTGCGTCAATGGCGCGACGACTTCCTGGAATTGCATAAACGAGACCAGGGACCGCTGCCCACCTGCGCTCCTTGCACTTCCAAATGTCTCTATAGATTTGAAGTTTCCGAAGTGGTGCGCGACCCCAAGATCAAGTTCGACTTCAATTCATCCATCAACAGGAAAGACACTCCGGCCTCGGATTCGGCCGCCTGGTTCTGTCGCCTCCTGACCGAACGGTTAATCGGCATGCCCGACGTCGACCTGGCATATTGCCTGGCCGCACATTTGATCAAAGATCAGCAGCTCTCAAATGACGCACAACTGGTACTCTTACACAAAGTACGCAACGCTCTGGAAAACTTCCAAAACGAAAGTCAAGAAGCAGATCAGGGCGGCCAGGGATCCGGTGGCGGCGGTTAGAAAGCAAGCGACATCGTGACTGAAGACAGAAAGAATCAAGACGAAAATCAAAACCAAGACCAGGACCAGGAGCAAAATCAGGGATTAGCTCCCGGCAAAAGTCATCAGCACGAACAGACTCTGGCTGATGAACTTGGCATTGAAGACATCTACGACCCAATGGTCGGCATGGACGGCAAGGTCTTCTGTACAGCCGGCCGGGATGCCCCCATTGCGGAATTCAACGGGGACTTCCTCATCCTCCATCCGCCACAGTTGCCGCTTGACGATAGTAACCGGGCGGAGGATTTTACCCTGCGCGTCGACGATCGCAATATCTTGCTGGATGAATTTGGACAACCCAAAAAGATCCCAGCCGCACACTTCAAGGGCTGCCCGATTTATTACTCCGGAGAACAAGTGCCGGGTTCATCAACCCATTACGCAGTGGCCCTGGCTCATGACGGCAGCCTGCACGCACTCTATTTCAACCAGGGTCGCAGACTTACGACAAAGGACATCTACGAGTTCAGGAATAAGTCCGAGGCAGGCGAACTGTCGACCTTCGAAGAAGTCGTTTGCGACATTTAAGCGGAGAGCTTGCGACCGGAGAGATAGCGATTGCAGTAGTCCTGCCAGTTGCTTGAGAGTTCGTTTTCTACCATTTCGCCCACGGCACCGGCAGGAAGATCAATCTTGATGGTCTTCTTGCGTCCATCCTTGGAATATTCATGGCGAACCGAATTGTCCTGACCTACTTCGTAGGAAAGAACAGGCATCCACTCGCCTTCACTCAGTACTTCCAACTGCTGATAGACAGCCGGTTTACCGTTGATGACCCTTTCATTCTTGACCAGACGGCAAGTATCGCTGAGAGCCTGAACGATACGACCGGCCTCCTCAACTTGAGGACCAACGATCTTAGAATCGACGGGTCTAACACCACCACCGATACCAGTTGCGCTGGCCAGATCAACGTGAGTCGTCACCGCCTGCACATCGGAAACTGTCGTCTTGCCCTGGTCGGCGAGACTGAAGGTGGTCGGAGCATCGGGCAAAGTGAAGGTAGTCGCCTGACTGGTGACGGTCGGCTCCACTGGTGCCACAAAGACAAATCCACAAGCGGGACACAGGTTGGAATTAGAGGAAAGCAGTCTCTTGCAGCCATTGCAGAGCTTGGTTGCAACTTTGACCATTTCTTCGTACTTGCTGGTAGCAACCAATACAGGCTCCGGACGACGGGCGCCGGCATGAGCAGCCCGGTACTCTTCGATTTCCTCAGCAGTCGGGATCACTATCGAAGTGCCACGGATGAGAATGGCCAGAGGAGCACCCTTGCTGTCGATCTCCGTAGGCAAGCCGTTCTTCTCGGCGAGCAGCTTCCACAGGGATACATCGCGCATTTCAGGATGCTTCATAGCTACGGAGCGCAGCGTATCACCCAGTCTCACAGCGTAGCTGCGGGCATCGGTCGCATCCTTGATCTTGCCCAATATTTTTTCAATATTGGCGCGCCGTTCGTCGGTCTGGGACTCGGGTCTGCCGGCCATACCTTGCTGATCTTTTGCCTTGTTCGTCTTACCAACATTACCTTTCTTGTGCAGCCATTCCTTGACCTGTTTCTGGCTGGGCAAAACGAGGGTAACGCCAGGACGTGCAATGTAAACGGGCTGTCCATTGATCCACTTAATATCGACCTTATTGGGGTTGAGCTCATAAATGAGCTGCGCGATAGAAGGATTCATGAACTTCTTGCGCGCGATATTGGACAGATCTTCAGCCTGTCTGACAGTGTATTTCTCTTGATGATTTTCCTTGCGGATGATGTCCTGCATCATCTCGCGTTCGGCACGGGCGCGGTCTGCTCTTGCCCGGGAAATAGCTTCAGACTCCTGGCGCAGAGCCAGCATCGTCATCATCTCATCGGCAAGACGCTTTTCTCTGCGTTCCTTTTCTTGCTTGTCGTAGCGTTCCTTCTCTTCGTCGCGATGTTTCTGATCCTTTTCACGACGTTCCTTGGCTTCGGCTTCGTGGCGCTCAACATGTTTGCGAGAATCCTCACGACGAGTGCGATCTTCGTCGAGAGCTTTTATGATGCGCGCTTCCTCTTCGATATGTCTGACGATGTTGTCGCTATTGGACATGACACCGCTAGTGGTTTCCATCGCCTTACCAACCATGTCCTGCCAGCTGGTTGGAGTATTTTGATTCTGATTATCCTGGTTGGAATTGCCAGTCTTAGCGTCATGAGCGCGGATACCTTCCGGACCACCGGCCTGACTATTGTTGTAGACAGTGGCAGAATTAGAACTATTATCGGAGCTTGAGGGGATAGTCCGAGCGGCACTGTCGAAGGGCGATGGATCGAAGCTGGCCATCTGACTTGCCGTCACATCGGCAGGGGACGGAGCGGGAGGCACTGGCTCAGACGGATGAGCTTTGGCATCGCTGCGGGGCGGCGTGACATCGAATACGCCGTTGCTACCGAGATTTGCGGTGGCCTGATCCAACCAACCTGAGATCTGACCGGACATGCCCTCGTTGTTCTGCCTGATACCACCACCAGTGCTGTAATCGTGCTTGGAAGTGGAGTGGCTTACAGAGCCGGAATTGGAATGAGACTTGTTGTCTCCGTGAGAAGCCTGACCATGAGACGAACCGGCATGGCTCGAATGACCGTGCTGAGACTGCTTGCCGTGAGCATGATGTTGCTGCGAAGCCTCGCCGCCTTTGTGAGAATCATCGGTGCGATTGGCTACACCATTGAGTGTCGAGCTGGCGCTATTGCTGGTGGTCGCTGTCGGAGATGACGACTGAGTAGAAGCAATGACAGCAGGAATTATTGCATCGGAATTGCTGTTATTCAGGCTGACATTGTGGTTCGCGCCGACATTGGCGCCACTGGCATTGTTACTGGCAGCGACAGAACCATTATCGGAGATTACCGGATGAGAAGCATTGGCATTGGCATTGGCGTTAGCATTGGCACCGGCGTTAGCATTGGCACCGGCGTTGGCAGAGGCATTGCCGGAAGCGTTGACCTGACCGCCGGCGGTAGAATTGCTGGCCGTCGAAGTACCGTTGTTATAGTTAGCCGGCACACCAGGATCGTTGGACATCGAGGTGCCGTTACCGTTACCCGTTCCATTGGCATTACCGTTGATATTGCCTGAATTTGCCGGGCCATGACCAGCAGCGCCGGAGTTGGCATTATTGCCGGAATTATTATTACCGGCGCCATTGTTGCCTACAACGATGCCACCATTTCCAGTCTGGTTGTTGTTCGAATTATTGTTGTTGGAGTTATTGTTGCCACCGGTATTGGCCGCACCGTGGCCGTTGTCATTGCCGACACCGTTGTTGTTTCCCACACCGTTGTTATTTCCAACACCATTGGCATTACCGTTGCCGACACCGTTACCCGAAGCCGACTGGCTGCTGGAATTGGATTGAGTATTGCTGTTATGGCCACCGCTATTGGACGAAATTATGCCGCCGTTTGCGTTGCTCGAGCTATTGGCCGTCGAATCCAGATAAGATCCCGGAGCACCAGCGCCAATTGGAACAGTGTTGCCACCGTTGGAACCATTTGCACCATGACCGGAATTACCGACACCAGTACCAATGTTGCCTCCAACATTGCCATTGCTACCGGAGTTGCCGAAGCCACCATTAGCAGGAACACCGCCGTCAGGACGTCCGGAGCCAGAGTTGCTTCCAGCGTTGCCTAAACCACTATCGGTGCCTCCGGGATTGGTGGAAGAAGGTGTATGAGTTGAATTATCAACAGAGGAACCAGGCCTGTTACCACTATTACCACCAACAGGGCTGTTGCTGGTGGAATCGATGTAGGAGCCTGGAGCACCCGAATGATTGCCTGCACCGGAGCCGGAATTAGCCGAAGTGCCTCCAACATAGGAGCCAGGAGCACCAGAGCCATTCCCTATATAGGAGCCGGGTGGCAAGGTGCCACTTGCAGGACCGTTGGCCACAGGGGACGAAGTGCCAGTGCTCGGGCCTACCACGATGGCGCCGGTGTCCGAAACATGGACTGAAGTCGGAGCATTGGTGCTGACATTACTGCTGGAGCTGGGATAGTTGCCGTTAACGTTGGAACTCGAAGAATTTGTCGGCATCGGTATGCCGGCATCGGAGGTCTGAGAACCAGTACTTTGGCTGGGGACGCCATCGAGAGAACCACGAGAAGTACCAACGTTGGTCGCCGACGATGCATTGCCACTGTTACCGGAATCTGAACCACCGGACGAGACGTTGCCGCCCGGGCCATGGCCTGACTGACCAGGGAATGGATTGCCGTTGGCACCACTGCTGGTATTACCGGTATTGCCGACAGGACCGCTACCAAGACCGCCAGTGATACCGGTATTGCCAGTTGTACCGTTACCGGATGCCTGGGTTGATCCGATGTAAGAACCAGGAGCCGACGGCTTGTCCGATATATAGGAGCCTGGTGGCAAATTACCTGTGGGAACGGTCGACTGACCAGGAGAATTAGTCGCGGTATTGGAACCGGCAGACGGTCCAACCACAATTGCACCATTATCCAGAACGTGAACGGTGGTTGGTCCGGAATCATTATTGGATGCAGAAGAGGCATTCGGAGGAGCCGCATTACCGCTGGACCATGTGGGTCCGGAGCTGGTATTTGAAGTAGGACCAGCGCCCACAGGGACCGACGATCCCGAGCCGGAGACAGAACCGGAAGCAGGCGTTGCCTGGGTGGTCGAAGAAGAATTTCCGGATGAGTTGGCAGGAACACCGACCGAGCCAGCTGGAGAAGAAGACGCAGGCGTTATTACAACAGGGCTGCTCGATCCACCGGATGGGCTCTCGGAACCGTGCGACAAAACAGGAGCACTCGAGCCAGACGAAACGGGAGCGGAGGGCGATGCGTTGGTGCCAGAACCAGGATTCCACGTGGGTAGAGGCGAAGCTGACGATGAAGAACCACTATCGATGTGAGAACCGCTGGAAATCGGAGCGGAAGAACTGGACGAAGAACTCCACGAAGGCGCAGGAACTGAATTGCTTGCGCCATTTCCACCGGAGTTGTTGGAAGAAACGCCGGACGACGAGCCCGAGTGCGAATCGCCTCCGTCCGAACTATTCTCAGAGTGGTTGTTCACAGAACCATTTGAAGAGCCGGAGCCGGCAGGCGTCGAAGAAGTATTGGTAGCAGGCATGCCCCAGGATGGCGGCACCTGCGACTGGCTGACAACTACGGGTGCTGGAGTCGTACCACCGGCACTTGAAGCGCTGCCAGCGCTGGAAGTAGATTGTGAACCGCTCGAGCCCGAACCGGAAGAAGGCAGAGTCGAAGGAGCGGAAGAACCGGATGAAGACGACGAAGTAGTCGGCACCGGCGAAGCCGATGACGGGACGGAAGAGGACGGTACCGACGAAGTGGAACCGGAAGAACCTGGCATGGGTACCGAAGAACCGGAGGAAGACGGCATTGGAGTCGCAGAGCCGGATGAGGTCGGACCAGGAACTGCAGAGCCTGCAGGAGAGGGAAGTTGTGCCCCAGAACCCGGGAAATTCGGGATTGGGCCAGAGGAGCCGGACGACGAAGGCAAAGTAGACGGCGGGAGGCTGGGTCCCGAGCCGACGGAAGATGGAATGCGGCCAGGAACCTGACCAACACCAGGCACGGAACCGGCAGAGGGAAGACCGGCTGGAGCACCTGCTGAAGAACCGGTTTGAGCACCAGCTGAAGAACTTCCAGTTGAAGGTACGCCAGAAGCAGTACCGCTTGCAGCTCCACTGGCCTGCGTAGCGGGGGTTGAACCTGGAACGGACGAAGAACCGTTCGACGCACCAGGGACGGTGCTACCGCCAACAGCGCTACCTGGGCCTGACGGTGCGGCAGGACCGGAACCAGATACAGGGCCGCCCGTCGGGGATGCAGGACCTGAACCTGAAACTGAACCTGAACCTGAAACTGAACCTGGGCCTGAACCTGGGCCAGCGCCGGTGCCACCACCAGAACCTCTGCGTCCCTGACTGTTGTTGTTAGTATTCTGCTGATTGGACGGATCCTGCTGCCGATTGTTCGGAGCATCCTTCGACATACCTTGCGGCAACGGATTGAGAACAGAGCCACCCGTACCAGTGGCAGAACCACTGCCGCCAGTGCCGGAATTACCGGAACCGGAGCCACGGTTATCGGAGCCACCTTTATCTGAGCCACCTTTGTCTGAGCCGCGGCTATCTGAGCCGCGACTATCGGAGCCACTGCTGTTGCCGGAACCACCGCTGCTGCCGGAGCCAGCACCACTCACACCGCCGGCGTTCGAGCCAGAACCGCTGCTTCCACTGCCAGAGCCATCACGTGTCTGATTTCCAGACCCGCCAGACATTCCACCACTCTGGCCTTTTTCACCAACCGGACTGGACTGAGAATCTTTCAGACCGCCAGTGATACCGCCTGTAGGCGACTGAGCACTACCGGAAGGCAGAGGTTGAGGTCCTGTGGATCCCGAAGGCGAGTTCGCGGAGCCCGGGCCGCCAGTACCGGGAGTACCACTCGCGCCAGACGATCCTGGTGCGCCGTTAGAACCGGGAGCGCCGGCCGTACCGGGTCCAGTCGTAGAGGTGCCGGTCGTACCCGTCGGGGCACCAGTAGGGGCTCCGGCGGTGCTTCCGCCAGGGGCATTCTGCGTCGGCGCTCCACCAGTGGTGCCCGACGTAGATCCTGAACTGCTACCGGTAGGAAGGTTAGAAGAAGTGGTTCCGGAGTTGGCACCGGCGCCGGAAGGAGCACTGCCGCCGGGGACGGCGCCGGATGGCGCATTAGCACTACCGGAGGAATTGGACTGCGAGGGAGCTGTCCCTGTAGGGGTGCCAGACGAGGGAGCAGAGCCAAGATTGCCACTACCAGAATTAGCAGCACCAGTATTACCGCTGCCGCTATTAACGCTGCCAGGATTACCGGTATTAGAAGGTGATGGTGAGGGTGACGAAGAGGCGGCTGAACCAGGCTGCGGACCGGCCGTAGTCGATGAGCCGGCTGCACCACTGTTCAAGTTACCGCTGCCGGAATTCGAACCGCTAGTGGGGCTCGACGCCGGGGCTGTAGACGAGCTGCTTCCAGGGGTTGAAGGAGCGCTGGAGCTGCTTCCGGGGGTTGAAGGAGCACCGGAGCTGCTGCCTGGAGTTGAGCCTGTACCGCCGGGTGCTGGGCTGCCGGTTGTCGTTGGAGCTGAAGGCGCATTTGGAACGCTGGGATGAGTCGCACCAGCGCCGACCGAGCCACCGCCACCGGTGACAACCGAACCAGACCCTACACCACCACTATTAAGTCCACCACTGGATCCGGTATTGCTACTGCCAGCAGTGCCACTGCCGGAGGAACCGCTACCGCTCGTAGGAGCATTACTGCTAGAGGGAGCATTTCCAGCCGTCGACGAGCTGCCACCAGTAGAGCCACTGCTCGGATTGGCAGGAGCACTACCTGCAGGAGGAGCGCCGCTACCGGTCTGTCCAGAAGGGCCAGGATGCATACTCGGAGGCACAATACCTGTATTGGCACCGCCACCTGAGCTGATGACCGTTCCAGCACTTGAGCTCGGACTGCTATTCAAAACGGGCGGAACTATGCCGCTGTTGCCGGAAGTACCAGAGCTGGCCGGAGCGGAAGAACTTGACGGAGCACCGGAACTCGAAGGTATACCGGAACCTACTGACCCACCCGCACCAACAGGCGCAGAGGCACCACTGTTCACACTGCTGGAAGAATTGCCGCTGTTCAAGCCGCCACCGGTACTCACCGGTGCACTTGCACTAGAAGACGCAGAGCTACCAGGGTTCGCGCTCGCAGAACTGTTGCCCGGGGCCACAATTCCAGTGTTACCACTGGTGGTGTTAGAGACCGGCGATCCGATACCAGAGCTGTTAGAGCTAGCATTGTTTACAGCCGCAGCTCCAGAACTTACAACAGAACCGGGCACCACAGGAGCACTACTGTTCAAGTTGCCTGAACCGGATGTGCTCGTGCTGGTTGACGCTCCAGAAGGAGCAGCAGGAGCAGAACTCGGGGCGCTGGAGCTGGAATTGGAACCGGCACTAGTACTGGAGCTGGAGCTAGAGCCGCCAGTATTTACTGGGGCGGAATTTGAACTAGTTGAGTTGCTGGCCGGTCTATCATTATTAACGGGAGCAGCACTGGAACTGCCAGAGCTAGGCCGCTCGTTAGTTGGAGGTGCGGAATTCGAGCTGTTAGAACTGCTAGAACTCGAAGAATTATTACTAGATTGGCTGCTTTCATTGGAAGAACGTCCGCTGGACGAACTACTTCCAGAAGATGAACCACCACCCGAACCCAGCAGAACACCAACGAGTATTTGGCCCGCCGTTATGCCGCCGGTGCTGCCGGCACCAGTGTTGACCACAACGACTTGACCTGCTCCGGTGGCGCCGGCACCTGCGCTGGCATTACCAGCACCAGATACGGCTCCACCCGCAGCTGGAGCGCCTGGAGTAGCGGTGCCGCCGGCTCCACTATTAGAGGATTGTTGCAATACAGGTGAAGGCTGACTTGGCGCTGATGGAGCGCCACCACCGCCAACGACAATTGCGCCCGACGAATTTACAGACACGCTCGTTGAGCCAGGGCCGGAAGCCGGTGCCGATGGAGCGGCCGGTGCTGCTGGAGCCGCTGGTACTGCTGGAGCCGCCGGTGCCGCTGGGGCTGCTGGAGCCGCCGGTGCTGCTGGGGC
>JAFEAV010000094.1 GCA_018266215.1 Cyanobacteria bacterium SZAS LIN-3 | reverse complement strand
AGGCCTTTGATCAGAGCGCGGGTGGCGCGGTCGACGCGGTCGGCGCCGTCGATTGTGACATTGATTTCGGCCACATCATTGATGTCCACCACTTCGATGCCGAGGCTGAGTGCCTGTTTGCCGCTGGCCTTGGATGTGGCTACCGTTTTGATTTTCAGACCCTGGGCTACTCGCTGTCCCAGCAGGTCAATGGCTATTTTAGCCGTTGTGCCGGTGCCCAGCCCCACAACCATACCGTCTTCCACCAGCTCGACTGCCAGCTTCGCTGACATTTCTTTGCCCAGCTGCACATTGTCGGTGTTTGTGACTTGACTCATTGCTATCTCCTCACTCCGGTCGAAGAATTACTCAGTGACTGACGCAGGCCGGCCGATATTTCATTATCTACCAACCATTCTACTTTACCGGGCATCCCCCGGATTAATTGTGCCGGATAAAGGTTCTCGTCCAGCTTGCCTTCCAGCACTTCCTTGAGGGCCGCTGCCTTGTCCGTGCCCGTTACCATAAAGATAATATTCTGCGCATTGCGCAGTATCGGCGTGGTCAGCGTGATGCGCCAGGAATCAAACTTGGGGACATAATTGGCGGCGACGATGCGATCCTTTTCTTTGAGGGCCGCAGTACCGGGGAAAAGCGATGCCGTATGCCCGTCTGGTCCCATGCCCAGAAGGATAAGGTCGATAACGGGGGTGGCGCCTTCCTTGGTTTTGAGATGCTTCCTGATGGTCAGCTCGTAATCGAGGGCGGATGCACCGGGGGTCGATAATTCGGTGTAGACCCGCAGGACATTGCGCTCGTTCACCGGCACATGATCCAGGAGGGTCTGCTTGGCCATCAAAAAATTGCTGTCTTTATTGTCGATGGGCACGAGTCTTTCATCACCCAGGAGAATGGTTATTTTTGACCATTCCAGGCGGCTGGCGTAGGGTGGGCTGGCCAGGATTTCGTAGAGCCGGCGCGGGGTATTACCACCGGACAGCGCAACGCTCACCAGGCCCTTCTTGGTGATGGTGTTTTCGCAAATCTGGGCAAATCTTCTTGCACCGGCCTGCGCCATTTCCTCCGGACTGCCTGTTCTCGATACCGACACATTGGGGGCCATAAAATTCCTGCCTTGGGCGATTTGCCTTATTGATTGATGGATGGATAGATCTAATGCGCTGGGGTTTTGTCCAGCTCCACATCATGATGTTGGATGAGCAAACCTTTGGCCACGACCAGCGCTCCCAGCATGGCGGTGCGATCGGTCATGATTACTTTTACCGGTATTTTTTCGAGCAAGGGGCGCATGCGTCCTTTGTTCAAAAATGACTCGAGGAACGAGCCTTCTTTCAGCTTGGTGATGATTTTGGGTGGGATGCCGCCACCGAGATAAATGCCGCCGACGGCCATCATTTTTAGAGCAAGATTGCCCGCTTCGGCACCGAGCAGAGAAACAAACATGTTGAGGGCCAGACTGCAAAGTTCGCTTTTGCCTTCCTGGGCCATCTCGGATATGAGGCGCGATTTGGCCGACGGTTCGCCAAATTCAATCTCGGCCGGAGGCGTGCCGCGACCGGCGTCGCGCAGAAAATCATAAATATTGGAGAGCCCCATCCCTGATACCACACGCTCGACCGAAACCCGGCCAAATTTATTGTGCAGGTACATCATCAATTCCGATTCCAGCTCGGTGCGTGGGGCAAAGTCGGTGTGACCGCCTTCGCAGGCAAAGGGCATATGCTGCCGTCCCATGGCAAAGATGCCGGCCTGACCGAGTCCGGTGCCCGGAGAAATAACGGCACGATTGCCGTCTCTTTCCACACCTTCGGGATTGAGATCGATTAAGTCTTCGGCCGACACCAGCTCCAGTCCATAAGCGTTGGCTTCGACATCATTAACCAGGGCGACGTTTTCGCAATCGATTGCCTCGGCGAGATTTTTGGCCCGCACTGTCCAGGGCAGATTGGGTGTTGTCACCGTGCCGTCGTGCACGTAGCCGGCCACGCCAAAGGCGGCGGCATTGATGGCAAATTTTTTGTGGTAGGAGAGAAACTCACTGACGAGACCTTCCAGCGAAGAATAGCGGGGGCTGAAAAGCGTGGCCTGCACCACTGGAGTGTCAAAATCGGCCGTATCAAATATGGCCAGATAAGTTTTGGTTCCGCCTACGTCACCGACCAGTATCACAATTTACTCCCGATTGATTATTTTATGAGTGATCACTTGATCTGTCGCCATGCCCGACCGTCCCGGGCGAGCAGTTCGTCCGCCGCCGCCGGTCCGTTGGAGCCGGCGACATAGTTGGGGAAATCCGCTTTTTCACTCTGCCAGAGCTTGAGCATCGGGTCGACAACTTTCCAGCCAAGCTCGGTGTTGTCGGCGCGTTGGAAGAGCGTAGCGTCGCCAATCATGCAATCGTAGATCAGCGTCTCGTAACCGGTCGATGAGGACTGGCCGAAATAATCGTGGTAGTTGAAGTCCATCTCCACGCCGGAGAGCATCACCTTGGGACCGGGGATTTTGGCGCCGAATTGCAGTGAGATGCCTTCTTCGGGTTGGATGTGCAAAATCAGATTGTTGGGCTCGAGGGAGCCTACGTCTTCGCCTCGGAAGAGTGAGAAGGGCGCTTTTTTGAATGTGATGACGATTTCGGAGCGCTTCTTGGGCAGACATTTGCCGGTGCGCAGGTAGAAGGGCACGCCGGCCCAGCGCCAGTTGTCGACGAAGAGCTTCATGGCGACAAAAGTTTCTGTTTCGCTCTGGGGATTGACCTTGGGCGAATTGCGATAATCGGGGATTTCCTTGCCCTTGATCACGCCGCTGCTGTACTGGCCGCGCACGGTCTGGGTGCGCACCTGTTCGTCGGTCAGCGGATGAATGGCCTGCAGTACTTTTGCTTTTTCGCTGCGCACCGCATCCGGCTGGAAGCTTGTGGGCGGTTCCATGGCGGTCATGGTCAGGAGCTGGAAAAGATGATTGGGCACCATATCGCGCAGGGCGCCGGACTTATCGTAGTAGTTGCCGCGATTTTCAACGCCGACCGATTCGACCACGGTTATTTGCACGCTGTCGACATATTTATTGTTCCAGAGCGGTTCAAACAAGCCGTTGGCAAAGCGGAAAACAAGGATGTTCTGAACCGTTTCTTTGCCCAGGTAATGATCGATGCGGTAGATTTGATTTTCTTCCAGCACCGAGAGTAGCGAGCGGTTGAGGGCCTCTGCCGATTGCAGATCGGTGCCGAAGGGTTTTTCGACAATTACTCTGCGCCAGACGCCTTCTTCCTGTTTGACCATATCGGTCTGGCCGAGCAGTTCGGCGATTTTGGGGAAATACTCGGCACCGGTGGCCAGGTAGTAGAGTCTGCTTTTGCCGGTGTTGTGGATTTTCTCAATTTCATCGAGGCGCAATTTCAAGGCTTCATAGGTCGGCGCTTCATCAAAGTTGCCGCGCAGATAGTAGACCTTGTTGATGAGCTGCTTCCAGATCGTTTCTTCCACCTGGGTGGTGGCAAAAGCTTTTATTTCTTCCGAAAGGTCGGCGCGAAATTGCTCGTCATTTTTGTCCGCCCGGGCGACGCCTATTATGGCGAAGTTTTCGGGCAGGAGACCTGCGGCCTGGAGATTGTAGATGGATGGGATGAGCAACCTTTTGGTCAGGTCGCCAGCTCCCCCGAAGATAACCAGTGTGCACGGCGGCGCCGGCTTTGATTGGTTTTGTGTGATTGCCTGCTGGGTGTTTTCCGGCTGGCAAACAGACTGGGTGAGCTGGCTCATATGACCTCCAAATGCAAATCCAATTGAAATTGTTATGCCAATGCGTCCTGCATCAGTTTGGACAATTTCTTCAGCCCGGCGTCGGCGTCGTCACCGAGATGAATGCGCACGGCTCTGCGGTCTCTCTGGGAGAGTACTTCGAAGTCACCGCGAGCCTGGGCCAGTTTGACGGTCGAGAAGGTGTATTTCTGGTCCGGCACGGCCAGGTCTCTTTCGGTACCGGCTGTGATTTGCAAGAATACGCCCGTGTTTGGTCCACCTTTGTAGGCCTGACCGGTGGAGTGCAGGAAGCGCGGGCCGAAGCCCAGGCAGGTTGCAACTTTGCGTTTTTCCAGAGCGAGCTGACGGATGTCGGTCAGTTCTTTTTCGTGGCTTTCATTCATTTCAATGTAGGCCAGGAAAGCCAGGTAGTCACCGGCGGCGGTGTCGAGCAAGAAGCTCTTGAGCGCATCCTTGAGACTCTTGTGGTTTTCGCCCTGCAACTTTTTCAAAGTGCGTTTGGAAGGATAAATGGCGATGCCGTCTTCTTCCATGAAGGCTTCTTCTTTAGGGAGAGAGCCGTTCTTTTCGTATTCTTCGGTCAGCTGGCGGGTGACGATTTTACTGGCTTCGACATCGGGTTGGTCAAAGGAATTGATGCCGATGACCGAGCCTGCTACAGCGGTGGCTATTTCCCAGCGGAAGAATTCCTGGCCCAGGTCGTAGACTTCGGGCACGACCAGACTGACCACCGGGTGACCGGCTTCGATCAGTGTCTGGACATATTTTTCCTGATATTCATCCACATCGCCTTCCAGCTTGAGGTGCACGAAGACCCGGTCCTTACCATATACGGCCGCTCCGCAAAGTGGCTCCAGATCAACCGGTACTATGCCCTTGCCCTGTTTACCGGTGGATTCCGCCAGGAGTTGTTCCAGCCAGGATCCGACCGAGCGCAGGGAGGATGAGGTGATGAAAGTAACTTTGTCGCGACCCTGGTTGCAGGCCACGCCCAGAAGAGCGCCCAGCATCACACCGGGATTGTTGGCGGCCGGCACCGAGGAGGCGCAGGAGTGGACCATCAAATCCACTCTATCGAGGAATTTATGCAGGTCGATGCCCAGCACCGCTGCCGGTACCATACCAAAATTGGAGAGCACCGAATAGCGTCCACCGATTGACGGCAGGCCATAGAAAATGTGTCCGAAGCCGTCGCGTTTGGCTACTTCTTCCATATGTGAGCCGGGGTCGGTTACGGCGATGAAGCGCTCACCGGCCACCTTGGCTCCCAGGAGCTCTTTGGCCCTGTGGAAGAAATATTGTTTGAAAATATTCGGCTCTAATGTGCTGCCGGATTTGGAAGAGACGATGAAGACCGTAGATTTGTAGTCGATTTTCTTCTCAAGGGCGGCAATCTGTTCCGGGTCGGTGCTGTCCAGTACCAGCAAGGAGGGGAAGCCTTTGGCCGATCCGAAGGTCAGACGCAATACTTCCGGTCCCAGACTTGAGCCGCCCATGCCCAGGAGCACGGCATGCTTGTAGCCCCGGTCTTTGATTTCCTTTTGCAGGTTGTCCAGGCGATGCAGGTGCGATTGTTGTTCCTGGGTGATGTCCAGCCAACCCAGCCATTTGCTCTCGTCTTTGTTGGTCCAGAGGCTGGCGTCTTTGGCGTAGAGCCGGCGCACTTTACCGTTGGTCTGCCAGTCTTTAAGGACATTGTCGACTTCGGCTTGCAATTCCGGCGTCAGCTTCAAAGTCTGTCTGTCGAGCAGATTGGCCAGCACACCGGTGCGTTTTTTTTCAACGTTGGCGAGCAAGCGGTCAAAGGCTTCTTCAAAGAGCTTGAGACCATCGGCCAGCAGGTCGGTGGTCACTTGATCGAGGGAGATTCCCAGATTGGCCATTGATTCCAGATGACCGCGGGCTTCTTTCAGGCCTTCTTCCAGAGTGGAAGCGACGGTGCCGTGATCGACAAAGGCGTCGAGGGTAGCCGGCGGTACGGTGTTGACCGTGTCTTTGCCAATCAATTCGTTGATATAGCGCACATCGCTGTACTTGGGATTTTTCACCCCGGTGGAAGCCCAGAGCAGACGCTGCACATGCGCGCCTTTAGCGGCCAGATCTTTCCAGCGCTGCGATTCGGTCACAGTCTTGTAATGCTGATAAGCCATCTTGGCGTTGGCGACGGCAATGGTGCCAGCGATTTTGCTCAGGGCTTCTTTGTCTTTGTCCGAGGTTTTGGGATCGTTCAGTCGTTTTTCGACTATGGCGTCGACCGAGCTGTCGATGCGGCTGACGAAGAAACTCGCCACCGATGCCACGCCCTCGATCGGGAGACCGGCTTTGACTCGCGCTTCCAGACCGCTGATGTAAGCTTCCAGAACACGCTCGTATTTAGCGCGGGCAAACAACAATGTGACGTTGACATTGATGCCTTCGGATATCAGTTGTTTGATGGCGACGAGACCGGCGTCGGTGCCCGGCACTTTGATCATCAAATTGTTGCGGTTGACTTCGCCCCAGAGTCTGCGCGCTTCGGCCAGGGTGCCTTCGGTGTCGTCGGCCAGGTAGGGAGAAACTTCCAGGCTGACAAAGCCATCGGTGCGGTGGGATGATTTGTAGACGTCCTTAAACAGGTCGGCTGCTTTCTGGATGTCGACAATCGTCAACTTTTCGTACAGGCCTTTAGCGTCAAGGTCTTTAGTTGCTTCCAGGGCTTTGATCTGGGCGTCGTAATCGGTGCTGCCGGCCAGAGCTTTTTCCAGGATGGCCGGATTGGACGTCAGTCCACGCAGGCCGTCATCTATTAAAGCTTTGAGTTCGCCACCATCGACGAGACTGCGTCTGAGATTGTCCAGCCATATTGATTGACCGATTTCATGCAAACCCGACATTTTGGATTTGGTTTGTGCGGCTACTGAAGTCATATCCCCTCCTATTTGCGGAGCATTTCTTTGACAGTATTTACGACGTTTTCCTGGGTGAAGTGAAATTTCTTGAGCAGGTCCTTGAGAGGCGCCGATGCACCAAAGGAATGCATGCCGATGATTTTGCCTTTTTGACCAACGTATCTTTCCCAACCAAAGGTCGAGCCCATTTCCACGGCGACACGGTGCACCACATCCGGTGGCAGCACCTTATCCTGGTAGGCCTGGTCTTGTTTGGCAAAGAGTTCCCATGACGGCATGGATACTACCCGGCCGTTCATTCCTTCCCTGGCCAGCTCCTCGGCTGCGCCAAGGGCCAGGGCTACTTCCGAGCCAGTGGCGATGAGGATGTAGTCCGGCTTGCCGCCGGGTGCGTCATGAAGGATGTATGCTCCCTGGGCCAGGCCGGCGGCGCTGGCGTACTTTGTGCGGTCCAGGGTGGGCAGGGCCTGTCTGGTCAGGGCCAGCACAACCGGCTCGTGCTTCACCTGGGCGGTGACTTTCCAGGCTTCCACTACTTCATTGGCGTCGGCCGGACGGATGGTGATGATGCCGGGCATGGCGCGCAGACTGGCCAGCTGTTCGATGGGCTGGTGTGTGGGGCCGTCTTCGCCCACGCCGATCGAGTCGTGAGTGAATACATAGATAACGGGCAGTTCCATGATGGCACTCAGGCGCAGCGAAGGCTTGAGATAGTCGATGAAGATAAGGAAGCCCGAGCCGTAGGGTCTGATTTTGGAAGCGGCCATGCCGTTCAGTACGGCGGCCATAGCGTGCTCACGAATGCCGAAGTGGAAATTGCGGCCACCGTAGTTGGTGGCATTGAAATCACCGGCGCCATCAAAGGTGAGGCGGGTTTTTGTCGATGGTGCCAGGTCGGCGGCACCGCCGATGAGCCAGGGATAGTTGGCCGCCAGTGCGTTCAGTACTTTGGCTGAAGATTCGCGGGTGGCCAGGCCTTTGGCGTCGGCGGGGAAAGTGGGCAGACCTTTGTCCCAACCGGCGGGCAGTTCGCGTTTGAGCAGGCAGCTCAGTTCGGCGTGGAGTTCGGGATATTTTGTCTTGTAGTCGGCGAACATCTTTTGCCACTGGTCGCGCGATTTGCCGCCGCGCTCCGCCATGGCCGAGCGCAGATGCTCGGTGACGCCATCGGGGATGTAGAAGGATTTGTCTTCGGGGAAGCCGAGGTTACGCTTGGTCAGCTTGACTTCCTCTTCTCCCAGGGGCTCGCCGTGGGCGCCGGCCGTGTCGTGCTTGTTGGGGGAGCCGTAAGCAATGTGGCTGTCCACGATGATGAGGGTGGGGCGGTCATGATGATTTTTGAACATTTTCAGGGCCTGGCCAACGCGTTCGAGGTCGTTGGCATCGGGCACGCGGATGACTTCCCAGCCGTAGGCCATGAAACGTGTGCCGACATCTTCACCAAAGGTCAGGTCGGTGTGACCTTCGATTGTGATGCGATTGCTGTCATAAATCCAGCAGAGGTTGGGTAGTCTGAGGAAACCGGCCATGGAGGCTGCTTCGCTTGTGATCCCTTCCATCATGCAACCGTCGCCGCCCAGGGCGTAGACGTTGTAGTTGAAGAGCTCGAAGCCTTCGCGATTGAAGTGTTTGGCCAGCCACTGACCGGCTATTGCCATGCCTACGCTGTTGGCGTAACCCTGTCCCAGAGGACCGGTGGTCGTCTCGACGCCGGTAGTCCATTTGTATTCCGGATGGCCGGGGCAGCGGCCGTCTACCTGGCGGAAATTTTTAATATCGTCGAGGCTGACCGCTTCGCCCGGAGCCGGTTGGTCATGGGCATCGATATTGCTGACACCGGCCAGGTGCAGGATTGAGTAGAGGAGCATGGAGGCGTGACCGCAGGAGAGCACGAAGCGATCGCGGTTGGGATGCATGGGATCTTTGGGATCGTAATTGAGTTCCTTGAGCCACAAGGTGTAGACCACAGGCGCCATTCCCATCGGTGCGCCGGGATGGCCGCTGTTGGCCTTTTGCACGGCATCGATTGAGAGGGTCCTGATTGTGTTGACGCAAAGTTGGTCGATTGATTGCTCAGCCATTACTGCCAAAGTCATCTCACTCTCCTGTTGAGGTTTCGCCGGGTTTTCTACCCCGGTCGCTTGAACTGCATAGTGTACGTCTTAAAATCTGTAGAAACTAGTATTGTCGCCATTTTATTAGGATTTTGCTGTCAAGCACGTCAAGATGGATTTGTCTGGCACAATAAGGCTCAAATTAACGTGGGTGTTGGTGTGGGCGACGAACAAGAAATTTGCGATCTGTCGGAAAATGCGCGGCTGGGAGAGGATGAAAAGCGCCTCGCCAACTGGAAGCGCTGGGGACCGTATCTGGCCGAGCGGCAGTGGGGCACGGTGCGCGAAGATTACTCGGCGGACGGGGCCTGCTGGGATTATTTTAGCCATGACGCCGCCCGCATGCGGGCCTATCGCTGGGGCGAGGACGGCCTGCTTGGATTGACCGACCGCGAATGCCGCCTCTGCTTTTCGCTGGCCCTGTGGAACGAAAGAGACGCGATTTTAAAGGAGCGTCTTTACGGTCTGACCAATTCCGAAGGCAACCATGGCGAGGATGTAAAAGAGTATTACTACTACCTTGACTCGACGCCCACGCATTCGTACATGAAGGCTCTCTACAAGTATCCGCAGGCGGCCTTTCCCTACGGGCAGTTGAAGGCAGAAAACGCCAGGCGCGGCCGGCTTTTGCCCGAGTATGAGCTGCTTGATACCGGTGTCTTCGATGATGACAGGTATTTTGATGTTTTTGTTGAATATGCCAAGGCCGATTGCGATGATATTCTGATCAAAATTACCGCCACCAACCGCGGTGGCGATGCCGCGCCTCTGCACATACTGCCGACACTCTGGTTTCGCAATACATGGAGCTGGGGGCGCGATGATGACGGTTATGCCGAAAAGCCCTCTATTAGAGAGGTTGCACCCGCTGCGCTGATGGCCAGGCATGCTACCCTCGGGGATTTTTCTTTTACCAATTTGCAAAATTGTCCGGCAATTTTTACTGAAAATGTCACCAATTTTGCCAGACTTTACAACCTTGAGGGCGGCGAGCCCTACGTCAAAGATGCCTTTCATGATTATGTAATCGGCAAAGATACCGCCGCCGTCAATCCGGCTAAAGTCGGCACCAAGGCTGCTTTTCATCACTATGCCGTGGTTGCGCCCGGGGCCTCCTCTGTGGTGCGTTTGCGGCTGTGCGCGGCGGGTGCCGGCGAAAAAGCCGAGCACGCCATCGACGAAACAGAGTTTGATGCCGTCTTTGCCGCGCGCAAAAATGATGCCGATGTTTTTTATCAGGGTGTGATCCCGCACAAACTTTCGGCCGAGGCCAAACGGGTCGTGCGCGAGGCCTACGGTGGCTTGCTCTGGACCAAACAGTATTACCACTATGTGGTGCGCGAATGGCTGAGCGGGGATCCGCTTCAGCCAAAGCCGCAGCGCAATAATCTGCGCAATACCGAATGGCAAAATGTTTTCAACCGTGACGTTATCTCGGTACCCGACAAGTGGGAATACCCGTGGTATGCGGCCTGGGACCTGGCTTTTCACATGGTGCCCATGGCCAAGCTGGACAGCCGGTTCGCCAAGGACCAGCTTTTGCTTCTACTGCGTGAGTGGTACATGCGCCACGACGGGCAACTGCCTGCTTATGAGTTCAATTTTTCTGATGTAAATCCACCGGTGCATGCCTGGGCTGCTTTCCGAGTCTACAAAATGTCCGCTCCGCGCGGGCTGCGTGATACCACATTTTTAGAGCGTGTCTTTCACAAATTGCTGATCAATTTTACCTGGTGGGTCAATCGCAAGGACGTGCTGGGCAACGATCTCTTTGGTGGCGGATTCCTCGGTCTCGATAATATCGGCCTTTTTGATCGCTCGGCACCACTACCCCGGGGCGGCGTTTTGCAGCAGGCCGACGGTACTGCCTGGATGGCTTTTTATTGCACCACCATGCTCGGTATCGCCCTTGAGTTGGCCGCCCAGCAGGACTCTTATGAAGACGTGGCCTCCAAATTTGTCGAACACTTCGTGCAGATTTCGGATGCCGTCAATAAAATTGCCGGCTGTGGATTGTGGGATGAGGCGGACGGTTTCTACTACGATCAGCTGGTCATCCCCGGGCATACAAAACCTGTTGCCTTGAAGGTGCGTTCACTCGTCGGTTTGATACCACTTCTGGCAGTGGAAGTCCTGGACGACAAAGTCGTAGAAAAATTGCCGGGATTTCGTAAGCGCCTGGAATGGTTTATCCAGCACCGCAAGGACCTGGGCCAAAATATAGATGTGCGTCATTGTGCCGCCGGCAGGGGACGGCGCCTCCTGGCCCTGGTGGATGAGCACAGGTTGCGCAGTTTGCTCAAATACATGCTCGATGAAAATGAATTTCTCTCACCGTACGGCCTGCGCTCGGTCTCGCGGGTGCACGCAGAGAAGCCCTATGAGTTTGATTTTGACGGCCAAAATTTTACGGTCGGCTATGAGCCTGCTGAAAGTAAAACCGGCAGCTTTGGCGGCAATTCCAACTGGCGCGGCCCGGTCTGGCTGCCCATAAACTTCTTAATTGTTGAGGCCCTGGAGCGCTATCACCATTATTTTGGCGATGAGTTTAAGGTGGAATTTCCCACGGGCTCTGGCAATCTCCTCAATCTTTCGCAGGTGGCGAGCGAGATATCTTGTCGTATAGCGCACCTGTTTATGGTTGAAGGGCGGGGCGAGGGCAGCGGCGCGCCCTGGCAGGGGCGTTACAAAGCAAAATTTCAGGACCGTCACTGGAAAGATATGACGCTTTTTTACGAATATTTTAACGGTGACGATGGAGCGGGTCTGGGCGCCAGTCATCAGACCGGATGGACGTCTTTGATAACTCGCTTCATGGATAATCTGGCTAAAGCACATCCCGAAGACTAACCTAAAAATAGATGTTCTTTATATATAGGTACAGTGGCAGTATACTCAGCCTGATTTAGCTAGGAAGGGGTCACTATGAAAATGCAGAGCAATCAAAAGCTTGCCATTACTCCATTGTTACTGACCGTCTTGTTGTCGCTCGGGGCCGGTTATGCGCTGGGCTACCAGTCCGTTTATGACAATTTGCAAGACACTCGCGCCTCGCTGCTCGATCAAAGGGACCACCTTTTAAATGTGCAAAACAGTCTGCGCAATCAGATCAGTCGCCTGCAGCAGCAGTTGAGCGTAGTGCAGGGTTATTTGAACGACAACGATAAAGCTTTGAGTGACGTGGATGCGGCCATGCGGTCGGCTGTTCACTAAAGAGGTGTAAGTGAAATATTCAGACCTATTTGAGGTGTGCAAGTTGAAGAAGATTACAACAAGTGCTGCGGCGGTGCTTTTTGCCCTGGCTTGTTTGACAGCGGGCGGCGACCCTCTCTTTGCCGCCGAGGGCGCGTCAGTCGAGAGCAAATCAGCTGAGGTCGCCGAAGGACACAAAGGCGGTGAAGAGAGTTGTTCCATTTCGGATCCGGGGCAGAGCGCGCCGATAAAATTTGCCTGCACCAATACTCATCCCGATTGTCCTGAGGCCGAGAAGGTGATCCAGACTCTTTCTCTTTATGCCAAGGCCTATGTCAGTCAGGATTACAAAACCTGCGCCGAATACATGACCGAAAATATCACCACATTTGATCTTGGTTCGCACAAACTGATCGTGGGTAAGGAAGCCGTCCTCGCCGACATGAAGGCGCGTCTCGATAAGTCGGCGCCGGGCACCGACAGCCCGCTGCTGTCCTATACGATTGATCATCCCATGGCCCAGGTGAAGGGCAACAAGGCTTGTGTCAACTGTATCGGCATCAAAATCTACGGCGGCAAACATCCCCGCAAAATGGAATCGCATTCCAACTATGTATTTCTCAAAGAGGACGGTAAGTGGAAGAAGAGCCATTTCACCACGGACTGGAAGAAAGTAAGTAACTAGAGCTGGTGCGATGAAAGTCCACGTCCCCGGACACAAAGTTACTTTTAGATCGAAAGATGGTTTGCAACTGGCCGGTGAGTTTTGCGGCGATCCGCAGCACCCACCGGTCATACTTTTGCATGGTGGTGGGCAGACCCGTCACGCCTGGCGCCGTACTCAAATTGCCCTGGCCCAGGCCGGTTACTACAGTCTGGCCATGGATCTGCGCGGTCACGGGGAGAGCGACTGGTCTGAGGCGGGCAGCTATGCCGCTGAATATTTTGTTGACGATTTGAAGACCGTTATTGCTTCACTCTCAGCCCGACCGGTTGTGGTTGGTGCTTCGCTGGGCGGCATTGTCACACTTGTGGCCCAGGGTGAAAGTGAGGAGCTTTTGACCAGGGCTGTAGTCCTGGTCGACATCACGCCCCGGGTTGAAGGCAAGGGCGTGGAGCGCATCGTGGCGTTTATGCGCAGCAATCACGATGGTTTCGCCAGTCTTGAGGAAGCGTCGAGGGCGGTCGGTGAATATTTGAGTCACCGCAGCAGCAATAAAAGAGAGCCCAGCGATATCGTGGGCTTGAAGAAAAATCTGCGCCGGCGCGAGGACGGACGCTATTACTGGCACTGGGATCCGCTTCTTGTCAGTGATGAATTTCTCGCCCAGGTCAATTGCGAGGAGAGACTGCTGGCGGCGGCTAAGAACATTCGCGTGCCATTGCTGCTGGTGCGGGGTATGCTCAGCGATATGGTGACGACCAGTATCGTCGAAGAATTTCTGGAACATGTGCCCGGAGCTCAATTTGTCGACGTGCCCGCCGCCGGTCATATGGTGGCGGGGGATTCTAATGATGTCTTCACCGAGGCACTGATCGGTTTTTTAAGGAACTCTCATTTAGAGTAGGTTGCGGACTCGATCGTTGGGTGTATGATATCGGTGACTGGACGGACGGGTCCGTCCGTCAAAGGAAACCCATGTTTACCAGATCGACTATTTTATCCGCGGCGCTCAGTTTGAGCTTGTTGTCAGGTGGAATTGCGCTTGTAAGCGACAGTCCCTGCTACGCTCAGCCTCAAAGAGATGGCGCCGATGTGCCACTGCGTGATCCTCTGCCCGTGCCCGGTGTCGGCACAGGCAGCGACAGCGCCGACAGTCCCAGACCGGCCGGCGTCCTCAATGCCTCCGATATGCCGCCACTGCGCGGCCTGCCTGCTCCGACAACGACAATGCCGTCGCCGGTGGAAGGCACCGCCGATGACCCCAATGCCGCCAAAATATTCGGCGGCGACGAGCAGATCGTCATTAAAAAACCAAAACTGGAAGCGCTGGTCAGTGTCAGCAAGCGCCTCAGTCCTTACTCACTTGATAGTGAGTCGGCTCAGAATATTTCACTGGTTGATGTGCTTAAAGCCACAGTGGCAAAAAATCTCGACATCAGTATCGCCAATCTCGATACGCGCATAGGCAAATCAAATTTCTGGGGAGCTACCGGTAAATTTTTGCCTGATATAAATCTTGGCTATAACTACCAGTATTTGAAGGGCAAGATTGCCATTCCCTTTGGTGGCGCCGGTCGTACCGGTCTGGATACACCTTTTATTATTGCCAACGCCGGTTTTACTTATCACGTCTATCGCGGCGGCTCGATATTGTTTGGTGCACTGCAGAAATCCAATCAATGGAAGGCGGCTAAGTATCAGCAAAAGACTACAATCTCTGATGCTCTGCTGAACACAACCAGACTCTATTACGAGTTGGTGTTGAACGAAGCGCTTTTGCAAATTCGCATCCGCGCGGTGGAAGTCTCCAAAGCTCAGTTGCAGGTCTCGCAAAATCTGGTGCAATCAGGTCGCGGTACCAACCTCGATCTCTTTCAATCCGAAACGCAGCTTTCATCCGACACGCAAAATCTCATCGATCAGCAGGTGGCCCGTCGTATCTCTGCCATCAAGCTGGCTGATTTTCTCAATGCCGATCAGGGTGTCGACCTGATACCGGTTGACACTTTGATTGCCACCAAGCGCTTGATGTCTGACAACATCACCGTGCCCAATCTAGTCAGTCTGGCCATTGCCAACCGGCCCGAGCTGAAGGATCGCAAGGAGCAGGCCCTGGCCGCCAAAAAGCAGGCGGTAATTGCCTCGGCACCGCTGCAGCCCAAGCTCGATTTTAACGGCACCTCATACGGTATCGGTGAGACCCTGGGCAAATCGACCCGCACCAATCTTGTTTATGACCCCTCGGGTAACGGCAATATTCTCGTCACCCACAATCAGCGTCAACTGGCCAATCTCTATTCTCTGGGACTTAACGCCACCTGGAATTTTGGAGCGCTGGGGACTTCTGATATAGCCAACATTTATACGGCTAAATTGCAAACACGCGAGGCCTATTTGCGTCTCGATAAGGAACGCAATGCCGTTATTGACCAGGCCCGCCAGGCCTATCTCAATAGCCTCTCGGCGGCACGCAAGCTGGAGGAGGCCAATAAACAGGTGCGCTCGGCCACCGAAGAATTGCGCCTATCGCGTCTGCGCTTTGAGAATGGCCTTTCCAAAAATATCGACGTTTTGAAGGCTCAACAGGATTACACCAACGCCCTGGTGATTAAAGCCCAGGCAATCATTAATTACAACATTGCCCAGGCCCAGTTAGTGCACGATGTCGGCCTGACATCGGTGGAAACCCTTACCAGGGCGTTACCTGAAGGATCGTAAAGGTCGCAAAGAAGGACTGGACAAAGGGCCGGTTCGGGTATACTATGGGAGTGGACGGACGCGTCCGTCCGGTCAAAAAAGAGGAAGAGGCATGATGGTGGATTCGACATCGGTGGCAAAATCAGCAAAGTCGGCAGCTGCCGGCGAAAAGAGCCGGGTCGATGAGATTCTCAAAGTGGCGACCAGCGTTTTTGCCAGAAACGGCTATCGCAACACCGATGTCCAGGAAATCGCCGACGAGCTGGGTATCGGCAAGGCTACGATCTACCGCAAATTCCCCACCAAGCAAGAACTCTTCTTCGCCGCCGTGGACCGTGGCATGGAGCGCCTGCACGAGCATCTCGATTGCGAGTCCCTTGAGCATCTCGCCCGGCCGCCGATTGATCGGCTGAGAATGGCTATCCGTGAATATTTCAAATTTTTTGAAATGAACCCGGATCTGGTGGAACTTTTTTTTCAGGAGCGTGCCGAGTTTAGCGACCGCCCCGAGATGACGTTCTTTGTCCACAAGAAGCGTCGTCTGGCCAAAACCAGGCAGTTCATTCAGGAACTGGTCGACTCCGGCGCCGTCCGTAAAGTATCTGTGGAAAAGCTGTCCGACATTTTTGGCTACGCTCTGTACGGCTGTTTGTTTGTGCACCATCTCACAGGCAAAGAGAAGACCCTGACCCAGCGCGCCGAAGACATTATAGAGATTTTGATCAATGACCTTTTGAGCGTCGACGGCGCTTCGAAGAAAGGGAGGTAACCATGGCCGTGTCCACTGATAGCTACAAAGAAACCGAAGATTTTAAAAACACTGCGGTGCAGGGTCAGAGCGGGCCGATTCCGCCGCTGCCCTCTGTCGCCGACACTGCTGAGAGACGGCCCAGTTTTAAGAGGCTGGCCACCGGACTTTTGATTGTTGGCTTACTGGTTGGCGCCATCGCCGGTGGCTTCAGTTATTACGGGTGGGCAACTACCCACGAGCAGACCGACGACGCCTATGTCGACGGTCACTCAAGTGCCGTAAGTTCGCGGGTTTCCGGTACCGTTGCCCGGGTCTTCATCGACGATAATCAGATCGTAAAAAAGGGCGACCTTCTTGCCACCCTTGATCCCACTGATTATCAAATCAAAGTCGATCAGGCGCAGGCCGCCGTCGATCTGGCTCGCAAGCAACTGGATCAGTCCAATGCCGCAGTCAGGCAATATGCCACCACCGCCGCTGCCCAGAGCACTTCCGCTCAGGGGGATATTGTTTCGGCCCAGGCCATGATTAATATGGCTAATTCCAATGTCAGTCAAGCGCAGTCTGCTGTTGTCCAGCAGCAGCATGCCATCCAGTCGCTCAAGGCCAAACTCTGGCAGGCGCAGGTCGACTATCAACGCTACAACGCACTTTTCAGCAAAGGTGCTGTTTCCCAGGAAGAACTGGATCAGGCCCGCACTACTTATACCGTAGCCCAGGCCGATGAACAGGCCGGGGAGCAGAGTCTCAAGCAACTGCAGCAAAAAGTGCTCCAGGCTAAGGACAACCTTGCCCAGACTTTTGGCCAGTTGACCAAGTCCAAAAGTTCTCTGCAAACCGCCCAGGCATCGAAGGATGAAGCGGTGGTGAAATTGCGCGACGTTGATGTCTCTAAGGCGCAGCTGGAGCAGGCCCAGGCTAATCTCAAAGAAGCTAATCAGAATCTCGCTTACACCAAAATTTATTCGCCCATCGATGGTCGCATTGGTCGCAAAAATCTGGAACCTGGTCAGAGAGTGGATGTCGGTGGCGCCATCTGTTCGATTTTCGAAGAGAGCCCCTGGATTACCGCTAATTTTAAGGAAACCCAGGTCGGTCGCATGAAGCCCGGTCAGCCGGTAGAAGTAAAAATCGACTCCTTTGGTGGACGCACATTCAAGGGCACTGTTGAGAGTATTTCGCCCGCTTCCGGTGCGCGTTACGCTCTCTTACCGCCGGAAAACGCCACCGGCAATTTCACCAAAGTGGTGCAGCGCATCATGGTCAAAATACTTTTTGATCAGTCCAGCATTGCTGCTTTCCGCTCGCGTATCGCTCCCGGTATGTCGACCGACGTGACCGTCGATCTGACAAAGTAAAACTGCAACCTCACCGCGCAATGGTGCAAAAATGGCATCCCTGACTGATAGCGAAAAATTGGAAGGCATCGCTGCGGCGGCTCCGGTAGGCGAATCTGCTGAAGATTCAACTGTGGTCAGCTCCAGTTTGATTCGCTGGATCATCGCAGTTACAGTGTCTTCGGCGGCCTTGCTGGAAGTAATTGACACCAGCATCGTCAATGTCGCCCTGAATCAAATTCAGGGCAACCTTGGTGCGACTCTCTCCGAGGCCGGCTGGGTGGTGACCGGATATTCGGTGGCCAACGCCATTATGATTCCGCTCACCGCCTGGATGGGAGATAGATTCGGCAAAAAGGCCTACTTCGTTTTTTCTCTAATTGGCTTTACCGTTTCCTCGATGATGTGCGGTTTCGCGCCTAATTTGCCCATACTGGTCATGTCTCGCATTATTCAGGGACTCTGCGGTGGTGGTCTACTGGCCAAGGCCCAGGCTATTTTGTTCGAAACTTTCCCCAAGGAAGAACAGGCCGCGGCGCAGGGACTGTTTGGTATTTGCGTCATGGTCGGCCCGGTAGTTGGCCCCACAGTTGGTGGCTACCTGACCGACTTTTTCAACTGGCGCTGGATATTTTTTGTCAATCTTCCCTTCGGTATACTGGCCACTATTCTGGCTGTCATGTATTTGCCCAAGACGCCAATCAAGAAGACAGCCACCGTTGACTGGTGGGGGATCATTCTACTTATTGCCGCCATCGGTTGTTTGCAGACCGTCCTGGAAGACGGCCAGCAGCATGACTGGTTTAGCTCCAACTACATCACCACTCTGGCTGTAGTTGCCGCAATTGGCAGTGTGCTCTTCATCTGGCGTGAGCTGGTCTGCCGCGATCCCGCGGTTAACTTGAAGATATTGAAATACAAGTCTCTTGCTGCCGGATCGGCTTATTCGCTCTGTCTCGGGATGTGTCTGTACGGCGCAACTTTTGCCGTGCCTATTTTTGCCCAGAGCGTTTTGCATTACACCCCCACCCAGACTGGTCTTCTGATGCTGCCCGGGGCGCTTGCTTCCGGTTGTTGCATGCCACTTTTTGCCAAACTGGGCGGCAGGGTGGATGCGCGATTGATGATTGCATCCGGCTCTCTGCTCAGTATTTTCAGTATGTGGCAACTGGCTACAATGAACCCCGATACGAGCGCCGATTCAATGTTCTGGCCGCTGATCTGGCGCGGTATCGCCAGCATATTTATGTTTATGCCGCTCAGTACCGCCACTCTGGGATCGTTGCCAAAAGAGCATATCGGGGCCGGGTCCGGATTCTTCAGTTTGACCAGACAGATGGGCGGCTCCATCGGTATTGCCGCGCTCACTACTTTGCTTTCGCAAAGAGAAACTTATCATCGCTCGCATCTGGTCGAGCAAATCAATCCATACAATCCGGTCTTGACCAACATGACCCATCAGCTCACCGGCATGATGATGCAGCACGGTGCCGGCAGCAGCGGCAACGCTTATCTTGGCGCCATGGGCCTGGTCAACGGCATGGTGGAAACCCAGAGTGCGGTACTGGCCTTTGCCGATATGTTCTGGATAGTCGGCTTTACTTTTATTATTTCAATGCCGCTTTTGTTTTTTCTCTCGGACGGCAAAAATGCCAGGGTTGCCGCCGGCGGTCACTAGTGTCGGGGTTCGCTTTTGATCACCATTTGCAGACTGTTGATGCTGCGTTTGATATCGCGCACCAGCAGGTCGTTTTCTCCCAGCTCGTCGGCCAGCGCTTCGTAAGCCTGCTTGTACCAGACATAGGCCGATTTGTCGTCGCCCATCTGGTAGTAGACCTCGGCCAGGTTATTGGCCATAAATCCATATATCGGATCGATTGTGCCGAAGAGTCTTCTGTGGATGGCCATTGCTTCTAAAAAATGATCTCTGGCGGCGTTGTAGTCTTTCAACTGATATTCGGTCCAGGCCAGATTGTTGAGCCCGGTGGAGACGTCGGCGGAGTCTTTGCCGGTGGCTCTGGTCAGGAACGTGACGCCTTTGAGGGCGTAGCTGTGCGCTTCATGCAGGCGGTCCAGTAAGACATAGACATGCACCAGTTTGAGGCAGGTCAGACCAACCGCCGTATCGTGCGCCTTGGGGCTGGAGTTGAGCACTTTCAGCGCCCGCAGCAACATCCGTTCCTGGGCTGCGTAGTCCTCCTGCTTTTCGTAGATCTCAGCCAGCGTATACATGATAAGGAGCGACTTGCCGTTATTGTCGCCGTTTCTCTTGAGTGTTTCTTCCAGCTCGTGCTGCTGTTGTTGGGGCGTCGACTGACTGGCAAAACCTTTCAAAACGCGGTCCAGATTTTCACTGTTTCCAAAGCCCGGACCCACCCCTGCAAAACCGAGGGCGATACTCGTCGAGGACATAACTGTTGAAAACAGGACCGACATGGTCAGGGCCAGTATTTTGCGAGGCAACATATACGCACCTGTGAAAGTTATTCAGTTCAATTCAATTAAATGGTCTACTTGACACTCCGATTGTCTTCTCTCCGTTGGCCCCTCACCTCCACCTAAGGGGTGAACAGTCAGAAGCAGGCGCTCGGGAGAAATACCCACAAAGATTGATGTCGCTCAGGTGCGTAAGCGGCACAATGACGTTGATGCAGGCGATTTTTTCACGGCCTATGCCTGGTCGATGTTACTGGAGGCGTATATGCGTAAACTTTCGATTTTATTATGTCTGGACGGCTCGGTATATTCGCGTTACGCCGCAGATCTTTGTTGGCTGATAGCAAAAAATACCGGTGCTCATATCACGGCTCAGCACGTGATTGACACGCAGAGTGCCGAGCAATTTATTGTGCCGGAGGAATCCGGTTTTGTCGAACCGGTGAAATACAAATTTGCATACAACACCTTGCACAAAGAATTGTATGACCTTGCTCATCAGCTACAGAATTCTTATCTCGTAGAAGCCACTAAACATGGCGTCAGAACTGACTTTGTCATTGACGAAGGCGATCCGGTGCGGGCCATTTGTGAGCGTGCCAAGGGGCACGATCTGGTCATCATCGGCCATAAGCCGAGCGGCGAGCGCAGTCAGCCGCTGTATAGAAGGCAGTTTTTGCGGCTCTCTCTGGCTGAGGCCCTGGCCCATGAATGTCCGAGACCTTTGTTGTTAGTGCAGAATCACACCGAGCTGTGGTCGGATATGACCGTCCTGGTCTCGCTGGAACACCTCAACGAAAACTATGTAAACGCCTGCCTGGACTTCGCTTCTGTGCTCGATTTGAAGCCCAATCTCACCTGTCTTACCTCGGGTGATCTGGACGAGCCGGTGGAAAAATTCATCAAGGACTTCAGAGAATCGGATCCCAAAGTTAAGAAGGTGCCGATTGAAGTGGCTACCCTGGCCGATATCGCTATCGTCGATGGTGCGCCGATCTGGGGACACTTTGCCAGTGCTGAGGCCAAGGGTATGGCGGCCACTCTGCCGGTTATCCCGACAAGATCGGCTGCTGGTCAGCGCGTGACTGTTCTGGACGGATCTCCTACATTGTTTGTGCGATTTTTATCGCTGCCGACAATGCTCCTCCTACCTGAAGAGCATCTGCTGGAGACGGCCAACCTGCCGAACTTCAAGGTTCAGTCTCTGCACCGGTCCTAGACCTGTGTTGTAATCTGGGCAAAGCGCGTCATTCTAAGGGATGATTGTTGCCATTACTTAACACCCGGGGCGGTTGTATCTGTCCCGGGTGTTGCTTATTGTCATTCGTCCTTGCGATTTTCGTTTATCGCCGTTCTGGGGGATGGCCGTTCTGCGGCAATTTGATTAGTATGGTAAGTATCGGGTGGTGGTGAGTCAGGCGCCTGGTTCTGCGAGGCGATATGAACAGTGACATAGTGAAGTTCAACAGGGACGCTTCTTCTGATGTAAGTCAGGGCTTGAGCGAGCTGTCCGCCGCCTATCTGGCCGAGCTACCCTCGATGTCCCAGCTTTTACGCTATGACTTTATCTGCGGCAAGATGAACAAGGACGCTGCTTTGATAGAGACTGCCGCCGAGCGTGCTCACCAGATCCGGGGCACGGCCGGCTCCCTCGGTTTTGCCGGAGTTTCTAAAATTGCCTCCGTCCTGGACCAGCTTCTAACGCAGGCCGCCGCCGTGATGCGACGAGGAGAAGAGCCAGGGCTGGAAGAAATCGGGTCCATATTTGATGAGCTCGATATGGCCATTCGCGAAAGCAGTTTGCAGGGGGACGGTTCGCGGTTCAGCTGCAGGCCATCGGCCGGGCGCACTGTTCTGGCCGTTGGCTGCACCTTTGGTGGTACCAATAGTTTTCTCGGCCTGCTCAGCCAGGAGTCAACTTTTGATGTTGAGTTTGTAGCCGACGGCGCAGCTGCAATTTCAATGCTGGAGCAGTTTAACCCCGGTTTGGTTTTCATTGATGAATCGACGGCGGGTGCGACCAATCTCGATATCTGTCGCATGATTCGCTGCAACAGCAGGTGGTCGCAGGTGCCTGTCATTCTGGCCGTCAGTGATGCATCCCTGGAAAGCCGAGCTGCGGTATTTGCCAGCGGGGCTACCGATTTTGTATTAAGGCCAGTAGTTGCCGATGAGCTCAGGGCGAGAATAGGGGCACATTTGCCCCCTCAGTGACAGGAAGACAGCAACTTTACACACAGCTCTTGGCAATCCTTGGCTTTTTGTGAAAGAATTGAAGTGGCATTGGGGGACCTGGCGTAAGGTTTTGTGGATATGGGAAATGATGGACAGGCTGAGAGTCTGCGAACTCTCGCCGACCATTTGACGGACGTAGTCTGGAGGATTGACCCGCTAAGCCAAGGCATTTACGGCAACGAGCACTGGCGGTCTTTTGCCGGTGTCACTGAAAAGGTGGGAGCTGATCCTGTGCCTTTTCCGCCGTCTGCGTATGTGCACGCCGAAGATATCGACCATCTAAATGCTTTGTGGGGTGCCGCTGTCCGGGCGCGGTGCGAATTTTCCGTTGAACTGCGTCTGTTGCGTGCCTGCGATAGCAGTTATATCTGGCACAAAATGCGTTTTTGGCCTGTAGCGGCTGA
>JAFEAV010000093.1 GCA_018266215.1 Cyanobacteria bacterium SZAS LIN-3 | reverse complement strand
AAGTTTGCGGCATTATTGCCGCTACTTCTTTTGACGGCTTGCTCTCACGATCCGGCCGACGATCTGGCTGTAGCAAAAATGTCGGTCGAAGAAGCACAGGCGACCAACTATCTACCGCTAAACGACGACATGCCGGGCACTTCAGTCGATGCGCGCCACTATCTGGTCCCGGGCAAATTTACAATCATCGAATACTACAGCCCCTATGATCAATCATGTATCAACCTCGCGCCGCAGCTGATTCAACTGGCGCGTGTCAACAATCGAGTAGCCATCCGCACAATCAACATCAATCGGCCGGAAGTGCAGGAAGTCGACTGGCAGTCACCGGTGGCAATCGATGCTGAAATCAAAGCCCTGCCGTATTTTGTGATGTACGATCCGCGCAAAATTTTGCGAGCAAAAGGACGACCGGCCTATGAGCAGGTCAATCAATTAGTGCGCGAAATTGCCGGCACAGTCCACTAATTGTGGTCCTTTCGGTTTGCGTATCCGACCGGATTGCAATTCCACAATCAGTTGTTCGACTGCCCGCAAGCTGAGAATTTCTCAAATCGGCGCTGAAATATCCTATCATAGTCAAATCATGGCCAAAACTACGGCACCGCGAAAAACATGTCCAACCTGCGGCAAACCCATGGCCGGCAGCCACCGCCTTGTCGGGACCGAATAATCGAGGCAGCGGCAAAAGTGCTCCAGACAGCTGATGCAATGTCACCTGTGTTAAAATCGCCGCTTAGCGCCCTGAGGCACAAACAACCATGCACTTCTTAAACCTCGTCGCAGCTGCCCTCAGTGTCGCAGCCGTCCAGGCACCCCTGACCTATGTAAAACGGCTCTCCGATACACCCATTCTCACGCCACGCGCGGGGAAGTTTGACGATCTGGCAGCCTACAATCCAACCGCGGTAAAGGTAGGCAGCAAGACAATTTTGCTCTATCGCGGTCAAAACAAAAAAGGCACATCGCAGATAGGCTATGCCGAGAGCGCCGACGGCATCCATTTCACAGCGTCGGATGAACCTGTCTTATCTCCCGAAACCGACTACGAAAAAGATGGTGGCATCGAAGATCCACGCCTTGTGAAAATCGGTGCTACATACTATTTGACCTACACCGGTTACAACAAAACCGACGCACAACTGTGCCTGGCTACATCGGCCGATTTGAAGCACTGGCAACGAGTGGGCATCATAATGCCGGCCAACAAAGGCACCTGGAACGAGAAGTGGACAAAGTCGGGCGCCATTCTCACAAAGAAAATAAATGGCAAATACTGGATGTATTACCTTGGCACCGCCGGTGGGGCGGATCAAATGGGGGTCGCCAGCTCCACAGATTTGAAACACTGGCTGGATGCTACAAAAACACCGGTATTGCCAAAGCGTGACGGCATGTTTGACTCAAGAGTAGTCGAGCCCGGTCCAGCCCCCCTTTTGACTGACGACGGCATACTGCTTATCTACAACGGCGCCGATGACAAACTCGTTTATCGCACCGGCTGGGTTCTGTTCGACAAAAAAGATCCAACCAGGGTGATTGCGCGCAGCGAGACACCGATATTTGTACCTGAGAAAAAGTGGGAAGTAGAAGGGCAAGTGCCAAATGTTGTATTTGTCGAAGGTCTGACACAAGACGGCAAAACCCTGAAGCTCTACTACGGCGCCGGAGATACAAGCACCGGTGTGCTTGAATGCACATTGGCTGATTGATCGTCCGCGACCAGTCCCTGCTTTATCAAGCCATCCTCAATATGGACGATGCGATCAGCGACATCAAGAATGCGATTGTCGTGGGTTACCATAAGGATTGTGGTGCCCTGCTCTCGTGCCAGACGTTGCAATAGATTCACCACATCCCGGCCGGACTTACTGTCCAGCGCCGCCGTCGGTTCGTCGGCAAGAACGAGGGGAGGGCTCGATACAAGCGCGCGTGCTACCGCCACACGCTGTTTCTGACCACCGGAGAGTTCGTGGGGGAAGTGCCCGATTCGATCAGCAAGACCAACATGCTCCAGTATCTCGCAGGCGCGTTTGTCCAGATTCCCGCGCTGATGAGAGCAGCCCTGCACCTCCAGCCCCATGCGAACATTCTGCATTGCAGTGAGACTGCGGTGCAAATTATGTGCCTGGAAGATAAAGCCGATCCGCCGGCGCAGCTTAGTAAGCGTTCTCTCGCCGGCGCCGACCACTTCCTCACCATTGACCATCAGGCTCCCGGTCTCAGCAGAGCGCAAACACCCGATAAGAGTAAGCAATGTGGTCTTCCCGGAGCCGGAAGGCCCGGTGAGAATGACAATCTCCCCCTGGCCGATCGAGACATTGATGTCGTTGAGTACTTGTTTGCGCAGATCGCCTGCACCATACCAGTAGCTAAGCTGCTCAGCCTTAATCGCCAGGTCTCTCATTAGAATATCTCCGCGGGGTCGGCCGTGCGCAATTTTCGGGAAGCGATGAAGGCAGAAAGCCCACACATAATTAGAGTAAGAGAATAAACAAAGATCAGTCTGTCCATAGGCATGTATATAGGCAGGGAGCCAACCACCTGCAAAACACGGTAGAGGCACATCGCCACCACCACCGATGGCAAAAAGCCAACCGTTGAAAGTATGGCGATTTCCTCAATCAAAATGCCATAGAGATACCAGTTTGAGTAGCCAATCGCTTTGAAAGTCGCGTATTCGGCCATATGATCATTGACGTCAGTGGATAAAACCTGATAGACCATGACGATACCGATGATGAAACCAATAATGGTGCCCATTCCGAAGACAACACTTATGGGACTGCTGGAGTCAAGGTAATTTATCTCAAAGTCGGTGAAGCCCTTCTTTGTGTAAGCTCTCACATCGTGCGGCAACTGCTTATTCAATCGAGCCACCACTTCGGCGGCATCATATCCTGGTTTCAGGCGAATGAGGCCAAGGCTCAGCTGCCCGGCGGTGCGCTTGGGAAATAAACGTAAAAAGTTCTGATCGCTGGTGAACAGAGCGCCGTCGGTGGCAAAGGATGCACCCAGGTCGAACAAGCCGGCAAGTCTTACGCGACGGCCTTCGATTTCAGAACACACCTGCTGATTGCGCCCGACAAGATCAATCGTGCGCTTGTAATTACCCCTGGTGCCTCGATCAAACAAAAAATGCTCAGGCAGTTTGATTTTATTCAATTGGGCATTCACTTCAGGCATGTCAAAAGAGCGCGCATCGGGATCAACCCCGACGATCAGCATATTGGTTTTCTCATTAGTATCGGGATTGCGCCAGACCGAAAATGTCAGATAGCAACTCTCCGCTGATTTAACCTCTTCACAATCGCGCGCCTGAAAAATACGGCGGCGGGGGAAGGTCGATAAATTGATCAAAGTCTGGGCCTGTGAGCTGAGCAGCACAATGTCGGCATTGACATTGCGATGAAGCATCGTATTTGTATCGTAGAGTCCAGCCATGATACCCAGCTGCATAAACATCAGGCTGTCGGCAAAGAGAATGCCGCCGATAGATACAAGCAACCTGGCACGATCGTGTTTTAGCTGCAGCCAGCCAAGTGGTGTTCGAGAAAGCAACCTGATGAGCCAGTCAAACATTTCCGCACCATCACAGTTTAATCGTCGCAGTCACCTGCGAATTGGAGAGATTGGCCACCTTCGCACTAGATCCTTTATCCAGCTGCACGCGCACCTCTACGACCCGTTCGTCAATGTTTGCGCTGGGATCAGTATTGATGACATTCTGGCGACGCACCTCCTGGCCGATACATTTAACGACACCGTGCAGCGTCGCACCGGGAAGCGCATCCACTGTCAAAACCACAGCCTGACCGGGAGCAATTTTATTGACGTCGCTCTGATAAACCTCAGCCATTGCCATCATCGTTTGAGTACAACCGGCGTCGGCGAATCCACTTTCACCAATCTTTTCCCCGGGTCGCGTGTAAATTTTTAGAATTTTTCCATCCAGAGGTGAGCGAATATAAGCCTGCTCCAGAGCGGCCTGGGCCTGCAAAAGACCGGCGCGCGCATGACTGAGAGAAGCTTGCGCCGCCTCAACATCTACCGAACGCACCTCGGCTATTTGCACCAGAGTAGCCTGAGCCGACTTGATCTGAGCGGCCTGCGCGCTTTCAGTCTCAGCCAGAATAGCCTTAGCTTCATTCAAGTTTTGCAGAGCGGTTTCCAGTTCCAACTTCTTTTGATCGAAGTCAAACTTCGATACTGCCATCTCACCCGACAAATATTGATAGCGGCCGTAGTCGACCAGGGCTTGCTTGTGCACGCTGTCGAGCCTGGCGACAATGGCCTTTTGCGCGGCAATCTTACCGGCAAGAGCCGCTTCCAATCGCTTCACCTCAAACCGCTGCGCTTCTATCTGCCCTTTTTTAGCACCGGCTCGAGTCAAATCCAGCTGCGCCTGAGCCACGGCAACCTGGGCGCGAGCTTGCTCGACCGTCGCCTTGAGCCGCTCTTCGCTATCAAGGATGGCCAGCACCTGGCCTTTCTTCACGACCCCGCCCTCCTCGCATTTGAGCTCGCGGATCAAACTCTCCTGGGACGACGTCGGAGCATTCAGCCTCACCACCTCACCCCTTGGCTCCAGGCGGCCGAGACAAGTCACGGTGGGTCGCGGCTCGTCCACGCCCTTCTGGGAAGCTGCAGTGGCGGGCCCCTCCGTACCCACGCATTGAATAGCTCGGGCCCCGCAGCCGATGCCTACTATTAATAGGGTAAGGGCCGAAACCAGGACAATTCGGCTCTTAATTGCCGCCATCCATACGTTTTTGACCTTTTCAGCCATCACATCGCCCCGCAAAACTAAACCGTTCAGTTTGGATCATATACCAAAACTAAACTGTTTAGTTTAAATTCTCAAGACTTGCTATCATTAAATAAGTCGAGTCCCCCGTGCCCCCGAGTGCAAAATGCCCCGCGAAGTCAAACCAGGCTCAAGAACACACGAGAAACAACAGGCAATTCTTGAGAGCGCCATGCAAGAATTTCTGACGCACGGTTACTCAGCGGCCAATATGGACCGCATAAGCGAACGCGCAGGGGTATCGAAAGCCACTGTTTACAGCCACTTCCGCGACAAACAAAAGCTCTACGAAGCACTGATTGAAAAACAGATTGAAGTCACATGCAACGTAGATACGAGCAAACTGGCTCCACCAGGCTCATTGACGCTACCAGAGCATATGAAGGAACTTGCCGAAATCTGGGTTTGCCCGCTGGATGCACCGGAGTCCGAAATGTTCATGCAATTTATGCGCATGATTATTGCCGAGTCAGGACGCTTTCCGGAGCTGGCTCGCACTTTTGTGGAGCGCATCGAAAAACCGGTGAACATGGAAATCCGGCGCTACCTGCAGGCCTGCGGCGTTAAAAAGTCCGAAGCGGAATCTATCGCCTGGATTATAGCCGGCACCTATGTTTATCACACTGTCATTAATCGCATGATGTCCAGCGGCGATCTCATGCCGATGGATCGCGAGCGTCTGACTGCGATGCTCAGCACTTTGATTGCTTCTCACCTGAAAAAATAGACGCCACAAATTGCCTGTCGGTTGGAGCCAGAGGCAGGGCCAAAAGCTCATCCACAGTCAACCATGCCACATCGCTGTGCTCTGTCGGCACCGGTGAGCCGCCGGCTGCAACATCGATAAAATTGACTACAAATTGCGAGCCGGGATCGCGCAAAATAAATCGCACATCGCCAACCGACTCGACGGACAAATGCAGTTCTTCCGCCAGTTCACGCCGCGCGGCAGCCAACCAGTTTTCACCCGGCTCCAGTTTGCCGCCGGGAAACTCCCAGAGATTGCCGTGCCTCTTATGCCCGGGCCGCTTACAAACAAGATACCGGCCGTCGCGCACGACAACAGCTGCAATTACCTGGATCAATTGCTCTGAATTATCCATGCTTACAACAAAACATCGGCGGTGGGCTGGATCTTTGCCGGCAGATTGGTTTCGCCCAGCATTTCCAGAAGCTCAATTTCGATATTGCGGCAAATCGCAGATAGTGGCACGTCATTGAGGCCCATCCCGAAGGGATCTTCGCTGGTATCGCCGACTTGTTCCATGGTGACGAAAATCCAGGAGATAAGTGTGCTAAATGGTATCACCATCCAGTCCAGACCGACACCGGCCTTGGCCAGCTCAGCGACCAGACCGAAGGGCAGCAGCACTAAGAAAATCCAGACGAACACGCCGCTAAAATAAGCATACTGACGCGGGAAAGGGAAAGTCTTGAGCCGTTCGGAGCCGCCCTGCTCTTTTATGCATTCGGACAGAGTAGTCAGCAACTGCTCCGCGACCGTATCCGAAACCAGGTCCTTGCGCTGCAAGTCCAGCACCTCGCTCATCTGCAATTTGAGCAAAGTCGCGGCAGGATTAGTCTTGCCCTGCAGAATCTCGCGATCGGCAGGCGAGATATTATTGCTGAGATAAGCGTTCAGCTCCTGGCTCGGATCTCCGAGGATTTTATAGCGCTCCATCAACTGCACTTCCGCCGGTACCCTCTCGTGATTCCAGTGATCCGCATGCTCGCGCAACTGCAAGCGCAGCAAATCACACCAGTTGATCTGACGGCGCACCATGCGCTGCTTGATGGTGGCAAGCCCAGAGGCATTTGCGCCCGTAGCCGACAAATCGGTCACGAGCATGGCGAAATAGCGCGAGAGATTTAGAATCGATCCCCAGATTTTTCGCCCTTCCCACAGCCGCTCATAAGACGAGTTGTTTTTGAAACCGATGTAAAACGCGACAGCGGTGCCAATCGTGCCCACAGGCAAGAAAGGCACCGCCGCCCATTGCAGGTGCTGACAGCAATAGAGCCAGTAAACGAGGGTACTGAGGACAATGAAGAAAAGGACCTCTCGCCAGCAAAACCACAAAACTAAGGATGTTCGGAGATTTCTTCTGACGTACATTTACTCGGTATCCTGTCTAATTTTTCCCCAGGAGAAAAATAGCAGATTACGCGGGCGAATGTTCGCCTCCCACCCTATCTTATGGAATATTTCTGTGCAGTAATATCAGGCTCGGCCTCAATACCGGCCCCCACCTTGTAATCGAGCATTATTCCGCCGCCACCAATCATTTGTTTGGGCTCGCGGATATCCATGGTGTAGTGCCTGGCGCTAAAGAGTCCTTCCCTTCCGACGGTCTCAGGCGAGCTCTTGACCGAATAACCCAGATCCTTCAGCGAATTTTCAAAAGCCTGGCGAGCCTTGCCACCATCGACTGTAAAGAGCTCGGGCAGTTGCGATCCCAGCTGCTCTACACTATTAGGATTATTGCTGTGGGCGACAGCATCGAGCGCCTCCTTAAGCGCTGTCTGCCCCTTGGGTGAAAGCGACAATTTTTCACTCTGCTCCTTGACCATGTCGTCGACCATAGCACCATCACTGGGCTTGAGCGTGTGCTTCAACATCGGGCGCGATATTTCTATCTCGTCGCCCTGCTTGCCGCTGGCCTTGGTATCATCATGCAGTTCCAGGTCCGGCAGGACTTTTTGCCCCTGGTTTGTCGCTTTATCCGCCCCGGCTCCTTTGCTCAGCAGCGCACCAAAGTGATCGATGTCAGCCAGTGACAGGTGGTGCGTCCCGTCGCCGACATTTGACTGTTTATCAGAGCCAGTATCTCTAGCAATAGTAAGGTCCGGCATGCGCTTTCTCCCCGATGAGTAGTAAGGGCGGTTCCCGATGCCATTCACGATAGAAGAGCGAGCGGTCCCTATCGTGTCGCCATCGTGGCGTTATCGTGACGCTGCGGAATATTAGGCCGTTCGGCCATTTGCATTCTACCGAAGGACAGATTTTTGAACTTTTTACCGATGGTAGCCGTTTATGACAACGAATGACCAGCTGTCCGCACCAGACATTTTGCATAGCTATTTGCAAAAATGTCCGATTCTGCTACAATTAAAAGGGAAATTACCCATGGCAAAGCTTGATGCATTTCAATTGCCTGGCTATGCACTGGAAATGTATCCGGGAGACCATTCGCCACCACACTTTCACCTGATCAGTGACAGTTGCAATCTAAGGATCAAATTCAACATCAGTATCATTCGCCGAGAGCTAGCCTGGGATAGCAAATATCCAGAGAACCTCAAAGTATGTCCACTCAGCGGGCCCGAAGAGAAATTACTCCTGGAATTGATAAGAAAAAACTGCAAGGCCTTAAATAAGCAATGGAAAACATTGCACCCTGGCAGATGAGGAACCGAAAATGCCGGCAACAAATAAAAGGTTAGTGGTGATTGACCCGGAAAAACGCATCAAAACTGAGGTAATGAATCCGGAGCACTATGACTTCCGAGAACACGTTAGGAAAGGGGACAAAGCACGTGATGCTTTTCTTGTCCTCAAAGCGAGCACGTTAAACCACCTGGCTCAACCTCTTATAAGAGAGGCGCTCTCTATGGGCAACCTGCGAGTAGCCTTTGTACACATGGACACAAACGCAGATGTATTGTTCGACAAAGTACAAGAACTCGACTCGCCAAAGCTGCTTAGAAAGCTCTTTAAGGTAACGACTGTCGAACAAATCAACCGAATCCTCCACGCCTGGTATCAAGGTCAAGCAACCGACAGTATTGCAAGCGCCTACACAGAGCAAGACGAACTAGTTGTGCAGGCATGCGACCTGAAGCGCTACCGAATCAGATTTGCAGATTTTGTCGGGTTGGCTACGCTGCCGACCGCGCAGCGAAACAAATTCCAAATAGATGCAACTGCCAGTCATATCTTCTGGCCGGGCAGGGATGTGGCGATCGATTTGGATACCATCCGATACAATTCCGACCATGAATATCGAAGAGCAAAGAACCATGATGCACTGTCAGACTATAAAGAATTTTTGGGAAAAGCCATAGCAAAAGTGATGCAACAGCACCGCCTGACTCAGGCGGATATAAAAAGCAAAGGTGGACCAACTGAGCGCCATATTTATAGGCTTGCACGAGGAGAGCAAGACATAACTTCAACTATGATTGAGCGACTGGCGGAAGCTCACGGACTGCCTCCCCAGAAGTACATTGAAGAGCTTCTCAAGGCATGCGACCAAATAACAGAAGAAGAAGCCGCCGCAATGAGCGAAGGATAAGAATTTACAGCTCTTAGCAAGAGATAAACCCGGGAATCCCGAACCTGTGCTAATCTTCCTCTCTGCCCATACCGGAGTTAGCCATGCGCGGACACTATCTGCTGTCAACCCCCATCAAGCGAGCCGCGCTCGCACTGAGCCTGACGCTCCTGACTTTGACGCCACTTGCAGCCCATGGCACAGTCACAAAAGGCGGCGACAACGATACCCTCCTGTCCCCCGAAAGTCTCTGCGCTCCAACCGGCAGCGCCGATGGACTGAACCAGCTGGAGTCCATGCTTGAGCGCGTGCGGGGCATGAAAGGCTATTGCTTCGACAGTGTTTTGACGACCTACAAAAACGGCAAACCAATTACCGAAATCGGCAAGCTCTACTTCAAGAGTCCGAATATGGTCCGCTTCGAAGTAATCAAAAGCGGCTCGCACAACGGCGCCATAGTCGTGCGCCAGCCCAACGGAAAAATCCGCGGCCAGATGGGCGGACTTCTCAGCGGCATCAAACTTACACTCTCGCCCGACTCCGCCCTGCTCAAATCGGCAAATGGTTTCAGCTGCCTGCAGTCGGATCTGGAAAGTCTTTTGAGCGGTGCCGAGCGCAAAGCAAAAGCCAACGCCAAATGCCTGGCCGCGGCACCCGCCGCAGGACGACCGGCCCTGGTAGAAATCCTGGAGAGCGACGGCGACGTCAGCGATCGAATCGCCGTCGACGACCGCGCCCATGTGCCTGCGCAGTGGACAATATTCAATTCCAACAAGCTGCTTTCCGTGCTGCGCGTAAACAATCTGACGGCGCGCAATGATCTCTCCAACGACATGTTTACTCTTGGTGCCGACGAAGCGACCAAATCGCTGGGCGATGAAGACGAATGCGACGCCGGCGATAGCGCGCCCGGCGCCCTCAAATCCCTGGGCGGCAAAGACTCATTGACGGAGGACGCCTGCACCGAGATAGGCAATCTGGTCAAGGCTATCAACAGCAATGTCGACGCTCTGCCCAAGACGGTCACCGGTGCAGATGGCAAATGGAATAAAAAAGCCCGCGAATCAGTACTTGTCACATGCGTGAGACTGGAAGCGCTGCTGGATTTTCTCAATCCGGTCGGCCCGGCACTTAAAAACACAGCAGAAAGCGAAGACGCCGACAAAAAGAGCACCGCCCTCGGTATCACAAGTGATTGGAATCGCAGCATCAGCGAAAGCCGCGTGGCAATCGCCGCCCTCTTTGATGAAATCACAATCGACCAGGCCGACAGCGTTGCAGCCGAAAAGCGTTGCGCTGAGCTAAAGTCGACGACAGACCAGCTGCAAGTATTGAGCCGCAAAATCAGCGAACTTATCTAAACTGATTCCAGCTGCCGCTTATCTTCGCTTCACCCAGGTGATATTGATTTCGGTGCCGGCACCGCTCTTATCCAACATGCACAAAAGACGGATGCCCTGCCTCTCTCTGGTAGCATCGAGCATCTCTTGCCGCCCCTGCTTACCCAGTCTTGCCATAAATTTCGCCGAGGGAGTTTTGACCGTCCAGCCCTCCGCCGACAGTCTGTCCTGATACCAGCGAAAGACTGTCTCCAGATCATCGCCGGTTTTGATGGTACAGCTGGCAGTAGCTGGACCGGTGGTGGAATGAATAAAGCTCGTATGCTGAACATTGCTTACGTACGAAGGCACCGGAAAATTTACAGGAATTCTGTCGGCGACATCGATATGCTGACTGGCCAAAATGTTATTCAGATGTTGACTGGCGATTTGATAATTGCGCGCCCGCGTTTGCGGATCAGACTTGGGCCGGACCTGAGCAAAAGCGGCAGTCGAAGGAGAAAGCGCAATCAGCAGTGCGGCAGCAGTAGTAAGAGTCTTCTTGGTCATGATGGATTACAAACCCCGACCGTGTGTACTTCGCTCCAACGTTTGACGCGGATTTCGCCGAGCGATCCGTTATAGCCGGTGCCCGGCTTCCAGTAAACATCTTTATCCCACCGCACCCAGCTGACATTCTGCCCCGGGGTTGGCTCGCAGTCGGGGTCGGGAGTGGGTACGTGGGTTTTAGAACTGCTGCCCGGCATGTTGGCGTCGGCAATCAATTTACTTTCACTGCCATCTGGGTCATGATTTATTATTGAGGGCATCCAGGTGGCAGCCAGATCCTGCGCTTTGCTCTTGGGCAATACAACAAGGGTCTCACCGTCGGCGCTGAAGAGATAAAAATCACGCTCACCATCCTTGAGCCAGTTGATTGTCAGCTCATTGCCGAGCACCTTATGCAGATCATCGGCTGTGATATCGACACCGGGCTTGCTGATCATTTCGTTGGCGCGATTGACCATGTAGCCCTCAACCTTTGGCTCATCGCCCTTGGGCAGACCAAAAATCACTTCGTCCAGAGTACGACCGGAAACATCCTTACCGATTGTTTGCGATGGTGGCGTCACCAGTGCGCACAGCACACCACCTTGCGGCATCGGCGTCCCTGTCTTATCGTCGTTGTTGTAGTCGTAATCCTGAGCGTCGCCAAACTCAACTGCGCCCGGCGGGAAAGGATAAAAATACCAGTGACATTTCATCTGGTCCAATTTGATGTGGACAAACGAATGCGGCTCAGCCAGTTTGAATGGTTGACGCGGATTGCTCAGTACCCAGGACTTGGCTTTTTCCCCGCCAGCACCGGCCTTCAGCGCCTGGCCTTCGACCGAATAGGCATTGGGCAAAGGGTGCTCCCAGGCAATCGGCTCGACATTTACTCTCTCTGCATCAAACTTAGTATTTGATACCAGATGTGGTTTCTCACCATATTTAAACGGCACCTGCCAGAAAGTTTTGCCGGCAATAGTAAGAGGCTGATAGCCCCTGAGAAAATGCAGCTTCTCAGCTCCATCGGGTATCGGATTTCTCGTGCATTTGGTGCTGTAGCCGGCGGGCATATTATAGCCCGGCGGCATATAAAAGTTCTCATCAGGGCCACCGGCGAGGGCGATATTACTCTCTACCTCACGGTCCATAAGCGAAGTCTGCCAGCCGTCACCCACCAGCACATTGGTGGCGCTGTCGGTGCCAATCATTCGCACTGAATTTTGCGTCGCCAGCTCCGAAAAGTATCCATGGATGTAAGCGGGGTTACCTAGTTTGACAGCCAGCGCATCACTTATAGCCTGCGCGCCCTGGATAGCCTCGGTGGCGTGACTACCGCCCGAGCCGGCATTGCCGTCGTTGTTGGCGGCATCAGCGTTAATGGCAATGAGCATGGCCTTGGCCCAGACTCGATTGATTCGATGCAGATTGATTCTGTTATCGGTTGGGCTGTTGTGATTAGTGGAGTCGCAGCTGCAATCGGCAAAACAGAGTTGATTTTCTACATTGTCCAGAGTGACGGCGATGTGATCTACCAGCTGTTTACCGACATTCAAGGCACCGGCATCGGTTGCATTTTTTACTTCCAGCTGCGCGCCGGAGTAGAGAGACATAAACAAGAACCCCAGTCCCAGCAGCACAAGGACGAGTGCCAGGACAGTGGAAAATGCGATAACGGATCCCCTGGGCCTGCGGCTTCTCTTCATTTGCTGGTCCTCGGTGGCGCCCCTTTTAGTAATGGAACGACCCAGGTATTGCATCTGGAGTCGTGTATCCGATTACGGGCCGGACAGAAAAATTAGAGGTGCGACCGCTCTGGTTATTTGCCTGCGGCCGCCGAGAGAGACTTATCCAGGTCAGCGACCTTGCCCCAGTGATCCTCAAGCGCACCCACCAGGCCATCAGGCTGATGCAGCAAGGTGTTCACCGGCCTGGCCACAGGAAGAGTTTGACCGGGAGCCGGTTTCATGGTTCCAGCGACTGCCATGTCGGCAAATTCATTCTCAAAATTATTCTGAGTGGCGGCCATTTCCTTCATTGCGGGCAGATTGGCAAAAGCTTTGTGGGCGTCTTCAGACAATTCACCCGGGGTCTGGCAGGCTCGGCCCAGCCAAGCCCTGGCCTCCGCCACCTCATTGCCGATATGACTGGAGATAAACATCTTAAATAGAGCCATCTGTGCCTTTTGATTGCCGTGATGGGCGGCGCGGCGATACCAGTCGGCGGCCTGCTTATTGTCCTTTTTGATACCCTGCTCGCCAAACTGATAGATCTCACCCAGGCGCTCCTCAGCTCCCGGATAGCCCTGCTTTGCCGATTTCATATACCAGCCGATAGCACTGTGCACGTTTTTAGGCACACCCCGGCCATTTTGATACATCACACCCATTATGTACTGGGCAAAAGCATCGCCCTCGTTGCCCAGGCGGCGGAACTGCTCGGCCCCTTCCTTGTACTTGCCGGCGTCGCAATCGGCCGCGGCCTGGTCCAGCTTGACCTTCTCGGCCATGTAGGCGAAGACAGGAGGGTTGAAAGCAGTCGATAGGCCGCACGCCAGAGATACAAGAGCCGCAATGCAAGTTTTCCGAGACATCTTGACCGCCCTTAAAAATATGAGATATCGCCAGGATCTTAGCAGGCGCGGGGCCCCCGGGGCGACAAGCCGGCGGATTCATCCTTTGGACTGAGGCAGACTACTACCACAGGCGCTAGGCTAAGGGTGTGGTCTAAGACCTGTTGACCACGAAGGGATGCAAAACTATGAAGTTACCAGCACAAGTTGTTTTTAAGAACATGGAACGGTCTGAGTGGATCGAGGAGCAAGTCCTCGGCTACGCCAACAAGTTAGACCAATTTTGCGGTCAGATTATGAGCTGCCGTGTGACCATTGACATGCCGCATAAGCATCAGGTCAAGGCCAAGTGCTACCACGTCACAGTCGACGTGACAGTGCCCGGCGAAGAAATTGTTGTAAACAAAGAAGACGGCGCCCACCACACCCACGAAGACATTATGGTTGCGGTGAAACATTCTTTCGACCGCGCCAAGCGCCTGCTGGAAGAATACGCCAGGCGCAGGCGTCACAACGTTAAAACCCACGAGCCGAGTGCTCGAGTGCAGGCAGCCGAAGCCGCTAACATGGTGGAACCGGACCTCGAACCCGAGCCAGAACCGGCATAGTCTGATTGGAAAATCAGTCAGGAGGTAATCATGAATCGCTTAGCTTCATCAAACAGGCGGCGGATTACCCTGGCACTATGCGTAGTGCTCCTGGCTCTTGCGCAACCGACCTCGGCGGTGGCCACAAAGCTATCAGCGGTCACCGCCGGGGCGGCTACAATCACCCTGCCGTCACCTGATTTAAGTGAAACCGATCCGCTGTTTTCACCCCAGAGCGTTTGCAAAACCGATGGTGGCGAAGACGGACGCGGCCGCCTGCAATCAATGCTGCAGAAAGCCCGGGCGATGAAGGGCTACTGCTACGACAGCACCCTGACTACGTTTAAAGGCAATAAAAAAATAGTTGAAGTCGGTCGACTCTACTTCAAGGCCCCAAATCTGGTGCGCTTCGAAGTACTGAAAGGCGGATCCCGCACCGGTGCAGTTGTCGTACGACAGCCGGACGGCAAGGTTCGCGGTCAGATGGGCGGGGCATTTCACGGCCTGAAGATGACACTGTCACCGGACTCCAAGATGCTGAAAAGCGCCAATGGCTTTAGCGTTGTTCAATCTGATCTGGAAAGTCTTCTCAGTGATGCGGCCCGCAAAATCGGCGGCGACCTCAAATGCCTGGCGGCAGGACCGGCTTCCGGAAGACCGGCGCTGGTAGAAATACTGGAAAGTGACGGCGACGTCATCGATCGCATCGCCTTAAACGCACAGGCTAATATGCCGGCGGCGTGGAACATTTTCACTACCAACAAGCTGCTCTCGGTCTTGCAATTCAACAGTATCGAGCCACGCAGCGACCTCTCCGACAGTTTTTTCATCATCGGCGAAGACCCATCGACAAAATCGATGGAAGATTCAGACATTGCCTACAGCAGCCTTATCGCACTGAAAGCCGCAAGCGGCAGCCCACGCCTGACGGCCAACACTCACAGAGAAATCCAACAAGTGATCAGTGAGATGGCCAATAAAATCGACGAATTGCCAATGAGCAGCTCCACCGCCGACTCCCAGTGGGACAGCGGGGCACGCGAATGCATGCTGTCTACCGGCGTCAAACTGGAATCGCTCCTGGGACTTTTGAGTCCGGTCGAGCAGATCATGGGCCAGGACTGGAAGCGCAGTGTAGACGCATGCCATCTGGCTATATCCGATATGCTGGAACAAGTGATGGCGGACACGCCGGATAATGTAAAGCTGAACCGAACCTGGGCCAGGCTGAGAAGCAGCGTCATAAATCTGCAAGCCGTCGGTCGTTGCATTCCGCAGGTCATGTAAACCGTTCACGCCCCGTTCACTGCCTTTTTAGAACATAGCCGCTAGAGGCAACCGGGAGCGCGTCCATGACCATCACCAGTGTAGCAATTGTAGGTGCCGGCCTGGCCGGTCTGGTGTGTGGCAACCTCCTCTCTGAAAAGGGCGTGGCAGTAACCGTCTTCGACAAGGGGCGATTTCCCGGAGGTCGGCTGGCATCTCGCGACCGTGACCTGAACACCTTCGATTATGGAGCTCAGTACTTTACCGCCAGAGACGAGCGATTTATTGAATATCTGAGACCATTGCTGGCAGCCGGGATCGTAGCGCAATGGAACGGCAAATTTGGCAAGATGATAAACGGCACCCTCTCGGAAGAAATGCTCTCCCGGCCGAGGTATGTCGGTGTACCTCTGATGCGCTCGCTGATAGATATGAGCGCCGGCGCCCTCGACTGCAAACTTTCGCACCGCGCGACCGCGGCGACCAGGGAGGCGGGCAAGTGGGCACTGTCCGGCACGGTCGAGGCCAGCAGCCAATTCCAGTCATTTCAAAAGGGCGACTACGACTTTCTCATCCTCAATATGCCACCGGCCCAGGCAGCGGCACTGTATCCACATCCGGCGCTAGAAGAGGTCACGTTCCGACCATGCATAGCGCTGATGCAAACATTTGAAGAGCGCCTGCCGATAAACTATGACGGGGTCATCCTGGAGACCGGCAGTATCTCCTGGGTCGCTCGTGATTCAAGCAAACCGGGGCGAGCGGCGGGCGAAAGGTGGGTAATTCACGGCTCCCCCGACTGGTCGCAGGAAAATTTTCAGGAAGATCAGGCGCAGCTGGAAGAAACATTGGCTCAAGAGTTTGCCACCATATTTGATATCAGCAGAGAAAAGGCACAATTTTCCAAATTGCACAAATGGAGATACGCCCTGCCGATAGTTCCCTCGGCAAAAAACTGCATTATCGAAAGGGAAGCAGCTCTTGCCTATTGCGGCGACTGGTGCGCCGGCCCCCGCGTGGAAGGGGCGTTCCTCAGTGGACTGGCAACCGCTAATGAAATCCTGGGTGCGCAGACCGTATAATCGCGTTTGCGTCTCCACAGGTCCGGTCGATGAACCCCTTCCAAATAATTGCCACCTTGCGAAAGTTCGGCAACTTCCTGGTGGGGCTTTTCCCCTGGCTGACCGTTATCGCCGATGTCACTACAGGCACGCTCCTCAAGCTGACCGGGCTATTGATGGGCATCGGCTGGATCAGCACCGGCGTGCTGGCATTGCAGAAACAACCCGCCGTCAAAGGTCTGCAATCAGTATTTAAACGCTTTTACTGGCGCGACTACTCCAAGGACAGACTGAGCCTCGACGACGTGCCCGCCGACAGTGTCGCAATACTGAGACCGGTTTTTCTCGTCAGCACACTGCTCTGCTTGCTCATACCGGCGCTGATGCTGCCCTCCGGCGGTACCGTACCAATTGAAACATTCAGCGGCCACAAGCACGATGCCCCGCTCTGGTCGGTACTGCTATGGTTCGCCGGTGCCGTCGTCGCCTGGTCGGCGCTTCTAGTCGGCACGGCGGTGTCCAATCGCCTGGCTTTTCTTACCGGAGGCCTTGGCTACGCTTATCTATTTGGCTCGATTGTTGCCTGCACAGCCAAGTCTCCAAGCAATGTCTTTATCCCTTTGAGTATTTTACTGGCCATATTTGTGCACGAAAAAGCCTGCCAGCGCCCGGGGGCAGCAAACGCAATTTTTGGTCTTATCAATGCCGCGGCTCTGGGAGCAGCTTCAGGCATTTACTTTTTTGCCGCCACCACAATCAAGATGCCTGCCACCACCAGCAGCCTGGTGATATCCATACCCGGCGGTATCACGCTTGGCCTGCTGGTCTTCGCCCTGGCTCGCCTGAAATCAACCGGCTCCAATCGCCTCATGCAAAAATTGAGCAGCAAAATTTCGACCGCAAAAGCGTTTTACCTAACCGCCGCGCTCAGCACCATCAACCTCTGCTTCCTCGCAGCCCGCTGCACTCCGGCAAAAGTCGCCAGTCATCTTATTTCGCTCACACATTTGACCGAAAGCTACGCCTGGCCGGTCTGGTATCTTCTGGCCGTCGGCATCATCCTGAAGCTAATCAAAAATAGCGATGTCGTAGCTAAAGCAGCCACCGACATCACCGGGCTGAAACTATTGAGACCAGTGACGGTGGCACTGATAACCGCAGCACTGGCGACAGTCTATTGTGAAAAAGCACTGAGCTGGTTCACCCCCAGCTCGCCATTTTATTTCATTTCGGATACGGCTCTGCACGTCTATACATGGACCCGGAGCTGGTTCTGGAAAGAACCAATCTTCGCCTTCTCGGCTCCATATATAGGAGCGGTCTTACTGTTTGATGTGATTTGCATGATGTGGCTGATAGGGCAGCGCAGATTCAGCAACGCCCTGGCCGGAAGATTTCTCTATCTGACTATACTGGCCTGGTTTGTCATCAGCGAATACACCTTCGAAGTGCTCTCCCTGGCGCGCTCCCCCGGACACTCGGTTGTAGCGCTGATGCTGTTTGCCATCTGGCTCCTCTGGCTGATGCACACAATCGGTCTGGCGCTCAGCACTCGCTCGTCGCGCTTCTGGCCGTCGGCCGGCAGGCTTCCGATATACGGCAGCGTGCTCATTTTCGCCTTACTGGAAATCCACTCGCGCGGCGCATTGCAAGACTACAAAATTACCAATGAACTCTTTTTGATCATGGAGCGCGGCATCATCGATGTCGGCCTGCCGTACTTCCTCTGGGTATATACCACCCGCCGTTTCTCCGAACTGCCGGTAAACGTAGCCACAGTCTTTTGCATATTCTGCGCCGGAGCCCTTCTTACCCTGCCGCTCAACACGCTGGATAAACTTTCGATCTGCAACTGGGACTGGCATCAATTTCTTGCACTGAACGCCACTCTGACAGAAAAATACCTTGCAACAGGCAATTTGCAATACGAAGCAAACATGCACTGGGGCTGGCTACTGGTTAAAACTGCGATATTTTGCCTGCTGCTCTGGGGGACAACGCTCCTGTCATGGAGAGTCGTCAAGCCAAGCCCGCAGCGGGCGATGATAGTGACTTTCATCCTGGTTTCCTTTGCCGGCGGCATCGCCTCTTTTTCAAAGGGCTTTTTGGATCTCGGCCTGCCACCGGCTCTTGCCGTAGCAACGGCGCCCCTCACCCTGGATTTATTGCTCAGTCAGCGAGTCCTGGTTACATACTTTATGGCCTGGATTCCAGCGCTGCTGATCGGTCTGGCCCTGCAAAAGGTCACGTCGAGCGACGACAGTGGCAGAGAGAAACTGCCGGCGCAGACAGGTGTATACCTGGCACTCGGCTTTGCGCTGAGCGCACTCCTCCGTATTGCCTTCTTTTGTTATGAGGACTTTCTCCAGTCCACTGGGGCTATGATACCTCTGCTCAGCCTCTATGGAATGCTCTTTAGCCTCCTTGTGCTCAGACTAGTTGATACCGCCGGCGATGCAACGGTTGAAGAGGAAAAGAGAAAAAATCAACGCGACCTGCGCAAATTGATGGCTATTGCCGCCTGCAGCGCCACCATCTGGATGACTTTCACTATAGCCGGCGCCCTTGGCTCCGTACGAGACATTACGTCGATCCCGGTGCACTTGCAAGTACCTGGCGAATTTCGCAATCAGATCGTCGCCGACACGCCCAACAGCAAGGCGACTGTGTTTACCACAGATAAGGCCGGCACCGACAAGTCATACCTGGTCGTGGGCAAGGTCAATACCGAAGGCCTGGAGGGAAAAGCCCTGCTGGCGCATCTGCTGCAAAAGGCGGTACTCTCGGGACAATTCCCCGAACTCAAAGTCGTCCAGGTCGAACCATGGCAGAGTCGCTACGCCGGAGCGCTTGCCTGCACCTACACCTACAACATTATGCTCAAACAAAAGACAGGTACACTGGCTGTTCCCATGACCGGGATAACGGTGCTGCTGCCGCCTCGATCACCTCAGGATAATGCTGCAGTTAGCTTTGTCACGGCCTACACGCCACCGGCGGAACTGGATCTGCGGCGCTGGCAACTGGCCTGGATAACGGATCAACTAAACCGGGTGAAGTAGGCAGCACCACCAAAAGTCTCTATACTCAATTAATCACCAATCAACGAAGTGGCTCAAATGGCAAAAATAGCGCAATTCACAATGCTGGATACCGAAAGCGGTCGCTCCGAAAGGAGTGAAATTATAGTGATCGCGGACCATGTCGTAATGGTGAAGCCGGCCGGCAAAGAAAACGCGATAATTTATCTGTCGACAGGCGCCGACGTGCGGGTGGCCGGCACAGTAGAAATGGCCTTTCACAAACTTGTGGGCTAGACGAGACCGGCTACTTTATCCAATCAGGACCACTTGGTACACTATTTATTAGAGCGGCGCGAGGCCGTCTGGTTACCCGGTACTCCCTGCTTGCAAAACCGCTCAGAATTAGACACTCTCATGCTGTCCCGCACCTTTAAACTGGTGAACGGTCAGCTGCGACCTGACGACGAGGCAAGAATCCGTGCGGCCAGCCTCTGGCATCCCATGGACCTGGTCAACACCGTAATCGATTCCAAGTTTGACGTGCTGGCCTTCCTCGGGGAAGGTGGCATGGGTGCGGTCTATCGAGCCCGCCACAAAAACTTGCAAAAAGAAGTGGCCCTCAAAACCTTGCGAGCCGATCAAATATCGGCAGACTCCTGGCAGCGCTTCCAGCGCGAGGCGCAATCCATAGCCAAGCTCAGACATCCAAATATAGTCCAGCTTTTTGACTTTGGTATCAGCGAGCAGAAGTTTCCCTATTACACAATGGAACTCCTGGACGGAGAGTCGCTTGCAGACCGACTTAACCGCATGACGCGCATCAGCGTCGACGAATCGCTGGCCATTTTTATAGCTGTGGCCGCCGGCATGGCCCACGCACATCGCCAGGGAATAGTGCATCGCGACATCAAACCCGGCAATATTTTCATTGAGCGCGGCGCGAAAGGCGGAGTACCGAAAGTCGTAGATTTTGGTCTGGCAAAACTGGCGGAGTCGCAGAGCCGCGAAGAACAGAGTCTGACTATCGCCGGTGTGGTATTTGGAAGTCCTCTGTACATGAGCCCGGAACAATCAGTCGGTATCCTCACGGATCAGCGCACCGACATTTACTCCTTCGGATGCAGCCTTTTCCAGTGTCTGACAGGCCTGCCACCATTTATGGGCACAAACGCAACAGAAATAATGGCCATGCACCAGAGAGAGAAGCCACCAAGTCTGGTGCAAGCCACACGAGGTACAGCAACATTTACAATAGAGCTGGAAGCCATCGTGCGCAAACTACTGGCGAAGGACATTGAAAAGCGCTATCAAGCCTTTGAAGAAGTCGAAAGCGAACTGACCAGGGCTCTGAATTCGTCTCTCGTGCAACAGTCCGGCGCATTTGCCACAGCCGGGAAGCAGCAGGTTCTTCCCAAGGAAATCGAAGAAGAAAAACTCTTCCCGAAATCATTGCCTCCAGCCACCAGTCAATCACAGAGTCTGGAAATCTCTGAAGAATCTTCCAGGAGTGGGCTGGGCAAACTGGCTATTTTCACTCTGGTCATTTTGCTGTTAACGGGTACGGGAGCGTTTTTTATCCTCAACAAAAAGGTCGACAAGCCTGACATCACGGCAACAAGCAAAACCGCTCCAGCACAAGAAGCGATGCCTGAGTTTTTCGCTACTGCTACCACCGGCGGTGGTCGATTATTTAACTTCCCCAAGGAGGGTAAAAGGCTGGGCGATATCTGCTGGGAAGGAGACCACGTTTTGCCGGCCAGGGGTAAGATTTTCGTGCCACCAGGCCGACTTATACACATATGGTGCGGACCGCTCCTGTCCGAACACCCCGAACTGTTCTCCAAATTTCGCCAAGACGACTTGAACTCGCTCACCCTTACACCGGAACACGACTGGGGACGAGAGCACTTTGCCGAAATCGGCAAGCTGACGGGGCTAAAAGGTCTCGATATTTCGCGCTCTGGCGCAAAAACAGAAGACGTCACCAGCCTCAAAAATTTGACCGAGTTGCTGGACCTGTCCACTGCGCAGACAGATCTGAGCGGCGACGACCTGGCAAAACTTCCCATATTGCCTCATCTGCACATTCTTGACGCAGCAGAAACCACTAACATAGGACCGGTCCTGGATCAAATCAGCGGCAGTCCCGAACTCCTTAAACTATCCCTCAAAGGTTGCTACATTGACGATACGCAGATCCCGAAAATCGCGAAAATACCCAATTTAAAACAGCTGGCCCTCGACTGTAATCCTTTCACGATCGTCGGATTGCGCAAATTGACCGCACTTTCGAAGCTCACTTCACTGGGTATGGTCGGCGTTAAGATGGACGCCGAAACCCTTGAGGTTTTGCCGAAATTCAAAAATTTGACAAGACTGCGCATCCAGGTCTCAGACTGGTCCCAAGCAGACATTGCCCGACTGGACAAGCTCATGGCCGGACGTCACTTAGAACGATTCGGCGGCCTGCCCTGAGCGGGCGGCCGCTTCAGCAACTCAAATGGTCGGCCGGGAGCTAGGTGCTCCCGCGAGTCTGGCCAAATCTGTGAACAGCTTCCACATTATTTGGTCTCACTTTCTTGGCTTGCTGCGCCTGCTGAAAGTCTTCCCACTTGACGTTATTGTCGACGGCCGGCGCATTCATGCGCTTAGTCGCGGGGGGCTTAACTTCAGCCACCGTCAAGCCAAGACGCTTAGCCTCATTGGCTTTCGCCTTATTTTTGGTCTTCTTCATAACTGTCCCCGCCTTCATCCAAATATATGGACAACTCTATCCAAACCTTAGACCGGCGAAAAGGCCTTTAGTTCCCGGGGTTGCAATACGGAGGTGCAAAACTCGATACGCGATCAATATACAAACCGCGCCTGCGCCACCCACCCCATGGCCCAGGATGCTTACAACCGATTGCGTATCCAGAGATGGCACAGACGGCTGCGATTGCCCACCGAAAAGAAATCCATGAAATATATTCCGGGGGACTTCCAATCCCTCCGCAAGTCTCTATACTTAAATGCATAACCGGTGAGCGCTGACTTAACTGTTCAGTACTTCGAGCCGAGGGGCAAAGCAGAAACGACAGGTCGACGTCGACCAGAAACTGTAGCTAGTAGCCCGATTTACGTGACGGACTGACTGAAGCGTAAATAAATACTGAGCCCTCCGC
>JAFEAV010000092.1 GCA_018266215.1 Cyanobacteria bacterium SZAS LIN-3 | reverse complement strand
GCCGCGTCGTAGTCGTTTTCGCTGCGCGCGATATCACCGTCGTTGGCGGCCTGGTCGACCTCCTTGTTGCCGGTGGCGAGCTCGGAACGCATGGCACGGTGCGCGTCCAGAATGGCCGGCGCCGTGATCGTCAGCGAGCGGGTCAGCTTCGGCTGCGGTTCTCCGGCCTGTTCGGCGGCTGCCAGCTTCTGCTGCCATTCGCGAGCGGCCTGGTCATTGCGCGCCTGCAGCATCTGGCGGCGACGCATCAGGCTATCGGCCTCGCTCACTTTGCCCACCAGCAGGTAGAACGAAATGACGCGGTCGATGACCGGAAAGAGCTTGGGAGTGAAAACGCCGCTGCAGTGCTCGTAGATGGAGAGCGCGCGCAGGTAGTTGTCGCAGTTCAGCTCGTCGGTGTCGTCCTGATTGTCGCGAGCGAAGTAGGCGTCCTCGGTCTTGATCAGGAGGTCGGCGAAGGCCATCGATTCGCGGCCGGATTCGGCGGTCATCGCTTCGGCGGCGCTTTCGTAGGCCTCGATGGCTTCGTCGTACTGGCCCTGGCGCTTGAACTCATCGCCTTCGGCAATCAGTTCGGCGGCGGTGGGCTCGGGCTTGGTGGGAGCGGGCGGCGCTTCCACGCTAACGCGGGTGCTGGGCACGGGGATGCGGGTCTCGGAGACACCGATGTGATCGGCAGCGGCCCTGGCACGCATGTTCTCTTCGGCTGCCTTCCTGGCTGCGCGACGACGGCGACCGGTGATTTGAAAAGCAGCGATAGCGATGCCGAGAGCGGCAAGAAGGAGGATAACAGCTAGGTTCATGTAGGATTTCTCCATTTAAGTTGAGAACTGTTTGAATAATTGGCCCAAAGCAAACGCCACAAGCAACCGCCGGCTAGTCAGTGAAGACTGGCCGCAGTGGCTCGTAGCAGCGAGGTCAATCGTCAGGGGATCGTCTGAGCTGGGCTTTTTGACTTTGTCGGCACCACATACAGTGGCGCTGGCAGATTGGCCAGACGACCGGTGAGTTTCTCCGTCTCAATCATGAGGGGAGGGGAAACGGTGGTATTGGCGTTAGATGGCGGAGGAAAGATCTCTTCGAATTATTTGAGGGGAGAAAGAAAGTGCTTTTAAAACCTACGACCTCGGGCGCGCGCGGAACCTGATTCAGGAGGGTGATGTAAAGAAGTTTTTGCTAATGCGCCCGTGGACGTCTGAACCGATAACCAAGGGCCGGAGTTAATCCGAAAAATGATCATTTTTCGGATTAACCGACGAATCACTGTCCGGAGCAGTACGCTCGTAAAAAAGCGACTACCGGAGGGTTGCCAAGCGATCGCAAAGAGCGGACGCTGAAATATTACTAAGGGTTCTCAAGAATAGCGCACTTTACGCGAGCCACAGCACTATCGCCGCAGCCTGTAGCCCACCCGCGGGATATTTTCAATTACTGACTCGGTTTCGTTGTCCGAAGTATCCAGTTTTTTGCGAATGCGTTTAATGGCAGTCCGCAAAGCTTCCAGGCTGGCTTCGGAATCGGATTGCCAGACCCTCGCCAGAAGCGTATCGGCGCTGAAAACTTCATCGGGATGACGCATGAAAAACTCAAGCAGGGCAAAATCACGCGGCAGAAGATGCACTTCGACACCGGATTTGGTGACTCTGTACTTACCGGCATCCAGACCGATATCGCGGACCTGGAGAAGATTGGAAGTGGTCGGAGCCGGTCGGCGCAGCAATGCCCGGATGCGCGCAGCCAGCTCTTTGATGCTGAAAGGCTTGGCTACATAGTCATCGGCCCCGGAGTCGAGCCCGGCTTCTTTTTCGGCAATCGAGCCCTTGCCGGTGAGCATAATCACAGGCGTATTGCCCCCGCCGGCCCGGAACTGCCGCAGGATGTCAATACCCTGCATACCCGGCAAATCCCAATCCAGCACAATCACGTCGTACTGAGCCAGTTTCAATAAATCCATCCCATGGTTGCCGTCATACGCAACCTCGATCAGATGACGCTCATTGCTGAGCCACTCCATAATCATGGAGGCCAGGTCTTCATCATCTTCGACTAGTAAAATTTTTGCCACGGCTGATAAACGTTGGTGCTTCCACAGGTATCCGACTTTCACAATATACCGCCCGGGCCAAGTTTTGCACAGGCTTGGGAGGGGGATAAACAATATATGCGTCAGCCTATTTCACTTTCTACCCAAGTGCTAATTCTTTTGACGGTACCCCTGGTCTTCCAGCTGGGGCTTTTAGGCTGGCTGGCGACTTTGCAGCGAGAGGCTGAGTTGCAGGGCGAAAAGGCACTGCATGCACAGCGCGTTTCGGAAGCGATAAACTTCCTCTCCAAAGACATCTACACCGTAATCACCAGCTTCGCCGATTTCAAATCAATCGACCCGGATGATGACACCGGTGCCAAGTTTCTCGCCATGGCCGACAAAGTGCGCGCAGACTATAAGGTCGTTGCCGAGCTGACCAGGGATAATCCGCAACAGGCGGCCGTTGTCGACCGGGCCAGGGCAGCCGGCGAAACGGCCATGACCCAGGTGCTGAACGCCCAGAATTTCATCAGAAACGGCGGCGAGCTGGTGCGCGATGAGCGCAAAAAATTCTGGCACAAAATGCGCGAATACATCCGTGTGATTATGTCCAATGAGCTGCTGGCCATCGGACGATCCGAGGCCGAAATATTCAATCACAACCCCGAATTGCAAGCCAATTATCGCAAGCAGACCCAGCAAGCACTGCTGATTGGCGGCGGCGTCAACGTTTTGCTGGCCCTCTGCCTGGCTCTCTATCTGACCAAGAGTATTACCGGCCGACTGAAATTACTGAGCGAAAACGCCTATCTAATGGCGATCGGACGCCCTCTCAATCCCGCTTTGAGCGGCAGCGATGAAATCGCCAGCGTCGATCAGGCTTTTCACAAAATGGCGGCCGAGCTGCGGGAAGCCTCGCGCAAGCAAGGCGCCATCATCGATAACGCCCGGGATATGATCTGTTCGCTTGACCAGTCCGGCACTTTCCTGGAAGTCAATCCCGCCAGCAAGACCATTATCGGATACGATGCGGAAGAGCTGGTGGGGCGGCACTTCATCGATCTGGTACCACAGGCGGAGCGCAAAAAGGCGCTGGAATTCACTGAAAACTTACGCTCAGGCACAAATCTCAGACCACTGGAAATAGTCCTCACACGCAGCGACGGTCAGCCCATCGACGCTCTCTGGTCGGCCCACTGGTCGGAGGAAGAAGAAACATTTTTCTGCGTGCTGCACGACATCACAGATCGCAGACAGGCCGAGCGCATGAAGCAAGAAGTCGTCGCCATGGTCACCCACGACCTGCGCACACCGCTGGCCACAATTCAAAATTTCCTGGAATTTCTCAGCGACGGCTTCTACGGCTCGGTCAATGAAAAAGGGGCAAAATATCTGGTCCTGGCCCAGCGAAACGGCGATCGCATGATCTCGTTAATCAACGATCTGCTGGACATAGAAAAAATCAAATCCGGCATGATGGAGCTGGAGCGCGGGGAGCTGGACCTGAACAAGAGTTTTACGCTGTGCCAGGAACTGCAAACCAGTTTTGCCGATCAAATGGGCGTTGCACTCGATTTCCGGCCAACCGCTCTATTCGTCAATGCCGACGAGGATCGGCTGGCGCGCGTGCTATCGAATCTGGTATCAAATGCCATCAAGTTTTCTCCCAGGGGCAGCAAAGTTACTGTCTGGGCCGAACAGGACGAAAACATGATCGCTATCACCGTACAGGACCAGGGCCCGGGAGTCCCCGCTCACATGCTGGAATCAGTCTTTGATCGCTTCCAACAGGTACGCGGTCAGGGGCCTAAAAAAGGCGGTTCGGGACTGGGACTGGCCATTTGCAAAGCAATTGTCGAATTGCACGGAGGCCGGATCTGGCTGCGCAGCGAGGAAGGCAAAGGCAGCGCCTTTACTTTCACCCTGCAGCCGTCGCTCTCGGTCAAGCCAGCGGCACGCTAAAGCTAAACTGAGAGCCCTTACCGACTGTGCTTTCCACCCAGATTTTGCCGCCATGCAACTCCACCAGGGCCTTGCATATCGCCAGACCCAGGCCGGTACCGGCCTGCTGTTTGCCAGGATCCTGCACTTGCTTGAAGCGCTCAAAAACCTGATCAATCTTGGCCGGCGAAATGCCCGGCCCCTGGTCGGCAACGCTGATGACGGCCTGCCCGTTCTGACTGGTGGCCTGCACTGCCACTCGACCGCCAACGGGAGAATATTTGACGGCATTGGAGAGCAGATTGCTCAAAACCTGCTCCAGTCTCATAGAATCACCTTTTACAAAAAGAGTGGGCACATCCACGACAATCAAGACGTCGCGGCTCTGCGTCAGGCCGGCAACACTTTCAATCGCGGCGGCGGAGACAGCCTCAACCGAAATACGCTCGATATTCAACTCCATTTTGTGAGCTTCCAGCCGATCATGATCGAGCAGGTCGCGCGTAAGCTGCAAGAGTCTCTCACAGTTGCGTTCACCGCGATTTAAAACCTCGGCTCCTTCCTGGTTCAACTGACCATATTTGCCGCTTTTTAGTAAGGCGAAAATCACCTGCAGGGTAGACAGGGGCGAGCGCAGATCATGGTTGACCATGACCATCAGGTCTTGCTTCAAGCGTTCGGTCAAAAGACGCTCGGTAATGTCGTGAATGACGCAAAAGAGCTGCCGCTCTTCTTTTGACCAGTAAGCAGACCAGAGAGTGTCTATCGGTCGACCGCTGAAGTGCTTCATCTGCACCTCCAGAGTGCGTCTGGTGGCCTGCTTTTGCACCTGGTCAAAAAACTTGAGAGCGGTGGAAACGTCATCGGCGTTGATTAATGAAATGGCCGGCATGCCGATAATGTCCTCGGCGCTCACTCCGAGAAGCTCTTCCGTTGCCGGATTGGCCGAGGTAAAGTGACCGTCCTCGTCGATTGTACAAATCACGTCCTGGGCATTGTCGATGATGGCCCGCTCTTTTTCCGCCGCCTGGTGCAGACTGCGCGCCATCTCGTGAAAAACTCTGTCCAGCCTGGCCAGTTCGTCCTCTCCCACAATCGGCGGGTTGAGCGGTCGACCGGCGGCCAGACGCAGCGTATTGTCGTGCATCAGGTCGATGCGGGCGGCGAATGTTTTCACCAGATAGAAAGCCAGAGAGGCCGTACAACCGGTGAAAACGAGACCGAGACCCAACACCAGATAGGTCATCTGGGTGCGCAGCCTGGCCTGCACCTCGGGACTCCTGGCCGCCACCGATTCTTGCTCCCGACCCATTTTGCGCAGATCGTGAAAGACATCGTTAGCAAAAATCTTGCGCAACTGTTGCCAGGGCACCATGCGGTCGAGAATCCCCGCCGATCCGCTGGTCAATTCGCTCTGCCGCAGCTTCATAAAAAGCGCCCGCGAGCGAATCATAGTCCGCTCGGCCTCCAGCGCAGCCTCGTGTTGAACCGGATCGTCCATGGTCAAATCTTTGATGCGCTTGAGGTGCACTTCGCACAGGTGCACCTGGGTCATCAGGTCCGAATCGGTTAGGTAGCCCTGGGACATATTGCCCTCGGCGCTGACCGCGGCCATGATGCGAATCACGTCATTTGTCAGTTCGCTAACGGCGGAGGCCACGTCGCGGGCGTGTTGAGCTCGCGCAGCTTCCACTTCCGCCTCATGCTGCAAATTGACCAACCAACCCAGGGCCGCAAGCTGGATGGCCAGGGGCAGGGAAAGCATTATCAGAAGCTTGGTCGAGAGCTTTAGAGATGAGAGCATAGACATAATCTGCCTCAGCTACTACTGTCCAAAACAAGCGCGGCAATCGTGTTTTGGGCCTTACGCGAGCCGCGTCAGTCCGTTCACCTGTTAACCCTGCCTCATTTACAAACCACCGTTCTCGCGCCAGGCGCCGGCCCGCCGGTGAACAGTTACTGAAGAGCGTATAGGTCGCCTATAAAAGCTTTCAGCTAATGCCGCTTCCTCTTGTCATCTCGGGCGCGGAGGTTTAGGTTCGAGGAGTATTCGTTCCTCCCTCTCAACCAGACCCAAAGCCCCACCCAGAACACCAACACTCAATCTAGCTGAGAATCCGGAACGGATAGGCCCGTCACACTATGTGACAGTAATGTACTATGTCTTCAGTGTCGTCGCGATTGGATGGGCTGTATGCCCCGGGGCCCAGTTGCGCGACGCTATCGCAGACCTGACGACCTCAGGTTACTCCAACATACGAACAGGATTTACCATGAAAATCTTTGCTACCCCCGAATCGGAGCTGCACCGTCTCTTCGGACTGAGCTACGCTCAGGTCCAGTCGATCATCGGCGCCGCCGTCAAGAACACCGGCGGCAAGAACGCTTTCTGCGACATCTTCTTCCAGGCCGGCTCGTCCCAGAGCATCGCGCTCGACCAGGGCGTGATCAAGAGCACTTCCGGCAGCACGGTGAACGGCGCAGGCGTGCGCGTTGTCGTCGGTGACAAGACCGGCTACTCGCACACCGACCACGTCAACGTCACCAACCTGCGCAAGTGCGCCGGTATCGCGCGCGCCATCATCGAGCACTCGAACGGCGCCACCAACGTGCCCCTGGCCTCCACCGGTCAGCAGCACAACCTCTACCCGGTGACCGCGTCGCCGGTCGATGCCGAGCTGGCCGACAAGATCGAGATCCTGAAGAAGGTCGACGCCATCTGCCGCGCCTACGACCCGCGCATCATCAACGTTTCGACCAGCATCGCCTGCGAACAGCACACGGTGATCATCGCCACCTCGCTCGGCGACATCTTCGTCGACGTCCGCCCGCTCATCCGCCTCAACGTCGGCTGCCTGGCGCAGGACGGCAATCGTCGCGAGAACGGCAGCTCCGGCGCCGGTGGTCGGCAGGAATTCTCGGTGCTCGCCGCCGAGGATTTCTTCACCGAACACGCCCTGATCGCCGCCAAGCAGGCCATCGACCTGCTCTCGGCCGCCCCGGCTCCCGCCGGTGAGTTCGACGTGGTGCTCGGCTCCGGCTGGCCCGGCGTCCTCATCCACGAGGCTGTCGGTCACGGCCTGGAAGGCGACTTCAACCGCAAGGGCACTTCGGCCTTCAGCACCCTGATGGGTGCCGCCGTCGCCTCGCCGCTGGTCACCGTCATCGATGACGGCACGCTGGCGGATCGCCGCGGTTCGCTCAACATCGACGACGAAGGCACGCCCACGACCAAGACGACCCTGATCGAGAAGGGCAAGCTGGTCGGCTACATCCAGGACAAGCAGAACGCTTCCCTGATGGGCGCCAAGCTGACCGGCAACGGCCGCCGTCAGGACTTCCGCTTCGCCCCCATGCCGCGCATGACCAATACGTACATGGCCGGCGGCGACCACACCCCGGAGGAGATCATCCGCTCGGTCAAGCGCGGCATCTTCGCGCAGACCTTCGGCGGCGGTCAGGTGGACATCACCAACGGTGACTTCACCTTCTCGGCCACCTGTGCCTACATGATCGAAAACGGCGAGCTCACCCGTGCCATCAAGGGCGCGACGCTCATCGGCAACGGTCCGAAGGCGCTGCACAACGTCACCATGGTCGGCAACGACGAGGCCCTGGACAAGGGCGTCGGCACCTGCGGCAAGAACGGCCAGGGTGTCCCCGTCGGCGTCGGCATGCCCACCATCCGCATCAACGGTGTCACCGTTGGCGGCCAGTCCTGAGGAGAACTACTATGAAGACTGCTACCAAGACTTCTAAGAAGCCTTCCGCCAAGACTGCGCGGAAGAACGCCCCCAAGGCCAAGGTCACCGGCGACTCCAAGATCGCCGCGCTGGAAGCCATCGCCCGCTTCATCATCGATGAGGCGGCCAAGCAGGGTGCCACCGACTGCGAAGTCGGCATCAGCACCGGCGAATCGGTCGACACCGCGGTCCGCCTCGGCGTCGTCGAACAGCTGGAAGGCGCCCAGAGCCGCGGCGTGAACTTCTGCGCCTACGTCGGCCAGAAGAGCGCCACCACGTCCACCTCGGACTTCCGTCGCCCGGCCCTGCGCAAGCTGGTCAAGGCGACCATCGCCATGGCCAACGCCTCCGAGGCCGACCCGTTCGCGGGCCTGCCCGACAAGCATCACCTGGCCAAGCATGTGCCCGAACTGGGTCTGTACGACCCGGCCATCGACGCCATGCCGGTCGAGAAGAAGATCCAGATGGCCATCGATGCCGAGCAGGCGGCCCGTCGAGCCGACATGCGCATCACCAACTCGGAGGGCGCAAGCTTCTCCAACGGTGGCGGCATCACCGTCTACGGCAACTCGCGCGGCTTCCTCGGAAGCTACCGCGGCAACTGGTGCTCGCTGAACGTCGGCGTCGTTGCCCAGGAGGGCACCGAGATGCAGACCAACAGCTGGTACAGCGCCAGCCGCAGCCTGGCTGGCCTGGAAAGCCCCGAGTCGCTCGGCCGCACCGCCACTGCCCGGGCTGTCCGTCAGCTCGGCGCACGCAAGGTCAAGTCGCAGGTCGTGCCGGTCGTGTTCGACCAGCAGATGGCCGCACGGCTGCTCTCGCAGTTCGTCGGCGCCGCCTCCGGTCGCAGCATCGACCGCAAGAGCTCGTTCCTCGTGGGCAAGCTCAACGAGGTCGTGGCCTCCAAGCTCGTGACCATCGTCGACGACCCGACCATGGTGGGCAAGCTGGGCTCCCGTCCCTTCGACGGCGAGGGCCTGCCGCTCAAGCGCCGCACCATCGTCAAGGAAGGCGTGCTGGAGACCTACCTGGTCGACGCCTACGCCGCCCGCAAGCTCAAGTGCGAGCCGAACAGCGGCAGCACCGGCAACCTGCACCTGCAGGCGGGCACGCAGACCCCCGAAGAGATCATCGCTTCGGTCAAGAACGGTCTGTACCTGACGAGCGTTTCCGGCCCCGGCTTCAACGGCGTCACCGGCGACTACTCGCTCGGCGCCTCCGGCATCTGGATCGAGGACGGCAAGCTGACCTTCCCGGTGTCCGGCATCACCATCGCCAGCACCATCCAGGAAATGTTCGCCGGCATCATCGCCGTCGGCAACGACCTGGAGTTCCGCTCCGGCACGAACTCGCCGACCATCCTCATCGACAAGATGACGGTCGCAGGCGAGTAATCGGGCGCAACGCTCGATAAAAAGCTGAACTAGCTTTTGGAATGGGCCTGGCAGAGAAATCTGTCAGGTCCATTTTTTTGCCCAGACCTGCCACAAAGTATAGTATAAATTCACTTCCCAACATTCCACCGGATAGTAAATGCTCAGCCAACCAGCGAAACGGTTTGCGAGCAAAATATACCGCACGAATGAAAATACGTGACTGGATTTAACTCTACATCCCTGGCAACGGACCTGAGGCCTGCTATACGGTGGAGGCGAATCCCTCTTTTCTCCAGCTGAGCAAACCTCCAACAATCGTCGCAATATCACACCGCACCCCAAAGCAGAGACGATCGACAAACGGAGGCCATTCCGACAGAGAAAACCGGTGATTTACTGAGCCAGGCGCTCAGACTTGAAAGGGAACTATGAAATGTTTCACGACCGATCGCAATGGCATCGCTGCCGGTATCATAATTTCCGGTAAGCGCTTGAAATTCGGCTTCGATACCCTCTGGCTCAGCAAAGAACTGCAAGCCAATACCGCAGCCACCCGGCGTCAGGAGTTTCTCTCCTGGCGATTCGGAACAACAACAGTGCTGGAATGCTCGATGCGATGGGAAGAACCACTTCGCAAGGCCACACTCATCCCACCCCAGGAATCTGCAAGCAGAGACACTCTGGTGCTGGTTAACTTAGCCAATATCGAACTGGGCTGGGGAGAATCAGACTTTCAGCTATCCGGTACGGACACGAAAGTCTTCGGACGCTTCAACTCGGTGGCGGTTGGCTCGGACTTTGGCGACTTTCATTACCTGATCGTATTGCCGGAAAACGGCCAGACGACTTTCACCCAGAGGTGCAAAGAGAGTCAGAAGATGAAAGCCGTATTCACGATCCGCAACGATGGCGGCACTCTCACGCACGAAATTCATCAACTGCAGCAGTCCTTTGAACCGTCCAAGATTTTGAAGTAAGACGACGGTCCAAATCCAGCAACCGGGCAGTAATGGGCAAGAGCCAAACACTGCCCGGTATCGGCGCTTCCCCAGATTGAAAAAAGCGATTTTCTATTACCGCATTTAGTTTAACCAGCATTGACCTCATTTGGCAGCGGAAAAGGCGGCGGCAGTGGCTCTATCACGGCTGGCCAGATCAAGGCGGCCGATGGAAGCGTAAAGATCAGCACGCTCCTCATACAGCGAGGGAATAGAATCAACGCTGAGTTTGATGGCTTCGTTCCAGTCAGCCAGAGCCAACTGCGGCTGATTCAGCTGAGCGTAGACTCTGGCCCTGGAGGCAAAGGCCCAGTAATCCCTTGAGTCGATTTGAATTGCCGAATCAGCATCGGCCAGAGCGGCATTAAACTGCGATAAACCCAGATAGGCAGCCGACCTCCCTTCATAGGGTTCCGCGCAGCCATCACTATATTTGAGTTTGATGGCCTTGTTGAAATCCAAAACAGCCGCCCCAAATTCATGGTGCTGCAGATACCAATGTCCCCGCACTTCATAGCCGGGGCCGTAGTCCGGCCTGAGGCTCAGCGCACGGCTGTAATATCCAACGGCCTCCTCTGAGTCCGACATGGACATAAAGTGCCCCTCACTCATCAAGGCGGCCACCACAGCTCTCTCTCCGAAAGACTTCCCGGTCAATGTCAAATATTCTTCAAAAGCTCTCCTGGCATCCGCGTCCAAGTGCCACTCTCGATAGGCACGAACTCGACGGAAAGCAGCTTCATAAGACTGTTCCAGCTGATTCAGATAATCGATTTCATACCAGGCCAGGCCAAGCGTGGTGATGAGGGCTGCGGAGCTCGCAAATAGAAGAGTCAGTGCTCGGGCCCTGGCAAACATTTTTCAATCAAGCTCCCGCATGAACCGGCCCGGAATGCAATGGACACAAGCAACCTTTATCCCACTCTACCACCGGCATCATTGCAGGACCAGAGGGATAATTTTCCAGACTGGAAGAAACGGACCGCCACCGGCACCGACTCCAGCTTAGCCGCTTCGGCTCTGTCTTGCTTGGCGCTTTCCACATCTTTCAGAGCGTCATAAACAGCCGCGCGTTTCTGCAAAAGAATCACCTTAATTGGCTTTTTGAAAAATTCAGGATGCGCCACCGATTGAGCCTCATCGCGGGTGAAACGACGCTGCCCCACAATGCGCACAGCCTCGCTGAAATCGCCCACCGCCAATGGATTCTGACCGGTGCAGGCATAAGCCTCGCCACGCGCCAGCAAAACCACAGGAGTATTATATTGCTCAAGCGCTTTTGTAAAATCAGCAATCGCCTCTGCATACTTTTTCTGCGCCACCAGCGTAGCGCCCCGTGTCACCAGGCCGTCGTAAAAGTCCGGCTCCAGCTTCAAAGCCGCGTTAACATCGGCCAGAGCTTCCGGGTACCGACCAAGGAGGTTGTAGGTTTTAGCCCGCCCTGAATAGGCCAGGGGCAGCTGCTTCCCGCTTTTGATGGCGATATCGAATTCTTTCAGCGCCTGATCAAATTTCTCCCGGAGGCGCAAATATTTCCCATATTCCCGGTGTCGTACGCCGTCATCAGGATCGGCAGCAAAAGCCGCTTCCCAGGCTTTCATGCAGCGTTCAACATCACCTTTTTCCAGATGCTCGGCAATGCGAAAGAGCACCATCGACTTCAGCCGGCCGGCAGCTGGAGCCTGGCCAACCGAGACGAGCAAACGGTCATAGGTCGCCTGTTCCAGATCCGGCCTGTGCTCAGCCGCATAGAAATCGGCGAGGCTAAAACAGGCGTTTACAAACAGCTCCCGCTCCTGATCGCCCCGCGCAGTATCAATGCGCTCAGCCAGAGAGACATTTTCCTCAAACAGCGGCAATGCTGCCAAATATTTGCTCTGATGCTGCAAGGCCTGCGCCAGTTGCTGGCGACAGTTGAGAACAACGTGCTGTTGACTTTTCAGAGACGAGAAACAATCAAGAGCTTGTTTCTCGGTTTTTTCCACCAGAACCCAGCGATCAAAGTCCTCCTCCATTTGGCCCTTACCCGCCAGAACAATACCAAGCATCAAAGATTTATCACCCGCAGCGGCTGCAATTTCAGCAGCGGCCTCCTCCCAGAGTCCTTCGGATTTTTCAAAATCCCGTCTCGTTCCCGGCTCCAGCGCGTCTGACAATTTAGTCGCACCTCTGGCCAGGTGCTTAGCTCTAATTTCATCAAACAAAATGGGGATGTATTCGCCCAGAATGCCCCGAATTAGCTCACCTTCCACTTCAACTTCAGAGTTACTTTCCTTGACCTGCTGCACGACGAAAAATATTCCGCCGGCGAAAATAACCGAAAAAACCAGCAATACAACCACTGCTATGCCGAGGGGCGACTTCAATTTTGCCAATAAATTTCGCAAATAAACTCCCGGAAAACGCATTTAGACTACCGTACTAAGATGTTACTACGACCGAACGAAGCGGCAAGTTAAGTTCGCTCGCCAGTGATAATATTTATACTACACCATTTAATACATAAAGGCGAAAAACAAATCCAATCAAAGAAAATGCGCCCCGGGAGCGACTCCTGACAGGCTTTTGGCCTTTCAAGAATCGCCCCCGGAAGCCGCATTTATCCGCTATGACTTCACTTCAGGTGTCACCGGCGGCGGTGGCGGGATCTTGCAATCCGGCTTGCTTTCCGGCTCAACAGTCGGCAAGGTGACCGCTGCTTCAGCTTTCGGCTCCACCCCAGGCTCCGCCTTCTCCTCCTTCGGCCGAGTCGCCTTCATCCCGCTGGGCAGGGACTTGGGCGGAGTACCAAGGAAGAAATCAGGCAGCAGCGTCGCCGTCGGATCGATGGCGTACTTGCTCAAATCGGTCACACCAGCCAGCTTCATCACCGCGGTGTCGATGAAGAAGTTACCGGTACAGGTGGTCGATGGCTGGGTGAAAATCCAGTAAGCGGAGTCAGCGACAATTTCCGGCTTACGAGAAGCTTTGGCCGAAGCATCGCCACCAAGCAAATTGCGAATGGCGGAGGTGTCGATCGTGGACTCCGGCCAGAGAGAATTGACGGCGATGTTGTGCTGCTTCAATTCGGCGGCCAGGCCGATGGTGCACATGCTCATGCCGTACTTGGACAGCGTGTAGGCAACGTGCGGACCAAGCCAACCGGGATCGAGGTTGATGGGCGGCGAGAGACTGAGTACATGCGCGTTCGTGCTCTTCTTGAGATATGGCAGGGCATGCTTGACGGTCATGTAGACAGCGCGCACGTTGACCGAATACATCAGGTCGAAGCGCTTCATGTCGGTCTGCTCGATTCCGGTGAGCTGGATGGCGCCGGCATTGTTGACGACGATGTCGATACCGCCGAAGGTTTCGACGGTCTTGGCGATGGCGGCTTTGAGTTGCTCCTCGTCGCGCACGTCGCAGGCGATGGCCAGGGCCTTGCCGCCGGCGGCAACGATGGCCTCAGCAGCAGTGTGGATGGTACCGGGCAGTTTATCGTTGGGGGTCACGGTCTTGGCGGCGATGGCAATGCACGCGCCGTCTTGAGCGGCTTTCAGTGCGATGGCCAGACCGATGCCGCGTGAGGCGCCGGTGATGAAGAGGACCTTGTCTTTGAGATTCATGACGATCTCCATTTTTTCTTATAAGAGAGACCAAGACTGTCTTCGACATGCTCCTTGCAGATCACGCGATCTGAAAAACAAAGAGGAATCGATGACTGGAAGGTCTTCTTGTGGTTTTGGGGAAGCTCGAAATAATTATTGGGTTGAAAAATAAATGGTCGGAATATGACCTGATGCTCTTCGACCGGAGGGCACTCAAACAATGCTTGTTTACCCCTTCCAGAAGACAGAAAAGCCCAGAAAACGGTTGCCAAGCGAATTTGAGCCAAAAGAAGAGATCGCCGGAAATCACGGCCAGATGGTCAACAAGGCTGGTTATCAAGAAGTAGCGCGTGTGGGAGTTGCGCTAACTTGCGAGAACAAAGCCGCTTAACGGTAACGCCTGGTTGCGAGAGTACGCGGGCCGTACTACTCCAAATCGCAGACAGGGCAAAAAAGAGAAAGAAAAAATGGTGCAGGGGGAAGGCAGCGACTTTTCGGTCACCACACCTCCCCCCCGCACCAACGGCTTACTTCCTCAGATCCTCGGGATCAGGGCTATCGAGCCACTGCTTCCCATCCTTGTCGAACGAGTAAACGTTGCTCACCTCTCGCAGGAGGGGCAGCTCGCTGACACCTTCGACAACAACGCCAGCCCTGCCGTGCCCGGAGGTGTTGAGCACCGCGCGGGTCTTGCGCCGCAGACTGCGGTTGGCCAGACGCTTGTCGTACTTTTCGCTTTCGGCGAAGGTGTGGCCGATGATGGGGTTCCGCTTGAACGAACGGCTCATCAAGGATCTCCTTGTTTATTGTGTCTGTTACTTATTAAGGCGGCTGTGCTGCTTCGAGTAGACGAAGTAGACAACCAGGCCCACCGCCATCCAGATGACGAATCGAATCCAGGTAATGGCGGGCAAGCTGCACATGAGAATGAAGCTCATGATTGCGCCCAGAGCGGGGAAGTACGGATAGCCCGGAGACTTGAAGCCTCGCGGACGATTCGGCTCTTTGACGCGCAGCACGATGACGCCGATTGAGACGATGACGAAAGCGAACAGGGTGCCGATGCTGGTAAGCTCGGACAGTTCGCTAATCGGCAGGCAACCGGCGGTGAAAGCGACCAGCGCGCCCCAGATCACGATCGACCAGGTGGGGGTCTGGAAACGCTTGGAAATTTTGCCGAAGATCGGCCAGACCAGACCATCTTTCGACATGCGCATCATAATGCGGGACTGCCCGAAGAGCAGGACAATCAGCACGGATGTGATACCGGCGATGACACCAACCGAGACGATGGGGCTGGCCCAGGCAAAGCCGATGTGGTCGAGCACCTTGGCCATGGGAGCGCCTTCCCCGGCGCCGCCAAGCTGGGTGTAGGACATAGCACCGGTCATGATCGCCGCTACAATCACGTAGAGCAGCGTGCACACGACCAGCGAGCCGATCACACCCTTGGGCACGTCCTTCTGCGGGTCCTTGCATTCCTCGGACATGGTGGTGACAGCGTCAAAGCCGATGAAGGCAAAGAACACCACACCAGCGCCGGTCAACACACCGCTCCAGCCGAACGGCAAGAAGGGTGTGTAATTGGCAGTGTCGACATGGAAAGCACCGACGGCGATGAAGAACGCCACAACAAGCAGCTTGACGATGACGAAGACCGAAGTCATTCGCGCCGTGTGCTTGACGCCCTTGATCAACCAGTAGTTGATGAAGGCGACAATCAAAACGGCGGGCAGGTCAATACTGCTGAACCCGTGGGCGGAGGCCGATGCTATGCAAGCCGGCAGCGTTATGCCGAGGCCGTGCAGGATGCTCTGGAAATACGCGCTCCAGCCCGAGGCTACGGCACTGGCACCTACGGCGTATTCCAGAAGAAGATCCCAGCCGATGATCCAGGCGAAAATCTCACCCAGGGTGGCGTAGGCATAGGTGTATGCGCTGCCGGAGACAGGGATCATGGAGGCAAGCTCTGCGTAAGCAAAGCTGACGAACGCGCAGGCTAGGCCTGCCAGAATGAAGGAGAGAATGATCCCGGGGCCGGCGACGTTTGCGGCGGCCACACCGGTGAGCACAAAGATGCCCGTACCGATGATGGCTGCCACGCCGCTGTTGAAGACGTCACGCGCCGTCAATACTCGATTGAGGCGATGACCTTCGGCGTGTTCGGAATCCCCCTGCTCCTTGATTGCATCCAGCGATTTGCGCCGGAACAAATTGGCAAATGGACTTTGTTTCATAGTTACCTTTTACCTTCTGTCGCTTTTGCTCCACGGTGAAACCCGCGCTCGAAGCGCGTTTTCACCATGGAAGCGACTGGTTTAGTTACTTAGCGATGTGCGAGAAGTTCGACCATGTTGAGCAGGTTTTGCACCGCACTGGCGTCCTCGTTGAAGTAATGCTCACGCTGGTAGAAGTGGTTGAAATAACCGAATCTGTAAGATGTACTGATCCCATCGCCTCCCTGGCGTGCGATCGTGAGATGCCCTGCTTCAGCTTTGCCTTCTGTCTGAGCCATTTTCAGGCAACGACAAAATTCGGCAAAGGTGAGGCCCAGGTCGTCTACAGTATCGACAGGCTCTCGATCACCGTGATCACGGCACCAGAAGCTGAGGCCGACGCTGTCAGCAAGGAAATAATATTCATGGCCCCAGCTCGGCGAAAAGACGAAGGCGGAGCGGAATTTCTCGTCATTCTTGGTGAGTAGTGCATTCGCGGTTTGCATGCGATAAATCCTCATGCTCGAGTTGACGGAAGGCCAGGCACCACCAATGGTGACACTGCGCCGAGACAGCAGCTGATATCGACCGACACAGCAGGACTGCGTATGGCTGATTCGATGTCGTTGAGCTGCTGAAGATTTGAGAAGTTGGTCTTGCTGTTAAAGAGAAAATGGGAGAGAAGATTTACGCTAACTAAGTACTGTTTTGGAAGTCAATAAACCTCAGGAAACATTACCTGAATTGAAAGACGCGCGTAACTGATTTCGGGCGAAAAGCAGGTGAGAACCCGGGCTTCAACAATATTCTCTTGACAACATCCGCCTTTCACAATGCCTCGATTTTGCCATCGAAAGCTCGAAAACCCGCACCCCGTCAATCTCTTGACATCATCGCTGCGCAAGCTCGCGAGAATCCTTAAGCTTCCCTTTAACAATAGTTATGCTCGCGATTACATCCAGGAGTCATACGTCCTTGATCTGATCTGACTCTCAAGACTAAGTTGCAACTGTCACCAATTTACTTTTTCAATTTCGGATCTCAGTCACAAGCTTCTTAAAGGCCCCCACGAGCTTCTACCTCCTCTCTCCCTGCCCGACAACGGCCCGGGACCAGCAGTGACCAGCGGCTCGTTTGACCTGTCCCGCAATTGATTAAGCGTCCCCAGAATCTCATTTCCCCTTGGTCTTCAAACCAATGAAGGAGAATCCCATGTCGAACAACAAGCACGCAAACGCCTGCGCTTTCCTGCGTTCCGCAGTACAGGATATGGTCGCCGGCGTCACCAATCATCTGTCTTCCGCACGGCTGCGTTTGACCGGCGAAAAGTCGTCTTATCAGTTTGTCTGGATCATGCTCGATCGCGTCTCCGCCCCCGCAGGCGATACCACCGGCGAGACCTACATCTGGGCGCACACCAACGACGCCGACTTCATGGTCGGTTACCCGCCCAGCCTCTGCATCAGCCTGCCCGTCTCGCGCGCCGCTGAGCTGCTGGAGCAGGTAGTCGCCTTTGCCGAGAAGGAAATCACCAACTACGGCAAGGTCGAGGCGCTCATGCAGGCGGATCACATCGACCGCTCGCAGCATCTGCCCCACTACGTCGGCGACTCCGAAAGCGGCTACCAGGCTGCTCATCCGGTGGTCGAGCACGACGGTTTCTAAATTGTTTTCTACGCAAGTTTTTCAATGACCTAACCAGCGAAGTCGCCAAAAAGGCGGCTGTAGCTCAGGAGCCTGAACATGTCTGTCATTATCAACGCCACGTCAGCCAAGCTGACCTCGGCGCTTGGTCGCGTGAAAGAAGGCGACCGCGCCAATCTTGTCCTCGTTATCTTCTCTGGAGAAAAGCTCGCCGGTCCCGCACTGGCAGCCGATGAGCTCACCGGTGGCCTGATCAGCCGCCGCATCGAGCAGGACGGCTTCGAGCCGAAGTTCATCCAGACCAAGGTGATCGATAGCGACCTGACCATCGATGGTCTGGATCGCATCATCCTCATCGGCCTGGGCCCCCGCTCACGCCTCACTCTCAACGGTCTGCGCACGGCGCTGGCCGAGGCTTTCACCACCGCTCGCGACGTCGCCGGTTCGGAAAATCTGATTTTCCCTCTGATCGACGTTGACCTGCGCGGTTTCACCGTGCAGCAGTTTGCCCAGGCGGTGACCGAATACGCCATCCTGGCCGACTACGAGCCCAACCACGTGAAGACCAAGCCGTGGCGCGAGGAAGCACCTCGTACCCACCTGCTCTCGCTCACGCTGGTCAGCGCCGCTCACACTCTCAGCGCTGCCAGGAAGGGCGTCAAGGCCGGCACGCTCTTCGCCGAAGCGACCAATCGCGCCCGCGACATGGTCAACACGCCTTCGAACAAGATGACCCCGGCAAAAATCGCCGGCATCGCGCGCCAGATCGCCAGGGATTCCGGCGGTCTGATCAAGTGCGAAGTGCTCAAGCTGGCGCAGATCAAGAAGCTGGGCATGGGCGGTGTCATGGCCGTCACCAGCGGCTGCCAGTACGAGCCGGCCTTCATCGTGCTCTCCTACGACCCGGAAATCGGCGTCACCCAGCCGGTCCTGGGCCTCGTGGGCAAGGGCATCACCTTCGACAGCGGCGGCCTCAACGTCAAGGACGACGACGGCATGCGCGACATGAAGATGGACATGGCGGGCGCGGCTGCAGTATTGCAGGCGATGTCTCTCGTGACCAGCCTCAAGCCGCAGATTTCGGTGCGCGCAGTCGTTGCCGCGTGCGAGAACATGATCGACGCTCGTTCCATGCGTCAGGGCAACCTGATCAAGACGATGAGCGGCCTGACTATCGAAATCGACCACACCGACGCCGAAGGCCGTCTGACGCTGGCCGATGCCATCCACTACATCCAGGAAGTGGGTCAGGCCAACCAGGTGATCGACGTCGCCACCCTCACCGGTGACGTGGAGTCGGCACTGGGCAACCTGGTCACCGGAGCGTTCGGCAACAACGACCGCTTCACACGCAACTTCCTGCAGTGCGCCAAGGATGCCGGCGAAGCCATGCACGAGTGCCCGATGCCCGATGAATATCGGATCAACAACAAGGGCCGCATGGCGGATCTGACCAACTCCGGTGACGGCCCCGGCCACATCACCGCTGCCTGGTTCCTGCGCGAGTTCGTCAAGGAGGGCAACTCCTGGATTCACCTGGACATCGCCGGTACCGGCTTCCGTCGCCACGAGCACCGTGCCGATCCGGAAGGTGCAACCGGTGTTGCCACGCGCAGCCTGGCTCAGCTTCTGCGCCAGTATTCCAAGGTTTGACCAGCTTCACAGGCAGGGGCCTCAGGCGTTTTCGTCTAAACAACGAGCGCCTGAGGTGCCCCTTTCCTGCTTCGACAATGGCCGCGAGAATTTTTCTCGGCCATTGTTTTTTTCATTTTTATACTACTCCATTTAATAGATAAAACACAAAAGGACAGAGCGAGACTGCCAGTCGGACGCGGCCTAGAAACTGGTCATGTCCTTAACCACATCCATGACGCCGGTATTCAGTACATCCTCAGGATGAGGCGAGACCTTAAAATCTTTCGGGACAGCAAAGAAACTGGCGGGCAGATCCACCTGGGAGCAGGCCGTCGTATCAAGGCTGGTGGCCACATTACGGGCATTGAGGTGGATGCGCAGGGGCATGCGATGTAATTGCTGCACAAGGGAATTGCCGCACATCACATGATAGATCTGGTCCGGCAGCTTAACGTCACGGGCCACCCAGAAGCAGCTACCAGTGCGCGATACGCCCGCCGCCGTGCGCACCCCCTGCACCATTTTTACCGCCGTTAAACCGGCAATTTTCTGGGTCTCATCAGTCATAAAAGGTCTGCTGGCCACGCTATCGTTGATAGAGCCCAGCATCAGCGAATTCGCTTTCCACTTGTTCAGCGGCGTGTGGCTGCAAACCTTTTCACGTGGATTAAGCACATACAGCTCCCAGTCGGGAGCCTGGGCGATATTCATCCACTTGCCGCTGTCAAAGACAATCTTCAGAGCCTGGGGACAGGCATAAACAGTGCAGTCACCAAAGAGTTCGTTTTTCTGCCGCAGACGATAACAGTGATAAGTCTTGCTTGCCGGTTTCGGCGCAGCCTGAGCTGAGAGCACTGGACACAAGGCAGTTAAAACAATACCGCAAAAGAATCCCAGAGAAATACGTCGAATGTCCATCTTAATCTCCCGGGTTACCTGCAAGCAGTCTACACCACCCGGGGCCAGTATGGTTTACGGGACAAGCACAAGCGGGTATAAGGCAGGAACGGGAGACAATTACTATGGGCCGTCCGGACCTGCCGCACGAAAGACATCAAGATCCGCAGGTTGAGGCCAATGCCAAACTGCCGGACGCTGGCGACCACAAAAACCATACCGGCGGAGCCGGAGACAATCTGGACAGCGTGCGCATGGTGGCCATCGGACGCGACAGGATGATGACGCGCATTCACGTCAAAGGCGAGAAGCCGCCGGAAGACACGACCCTGGTGCCGCCGCTGACGATTGCCGAACCGGGCAAAACAGTGCGTGAAACGGTCAAACTGGACGGTCAGGAGAGGCAATACTTTTTGCACCTGCCGAAAGACTACGACCCGGCGAAGTCCTATCCGCTGGTTATGGTCTTCAACGGCTGGGGCGACCACAAAGGCCAGGGTGGAGTGGCTGCCGGAGCGGAAGGCATGGAGCCGACTACGGGCATGAGCGACAGGGCGGACAAAGATAATTTCATCGTCGCCTACATGGACGGCAGTCCGCGTCATAACCATTCCTGGAACAACGGCGAGTGGTTTTTCAGCCACGAGAATGACATCAAGTACACGCGCAACACGATGGATGCCATCTCGCAGGCTGCCAATGTCGATCAGTCACGCATTTATCTGGCCGGCTACTCCCAGGGCGGAAGCTTCGCCCACAAAGCCGCTATCGAACTCTCGGACCGCGTCGCCGCGGTGGCCACAGTGGGTGGCTGGCTCTCGGGCAAAGAGAAAAAGCCGGACAATCCGGTTTCGGTTCTGGAAATTCACGCGGGTAAAGATCCGACTGTGCCTTTCAATGGCCGGCTGATGTGGCTGACGATGAAACCAAACAACTATTTGCGGGACTTTTATCTGAAAGCCGACGGCATTTCAGGGGAGCCGAAAGAAACCGCACTCGCCACTACCGATGGTACCACCGCCGTGGAGCAAACGTGGAAGCACCCGACCAACGGTGCCGAGGTCAATCGAATTCTTCTGCCGGAAGCGAAGGAACATCAGTATTACGGCGGTTTTGGTGCAACCGTAAACTCGATCGACACCACCGATAAGTTCCTGGCCTTTTTCAATCGCCACCAGAAAAACCTGTCGACAAAAACCGCCACGGATGCCAGCCGGAGCAAAGACGCACAATAAACCACAAAGCCTGTCTCAGACTGCATTTTAGCCAGAGACTTCGCCCCCCGGACAAGAAGTCAAGCGCGCTCAGACTTCGCGCAACAGCGCTAGCGACCACAGATGCCAAGCAGGCTTTTAAGCTTGTCTTAATAGTGATATCACCGGTGAGGTCACTGACAAAATCAGCACCAGCACTTTCCGCCCACAGGTCAAAAGCCGCTCCCAGCATCAGTTTGCGCGAGCAGCGCCCAGTTAAGAAAAAGCTCTGAATATATTCAAAGAGCAAAAAGCATATGCAAAGTTTGTGTAACGCGCATTAGGTCAGTGATTTGGAATCATGACCCGGAAGTTAATAGGGTTAGTTTCAACTTTATCCAAATTTTTCTTTCGGACCTAAACCAAGCACCTTCTTCAGCAATCACCAACCCATTCAGTACAGCTCTCCTTCTCGTTTACACGAGCCGGTAACTTGTACTGCGTAAGTTCTGTTGCTGATTTCCCTTCCCTGGCTGTAGCCAATTCTCTACGTTCACATCAACCAGTCCCGAGGACATATTGACTATGAATCAAAAGCTCGTCATCGACGGCAATACCAACCAGGAAACACCACAGCTTTGCGGCAACGCACTGTGTGGTACGGATACAGGCCCCTGTCCAGGATGCCAGAAGCGCAAGGCTCTCATGCTCAGCGGCTTCTGCATCACCTGTAATCACAAGCGCGGCATTCACCCCTTCAGCACAAACGCTGACGTGGTTGCCGGGCCGGACAAAACCAACAAGGAGTAGGTCTCCTCTATGATGAATCAAAGCGGCAACTTCCCCGGCACGACTGCGCCACAAGCTCAGCTCGCACGCCTCAAGAAGCGGCTTGCCAACCTCAGCACCCAACTTGCAAAAGTGAGTGCTAAGGCCGAATCTTCCAAAGATTCGCAAGCCCAAACTCTGGTTGCCCGAGCCAAAGCCAACACCATGACGGCTTTGAGCTTGAGCGAGGCAGTAGACTCTATTGCCAACCAGACCGCCCTCGACCTCCTCACCACGCCCAACAACGACGTGCACGTCAACGTCGCTGTTACGGCCTTCGAGGACGTCCCCGATATGAACGACCTGAAGCCCCTGGCCACTTCGGTGGAACCGGTGGTTTTGCAAGACAATCTGCCGAACGCGCCGGCTTCGGGACCCTGCGGGGATCTCGACCAGCCCAAGCGTTTCAGCTGCTGCTCCCCCAGCCCGGACCGCTGGTTCGACAAGAAGGGCGCAACGGCCGACGACGGCGACACCTCCGACCCCAAACCCAGTACCGGCGCCAACACGTGCGAAGAGCCTTCCTACGTGATGATGACCATGCCGGTCAGCATCTCCACCAGCAAGGAGCGCATCGACGAGTTCCTCAAGATGGGTGAAGCTCTGGTGGCGGCGGCGCAAACTCAAATGGGACAGGCGCGGGAATCCATCTGCCACACTTCCGGCGAAGGCACCTGCAGTCTGTTCTAACTGACGCGAAATACTGAGGCGCGTACTTAAACCCCACGGGGTCTGCACTATCGGCCACGGTCGGTATTGCAGGGTACGCGCCTCACTTTCCCTCCTTCAATCCACAAGGAAGAGTGCCTTCACCAGGCGCTCTTCTTCTATGTGTGCGGTTTTGTCAAGGAATGCTCAGGAGACCTCCCGTTTTC
>JAFEAV010000091.1 GCA_018266215.1 Cyanobacteria bacterium SZAS LIN-3 | reverse complement strand
GAGCGTCAGCAGAGCGCCGAAGAACTCTGGGAAGACGTGCAGGCCACATCCCGCGGTCGGCAGAAGACCGTTGTGGTCAAGCCGCCGGATAACTGGATCCCCTTCCAGGGTAAGGGCTCACTTGGTTATAAGCCGGAAAAAGAAGATCCCGCGGTGGAAACCGGGGATGGATATTCTTCCCTGGCCAATCCCAACAACATACTGGATTGGACTCTGGAGGCGCCTCCGCCCGAGGTTAATAACAGGAGCAATCGGCGCCATAAGCTCTGGATGGTGGCACGCGCATCCGCGCTGGGCGTGCTGCTCGTCGTCGGCGTGAATATGTTCGCCAAGATTTATCGCAACAATGAAGAAGCGAAGCAGGCCTCTATTTTGATCAGTCGGGGCAAGTGCGAGGAAGGTGTCTCGGTTCTTGAGCGCATGAAGAACGATAAGACCCTTTCTTCCGAGTATGACACCATTCTCGATGATGCCTATCTGGAAATGGCTAAGAGCTATGGCAGCAATCGTAACTACGGTCGGGCTGTGGAAGTTTTGAAAAAGGTTTCGCCCAAGTCGCGTAACTACAGTCAAGCTCAGAAACTCATTGCCCGCTGGGGCCCGCGCGTCAGATACTAACTTTCAATCTATCCAGCAGGTCTTCGGCCCGGCACAGTCTGCGGCTTTCCTCCATGTCGGTCAGGTCGCGGACAAGGCTGTCTATTTCCATGCTCAAATTTTCGTTGATTGTGCGCGGGGATGCCTGCATCAGCGGTGTGGGATCCTCACCGGTGAGCAGAAAATACATGGTGCATCCCAGCGAATAGAGGTCACTGGCGGTGGTGGCTTTGCCGCGAAACTGTTCCGGTGAGATATAACAGTGCTTGCCTACCAGGGTGCCGGTAGCGGTGCCGAGGAAGGCATTGGCCACGCCGAAGTCGATAAGAACGGGCTGGTTGTCGTCGGCCAGGATAATATTTTCCGGGGTGATGTCGCGGTGGATCACCGCCGGACGAAAGGCGTGCAGATAGGCCAGGATTTCCGCCATGGTGCGGGTGAGACTGATGACCTCAGCTTCGTCCATGGGCCCTGTGTCTCTCACCAGCTGTCGCAGATTCATGCCGGGCAGATACTGCAAAAGAAGATACTCGCGCTCATTTTCCTCGAAACTCTTTATCACTTTGACGATGCGGGGATGATCAAGCTGGCTCAATATTTCCGCTTCCCGGCGGAACAGTTCCCAGGCCTTACTTTTGACTTCAGCCCGCGCATCCTGCGGTACCACCGACTCTTTTAAAACATAGAGCTTTGTCTTATTCTCCTGGGCTAGATAAATTGCCGACAGTCCACCAAAAGACAGCTGACGGATTATCTTCAAACTGCCATTCAGAAGCTCATCCCCCGGCTCCAGTGGAATGAAGGCGGTGGCGGCAAAGCGGCTGTCGAGTTCCGATTCGAATGATTGTTTCTGACTGCGGTCCCGGCCCAGGAGCGGCATCTGCTCAAGTTTTTCTCTCACCGACTCCAGCAGGGGGCCTTTGGCACTGGGTAGAAGCCACACATCGGCGGACTGTAAGAGTTTTTCCACATCCGTCGCTTCCATGGCTCCCAGCCACAGTTTTACCTCGCCAAGATCCGAGGCCAGGATGCGCAGGTCCAGATTGTGGATGCCTTTGTCCGGATCACCAATAATTTGCATACTGGTGATTTTTTCCCAGGGGATGTGTTTGCGTAAGTGGGTGCCCATAGTGAGAAAGATAGGCAGGCGCAGTCCGCTCTCACTGGCGATGATGCGGTTGTCGGCAAAGGCCAGCGAAAGCGACATGCCGCCGAAAAAGATAAGCCAGAACGCAAGCGTCGGGCCAAGAGCCGTGTACAGTTGTTCGACGGTTGAGAAGTGGGCGCCGATGAAATTTACAAAGGGAACGAAGGTCATGACTAGATAGGCCGTACCTATGAGGGCCGCTATCAAACAGAGAACTGCCCAGAAGGGGGAGAAGAGCATGCAGATCCAGAGTGCCAGGCGAGCACCCGGGCTTTTGTATCGGGCCGTGATCTGCAAATCAGCCATCGACTGTTTCCATGTCTTTTACGTTGAACTTTAAGACCACGCCTTGCTCATGTTCTGATTGAGCGGTGAGCAATTGCCGCAAGCTTACGGCATCGACTACCCTGGCAGCGGTATCCAGTTCGCTGGCGTTCTCTATCGCCTTTGATAATGTGGCCAGGCACTGTTTTTCACTTTCATCGAGGGTCCTTGACGCACATACCTGCTCGAAGGGATTGAGCCTGGTGAGGGGCACGGGGTCCTCTCCAGTGAGCAGATAATGTAGTGTCGCGGCCAAAGCGTAGAGGTCGCTCTGCGTGGTCGGCTTGCCCCGCAACTGCTCCGGCGGAAGGTAAGCATGTTTGCCGACGACTGTAGCTGTGGTGCGGCTTTTGAATTCATGAGCGACACCGAAGTCGATCAATTTCAGCCGATCGCTGAGGTCCAGTATGAGATTTTCCGGTGTGAAATCGCGGTGTATAACCTCCGGTGTTTGGTTATGCAGATAAGAGAGAATATCGCACATCTGCTCGGCCAGTCCCAGCACCACAGACGGTGCAAGTGGGCCGCTGTCCTCGACCAACTGTCTCAGGTTTTGACCGTGAATGCGCTCCAGCACCAGATAGGCCCGGTGGTCCTCGATGAAATAATCAAGCAGTTTTACCAGCGCCGGGTGCTCCAGCTTAGTCAGCAGGCGGGCATCGCGTTCAAAATTTTCCACCGACTTGCGACGGTTGTCGCTGTCCACGTATACCGGCAGAATTGTTTCCTTGATGACCAGGTCTGCACTTTCTTCGCCGGCGGCGATCCTCTGTCTGCGGGCCAGATAAGTCACTCCCTGCCCTCCGGCCCCATGCTTATCCTCCACTATATAAGCGCCGTCTTTGAGATTGTGACCGGAGCCAAGCGGAGTCAATTTTTCTCTTTGTGGGGCGCTGGCCAGTGAGGCGAGCCAGAGTTCTGTATAGCTGTTATCGCTGGGCGGCGCCAGGGCCGTGAGTACGTCCGGATCGACCGGTATTTCGGCGGCATACTTTTCTATCGCTTTTACCAGCTCCAGTTTCTGGGCGCTGTTGCCGAGAGCTCCGAGAGTCAGACTTTGCTTTTCACCGGCTACTTTGGAGCGGAAGATGATTTTCCAGTTTGTAGGACTGGAGTAGCCGGCCTTTTCCAGGTCGATGGCCGCCAGAGTGGCCCAGGGTATAGTGGTCGAGCGCCAGGGGGCGTCAAAATAAACCGTCTGCAAGACCATGCCTTCCGGGCTAATCTTGAGACGATTGGGGCGGCAGAGGTACGCTCCAAAGGCGAGCAGGGCCAGCACTGCCAGGACTGTCAGAGATATTGCTATGTGCGGCGCACTGCTGACGTTTGTGATTTCGTTGGCGGTTTTACCTGTTTGATTGAGCAGAGGGTCAAATACACGAAACAGCCTTGACCAGTGGTCAAAGAAAACATTGGTCTCCTGATAAATCAGACTGTTGTAAAAGAAATGAGTCTTAATTTTGACATAGCCCATCCACAAAATAATCGGGCCGAATCCAATCGTTAAAAAGGCGAAGACACCTGTCCATACGCGCCAGAAGTAATGTTGATAGATATTGATTGATTCTTTTATCTGATACAAAAGCAGCCGTGAATGATAGTCCAGGGTGACTGAATCACCATACTTTCGCAGCAGAGGCCTGGCGTTTGCCGCGACAGCCGTTCGTACTGCCCTGGGTACCTGGCAGTGGTTGCCCAGATTGTCCACGGCCGCAAGGAGCCTGGCTTTCATACGGCTTTCCATACCGGCTGTTTCTATCGTCTCACTTTCTTTGCCGGTCTCGTCGAAGCGGAATCGTACGACCGATTCTTCATTTGTGATCGGTGAGCGTTCAAGGGTGAGGGCCTTCAGCTTGGCTGTACTGTGGGCGCTGAATAGTTTGTGGCCGAAGCGAATTGATTTTGATGTGATGAGCAGTCTGTTTGTCAGAATTGAGAGCGCGAAGGTAAGTATCCCGAGATAGACGATTGTCAGCCAGAGGGTCCAGCCTGCAAAGGTGTCGGGCCCCTCAAAACTGGAACCTCGAGGGAAGACTATAAAGTAAGGCAGATACAGTCCCCAGAGCGGATACAAAATCGCCATTACCTTGAGGTTGGCTCTGGCCGCCGGACCATTGAGATCGATGAAGTATTTTCGCCGTTTGGGTGCTTGCATCTCTAAACTTTGACGAGCGTTGTTTTCATTTTGTCTTTCAGCTGCTGCAGGCGTTTGTGCACATCTTCAGCCGTTTGCAGTCTGTCTTTTGTATCAACGGCGGTTAAGTCCATAATCAGTTTATCGAGATCTTCGTTTATATATGGTGCTACCGTCCGTGGTGACGAAGTAGCCAGGGCTTCCGGGTCGCGGGCTGTGAGCAGGTAGTAGAGGGTGGCACCGAGCGAGTAAAGGTCGCTGATGGCCTGGGCCTTGCCTCTGAATTGTTCCGGCGAGATATAGCACTGCTTGCCCACCAGAGTACCGGTGGCTGTGCCTAGTAGTTCGTTGGCCGCACCGAAGTCGATGAGCATGATCGTGCCGTCGCTATCCACTACGATATTGTCCGGTGTCAGATCGCGGTGCACCAGCGGCGGATGTTGCGAGTGCAGGTAAGCCAGAATGTCTGTCAGGGTGAAGGCCCAGTTGATGACATCAAGCTGGTGCTGCGGCCCGGAGGACTTGACGAGCTGACGCATGTTCTGACCGTTGATATAATCCAGCACCATATAGTGTCGGCCGTCTTCAACAAAGTGTTCGTATACTTTCACGATGTTGGGGTGAGATAGCTTCATCAAGAGCACCGATTCTTTGAGAAACATGGCCTCGGCTTTTTCTTTCATGCCTGCTCCCACCGAGGCGGGAAGGACTGATTCCTTGAGGACCTTCAGTCTGGTATTGGCCTCCTGACAGAGGTAAACCGCCGACCAACCCCCGAAGGTGAGCTGACGAATTACTTTTAACTGGCCATCGAGCAGGCTCTTGCCCGGGCTCAAGGGCATGAAGGCCGTGGCTGAGTACCTGTTGCCCAGCTCTTCCTCCCACATGCGCGTGTAACTTAAGAGACCGTACTGGTCACTTTGCGCCAGATTGTCCTTGAGCTCATAGACTTTTTCGCTGAGACAGCTGGGATCGCACCAGAGACTGAGTGAGACCACCAGATGCTCCAGGTCGAGATGATCGAGGTAGGCACAGTCGAGAGTGACGCTGCCGCCGCTTTTCATTTTGAATATCAGCTTGAGCTTATGGGAGGTCAGGTCTTCACCCTTGACGAATATTTTCTCAATGTCGCGAAAGTCGATGAAGCGCTCGAAGTTATTGCCGGCGGCGAGAAAGAGCGGCAAGTTTATACCTTCTCGACTGACTCGCAGAGTGTTGTCCTTGAGGATGCCTGTGATAACGACTCCGCAGACAAAAAAGAGTGCCGCTGCAAATGTGTAACCAAGGGTCTTTATCAGGTCATCGCTGTGGGTGACCACGTTTGCAATATCGACAAAGATAAAAGTCAAAAGAGCCAGGGGTGCGACAATGCCCCAGGCAGGCAGGGTGAGCGAGGAGAAGAAAAGACCGATGCGGGCGGGCTTGCTCTCGTAAGTCAGGGCTTTTTCCAGTGAAGCCATTAACTGACCTCCGCGGCTTCTTCGGGAGCCGGCGTACCTTGCAACAGTGCGCGCAATTCAGCGGCACTGGCTATGCGGTCTGCAAGTTCCAGAGCTGTTGCCTTACTTATCAGTTGATCGAGTTCTTCTGAAACGTTCGGACTCACTTCTCGGGGATGCGATGATTGCAGGGCGGCCGGCTCCTGGCCGGTGAGGAGAAATGTAAGGGTAGCTCCCAGTGCGTAAATATCGCTCTGAACGCAGGGTTTGCCGCGGAATTGCTCCAGCGGAATGTAAGCCTGTTTGCCGACTATGGTGGCATTGCTCTGGGCAAATGAACTCTGTTCCATGGCCACGTCAAAGTCCAGGAGTTTGATTTTGCCGTCTTCGGTCAGCATCAAATTATCAGGTGTGAAATCGCGGTGCACCACCGGCGGTGTACGCTCGTGCAGATAACTGAGGATGTCGGCCATGAGCAGTGCCAGCCGTCGCACCTCGTCTTCGGGCAGGGGGCCATCGGCCTCGACTTTGTCTTTTAGAGTTCGTCCCTGGATGTATTCCAGTGCCAGATAGGCGCGATTATTCTCGACGAAAAAGTCTTCCAGTTTGACTATCAGTTCATGCTCCAGGCTGGCCAGGAGCTTGGCGTCTTTTTCGAAACGCGCCAGCGCGCGCACCCGGGCCTTCTCATCGACATAGATAGGCAGCACAGTTTCTTTCAGGACTACCTGCACGCCTCCTGGCTCTCCTTCAACTACTTTGCGCGCCAGATAAGCTACCCCCTGTCCGCCACTGGCCAGCTGACTTTCGATTTGATAGTCCTTGCTCTGCAGTCGCAGCCCGACCGAGTGCGGTGTGTGCGCAGTAATCTGTGGGGCTTCTGTCAGGGCGTTGAGCCAGAGCTCGGTGTACGACGTCTCATTGCGCGGGGAGAGCGACTGCAGCAAAGCCGGATCTATCTCGATGTTTCTGCCCCAGGTGTCCAGGCACTCGATAAATTGCTGCCGCACCCTGTCTGTGGACAGCGCCTTAAAGGGTATCTGAATACTCAGTTTGTCCTTTTCCCTGGATTCAAAAAGAATCGTCCAGCGGCTGGAATTGGACTTTTGATTTGGCCGCAACAGTCTGATCGCTTCAAGGGTTTTCCAGCTCCTGTGCTCTCTTGGTGAGATACCGGTGGCGGTGCGCTTTTGTGTGGTGACGCCCAGGTGGTCGATAAAGATGGAGTCCGGTTCGTTCAGATAATGCAAAAATTTGACTATGCCAAAAACCGTGAATAACAACAGTCCGATTGCGCCTGCGTGATTGCCGAAGAGATCCAGGATCTGCTGAAACGATTGGCTCAGGCTTTTGTTCATCGTCTGCTGCACGAGGGGATCGGTGATCGGGCCGGCGGCGATGCCCTGGGTCGTCTGGGAGACAAGGGAGTGGTCTTTCAGAGCGGTCAAAATAATTGAGCTTATGCTGACCGGATAGGCGACGCCGGCCACAATCGTCCAGAATGAAAGCCAGGTGTTGCGGAAGGTATCGCTGTAGCTGACCATGTACTGGCCGACTGTTTTCAGCGGGTCAAATGGTTTTAAATCGATAGTCAATGAGAGATCTCGGGCTATCTGACTTTCATGCTCCTCTCGAGCGGTGGTCAGACCGTGGTGTTGGTCTCCGCCTCCGGCGCCGCTTTGTGAGTCTGTTAAGAGACGGGCCGGCGCATGTGTTTTGCTGGCCATGACCCGCCAGTTGACCAGTTTGTCACGCACATCCATCGATATTGAGCAGCTCTTCAGATACATGGCGAAAAGGGACCAGAGTTGTCTGGCACTTTCTTCGGTCAGGTTCTGAATCTCAAAAAGCTGCAAGACCGGATGCCTTGGTTGGGAATCATCGGTCGAGCTTAATTTATTGGGGACAAATTCCACGGCCAGCAGCAGGGGCGTCGTGCTCTCAAGGTAGATGTTTTTCAGGTCTTCATAGGAGCGAACCGAGTGATCGACGCCGGGCAGGCGAACGCCTTTTTCCTCAAAACTGAAGCGATTGTTGTTGAGGTGGAGAAAGTGCAGGAAGCAGAAAAAGCTCACACCCATGAGGAGGCAGCCGGTATAGATGTTGGACAGCATCACCGAGAGCCCAATCAAAGGAAATATGATGCCCCATAGAGGCGCCATGAAAATGAGCAGAAGTAGTTCTACGCGCTCAGCCGGGCCATTCAGCTCGATTACTCTGGCCCGCGCCTGCCTTTTTGCCGGGACGGCCGATTTTTTCATCAGAAAAGATACAGTGCACTAGACCCTTATTTAATGCCCATGACAAGTTCCGATAAAACGCGCCAAAACCCGATCTCAGAGTTTGAAGAGGGCCCTTGTGTTCGCGCTCAAGCGGGGGGCCAGATCCTGCAATTCAACATGCCTTAATGCGGCAAGTTTTTCGGCTGTGAACCAGACGTAGGAGGGCTCGTTGCGTTTGCCGCGAACCTTTTGCGGGGCGAGGAAGGGGCAGTCGGTTTCCACCAATATGCGATCTTCTGCCACCAGCGGGGCTGCCGCCTGGATTTCCCTGGCGCTGGAATAGGTGAGGATGCCTGAAAATGAAACGTAAAAATCGAGTTTGCTGATGGCCGGCAGTTGCTCCGGGCCGCCGGTGAAGCAATGGAAGACGCCGCGCAGTTTGCCCTTGCCCCGGGTAGTGAGCAGTTCAAAAGCGTCATCCCAGGCGTCACGGCAATGGACTACGATGGGCAGATCGCGCTCGACCGCCAGGTCGATTTGCTCGCCGAAGCAGTGCAACTGCTGCTCGCGCACGCTGTTGTTGTAATAATAATCGAGGCCGCATTCGCCAACGGCCACCACGGCTGGATGATCGAGGGCTTTAATCAATTTTTCGCGCAGGGCCGGGGTCCAGTCCTTGGCCTCATGCGGGTGCTGACCGGCAGCCAGGTGAATGCGCGGGTGCCGTTTGGCCAGGTCAAAAAGCTCCTCCATGCCGTCTACCGTGACGGCCGGATTGACCATCTCCACGACGTTTTGCTCGAAGGCGCGGGCAATTACTTCCTCTTGCTCTTCGCCAAAATACTCCTTCATCACATGGGCATGGCTGTCGATGATGCCCACCGGTAAGTGCGGCGTCTTCGGAGCCTCCTTGACCTTGGGCTCTTTCTGGGCGGGCGACTTTTCTTTCGCTTCGGTGACCTTATCCATTGGTTGTGCAGGTATCCTGGTAATAAGTGGAGGTTATTTTGTGCGGTCGGCAAGCAAACTATTTTACCCTCTATGTTTTTTCCTCGCCGAAACTCTGGCGATTTTGCTTGTGCCTCCGGTGGCAGCGGCGGAATCAAGGCCTGTCCGGGACGTTTTGCCCGAAAGTCCGCAGGAAGTTGAAATCAATCCGGTGGGAGATTTTGGAGTCGAGCATACGCCCTACCCAACAGGGCATCATGCGGTGGAACCGCGCTGGGATGAATGGCACAAGCGTGTCGCGGCGTGGATAGATGCGCGTTTTCAGAAGCAAGCACTGCAACAATTTAAGGCCGCTCCACCCATGCGCTCAAGGGTGTCCTACATGGTGTCACGGGATGGACGAGTGGGCAATGTTCGAGTCCTTTCATCCAGTGGAAACGCTCTTTACGACAGGATGTTGCTCTCGATAGTCAGGTCTCTTGCCCATCAGCCGGTTTTATTGTTTCCGCCGGATTCAAAAAGAGAGTTTGTCGAAAAGACGGCGTCATTTGACTGGAATTGCAATTCTGGTCGCCGTTCCGGCCGAATTTCCAAGCCTGGGTCAGCCCCCGAAAAACTTGCCAAATAGTTGCCCTGGATACAGAAAATCAGGGTAAATGAGGGTATTCTGGTTCTTTGCGGTAAATGCGAATTTACTTTTTACTAAATTGCGGTACAGTACCTATATAAGCCCCATGAGCTAGGCTCCGACTTGGTTTAAGCCATGAACAGACGAATTTCACATATTTTCGCACCCCTGTACCTGATGGCGCTGGTGATCGCGCCCTGTACCGTAATGAGTGGTGCCGCTGCGGCAGACACCTTGAAAGGCGGCGTCCTGCAGACTGACCACCTTAACAACGGTCCCAGCCTCAAGCGCAACGATATTGGCCGCGGCGACACCGACCCCTTCGGCGGTGGCGGCAAAGAGGAAGGCGGCGCCATGCTGACTGCACCTCCCGGTGCTTTCGATAGTGACCCTTTTGGCGGCAAACCTCTCAAGGGCAATGCCGAGAATGAGGACGGCCCTTTCGGCAGCGGTGCCGTGCCTACGTTGGAGCCCGATTCGCCCAACAATGCCATGAATGTCAACAATAATGCTCCCTTTCAGCAGGGTACGACCACCCCGGGAGATTCTGATAAATCTGCTCAGATGAAGCTACTCTGGGATGCCTGGCACAAGCGTGTGGCCGAGACCATTTATACTCGCTTCAATCAATCGGCTCAGATGTTCTTTAAGCGCAGCCAACCGCTCTCCTGTCAGGTCAGCTACATGGTGGCCCGCGACGGCAGGATAGGCAATGTGCGCGTTTTGCAGGCCAGCGCCAATCCTATTTATGACACGATGCTTGTCACTGTGATTAAATCCATTCAGCACAATCCGGTCCTGGAATACCCACCCAATTCCAAGAGACAGTTTGTAGAAAAATCCGGGACTTTTACCTGGAATTATTCAGGCAATCAAGGATTCCGCTATCTCCAGGGTGACCAGGAACGCATCCAGCAAGGAAAGGGCAAGTAGCCTCCGCTGAATAAAGAGCTGATACAGAAGCTTATCGAGATTGTGGGTGAGAAGCATGTTCTCAGCCATCCTGTTGACCTCTCCGTTTATGAATGCGATGCCGAGACGCTGGATTCGTCTAAGCCGGACCTTGTCGTCCTTCCCGCCACTACTGAAGAATTATCCGAGGTTGTTAAACTGGCCCATGCCAGTAAGATTCCGGTCGTTGCCCGGGGGGCAGGCACCGGTCTGTCCGGCGGCGCCACCTGCGTGCGTGGCGGCATCAGTCTGGTTTTGACCCGGATGAACCGTGTTTTGTTTGTTTCGCCGGAGGAGTCCTGCGCGCTCGTACAGGTGGGGGCGACCAATGTTTCAGTTTCCCAGGCCGCCAGTCGCTATAACCTCTATTTTGCCCCTGATCCCAGCAGCCAGACTGCTTCTACCGTTGGCGGCAACGTGGCTGAAAATGCCGGCGGCCCGCACACCTTAAAGTACGGTATGACCACGCATCATGTTCTGGGGTTGAAAGTTGTTCTGGCCGACGGTCAGATCGTCACCGTGGGTGGTGTCAGTCGCACAAGCAATGACCTGGACCTTGCCGGGATAATCGTAGGCTCGGAGGGCACTCTGGCTATTGCCACCGAAGCGGTGCTCAAGCTCATTCCAAAGTCGGACAAAACAGAAACGCTCCTGGCTTATTTCCCCTCCGTCGGCCAGGCCGGACAGGCGGTATCGGATATAGTGGCGCACGGTGTTATACCGGCGGCTATGGAGATGATCGACAACCTTACCCTTAACGCTGTCGAAGATAATTCATCTCTTGGTCTTGATCGTAATGCGGCCGCTCTTTTAATAGTCGAGCTCGATGGTCAGGCTTCGGCAATCGCCGCCGAACGAAAGCTAGTTGAAAGCTGCCTTGTGAATAATGGGATATTGTCGAGCATATGGGCTCGTGATGGAGAAGAAAGGGCAACTATCTGGAAAGCAAGGAAGACGGCTTTTGGTGCTCTCGGGCGCATAGCCCCGCATGGCTACGTGCTTGATGGCGTCATTCCTCGATCCAAACTTGCCGAGGCAATTGATGGCATTGAGGAGATTGGCCGGAGAAACAAGGTGACTGTTGCCAATGTGTATCATGCCGGAGACGGTAATCTGCACCCCTGCATGCTATATCATCGCGATGACGAGCAAGAAGTAGTCAGAGTGATGCGCGCGGGCAAAGAGATCCTGCTTCTGTGTGTGAAACTCGGCGGCACCCTGTCCGGCGAACATGGCATAGGCATAGAAAAGATGGAAGAGATGCCGATGGTGTTCAGTGAGGACGATCTAGAGTTGATGGGCAAAGTGAAACAATGCTTTGATCCTGACCTCGTTCTCAATCCGGGCAAAATGTTCCCTCACCTCAAAGGTTGTGGAGAGTCTGGTCGTACGCTTTTGCGGCACAAGATTTTTTCACATTGCTAAAAGCGCTGAGAAGCTTTCAATAGATAGCTTGTAAGGGCGATATGACAAAAGAAAAATCTCCTGTAAATGGGGGCAAATTCGTCTGGTCAAATCTGCGCGCAGATTTGCTTTCATCCGTTGTTGTCTTCCTTGTGGCCCTGCCGCTCTGCATGGGCATTGCCATAGCTTCCGGTCTGCCGCCTGCTAAAGGCATAATCACTGGCATTGTCGGCGGCATAATTGTCGGCGCCTTGAGCGGGGCTCCTCTTCTTGTGAGCGGCCCGGCCGCCGGTCTGGCTGTTGTAATCATTGAGCTTATTCGCGAGCATGGCATAGAAAAGCTGGGCATCATTATTTTGTTGGCCGGTATTTTGCAGATTCTTTTTGGCATGTGTCGTCTGGCCACATGGTTCAGAGCCGTGCCCCCTGCCGTCATCCACGGTATGCTTTCCGGTATAGGCGTACTGATTTTTGCCGCTCAGTTTCACGTCATGGTTGATGACAGCCCCAAGGGTAGTGGCTTAAACAACCTGCTGTCCATTCCGATGGCGGTGATTAAGGGGCTCGACTGGCAGAGTGGTGCCAGCGCACAGACCACGCATCACCTGGCCGCTATGCTCGGTATCCTCACTATTGTTTTATTGACGCTCTGGCAGCGCTTTGCCCGGGGCAAGGTGAAAGTTCTGCCCGGCTCGCTCATTGCCATCGTTGTCGCTACGGTCTGCGCCTCTGCATTCCATCTGCCAGTGCGGTATGTGTCCATACCTCCGGATCTGTTTGCCTCGCTTGAGCTTGTCCGCTTTGGCCCGGGTGCTCCTAACGGTCTCTCGTCCATAATGACCTGGAATATTTTCTTTGACGCTCTGGCTGTCGCTTTCATCGCCGCCGCCGAAACTTTGCTTACGTGTTCGGCCATTGATAAAATGCCGAAGCATTCCACGGTCAATACAAACTATGACCGGGAGCTGATTGCGCAGGGTGTTGGCAATTCTATCTGTGGTCTGTTTGGTGCTCTGCCCATGACCGGGGTGATGGTGCGCTCCGGCGTAAATGTCGCAGCGGGAGCCAGAAGTCGTGCTTCGACAATTTTGCACGGCACCTGGATTTTGATGCTGGTTTTCTTCTTCCCGCGCTTCCTGGAATTTATCCCAACGTCGGCACTGGCTGCCCTGCTGGTTTTTACCGGATACAAATTGGTTGACGTCAAAGCCGTAAAACAAATGGTTAAGTACGGACGCAGCGAAATCGCCATCTATTTGCTTACCGTCATCTTGATTGTTTCTGTTGATCTGCTCACTGGAGTGCTGGCCGGTATTGCTCTTTCAATAGCCAAACTGCTCTATATCTTTGGCCACCTGGATGTGAAAGTTGCACCCGGAGCCGGCAAGCGCACCGATATCTGGCTCAATGGAGCGGCCACCTTCCTGGCTCTGCCCAAGCTGGCCGGTGCTATTGAATCAGTGCCCGTGGATTGTGAATTGCACATCCATCTTGACGGCCTGGCCTATGTCGACCATGCAGTGCTCGATTTGCTCATCAGCTGGGACCGCCAGCACCGTCAGCATGGAGGCATGCTGGTGATTGATTGGGGGAAACTGGGCGAGGCATTTCGCGAGCGGCGCATGGCGGCAAGACCCGACGAATCGCGGGAATTCCGCCCTGCGCGCTGAGCTCGTTTTTAACCTTCGAGGTGGGCTTCCAGGAACCACAGGCGCTTGTCGACAGCGCGTGAGATTTCGGTGTACATGTCGGCTGTGCCGGCATCGCCGAGGTTGGTCATGGCATCGATGTGCTCACGTACGTGCTTGGCGTAAATGGCATAGCGCTCTATAAGCGCTTCCAGGTGCTTTTCGCCGCAGGTGATGTTGTCCGGATATTCCGGCAGGGGCGATGCCTTGGCGCTCATGCGCACGGTGCCGTGGGCATAACCGCTGAGAGCCGTGATGCGCTCGGCAACCATATCAATATATTCGTTGATTTCGTTGTAGGTTTCGTCAAAAAGAATGTGCAGCTGATAGAAGCGTGAGCCTTTGACGTTCCAGTGGGCTTGTTTGGCCATGCTGGTCAGGTCGGCGGTGGCAGCCAGTGTGATTTGTAGCTTAGCAACTACCTTCTTGCGCAGGTCATCGCTGAGATCGATTTTGGAGTGATAAGTCTTTGCTTCTTTGGTTGCTGTTGTCATTACGATAGTCCTCGGATATTGGGAAGGCGGCTATTGTACAGCTTTTGCATAGATTAAATGTGAGTGTAAATTGGCTGATAAACGGGTATGATTCCCGTGTGAGACTTACTACTGTTGCGTATGCCCGTTTTCCGGCTGCCAGAGCTGGATTAGCTAGCGTTTTTACTCCTTCTGAGAGGTTTATTGATTGCACGGCAAGCTTGATTTAGGCAAGGCCAAAGGCCTTAAACAGTCAGAGATTAAGAAGCTAAACCGTTTACTGCAAAAACGCATACCCAAAGATAAGATACTCACAATCGATCTTGCAGATTCAGTAGCTGAAATATCGCATGAAACCGGATATCCGCTGTCAGTTGTAGTTAACCGGCGCGGACAGGTTGTAAATGTGACCGTTGGTCATCCCTGGGAAGTGAACATGCCCGAATTGCGGGGTGTGAGAGTCGGACCGGGCAGACTTTGCGGCCATCGCATCATCCATACAAAAACCGAAGAAAAGGCCGTCAAAAACGGCTCCAATGTCAAATCCATTAGCGGACCTGCCGGCTCCAACGCCGCCGGCAGCGGTGAATTGAGCAAAGAAGCGCTTTCCAAGGAAAACTTGCAGTGCCTGGCGCGCAACCGCCTCGACCTGCTGGCGCAGATTGGCGTTAATCCGCAGGGGACATTTTCGAGAAGTCACGGTGAACAATCGAAAGTCGCCGACGTAGTCCATATCGCGCATCTGCTGCCCGGCCGCGACGCCGAGGGTAAGTTGTGGAAAGTTTTGCCTCCGTGCACAGCCAGGCATGCTCAGGAAGATGATTTTGAAGAGCTTATCGGCTCCCTGGAAGAAGAGTTTCGCACCCGGGCTCCGGGGTTGGCTGTGCAGGAAGGCGAAGAGCGTGCCTTTCTCATCGGTCTGGTTAGTGATGGCACCGATGCCTGGCAGGTGGAAGACGATCTCGATGAGCTGGCACAACTGGCTAAGACTGCCGGTGCCGGCATTTGTGGCCGCATGACCCAGACCCGGCAACAGCCGGATCCCAAGTTTTTCCTGGGCTCCGGTAAGATGCAGGAAGTTGCCTTACTGGTGCAGGAGCTTGGCGCCACTCTGCTTGTGGTGGACCAGGAGCTGACGCCCAATCAACAGCGCAATATTGAGTCTGTTGTGGGTGTGAAAGTAATAGATCGCACCGAGTTGATTCTCGATATTTTTGCCCAGCGCGCCCAGACTAAAGAAGGGAAGTTGCAGGTTGAGCTGGCCCAGCTCAAGTATCTTTATCCGCGTCTGATGGGTAAAGGAGAAGCGCTGTCCAGGCTGGGCGGCGGAATCGGCACGAGAGGTCCCGGTGAAACTAAACTGGAAATTGACCGCCGTCGTATCCGCGAAAAGATTGATTTCCTGGAGGCCGACGCCGAGCGCATCCGTAACTATCGCGACGTCCAGCGCAAGCGCCGGTCGAGCGATCATCTGCCGGTTGTGGCTCTGACCGGATATACCAACTCCGGCAAATCCACACTCTTGAACGCCCTGACCAAGGCCAATGTTTTCACCCAGGATAAGCTTTTTGCCACTCTCGATCCGACCACTCGCAGGACTACTCTGCCGGATCACAGTCCGGTGCTTATATCCGACACGGTAGGATTCATCAAAAAGTTGCCGACTTCGCTAATTGCCGCTTTCCGCGCCACATTGGAAGAAGTGGCCGTGGCCGACATGCTCATGCATGTGGTTGATGCTTCGCATCCGAACGTACTGGAGCACATCAGTGCCGTCCATGATGTCCTCAGCGATCTGGGGGCCGTGGATAAGCCTATGATCACTGTTTTGAACAAAGCCGACAAAGTGCGCAAGGAAGATCTTGCCTGGTTGGTGGCGCAGGTGCCAAATCCTGTCGTTACTTCCGCCACGATGCGCTTTGGTCTGGGGGCCACACTGGGTAAGATACAGGAAGTCCTGTCCGAAGTCTGTCCCGAGCGGCAAAAATACAGCGCCTGATATAGACTTGTAATTGGTGTGCTCTTTGCCGTGCCTTTAATTGTGGTGGTAGTGCCGTGCCTGTAAAAAGTCTAAATAGCGATTGTCAGCGCCTTTATGATCAGGGCAAGTATAAGGAATGCCTGGCCCTTGTCGAGGAGTCCGGGGTTGATCAACTGCCTGCCGCCGAGCGCATTGAAGCCCTGCTCGTGGCCGCCAAAATAAAGCGCGAGCTGACGGATCTGGCCGGGGCTGTGAAGCTTCTCGAGAAGGCTAAAGAGCTGGCTGCGACAAATAACGACAGCTGGCATGAGCTGGAAGCGGCATTGATACTAAATGCGGTGCTGGCCAGTCAGGCCGGCGACAAAGATGCGGCCAAAAAATATGTAGTGGACAGCGAGCTCCTGTTAAATCGCGTCAAGCAACTGGAGCGGGGCGAGCGCTACGATCGCCTTTATGTGCTGGCTCTGTGCGAGCTGGGCATGGCTAAAATTTGTGCGGACGATATTGCACTCGCTGCGCAAAATTTGCGCGTTGCCTCCGGCTATGCCTCGGATAAATTTGGTAGCGAGAGTGTGGAGATGCTCTATCCCTCGCTTTGTCTTTCCATTGTTCATGCGCGTGAGGACAAGCATTCACTTTCTCTTGCTATGGCCAGGAATGCAACGCAAATTGCTCGGGCTAATTTCGGCAAACATCCGATTGTGATTCAGCCTTTGTACAGGCTGGCTCAGGCAGCATTCCGCCTTGGTCTTATGGACATGGCTCTGGAGCAGTGCCGTCAGGTGGAAGGCAAAATTGAAGAATTCATCGGCGAAGAAAGCGACATCTATGTTGATGTGCTGGGCATGAAGACCGCTGCTTTTACTTTTGTGCGCGACCTGCCGCCGGCTGAGCAAATGGCTTCCCGCAGGCTGAAGATTATGGAAAAGATGCGCGGTAAAAACAGTCCCAAGCTTATCGATCCGCTTTGTGATATGGCTCAGGTCCTGGCATACAAAGGTGAAAGAGACAAGGCCGAAAAGTACTTTGACCGCGCCCTCAATCTGGTGACCGAATTGGCTCGCAATCAGGGTTTCCCCGAGTCAGATGATGCTGCCGGCAAAGTTGCGGATGTGCCCGCTGAAACTCCGGACAGTACTCTTGGCACAAGATTGAAAAATTCTTCGCTCTGCCATCTGGAATATAACTTGATTGAAAATCTTTCCGATTGCTATCTCTGGCAAGGGAAAATAGCTGACGCGGCAAAGCTCATGCCTGCGTCCTACAGGGCCTCTCATACCTGTCGCATTGACCGAATGGTCTCACTGATCGATTCCATCAATCAGCACTTGTTAGAGCGCGCACGCAATCTCGACTTGCCGCAATAGCAGGATCTTGATTTAGAATCTCAGGCTGTTGATGCCTTTGTAGATGCTGCGGTTGATCATGCGATTGACTGAGCTTTCCACCGTCCGGCCTGTGCGGTTGACTGTGCGCGCCACCGGTCTCGGTACGCTCAAGCCGCGTCCGCCACCATTGTTGCTGTTACCCATCGGTACAAAGTTTGTTGGTGCGCTTTGACCCATCGGTACAAAGCCATCTCCGGCGCTGCCGGGCGGAGGTCCAAGCGAGCCGGGCGCGGGGAAGCCTTCATCTCCGCCGCCGCTGCTGGTTGCGGTGGGCAATGTGCCGGTCGTACCCGGTGCGGGGAAGCCTGGTGTATTGGACATACCTGGTTGCATCGTATTGCCTGCTCCGGGCATGACATTTTGCAGGAAGTTCATCATTGTGCCCATAGCACCCTGGCCCATGCCGCCCGACATCATTGTGCCGAGCATACCGGCCATGCCACCACCGGCGCCACCACCCATGCCGCCCATTGGGGTCGCCATGCCGTTGCCCATACCCGTATTTCTTTGAGGCATGGCCATATTATTGGTCATGTTGCCCGATGGGGCTGATTGTTGTTCCTGCTCCAGGACCTGCCCGAAGAGCGGTGCTTGTTGCGTGCCGCCGGACATGACATTGTTTTGACTGTTGCCGAAGTTTTGATTACCGCCGGAGGGCTGCTGCCAGCCGCTCATCGTCTGACCGCCGCCACCGGAGTCGCCGCTGGATGGTGTTGTCCACTCGGACATGCCGGTGCCCTGACCGCCTCCGCCTGATTGCTGACTGAAGTCATTGCCTTGACTGCCGGAGGGCTGAGTCCATTCGGACATTCCAGTGCCCTGACCGGTATCTCCCGCATTGCTGAAGCCGCCGTTGTTACCGCCGTACTGGCCAAAATTTTGTGTCTGCTGGGGCTTGGCCGCTGGCTTGGCTTGCGGCCTGGCGGCTGTTTTTGCCGCTGTGGTTTTGGCCGGCCGATTTAGAAAGGCCCCCGGAGGAGCTCCCAGAAATCCGCCGGCGTCCTGAGCCTGAGCTTGCCAGGCCATGTTCAAATCGATCGACAAAGCCAGTGAAGCCGCGACCAATGTCAATCGGCGAATGCTTTGGTGTGTGTGGTAAGAGTTCAAAATCCGATCCTTAATTTGAACAGAAACTGCTTATATCCTAACTCTTCGCGGGCGATTTGGCGCAAAATTCTAATTCAATGGCTCAAAAGGCGAACGCCCGAATACAAGCCCTGATTGATAAGAGAGTTCATCATGCTCTGGCGCGGCATGAAGGGGTTCATACCCATGCCACCCATACCCATGCCACCCATTCCCATGCCACCCATGCCCATTCCACCCATGCCCATGCCGGGATAACCCATACCCATGCCCATCGGCCTGGTGCCGTAGGCTGATGGTCCGGTCATGGTGCCGATGGCTTTCAGTAGCGTGGCGCCCACCCCGCCGACACCGCCGGTGGTGCCAGGTGTTGGCGAGCTGCTCATTTGTCCTTGCCCCTGACCCTGCCCCGCCTGAGCGTTTTTAGCGAGCGTTTGCTTGAGCTCATCGAGGGTGGGAAATTCGGAGGGTGCACTGTTTGCTAACGGAGTTTGAGGCTGAGGCTGCATTTGTGGCTGTGCCACCGGCATTTGTGCCGGCGGCTGCATCATTTGCGGAGGCATTGCTTGCATCATCTGAGGCGGCTGCGTTGGGGTGCCGGTCACGCCGATGGTGGCACTGCCTTGATAAGCTCCCTGATAAGTCGGTTGATTCGGATAGGGATTCTGGCCCATATTGGGATCATAGTATTGCGGTGCTCCCTGGTAGCTGTTTGGATCTACCTGGGGGGCTTGATTGGCGCCCACCGCCCCGTTTGTTTCGGTACTCTGGACAAAGGCTCCGGGTGCGGCATTATTGGCGTTGGGATCTATGCTCTGACCCCGGGCGGCCGGTGCTGCAGCGTTAACCATGGTGATGGCCATGATCGCCGGTGCCATAAAGGCTAAAAAACGAGCCGTCCGGCGGGTGGATAACCACCTGCCGGACTGAGCTTGGGAGCCTGGAGTTTTGATTGTTTTGTCCATAGACTCTCCGGAGACTAGGGCATTAGCGAATCATAGAAAGATTGCTCGTGCGGACAGCAGGTTTGAGACTGGCTATCTTTTCTTTGAGGCAGGTGAGGGCAACCTTCATCTGTTCGTCTTTGTTGGTCACTGTCACATCGGGGATGACGCCTACTTTGTTGATGTCGGTGCCACTGGGTGTGAGGTAACGGGATACCGTGATGTGGATTGCCGAACCGCCGGGGAGGCGATTGATTTCCTGGACGAGGCCTTTGCCGTAGGTCTTGTTGCCGACGATGATGGCGCGGCCATTGTCTTTGAGAGCGCTGGCGAGGATTTCGGAGGCGGAGGCCGACTCTTCATCGACGAGGATAACGAGGGGCTGACGGGTAACCGGTTCGCTGGTGGAGATGTCGGTGTGACGTCCGTGGCGGCTCACGGTTGTGACGATTGCTCCGCCTTCGAGCAGCATGTCTGCGATTTCGAGAGCGTTTGAGAGCAAACCGCCCGGATTGTCGCGCAGGTCAACTACCAGGCCGTCGGCGTGGGAGAGCTTGGCGAGAGCGGTTCTGAATTCATGCGAAGCGTCGTTTGAGATGAAGGTGGAAAGAGAGATGTAACCGATATTTTTGTCCAGCATCTTGGTCGATACTGCGTGGATGGTGATCTCCTGGCGGGTGATATTGACTGTGCGCACCGGGGCGGCAGTCTTGGTGGCCTGGAGTGCCAGTTGTACCGAGGTACCGGCTTTGCCGCGGATGCGGTCGGCGGCTTGCTCAGGGGTCATGCCGATAGCCGACTGACCGTCGATGGCGACGATTTCGTCACCGGCGCGGACGCCGACAGTCTCAGCGGGACCGGCTTCAATAGTACGGGTGACGATCAAATGCTGCTGGTCTTTGCTCTGCTGCAGGTTGATGCCGATGCCGACGATGCGAGCGTCGATGGCGTCATTCTCATCCTGGAAGGCACGGGGATCGAGGTAACGAGTGTAGGGATCGTTGAGCTGCTCGAGCATGACTTTGAGATACTTCTGAGCGTCAGCGCTGGTTTTGATCTGGCTGTCGTATTTGTGCTCCAGCTCGTTCCAGTTCTTGCCGTTGAAGTTTGCATCGTAATAGTTGTCGTGCACGAGCTGCCAGGCGCGGTGGTAAATTTCCACGGGCTGGGAGCGATGACCGGAAGCCGGTTGGTAGACCGACGTCATCGTCATACAAACAAGCACGAAAATAGTAGCTATGCGCTTCAGCTGGCTCATAGGGGCACACTCGGTTTATATAGGTGAAGTAACGACGCCCCTAGTTGGAAGGGCTGTTCAAGTGTTTGTAAACGGGCCTTGAACTCTGGGCTCGTATCTCTCTTATGCCCACCTATGCGACTTTTCAACGCCCAAACATTAAATGATGAGCGCCTGACAACCTACTTCTTGGCCCTGCCTGAAGTCGTCAAATCCAGGCCAGCCATGCCGTTTGGCCCCGACAGGCCATAAGAGGCCCAGCGTGAGTCCACAAGATCTTTGATTTCCCTTGACATCACAATGGGTGTGGGCCACTCTCTCTGGAATCCTTCCGACTGCCATTTGCGAGTGGCATCGATGCCGACTTTGCTGCCGTAGCCCATCAAGGGCGAGGCGTGGTCGAGGATGTCCAGCGGTCCATCGACAAACATCATGTCGCGCCGGGGGTCGGTGTTGCCGAATACATTTAGAGCTACTTCGGACAGGTCATGCACGTTTATATCCTTGTCCAGGATGATGGCAAACTTGGTAAACATCAGCTGGCCCAGTCCCCAGAAAGAGCTCATCACCTTTTTGGCATGACCGGGATAGCGTTTGTCGATTGAGACGATGACGCAATTGTGGAAGACGCCCTCCCAGGGCAGATTCATATCCACAATTTCCGGCACCAGCATCTGCACCATCGGCATAAAAATACGCTCGGTGGCTTTGCCCAGATAGCAATCTTCCTGGGGAGGCTTGCCGACGATGGTTGTCTGGTAGATGGGATTTTTGCGGTGGGTGACGGCGGTCACATGAAAGATGGGGAAGAGTCCGGCCAGGCTATAAAAGCCGGTATGGTCGCCGAAAGGTCCTTCCCGCCTGAGTTCTTTTTGATCGACATAGCCTTCGATGACGATCTCGGCGTTGGCCGGCACTTCCAGATCTATTGTTTTGCATTTTGTCAGACGCACCGGACTCTGGCGCAGGAAGCCGGCGAAGAGTAGCTCGTCGATTTCCGGTGGCAGCGGGGCCGTGGCCGAATAAGTGACAGCCGGGTCGGCACCGAGGACTACGGCTACTTCCAGACGGTTGCCCGGCTTTTCGTAGGCGTCCTTTTCAAAAAATGTACCGTAGTTAGGCGGCTCGCTCGGTTGGCTGCCGGCCGAGTCCGGACCGTTCGAGTCTTCAGCGGCTTCCATGGCCATGCGGCGAGTTTCTTCAAAATTGCGCGCCCCGTCGTGGTGCTTGTGCCAGTGCATGCCCGTTGTATTGTTGTCGAACTTTTGCAGACGGTACATGCCGACATTGCGATTGCCGTTTTTTGGGTCCTTGGTTATGACCGCACCCATGGTGATAAAGGGGCCGCCGTCATCGGGCCAGCAGGTGAGAATCGGCAGCTTGTCCAGCATCGCTTCGCTGGGATTGGTTATCACAACTTCCTGGCAGGGCGCCTGTCCATGGGTCAGCTTGGGCGGAAATTTCGCCAATTCCATTAAGGTAGGCAGAAAGGCCAGCTTCTCGATGAAATTTTCGGGCACCTGCGGTTTGATGAAGCGCCGGATGCGGTCGGCAATAGAGTTCAGGTCGTCTACTTCCAGGGACATGCACATGCGTTTGTGCGAGCCAAAGGCGTTGATCAGCACCGGCATATCGTAGCCCTGTACATTCTCAAACAGGAGGGCCTTATTGGCCTGGCCCGGCATTTTGCTTACCCTATCTGTGATTTCGGCCAGCTCCAGATGCGCCGAGACCGGTGCGGTTATGCGTGTCAGCTCCCCCGCTTTTTCCAGGTCTTGAATGAATTGGCGCAGGTCTGTATATCCCATTTGTTGATTGCCTTACTTGGTTTCTAAAAGTAGTTACTCGAAGTTCAAAATTGTATGGCCCTCGGGGCCCGTTCTGGCTTAATGATTGCTTGGTTTTGGGGATTTTAGTCGTCCTGTAAACAAGTCTATATATGTAAGTGTTTCCTGGTATATCCGGAAGTGTCCCGACGTGTGCTGTCTGCAGGTCGCGCTCTTGACATTGCCGGTGGTCATGTTGGGCCTCATGCTCAGAGCTTCTTCGCCGGGTAGCAAAAGCTTTCTTAAATGTCCAAAGGGGGACTTTTATATCTGCGACAAGAGGCTAAACTGATATGCAATCAACGGTGAGCGGTCGGGTGAAGCCACGACTGCTTTGAGCCGAGGGGCATTGTGGCAACGTCAGGTCTGGCCAGACTGGAGACATTAGCAAGTAGCCCGCCATTGCTGAATCTGACTGAGAGGCAATGGAAATACTGAGCCCAACAGGGCAGCCAGACGGTAGCAAAACACCATCGCGGATTTATCCGGGTGGTGTTTTTGTTGTGTGCCGGGCATGTTCAACGACTGGAGGTGAAAGTCCTTACACAACTCGATG
>JAFEAV010000090.1 GCA_018266215.1 Cyanobacteria bacterium SZAS LIN-3 | reverse complement strand
AAACAGGTGATGCAGGAGCACTGGCGCGACGACCAGAATATCCACATTTTTAAGGATGGTGTTGACTCTAAGAAGATCAGCATTCTCACTGGTAATCAGGCTTATGTTGCCGATATGACTCTAATTTCGGACAAACTTATCATGATGGGTCAGGTCCGTGCCGTGGCCTTGCAGATGAGCCGACCACTGCTGGAAATCTGCATGATGGTGCGCGGCAAGAAGCACATGGCCGACACCCCCAGCCCCTGACCTTTCCCTGTGAAGCATCCCTGGAACTGAACCCTTTTTGGTCCGTCACCCCAATAGTGACCACAAAAGGAAAGGCTCAATGGGAATTTCGCTTAAGCCCGACTATTTGAAGCGATACAAAGATATCGCCTGGCTCTTAATAAAATACGGTAACAGTGATGTTGTGAAAAACGCCGGTCTCGATGAGGTTCTTGGCGAGCACAATGGTGCCGCCGTCCCGGGTCAGGCCAAGGAATTGGCTGCGGATCTGGAGAAATTAGGTCCGGCTTTCGTGAAGCTGGGACAGCTTCTGTCCACGCGTTCGGATCTTTTGCCTGTTACCTATCTCGAGGCCCTGTCTCGCTTGCAGGACAACTGCGAGCCATTCTCCTTTAAAGAAGTGGAAACGATCGTTTGTACTGAGCTTGGGGTGCGTCTCTCCAATGCCTTCCAGAAGTTTGATCAGATCCCTCTGGCTGCTGCTTCTCTGGGGCAGATCCACCACGCGATTATGCGTGACGGCCGCGAAGTAGCCGTTAAGGTACAGCGTCCCGGCATTCGCGAAGGCGTTGTCCAGGACCTGGAAATACTGTGTGAAGTGGCGGACTTTTATGATGCGCATTCCGAGTCCGGTCGCAAGCTTCGCTACCGCTTGATGATGGATGAATTTCGTCGCACGGTACTGCAAGAGCTTGATTACAGGCGGGAAGCGCACAACCTCGAAACCCTCAAGGCCAATATGGCGGAGTTTCCCCTGATAGTGGTGCCCGCACCGGTAACCGGTTACAGCACGTCTAAAGTACTGACGATGGATTTTATCAAGGGTCGTAAGATCACAGCCGTCAGCCCTCTTACATTGCTGGAGGTCGACGGGCCGAAGCTTGCGGAACAGTCTTTTGAGGCTTATCTCAAGCAGATACTGGTGGATGGGTTTTTCCATGCCGATCCTCACCCCGGGAATGTTTTCCTCACCGATGATCATAAAATTGCGCTCCTTGATCTGGGCATGGTTGCTACGCTCACTCCAGTGATGCAGGGCAAACTTTTGCAAATGCTGCTTGCCATCAGCGAATGTCGCTCCGACACCGTCGCCAATATCGCCATTGAAATCGGTGAGCGGCTGGATGATTACGACGAATCGGCGGTGCGGGTGCGCATCAATGAATTGATTCAGCATAATGTCGGCGCCAGCATTAATCAGATGGAAGTGGGCAAGATAGTTCTGGAAATAACCAAGGCCTCGGCCGAATGCGGTATGCATGTGCCCGCGGAATTGACGATGCTGGGCAAAACTCTGCTCAATCTGGATCAAGTCGGTCGCACACTGGACCCTAGTTTTGATCCCAATGCCTATGTCCGCAACAATGCCGGTCATATCATGCAACAGCGCATCCTGCACAGCGTTTCGCCCGCCAATGCCTTTACCGCTCTCGTGGAAGCAAAAGATTTTGCTGAGAAGCTGCCCGGCCGCGTCAGCAAGATAATGGATCTGCTGGCCAGCAATAAGCTTGAGGTCAAAGTCGATGCTATTGATGAAGTGGTGCTGATTGACGCCTTCCAAAAAGTGGCCAACCGCATCACGATAGGGCTCGTGCTGGCGGCTTTGATCATCGGCGCCTCACTACTGATGAATGTGCAGACTGATTTTACGCTCTTTGGTTATCCGGGGCTGGCCATGGTTTGCTTCCTTGCCGCCGCCGGTGGTGGCTTCACTCTGGTTGTGCATATTGCCTTCTATGACCAGAAGCCGAAGAAGTTTGTCGAGAAATAGCGACTTATTTGTGATCGCAATCTGTGCCGCCATCGCAGCCGTGGTCGGCAAAGCGCGATTCAAAATCCGGTCGGACGCCCTGGCGGATTTGATCTATACCGCGCTCTAGATTGCCGCTTCTGACTCCTCTCTTCCAGAACTTTTTGCAATCCTCCAGGTAGTCTAAAACGCAATCTACCTCTCCAATCTCATACAGCTCGGCGGCCAGTTCGAAACTCGGCCCAAATGAGCCCAGTTGCGGCGAGCCGGGGGATTTGCCGGCCTCTCTGAGGTGTTCTTTTGCGACTTCAATTGCGCCACTGTGGAGGGCGATTCTTCCTAATATCGAATTGGCATCATGGATAACATTGCCGTAATCCCAGTTGCGTTCCTGGGTGCGATTGTTCGCCAGACACTTGCGAGCAGTCTCCCCGGCTTGCTTAAATTGTTTCGCGTCATAGGCGAGTTGGGCCAGATCTAACATCATGTGGAATTTTCTGGAGTTGCCGCGCTCATTTTTTATGGCTTTTTGCATAGCATGCATGGCATCCAGAGATCTTTCGGACCCGCAGAAACGCAGCATCATAGCCAGTGACCGCTGCCATTGTGACTCTTTCGGATCTAGTTCGTTCGCGCGTTGGAGAAGTTTTTCGGCAAGAGGTCGGTCGCTGTGAGCAAGGAAGCCCGCCGCCGCTTCGATTATTCTTAAATCGTCTTTACGCGTATCAAGCAAAGTTAGCCAGAGGCGCTTAGCGGCTTCGTACGCCGTTGGATCGTATTCCGGATGTATTTGACCCCAGGTATTCAATACGCCGCAATCAGGAATGTTTTCAATCAGCCAGAGTACCGCCTCCGAGTGTTTTTTCCTTGAGGCGTCGTTACTGTATTGTGCGCGCGAGTAGTATCCCAGCAACTGAAATCGCGTTTGCCAGTCCGATGGATTCTTCTCCAGCGTTGCTTCCAGCCGCGCTGCTTCGTCGTCTGACAGATCTCGGCCTGTCATGACGACGGGTTCGTACTTATCCCTGTGACTATACTTACTCAAAAGCGGCCTTATCTGAGATTTTCGCGATCCAGATCAATATTTACCACGGCAAAGGTACCAATCGCCAGGCCGCGCTTGCTCAGCTCGTCGGCGCTGATGGAGATGAAGCGCCGGCGGGCCTCGCCGTAGGCCTCCAGGCCAGTCAGGAATATTCTGGCCAGTTTGAGATAGAAACTGGTAACACCGATGCGATCAACCAGCTCTTCCAGGGCCCTGTCTGTGCGCAGATTGCCGCGCTCAAGCTCCTCCGGGCCGATTTCTTCCATGAGATTTTCGATTGAGGCAAACACCTGTCGCCATCTGTTGGAGTTGAGCGCACTCTCCAGGCTCTTTGTCAAAATTACTTTCAGGTCTTCGCTGATGGGCGGCAGCAGATCGTCGCTTTTATTGGCGTTTTTCAGGCAGACATTGACGTGTACGAGGGCTTCTTTGCTTTCGATCAAGGTTATCGGCCAGCGTGCTTCAAGCTGCGCACAGACTTCAGTTTCAGCGATTTCAATGGTGCCGTCGGAGGCGCTGGCCTTGCTCATATTTTTCAGATCGAGGTCGCCCAGGCTGATTTCCACCAGCTCCAGACCCCATTCAGTAAATTTATTGCGGATATTCTTGAGGAAGTTATCGTGCAGTTGCTGGCCAACTTTCAGGCCCGACAATACAAAGCGAATAAAGGCTAATTTGCCTCGCCAGCTGAGCGACTGCTCGGCCAGGGCGTTGATGGCGCGCAGGACAAATTGTTTGGTGGTCTTGGCTTTACCGAGACCGATCTTCTCGGCTTCGCGTTCTAAATGCGCAAGCAGGCCGTAGGTACCGGATATCAATAAAGCGTTGTCGACAATGCGGACAAGCTCGTTGGTGATCATTGTTTTGACGTCGTCGCTGTCTTTGCCTAGAAATGTCTTGGCGGCTCGACTGAGGCCGACTGGGGCATCGTAGACCTTAGCGCCCAGAGACCAGGCCAGCATTATCTGGCTGTCGAAGCGCTGGGGGTTGTTGATGACGATGTCGAAATGCTCGTGGCGCTGCTGAAAATCGAGAAATCGGCCTAGTTGGGAGACGGCGTCATCGCTTGTGTACGGTGTGTGCGGCAGCGGCTCATCGTTATCATTGATGCCGGTAAATTCGTATTTGAGGGCGTAGATGCCGAAGTCTTCCAGGGCTTTGTTCCAGAAGGCGCGCAGAAGTTCTCCACCGGTCGTATTGTCGCCCAGCTCACTCAGGGGCCTGGGCAGATTTTCCATTGATAGCTGCTGCGCTGCCAGATGAATGCCGACTTTCTTAGCTATCTGATCGCTGTCCAGGCCTTCAAAGTGCGCCGCTGCTTTGTGCAGTGATGCTTGATCGGTATTGAAGTATACGCGTACGATGGCGTGCAAAAAGAGGGACGTGCCTGGTGCTATCTGTGGTGGCAGGAGTGTTGAGACCCGGACTTCAAAGGCTTTCAGATCCAGGAGGAAAGAATGCTCGATGCCGGGCATGAGCAGTGTCTGACCCGAGGTGATGATTTTGTATTCTTTTTTACCGCTGTCGGAACCGCCGCGGACTATTACAAGCGCCTTTTCGGGAGGGCACTTTTTTAAGCAGAGCAGGCCTGCGGAAACAGCCGCGAGACCGGCTGTGAGCGTACCTGCAATGGTCAGTCCGGGGTCCATCTATCTCAACGTCTGCCTGGTCTGTTTTCCGCGACAAAGGTACTGATCTGACCGTGCAGCGTGCGCATGGCCGTGATCAGTGATCTCAATTTTTCGGCGCCCGCGGCGTCGATGCCTGGAGCGGAGCCTGGTTCAGCCAGTCGAGATATGACTGTCATGTCTCTGGTCATGGCTTCCAGCATGCGTTCACCAGCGGCAAATGTCGCCATGTTTGCCATGAGATCACTCATGGAGCTTGTCGGATCGGCCATCTGTTTGGTTGCCGTGGCCACCGGTGAGGCCGCCGGTGCGGGGCTGTCTTCTTTGATGATGCGCATGGCCTGCGTCAGGGTTTGCTGCGCACCCTGGCCGAGTTTCAAGCCGCTCGAATAGTCGGCAAAAAGTTCTTCGTTTTTGATCTTGCCGCTGGCTACTTTGATCAAGTCGGCAAGCAGTTGTCGGGCCAGATTTGGGATCGCTTCATAGCTAATTGTTGTGCCACCGACATGCCATTCAAGATCGCCGTCGACGATTTGTGAGTCGATAGTGACATAGGGGCTGAATCCTGACTGATTGATGTCACTCAAAGTCAGTTGCAAAATTGCGTCCGAGGGGACGATATAAACGTCGATTTTGTCGTGGTGACCGTGCAGCAGCATGCCCCAGAATGTGGCGGAGACATACCCCTTGAAGAATCGGACTTTGGTGTCCTTGCCGTAAACGCCGCCTGAGACCACTTCTTCATAGTATTTGGGCGGATGGATGCTGAGGACAAGATTTGTGCCCTGAGCGGAGGCATTGAATGTGCTGCCCTGAAGCTCGAATTCCTGGAATATTCTGGCTACCCAGTCGGTGGAAGACCTGTGCGAAACGCGTGCCAGACCGCTGAGAGTGTCGCCCTCGTCAAAAGGGGTGTACATCGCCTCAACCGGGGGGGTATAGACGTAGTCGTCGGGCTCTTCGCGCTTGTCCACGTCCTCGATGCTGGGCTTGGGCGGTATTTTCACTTTGGTGTAGGTAGGCGGTAGCAGGCTGTTGGGGTCCTGGATGGAAGCCACCCACTGGCTGGTATTTTCCTGGCGCTGTTCTTGAAGTTTGCGCATGACATTTTCGGACTCTTCGATTTCGTCCTCCGGCAGGGGATTGGATTTAAAGAAGTTGCTGAAAATGCCCATGATTTGACCTCTCCTGTCTATTTCACAGTTTAATCAGGCCCTTTCCGGCCCGGCAGATGCATAGACTAGCATCCGGCAGGGCATTTTGGGGAAAATCAGTGGCCTTTTTCAGCCCAGTTCGAAAGTCGTGACACCGTAGATTTCTTCGTGGGGAACGGGCGGGGGCGTGCCCAGATACATTCTGGCGCAGCCGAAGCATTCTTTCAGTCCATAGCGTGCGGCCAGCTTCAGTGCTTCCGGGTTGTTTTCAGGCACATCGAGAAAAATCGGTTGCCCTGTTGCCACCGTATTCAGTGCACGAAATAGCTGGTCGGCTACTTCTGGAGTTTGCGCAAAGAGAGGGCCTATCTTCCAGCCGTTGACGCAGGGGTTGATTGTGCCAAAACCCAGGCAGTCGGCGCCTCTACCGTATTGCACGGTGACGCCGTCGGGCATGTTGATCCAGGATTGCAAAAACAATTTTCTGTCAAAGCCGAAGCAGTGCCTGTCTATTTCCAGCAGCTCGGGTAGTGCTTCGGGACCGCAGGCGGTGACTTTGTTTGAATCGCAGCTAGTGGCGCTGCCTGTGCCCTGCATGCGGAGATTGCGGTGGCTGAATTCAAAGCCGCCGCGCGCGTAAAACGGTTGCATGGTAAAAACGCCGTCCATACCGATGCAGGCTCCCGGCTCCAGGCGCGCTTTGAGGGTGTCACGTCGATGCAGCCAGAATTCGCGTCCCAGGCCCTTGCCGCGCAGCTCTGGTTTGACTATGAAAAAGCCCATGAAGCCAAACTTGCCGCCGTAGGAGACGATAGAGCCGGAGGCGATCATTTCTTCTTGCGGTTCGGCCGTCAGGGCGAGAAAACCATGCGGGTCTGTTTGCCAGTAGGTGTCGGCGAAGTGCAATCCAGGATTCCATCCTTCGGTCCTGGCCCAGTCCATGGCAATATCCAACTGCTCCCGGCTCATCGGGCGCACTGAAGTTTTCACGAGCAGCACTTCTTGGTTTCGGCTGCTTCATCGCTCAGTTCGGAAGCACAATCTGCGCCGCTTTCGTCGAGATCTGAGCCCTTGCGCAACAGCTGCCAGAGCTCATTCATTACCCGCTCGGAATCGTCTGCCTTGACCGCTTCCACGACGCATGTATTGAGGTGTTGTTTGAGCATCAGCTGTGCTGTCCGGTCCAGAGCCGATTGCACTGCTTTCAGCTGATTCAAAATATCAACGCAGTACTTTTCTTCGTCCACCATTCGTTGCACAGCAGTCAAGTGCCCGATTGCTTTAGCCAGGCGGCGAGTTAAGAGGTGCTTCGTTTCCCCGGTTATGGCCATTTGTGGACGTGTGCTCCGGCTGGTTTCCAAGTCACTGGTGTGAAAGCACTAGTTTAATCGCAGTGAGGCTTTCCTGGTTCAAAGTGATGCGTATGTTTAATTAGTGTGCAGTAATCTGGCTCAGAATCAACTTCTTGGCATTGTGAGTGCTGAGTCTATCCCCCGGTTGGGGTTATACATTTGCGCTAACCAGAGTCTGTTTTTATGAGTCGACTATCACCTGAAATCCATGCCGTCACATTGTTTGCGGCCTTATCAGTGGGCTAGGGTCTGGCTGCATTCTTTTTCCAAATTCTCATCAGGTTCTTCTCTAAAACACTGTCCTTGCATCTCCAGTCGAACTCACCATCCGGATTTCTGTCCGGCTGGCGATGTTTACCTTGAGGTTGCTGAGGCGGAAGAACAATCCACCATCAACGGAGATCCACATGTCAACCACCGACACTACTCCCAAGACCTTCGCCTGCTCCATTTGCGCCACCCGCTCCGACTTGCACGATGCACTGTCGGCGGAGGTCAAGGCGGCGGCTCAGGTCTACCACCTCGTCAATCACTGGCGTACCGCCCATGAGGCGCGTGAACTCTCGAACTTCGCCGCCGAAGAGCGCACGAAGGATTCCATCGCGCAGTTCAACGCCGATATGGAGAAGGAGGCCCTCTGGTTCAACCAGTATCAGGAGGCCATCGAGGCTCATCGTCTGGCGGCCGAGCGTTCGCGTCTGGCCCGGGCCGCTTATCACGAGCAGCTCACTAACTACACCAATACTCGGGTCGCCACCAAGTAATTTTTTCTCTAACACAGGAGATAACTATGGACCATATGAATCATATGCAGCACATGCATGAAATGCACGGTGCAAGCTCGTTTCCTTTTCTTGCGCTCCTGGCTGGATTTTTTCTGGTCGGTGCGTTGTTCTATTTGTTCCGTTTCTGCAATCGCAGCTACGTGAGCAAAGTCAACGGCTATCATGACCGCGAAAACGAATTCTGGCATGGTGCCTGCCTTCTGGGTATGGTCAGCTGTTTGACGCCTGCCTGGTTTGCCATTCCCGACCTGGTCTGGCAGATCGGCTTTGCCATCGGCACCGGCTGGTATCTGGTGCGCGCCTTCACCTACGGCCGCTCCCTGCCTTTCAACAAGCAGTGGTATGACTTCGCCCACGCGGCTATGTTGTTCGGCATGTGGTGGATGTTCGCTGCGCCGGTGAGCGGCATTCTGGTCACCGTTGTCTTCACCGCTTACTGGACCTGGTTCGGTTCGTACTACGCGGTGCGCATCTACAACGATTTCAAAAATCCTCACTGGCTGTCATTCGGGCAGGACATCGCGCATTTCACCATGGCCCTGGTCATGGCCTTGATGATGCTCTACCCTGCGACTTTTATGGGAAGTCATCACCATATGAGCGCGGCCGGCATGGACAATATGCCGATGTGCACCGGCGCCGACCCTGTGGCTAAGTAATCGATCTTTCAGCGAGAGCCGAAACCTATCCCAAGCGGATATTTCGGCTCTCGCTTTTTTTCTTGCCGGTGTAAGGTCTTTAGTTGCCGGGGCTTTACGGATTTACTTTTCTGGGGTAGGTTAACTATATAGCGAAGTATGTTAATTTGGCCCGGGTGTGGCCCTGTGGAGGTACAATAGGGGTCGGAGATTGCCCATGACAAATACTGCTAAAACCATTGCCCCGACTCTTCGCGCTCTTCTTGAGGGTTTCATAGACTATGCCGGTCTTTTCCCGCCGGCCAAACTGCCCCTGGATCAGGCGCTTAGTAACTACAGCCGCTATCAAAACAGCGAACACAGCTGGATGTTGCGCTGGTTTGTCGTGGGCGGTGCTGAGGCTGAAAAGGTGCCGGGTTCGTATGATGGCGCGCTCTCGATATTGGCCGATAGCGAACAGCCCCGGGCGGCGACAATTGAGAGTACGACTCTGATTCAATCGTCGCGTCCAACCTATGTGGAAGTGGGTAGGGATGCTCTGGCACAACTTGACGGCGTGAAGGAGAAACATGCCTTTGCCAAAATTCGCACCGGTGGAGTCAAGGCCGAAGCTTTCCCCAGTCCGGCCGAGGTAGCGGCCTTCATAGAGGCCTGTGCCGCGCGCAGACTACCTTTTAAAGCCACGGCCGGTTTGCACCATCCCGTGCGTTCCGAGCAGCCTCTGACCTATGAGAAGGACTCGCCAAGGGCGGTTATGCATGGTTTTATCAATGTGCTTATGGCCGCCGCTTTTGCCTGGCGCGGCGATAAGGATATCGAGCCGATTATTGCCGAGACGGATCCTGGGGCATTTTCGTTTGGTGAGCGCGCTTGTTGGCGTGACAGATGTTTGACCCTCGATGAGATCAAGGACGCCCGACAAAATTTTGTGCATTCGGTTGGATCCTGCTCTTTTGAAGAGCCGGTGCATGATTTGCGCGCCCTTGGATGGCTTTAAATGACGCTCAGTCAGATCGACACGTCCTTTCCCATTTCACTTGGATTTGTGCTTGACCGCACGGCGCTTAACGAAACACCAATATGCAGCTGCTTTTGTGTTGGTGATGATATCTGGATTTCGGTGGCATCGGTACTTGCTCCCTATCGAGCTGTTCCCAATGCTCTGGAAATCATCGACATAAAAACCGGCGAAAAGCGCTCGATAAACTCCATTGCTTATCATCCGCATTTTGACTATATGCGGACCGTCAAGGCCCTGGAATACGGTGGCGACGATACGTTCTTTGATCCCTTCACCGAAACTTTCAATTGCTGTCTGCTTCGCGCCGACAAAAATAATATCGAATTATCATCTTCCGATATTGATTCAATTTGCCAGGCCATGCGCTTTCCAGTTGATCTTACTAATGACGATTTCCGCGGCAGTTTAAAGGATATCGACCTGTCTCTCGTTTTGCAGACTCTCAAAAATGCCTTCCGCAGTGGCATTTTATTCTTATGCGATGATCTGATGCGCCCGCGGGCGCAGATATTTTGCGCGGAAGGCCAGCCCGTGATGATTCGCTTCCAGCATCTGATCGATGAGATGGCGCTTTATCAGATCATTCAAAAGCAGGTGGCCACAAGGTTTGCCTTTTATCCATCAACCAATTTTGAGCCAAAATCGGCAAAGCTCAAGAAGCGCGCGCTGGATATGCTTTTGTTGGAAGCTTTCCGTCGGCAGGATGAACTGGTTTTGATGGGGCCGTCCATTCGCGCTGATAGTGATGTGTTTGTGCGCAACGCAGAAACATTTGATGAAAAGATTCTCTCGCCTGAAACGGCGCAATTCGGCCGAGCGATATTTGAATCACTGGATGGTTGTACGACAATTGACGACCTGTGGACGGCCCTGCCCTGTGACGATTACACAATCTACAGAGCAATCTATGAGTTGTGGAGCAACAAATTTGTCAGCAAGGTCAATGTCAATGCGCCTGAATTTTTCTCACGTATTGTCAGTCGCAGCGACGCAAACTCGGTGGCTGAATCGCCCCAGGATATTTTTGCCGATACGCGCGAACTCAAACCCGGGGCTGATATCGTAGGCATTTACATCGATCCGCTCAAGCTTGGCATTATCGGCAAAACCGGTCATATAGTATCCAGCTCAGGCCGTGAAAACGGCAATTTTGTCCATGATATTAAACTGCTTCCTTACTCCGCCGGTGCTCCTATTCTGCAAAACGGACGAGTTGTGGGCATGCATTGCGGGCTGATTTCACAGCAAGCGAACGGGACATTTGATCCGCATCAAATCATGCTGCCGGCATCGACAATAGTTTCATTGAAGAAGGATCAGAAGTGGCTTTTTGCCGCTCGTGATCATAAAGTCAGTTCTACTGAAATCGTTAATCCCACTCAGGCAGCCGGACTGGCAGGGCCATCCAGATCCGCTACCGCACTGCCGGCGATACCAAAGAAAACCAATCAGCTCAAAAGGTTCGCTATTACTTGTCTTTGTTTCATAGTCGGCTATCTCTTTGTCATTCTCATCGATTACATCTCCAACCGGCACTGAGATTCTGCGTCCCTAGTTAGCCTTGCATGATTGATGGTATATACAGATTGGCAAGTATTCCGGCGGGTGAATATCGTGAAAATTTCAAACAGGCACTATGCCGTCCTGGGAATCTGTCTCTTTTCACTGTCCAGCGCACAACCTTTGTGGGCACAGGGTCTCGGTGAATTCACCGGCTTGAACGCCGGCGTTATGGGTCTGGGCGCAGGGCTTGCCGCCCGGGACAAGGGGCGCATGTTGAAGCAGGGGGCAGCTTATGTCCAGGACAGTCTGACCGCGCAAAACAAGGCCATAAGCGATTGTCTGCAACTCGACAAACAGTTTGAACTGAAAAAGGACTGGGAGAACGCTGAGCGATGCCTGACTACAGCCCTTCAATACATCGCTCAACGAGATGGCCCGGGCAGCGTCAAGAGTGTGCCGGTTTTGTCCCGTCTTGTGAAAGTCGAAGAGGAGCAGGACAAAATCACGCAGGCGATCGGTTATCAAAAGACTGTGCTCATCTTCAACAAAGCCGGTAAAGTACCCAAGCCGGATGTCACCCATGAATCGCTTGTGCTCTCAAATCTCTATGTGAAAAATTCGGATTTCGCCAGGGCGGAACCGGTTTTGCGCGAATCCATCACGCTGGAAAAACCCAAGCCGGTAAAGTCGCCGGATTACAAAAAATCGCTTCGAGTCTTTGGCTCGGTGCTGCGTGAGAACAAGAAGCTGGACGAAGCGGCAACTGTTGAGGCGGAGCTGGTTGCGATTGAAAGCGCGCCCGGCAATGAAGCGGAAACTAAAGCTGCGGAAACTAAAACCTCGGAAACTACAACTGCGGGTGCCACGCCCGCGGCGGCACCGGTGAGCCCTTCCACTGCGGTTATAACCCCGGGCGCTCTGCCTGCCGGTATACCCATGCCCATGCCGGCTGCAGCTCCCGTCGCTTCACCTGAGACTCCTGCTCCGGTCGAGACATCGGCTGCGCCTGTCGCTCCTGCTGGCGCCGATACGCCTGCGACTCCGTCGGCAACTCCGGCTGCTTCCGATAGTCCGCCCGCCACCCCGGCTGCGCCCGTGGCGGCAACCGATAGCCAGCCTGCCACTCCGTCCGCCGAACCTGCCCCGGAGTCGAAAACGGTAACCACACCCCCTTAGGAAAGACGCATTCTGTATAATTAGGCATCTTGCTTCTTGAAGGAATCGCTATGTCTAAGATGCGTGCGGTGCAGGTCGCCAGTCCCAAAGGTCCGCTTGAGCTCGTTGAGCGCGATATTCCCGTGCCTGCGAAGGGCCAGGTCCTGATCAAGGTCCAGGCTTGTGGTGTTTGTCACAGTGATATGTTTACCAAAGAAGGCCTTTTCCCTTTCATTCAATATCCGCGCGTGCCCGGCCATGAAGTGGTCGGGGTTATTGATGCCGTCGGTGAAGATGTCAAAAACTGGAAAGTCGGTCAGCGCGTTGGAGTCGGCTGGCATGGCGGCAACTGCGGCTATTGCGATAATTGCCGTCGCGGTTATTTCTTTGCCTGCCAAAATATCATGGCTGTAACCGGTATTACCTATGATGGCGGTTATGCCGATTATATGATTGCACCTGTGGAAGTTCTGGCGCTTGTACCGGACGGCCTGCAGGCTGTTGAGGCGGCACCTCTGATGTGCGCCGGGGTCACGACCTTCAATGCGCTGCGCAATAGCGGCGCCCAGGGTGGCGATCTGGTGGCCGTACTGGGTCTCGGTGGCCTGGGGCACCTGGCCGTGCAATTTGCCGCCAAAATGGGCTTTAAAACCGTTTCCATCGCCCGCGGCAAAGACAAGGGTGAACTGGCGAAGAAGCTGGGTGCCTGGCAGTTTATCGACAGTCAGACTGCCGACCCGGCGGCGGAGCTGGCCAAGTTGGGCGGAGCGAAAGTGATTGTGTCTACCGTGACTGTGGCTGATGCCGTCAGCGCCGCCATGGGTGGCCTGGGCGTCAACGGCACTATGCTGCTGCTTGGTGTGCCCCAATCATTGACTATCGATCCCAGTCTTCTGGTATCCGGCAGTCGTTCGGTCAAGGGCTGGTATTCAGGAGTTTCCATCGATTCGCAAGACACGCTCAATTTCAGTCTTTTGAGTGGTGTGCGCTCTATGAACGAGAGCTATCCACTGGAAAAAGCGGCCGAAGCCTATGATCATATGATGAGCGGTAAAGCGCGTTTCAGAGTGGTTATCACCACGGGCAACTAGACTTTCGCAGGATACTACAGCGGCGTGGACACCCACTTCCTTTTGTCTTTGAGCGTTGCGTTCGGCCTCTGTCTGCTTCTGCCGCTGCTTGTTTTCAAATGGGATTTCAGAGGGGATGCAGGCAAAGCGAGTATAAAATTGCTGGCCGCTTCAGGATTATTTGCGGTCGGGCATCTCGTCGTCACCCTTGTGCTGGCCTGGGTGATGGGCATGTGCCTGTACATGGGGGCCTGGGCTGCCATTGGTGGGGGTGCCAACTCCCTGGGTGGTTTTCTTGCTACTGCCGCGGTGGTCGTGGCGGCGGTTGATCTGGCTCTATCCTTCGGCCTGGTTGCCGCAGTGCAAGCCATGTTGCAGTTGACGCCGCGTGCTCGCTGGCTGCCGCTTCTTGTTTGTTCTTTGCTGCTTGGCCTGGAAGGCCTGACTGTATTTCTGGTGGCGGATCAGTTTCAGCCGCGGGTGTGCTCGGGGTACATAGACAAGAGCGGATACTTTGTCATCAGGCCAGAATTTCGTGTCGCACAGCCCTTCAGCAAAGGTGTGGCCAGGGTCTATCCGTCCGATAGCGTTGAACGGGAAAGCGCTTTTTTCATTGATCACAGCGGCAAGAAGACGGTTGCAACCGACTACAGTCCGGATGTACCGACCAGTGTCCATATGCCCGTGCTATCCAGCGCCGACCCGGGGGAGAAAGTGGCGCATGGGGAGTATTCGGAAGGCCTGGCGGCGGCTCAGGTGCTGCTGGATGAGGACGGTAATGATCCTGAAGTCTCCCATAAGCAGGGACAGCCCCGCTGGGGTTACATCGGACCTGATGGTAAATGGCTTATCAAGCCCGCCTTCAGCACAGCTTTACCTTTTCGTGAGGGGCTGGCAGTGGTGTCGGTCTGGAAACCGCAGCCGGATCTTTTTGGACAGACATCGGTGTATGAAAATCGCAAACAGCTTTTTGGCTATATCGATAAGAGCGGCACATATGTGATACCGCCTGTCTTTGACGAGGCTGGTTCGTTCTCGGAAGGGCTGGCGAGCGTTACTCTGGACGTGAAAAAGTGGCCGCGTGAATTGCCGCAGCCAAAGTGATCAGTCCGGCAGGCGCGGCGTGATGCCGCGGTCCAGGGGCACATTGAGCACGACACTGGTGATTGTTTTCTTGATACCGGGTATGGTGCGAAGTGTATCAAGAAAGCAGCCCAGAGCGGCGGTGTCGGTTGTGCGGACTTTGAGCAAAACGCACTCTTCACCGGCTACGGTGTAAAACTCTTCCACTTCCGGATAAACGGAGAGGGCGCGGCAGAGATCGGTGGTGGAGGCCCCTTCGGTGGTCAATCGGACGAAGGCGCACAGTTTGAGACCCAGCAGAGTGCCGTCTATATCAATGTTGTAGGATTTGATCACGCCGTTTTGCTCAAGTTTTTTCACCCGGGCGTGGACGGATGGGGGTGAGAGATCCAATTCTTCGGCGAGGTCGGAGTATTTTTTCTTCGCGTCTTTTTTCAGCAAAGCTAATAATTTTTCGTCAATCTGGTCGAGCATACGGGCACCAAGTCTTTTGTACCTAATTCTATTCGGATTGTTTGCCTGTTAGGCAACAAGGCCATTATGATTATAGTCTGTTAGGCGATTTTTGAAACTGGTCTAACATGGTTAGGTTTACAGGTGTCTCATATGGAATCAACTCTTACTAAGCTCAAGTCGCAGAAGCTGGCAGCCCTGCAGCCGGAATTACCGGTTGTGCCTGATAAGGTGAAGGTGATACTGGCCTTTCTGGTGGTTTATCTGGTCTGGGGTTCTACTTATGTAGCAATTCGCTTCACCCTGGAGAGTATGCCGCCGTTTTTGATGGTGGCCATACGCTTTTTGATTGCCGGTGTACTTATGTTTGGCTGGACGATGATGCGCGGCGAGCCCCGGCCGCAAAAGGCACATATTATGCCTACGGCGGTGCTGGGAGTCTTGCTGCTGGTCTTCGGCAGTACGGGTGTGGTTCTGGCTGAGCGCTCGGTGCCTTCGGGTCTGGTTTCACTGCTGGTGGCTACCGTACCTGTATACATCGTGCTTTTGCAATGGCTCAGACCGGGTGGCGTCGCCCCCGGGAAGCGAGTCGTGGCCGGTCTTATTGTCGGTATCCTTGGTCTGGCGTTGCTCTTGAACCCCGATAAGTTTGCAGCGAAAAATGGTATCGACATGATGGGTGTCGTCTGTGTTCTGGTAGGCTCGCTTGGCTCGGCGGTGGGCGCGCTTTATGCCCGCTCGGCCAAACTGCCGGCCTCGCAGCAGGTGGCGGCCGGCATGGAAATGCTGTTTGCAGGTGTGGTGTTGTTTATCATCGCCGCCTGCGCCGGTGAATTTTCTTATTTCCAGCACTTCAACGTTTCGTTGAAATCAGCTCTGGCTCTCGCTTATCTCATAGTATTTGGTTCTATGCTGGCATTTTCCGCCTATGGCTGGTTACTTAAAGCCGTGCCCGCTGACCGGGTTTCGACCTATGCCTATGTCAATCCTGTGGTGGCTGTCTTTCTTGGCTGGTCGCTGGCCGGTGAGTCGATCACCGCACAGACTGTAGTGGGAGCGGCGGTTATTTTATCGGCGGTTTTGCTCATCACCAGGCCCGGGCCGACGGCTCAATTGGTGGCCGCCTGTGAGCACGAGGCTTGACGCTCGCACGGCAATGGACGATCATATGCGGCTCTGGATCTATAGCGAGGTGTACTTGTGGCCGATAAGCCGAAAATTTTGTGTTTTGCCGGCAGCCTGCGCCGGGATTCTCTCAATAAAAAACTGGCCAAGCAAGCCTGTGCTCTGGCGGAAAAAGCCGGTGCCGAAGCTACTTTTATTGATCTCAAAGACTATCCTATGCCTATCTATGACGGCGATATAGAAGCTGAAAGTGGACTGCCCGAGAATGCTAAAAAGCTGAAAGCCCTGATGAAAAGCCATGATGCTTTTTTGATCGCCTGCCCCGAGTACAACAGCTCCATTACCGCCGCCTTAAAAAACGCTATCGATTGGGCCTCCCGCCCCGAGCCGGATGAGAAGCCGCTTGCATGTTACGTGGGTAAGGTGGCCGGTTTGATGGCGGCGTCCCCGGGCGCTCTGGGCGGACTGCGGGGGCTTGTTGTAGTGCGTTCGCTCTTGTCCAATATCAATGTTCTGGTTGTCCCCGAGCAACATGCCATCTCCAGGGCAGCTGAGGCGTTTGATGGCGAGGGCAAATTAGTCGATGCAAAAAATCAACAGGCAGTGGAAAAGATAGTCAACCGTGTTGTCGGTCTTGTGCGCGGGCAGCAGGCCTTGTCTCAGTAACTTTTCACACCCTGCCAGAAGAGGGGTTCACGCGTGTCCTGAGGATTGGATGTGCGCTGGATGTTGACGAGTCTCATTTCATGCGGCACAAAGGCTTGGCCAATGCCTGTCGCCAGACCGATGCTGTAGCCTGCAATGGCCAGCGGTCTCAGTCTCGGGATCCAGGACATCACCGCTCCGGCCGTCATTGTAATGTCCGAAGTCCATTCCAGGCCCCGGTAGACTCTGTCTGCGTCATCTTTGATTGGCTCACTGTTGCCGGAGGCCAGGGAGATCATATCGATGGCCGAGATGGCCCCCAGAAGTGATCCGCCTACTCGGGGCAGGGCTGCCGTGACGCCGACGAGGCCGGCGGCTGTCAGCGTTGTGCCGAGCGGATGGGCGCGGATTGATGATTGTCTTTCGTAGTCGAATTGAAATTTGGCATTGTTGTTTAAGAGGGCCATCACTTCGTCGGAAGACACCGCCCAGGCATATTTGTGATACTGCTTAGACTCCGAACCGAACTGCGAAACGGCCACGACTTCGCCTCGTTCATTGACCATGGGTCCGCCTGAATTGCCCGGTTCTATCTGCAATTCTGCTTCCACCCGGAGCGATTTGATTACCGCCTGAGCGTCGGCGGCGATAGCTGGATTTGGATTTCTGGCCGTGGCTAGAAATGTCAGCCAATCTCTGTCATTGGGATCTTTGCTGGCAAAGACTTGATCGAAAGGTCCTTTGGTGACAAATTTGCCCGGCGCAATATAGGTGTCGTACTTGCCCAGCGGGTGCCCCAGGGCATAAAGCGCATCGCCGATCTGAACCTTGTTGTCGTCCCCGATTTTGAGGGTGGCCGGGTGGTGTTGCTCATTTTCCAGATGGATGACGGCGAGATCGTTTACGTCATCGAGTTTTTCCAGGCGAGCTTTGTAGGTTTTGTGATCGATGGTCTCGACCTTGAACAAACCGCGCTCACCGTTGACGACGTGGGCGTTGGTGACGACGCGACTGCCGTCGCCGACAAAAAAACCGGAGCCTATAACGTTGCCGTGGGTGATTTTGACCGTTGCCGGCCCCACTTCCGCGTAGATCTTTCTGGCCGCAGCTTCTTTGCTGCAGTCGGTTTCGTGGTCCGGTTCTTGTCCGATTCGGACTATCGGCAGTTCGCAGTTTTGGGCCATTGAAGCAGCGCGGATTAGGGGCTTTTGTCTAATCTAAGCTGCTGGCGCGAACGGGTCTACCGTACTTTCACCCCTGAATCTTCAGCCCTGAATTGCAGACCTGGCGCTGTTTAATAGCCGTGGTGCCTGGCAATCGCCCGTTCTTCCCTGGCTTCCTGCTGGTGTCTGCGCGCCCGTTCCGCTTCATGGGCGGCGTGTCTTGAATGCAACCAGGCGCTGATGCGATGTCCCCGGCGGGCGCTGGAGCGAGCTTCGGCTCTGGCTTTAGCGGCGTCGTGCCATTCGCGGTTGGCGTGATGCTGGTCGTGATTTGCCTCGGCGCGGTAGTCATGGGCTAATGTCGGTAGACCCGCGACTATCGGCTGGATGATAAAAGCCGCTAAAATGTGTAGAGTCCAATTTTTCATGGCTTCATCTCCTTACGGTGTCTCGTGGTTACTGCTTTTATCGAGGCGTAAATGTCCCGCAAAGTTCCAGCTCTTTTTTTGCCCTGGCTTCTGGTCCTGGTCGCCAGCGGCGCTGGTCCGGCGGCGCAGGGAGAGACGATAAGCTGGGACAGGGATATTGAGACCGGCGATAAAGCCTGTCAGGCAGGTCACTATGATGAAGCCGAGTCGCTCTACAAAATGGGTCTGGATAGTTGTCGGGCTAAACTTGGCCGAACCAATCCTGCTGTCGCCCGTTGCTGTGTCAGTCTGGCGGCGCTCTATAAACAGCAAAAGAATTACTCTCAGGCTGAGGAATTGTATAAGGAGGCCCTGAGCATCCGGGAAAAAGGGTCCAGGTCAAACCCGACGGCCCAGACCGATCTGGCTGCAAGTCTTGATCTGCTGGCCGGGCTCTATCGCATCGAAGGCCGGGATGCAGACGCAGAACCACTCTTCAAGCGCTCGATTGCCATTACAGACAAGGTCTTTGGTGTGAACAGTTTTGCTGCCGGTGCCGCCGCCCGAGACCTGGCTGCACTTTATACGGACAAGAAGCAGTATGAGCAGGCAGCCGCGCTCTATCAACGCATTATCGCTCGCACCGAGAAGAAAGGTGGGCCCGATTGCCCGATTCTGACACCCAGTCTCAATAGCCTTGCCACTATATACAGTGCCGAGGGTAAATACGATCAAGCGGAAAAATTGATCAAGAGGGCGATTGCCATTGAAGAAGCTGAGCTGGGTCCAAAGCAGCCTCATCTGGCCGTTTTGCTGGAAACTTATGCCTCTATTTTGCGCCGGGCCGACCGCGAAAATGAGGCGGAAAAAATGGACGCTCGCATCAAAATAATAAAAGAGAGCGTAAGTCCTTAGACCTGCGCTCTCTTTAAAATCGCTTGGAAGACTGTGTGAGCTGGAGTCGTTTGAGGCGCTGTGCAGCTCGGGTGTGTACCTTAGAATCCGAGATATCCGCGAACGTTGCTCAACAGTCCGCCGTTGTTATAGGGTGAGCCGTACCCCACCGAGGCCAGATTGCGCTCTTGGATGGACAGTTGATTCAGTTTGTTGTTGATTCTGTTTCTGTCGTTCCAGGAGATGTTGGGATTGGCCAGTTTGGCTCGCAGTCTTGCCATTTCCTGGGCGAGACGATTGTATTGCGGTGAGACGATGTTGCCGTAAGCGCTGTTGTAGGAGTTGTTTCCACAGTGGCCGCCGTAGTTGTTGCCGTAGTTGCTGCCGTATGGCAGAGCTCCGGCTGACCATGGCGTGGCGCCGTACGAGGCGTTGACTATACCAGGGATGGCATTGCCCATTGCACCGGCTGACCAGGGGGTCTGCCCGTTGTAGGCATTGACACCATAGGTGGCGGCAAGAGCGGGATTATTGTAGATGCTGGCATTGCCAACCAGAGCTGGATTGTAGATGTTGGTGGCACCCGCGGCGGCCTGATTTTGCATATACATTTGCATGGCCAAATCGTTTAAGGCCTTATTGTTGTTTTTGGCTTCGGCTGGGGCGAGGGAGGTTACAGCGAGTGCAACGGCTACCAGACCGAGGGTAGTGATAGATTTGATGTTCATGATGTTAACCTCCTCGTTGGAGGGGGGCTCGCCCCCTCCATTTGAGTATTTAGTTTAGTGAGTGAATGTGAGCAAAATGGGGAGATTTTGACTAGCCTACTTTGCCTTGTTTACCGTCGCCACGTCCGTGAAACTCACCACCGGGGCCCCTGTGGCCGCCCCATTGATGTCTGGAGTGATGCATGCCGCGCATGCGGGCGAAAGCCGCTCTTTGATCGGGGGTGAAAATATCTGCCGAGGCCAGCATCATATTCAGTCTGGCGGTCGAGAGCTCATCCTTGAGACCATTGATTTTGTTTTGCAGAGAGAGGGCTGCTTGCTTGTCTATGGTGGGTTGTTCCAGCAGGCGACGCATCTGATCGTGGGCCACATCCAGCTGGGCTTTCTTATCGGCTGTGCTCAGTTTAAATGAATCGCGCAGACTGCCCAGTTTTTCTTTTTGCTCTGGTGTCAGTTTCAGGGCGGAATCAAAACCGCATTTGGCTGCACAGGCTTTGCCGCCGTCTTTAGGAAGCTCCGCGGTTACCGTGGTCTGAGCGAAGGCCGGAAGAGCGGAGAGCAGGAGACCGGTAATAATCATCGGGCGTACAAGTTTCATAATGAGATTCCTCCAGGAATGTTGGGTGCCGGTTGGGCTATTTTGTATAAGTGTTTCGTTGCACCCCTTACATAACTGTTAGACGCCGGCCCCAGGCAAATGGTTCAATGATTTTGATTAGAGGTTTATCATATTGGTGAAGAAAATGCCGCTATTTGTGCTTTGTGGTGTTTAATCGTTTGGAACCCAATCATTTATATAGCGGATTATATGAACGACCCTGCCGGAAGCGAACAAATCCCCGAGGAACTGCGGCACAACATCGGCTACTTGCTCAATCGTGCCTCCAGGCTACTGCGTGAAGACCTTGGGGGGGCGCTGCGCCCGCTGCAGCTGTCGGTCCATGAGTACGCCATTATGCGCATTATTGAGCTGGGCCATGCCCAGACCCAACAGGCCGTGGCGGAGCGATACGGCTTGGACCGCAGCACAATGGTGGAGATTGTCGACAAACTGGAAAAGAGGGAGCTCCTCAATCGTGAGAAGAATCCTCAGGACAGGCGCAGCTATACCCTTGTACTGACCGCTAAAGGGCGCAAAACGTTGACCCGCGCTAAGCGCATCAGTGAGAGCGTGCAGAAGAAGTTTCTCGCGCCCCTGCCTCAGGCGGAGCGCGACAGTCTATACAGTTCCCTGGCTATTCTTTTAAATGCAGCAGCCAGTGGTCCAGCGGATTAGTCGCGGCCTTACCGGCGCTTGTGGTCGTGGTCCTGGTCCTGACCCTGTTGACGTTGTTGCCATTGTTGATTAGGTTGAACGGGCTGCCCCTGCTGGCGATGCTGCCACTGTTGATTCGGTTGAACGGGCACTGGCATCTGTATCTGTGGCCTTACCTGGGGATGTTGCTCGCGCTGCTCGCGTAGCTGCTGTTCGCGCAGGATCTGGTCATGTTGTTGTTGCACCTGGGCGGCGCGTGCTCTTTGTTGAGCCTCGACTTGTTCTCTCTGCATGTCGAGCTGGTGCTGACGCTGCAGTTGAATCTCGCGCATAGCGTTCTGATCCATACCCGGGTTGAAGCGCGGCGCTTGAGTGCCGTTGTGGTTGAGATCGCCGCCTGGTCTTTGACCCTGCCAATTTCTTTGATCCTGCCAGTTTCCCTGACCCTGCCAGTTTCTCTGATCCTGATTGGGATAGCGGCGCTGGTCGGGTTCCTGATAGCGTCTCTGGTCCCTGTCGTGGTGTTCGCGCAGGGGATTATTGAAATAATTGTGTGCCGGAGACCAGGCGTTTTGCCGCCAGTCCTGGGTCTGGAAGTGCTGGCGAAATTCTCTGTCCTGCCAGTTCTGGCGGAATTCATCGCGGTGCATCATGTAGTTGTTTTCGCGGAAGCGTTCACGGTCACACCAATCGCGGTAGCGATCATCGCGGAAGTCTACTCCGCGGCGCTGGTTCCAGAGCAGATCGCCGACGATCATTCCGGCTACCACCGAGAGAGGATCAACCACCTGCGGTCTGTATCCGCCCTGATATCTTGAGTCGTAACCGGGATCATAAGCCGGGTCGTAGTCCTGACTCTGTTGCTGGCAGAATCTATCCGGTGCGTTGGAGCGCAGCTCGGCTATCTGTTCTATGCCGTCGGGCGTGGCCATGGTGACGTTGCGATAACCTGAGTCACAGCCGTTTTGATCCAGTTCGACCTGGATTTGCAAATCTCCCAGCCCACCTTCATATTCCAAATTTTTGGTTTTGGCGATGAGCATGGTTGCGCCGCGCAGATCCAACTGTGACAGCTGCTGGCGCATCTCCTCGGCGGCAGCGTGGGGATTGTCGACCATGATGCGAGTCAATCGATCTGCTTCCTGGTCGCTCCAGCGGTCGAATTCGTCCATGATGTATGCGCTCCGAGGGGGGTGGTTGCCTTTATATTAGGCTTCTGTTCAGGAGCAAGGAATGATGAAAACACGCATCACGCATATTTCACGACGCCCCTATCCCGAGGGTGAATATTGACGTGGGCGGGTCATTTGAGGCTTTTTGTACGGAGGTCTAAGGAAAAAGATTCTAGTTCTTGCCCCGGGCCAGGAAATTGAGGAAGGCGGCCTTCACGTCAAAACCATCAGCCAGTTTATCGACCGGACTGAAGGGCTTTACTTGCTTGGGAGTGCTCCTGATTGTGCCGTTGGCCACTCGGTCACCGTCCACAGTAAGGTTGTCGTCGACCGTGATGTTCGGTCCGATTTTGATCCAGGACAGAGCGTCGTTTCTGCTCTGGATTTTCTGAATTTTCTGGTCGGCCTTTGATACCACAACTTCCAGATTGCTGTTTTCAAAAGTAATGTGATAGCGGTTTTTGTTCTGCACTTTGACGGCGTAGGTGATGAAGTAACTGCTTGTCTGGCCGCTCTCAGTGACTGAAACAAACGGGTAGCGAATCAAATGAAAAAGACTTCCCGTATTGTCTTTTTGCTGGCCGAAGCTGTCGTCATGACGATTGAGGTAACTCGACGATTCGCCTATCCGGCCGCCCTGCGCGCCGATAAAAGTGGCTGTCTCGTGGTGCCATGTGCCGCCCAGCCAGTCGGGCATGGCCGTCCAGAGTTCTTCTGTTTTCTGCTGCGGCAATAGTTTGTCAGACCATTTCAATCCGATTTGCAATTTTGGTTTGACTGTATTTTTCCAGTCCTGCAGGGGCAGACTGTCTTCCGGTGCCCATGTGTCCTGTACCAGTCCCTGCAGCGGCTTTACCGCGGCGTCCTGGCTGTGGGCCGGATTGAGTACAGTAGAGCCGGTGGCCGTGATCAGTAGAGTCAACAGGATGAGAAGCGAACTGCGCCTTAGCGTTTTTCGTTCAACCATTCATAGCCTTTAATAGCGCCAAAGGTTGCAATACCAATGACAGCGCCGCCTTTGAGCCCGGTGCGCAGGCCAAATTGAGTGGCTGCTTCAATGCCCATGTCAATACCGCTTGATACACTGCCTTTTGTGAAGGCTGTGAGCATTCCTCCCATCAGGGCCATGGGTGGACCCATGCCGTAACGGGCTGCAGGAGTGAGTATTGCCGCTCCAATCGCGGCGCCGCCGACGGTGTAGGCAGTGCCTTCCGTGAGATTGTGGACGGCTTGTTCATTGAGGGCGGGCATCTTAAAAGTTTCGCTGAAGAGTCGGCTGGCTGTGGCTGCTTCGTTTGCCAGGGCGACGCTGCGGTTGAGGGCAATTTGCTCGTTATTGACGTCATTGAGGGTGGTGTCGGCCATGGCCTTTACCTCGGAAAAAATGGAAATTCGCGGATCGGGGATTTGTATGACAGCTTAGCAACGCCGTCGGCCCGGGTCAGTGGGGTAAATACGCAAACAGGGCTTAATTTTCGCGCTGATGTAAGTTCTGACCCATGAATTCCCCGGGGTGTTTGTTTTGGCCGGAGCGCCGGGGAGAGCATTTGCCATGATAGATTTCAATAGACGAAGATAGTGGTGAGAAAGGAAGACTGATCTTGACCGCGGGCGACAAAAAAATCTTGAAGTCGGATGTGATTGTGGCTCTGGTCAGCCTGGGTGTTGGCGCCATGGTTTATTTTAGTGTGACCCGCGAGCAGGGGATTTTCGATAAGTCCGGCCACCTGACCGAGAATAAGCCCAAACCGCCGGTTGATACCAGTGTGAAAAAGGACGGGGGCAAGACGCTCAATGACCCGTCTTTGCCGCCTAACGTTAATCGCGCCTACGCCATTTTCAATCAGGCTACTGCCGAGGAAAAAGAGGGCAATTACACCGCGGCAATCGGGCATTACGTCGAGGCCTGTCGTATTGATCCTATTCGCAAGATGTACTGGTCGGGCCTGGGCAGTGCATATATGCACGAAAACAAGTTTGAGCAGGCCATTGACGCTTTTATGGAAGTCTATAATCGCGACGTCTATGACACATTCAATCTCTCCAATCTCGGCTTTGCCAGCCAGTCTTTGCGGCGGGATGCCGACGCTATGCGCTATTACTTGATGGCTTTGACTATTCAGCCCGATCTTCCTGACGCCTGGGCTGAGATGTACAACGTGGCTCATGGACTGGTTTTGATGTCTTATTATGATGAGATCAAGGATATGGCCAGGGCGCCGGCGGTGACCGGTAACAGCGATTTGATTTACAGGTTGAATCAAACC
>JAFEAV010000008.1 GCA_018266215.1 Cyanobacteria bacterium SZAS LIN-3 | reverse complement strand
AGTCGCCAGGCTGCTTCAAAAGATCATCTATCGAAAGTGAGTCGATAGCCTTTTCCATCTGACTCCTTTCTAATTGGGGATAAAAGACTAACTCCTTGTATGTGAGTTTCGTTGCAGCCGCGCGCTCAAAAGACCATGAATTCCACTGGTCAAACTTCTTTTCAGTATCATTCCAGAGTGCGAAATCACTATTTGGAACTTCAACGAAAGTATCTTCTGTTGGTCCTTCAGAAGCCGGCTTGATAGCGTCACAGGCACAAAGGAATACGATGCTCAGGCAGACGGCAACAATGGTGAACATATTCAATGGCGTTCCCTGTAGCGATTTTGAGAACAAAGCGTATTTCCATCCTATTTTCATGTCCGTTGTATCGCCTGACGACCGGGGCGGGGGCGGACTCGACTTCTAATAAGAGCTATTCTGCTTCACCCTTGAGAGTATGAATGATTCTCCGCACGAACCGTCTGCTGCAATCTTCCTAACCCTTACTGAATCGCTGCTGAGTTTCTTGTAAGATTGCGCCTCTGTTTTGCCGCCGCTCTTTGATTTCTGTGGGTAATCTTGCAGAGTGAACCGTGCCATCTCATTTGCGTAAACCTCGATCAGTCCAATCCAGTTGTCACCTGTGGGTTTGAGATATTGGTTTAAGCGAACCACATCGACTCTGGCGCCTCTTCCGGAGTTGCAAAGTTTGTATATTTCGTAGGTTGTGCCCGCTTCGCGCTGACGAATAGACCGAATGCAGAATAGCTCGTTGCGCTCAGGATCCTTTGTCCATAACTCTTCAACCGAATGGTCCGCATCCTGAGACTTCCATTTGCCTTGCATAAAGTAGAAAGGGTCGCAGCCAGAGTGACTGAGGATTGGCTCAGACGAGGTTTTATCTGAGTCAGTTTCGAATGAGTTTTTCGACTCCTTGCTGTCGACTTCACTCAGGGCACCAATGCTATCGCCAATTGAAAGAGCTGGCAGTCCGCCTGATGACCATATCATCCCCGCAACAAGAGCCAAATTTACTAGAGCCGTACAGTATTTCAAGACTAATCTCCGAAAACTCAAGTTCGAGTATATCATCTGCGTTTCTCATGGCACTGTCATCAAAGGGTCTGCAAGTTGCGCTGCAGTCACAGGAATTTCACGTGTGTGGCAATACTGTGGCGAAGTCGAAACCTTACCCGTTACCCCTCGCGTGATTGCCTTCTAAAAGGAATTACTATGACTTCAAATATAGATCAAGCCACGGATCGCCCTGTGCCAGCCGACGGCGATAAGACTCACTGGACGGTACTAACCGCCAATGATGCCTATAGCATGGACAAGCCATATGTCGCAAAGGCGGGAGAACATGTGAGGTCAGTCGGCAGTTACGTCGACGCACAATTTGGTTCGGTCGTGATTGGCGAAAAAGGCGGTAATATCGTAGCCGAAGCAGGTTCAGATGTGACCGTGTTGAACCGCAGTAGTGCCGATGCTCGTGCAGGCTCTCGCACAACCGCTGCTGACCAGGGAATGGTCTCTGCTGACAGCGATGCAAAAGTGACGGTAAAGAAAGGCGGTTTGGCGTCCGTACATAAAGGTGCCATTGCCGAAGTCGAAGCGGGCGGAGAAGCGCATGTTGATGCCGACGGCCAGGCACACGCTCAGGCAGGCAGCGTCCTTCATGTCGAGAAGGGCGGAAAAGCGAGCGCCGATTCAGGCGCACAGGTCATTCTCGACTTTGGAGCTACTGTTGACGCCGCGAAAGGCACGGATGTGCAGACAAAAGCCGAAGCCGGTGACGAGCGCGTAATCAATTCCGGCAGTGTCACCAACCTGGCTGATGCCTCGTGGGACTCGGAGATTTCCCTACGCAACGGTGTTACTGTTGAACCAGGAGCAAAGCTCTCATTGGGCGAAGGCAGCATTGCTCAAGCGCTGCCAAATTCTGATGTAACAGCAAGAGACGGGTCCATCGTCTTGGCCGAAAGCGGCTCGCATGTAATAGCTGAACCCGGAGCAAAAATAATAGCGAAAGAGGGCGCGCAGGTAGAGGATAGAGGGGGCGCGATAATAGCGAAGGCAGATCAGGAAGTTGATTTTGGGGGCCTGCTTAATTTCGGATTTAGGGAACGCGGAATTGACTTTAAACCGGGCAGTCACTTTGTCGGTGATCATCAAAAGGCCGATAGCGACAGAGATATCATCACTCCAAACGCCAAGCAGGTGCAGGTGTTTGGTGATCATAATTGGCGTGTGCCTGATGGTGCATCAGTGGTGGCAATGCCCGGCTCCAAAGTTATAGCGGCAGCTGGCGCAGTCGACGCAATGAACGGCTCACACGTGGAGGCCTATGGGGATTCTTATGTTACGGCCGAAAAAGGCTCCGATGTGGTGGCATACAATCAGGCCAGGGTAGATGCCCAGGAGGGTTCAAACGTCGACGCCCGCAACGGATCGCACATTCGAGCGGACAAGGGCGCCAACATCCTCAGGCATGTAGAAACCGACATGCAGGAAGATAGAGGCGCTAACATCACCTGGAAGCCCACTACGATGCAACGCGTGCAATACGAAGCGGAGAAACTCGGTTGGAAAATTGCTCCGGCCGCTGTCTTTCTACTATCCGGCGGTATGTCTACCTTGAGAGACTCGGCTCACTATCGTGGTCCGACGCAGCGGGATTACAAAGACAACTTTCCTGACTGGTGATCGAAAACGACCCGCCCAAACGCCAGCCAATGCCTCCCAGTCAAGGCCAAATTCCATTTTTGTTTTCTTTGATTTGAAATTCACCGATGAAAAACATCGGCACAATTAGAGTATTCCCGGCCACATAGACAGCGACCTTTATGGCGAGCGGCGCTGATATCTGGTCAAACAGAAGAGCAAGAGTAAGCGGGAACAACAAAGCGCCCGGTTGAAACTTGTTGACCGGCCACCCCTTCACATCATCCAAGGCTGGTGGATTTTTCTCGACCATATGCCACCAGTAAGTTCGCGCTAGAGATAAAAGCGGAATAACCAGCGCCGGCAGACTTCCTCGAACAAGCACTCTTAGCTCTGATGCGTGATTCCAACAAACAAATAATACTGTCGGCAGGGCAACAAGAAGCAGCGGTAACATCCAAACAAGGACGAAAAGATAGTTTACTATCAGATGTATCAGGGCTATCATTGGCCTGGGAAGACGCATCAAAACGTAGCCCTGCGCAATTTGACCAAGGGCAATCATGAGAATCAACATTGCCGGCGCGAAAAGAAGGTGACACGCTCCGGGCAGCTTGTGCGCAAGAGACTTGCTCATATCAGACTCCCGGATGTAACGGCTACATTCTTTGACTCCAGCAGCGGGAGCCGTAACGAGAGTAAGAAGGAAGAGCAGACCAAGGAGCACCCTACTCCTACATAGCTTTTCCGGAAGGCCAGGTTTATAGGCAGTACTCATTCCTTGAAAATAGCTGAAAGGAACTGCCGTACTAGCTGACTACAGACAGTTTTCGAACTGTATGGGCTGGACCCAAACCTCAGGGTCCGGAGAGTTACCACTCTCCGGACCCCGGCTTTTGCTGGCGAGCAAATCTAGTTATCCAGCATATTGGCGCCGATGATTACTCGTCGTCGCCTTCTTCTTCGTGGTCGCCCAATCCAAGGAAGCAGCGCACTTTCTGCACTTTGAGCTGCTTCTTCTGTTCAGGGGTAAGAATTTCCGAGCAGGCGATGACGTTTTCCAACATCTCTTCCATGCAATGGGATTTCTTTTCCTTGATCTGACTGGCCAACTCACGCACTTTGGCTTTATCGACCTGCGGGCTGAGCAACTCTTTGAAGACCTGCTTTTTGAGCTGCATGATGTCAATCTTATTGTGGGCCATCTTGAAGAAGGCCCCACCTTTGATTTCCGCCAATTTCAGCACTTGCTCGTCGGTCAGATCGAGCCCGTGGAGCATAGCCATGGGTCCATGACCGCCTCTGCCGCCGTGCTTACCAAAAGCACCGCCGCCAAAGCCGCCAGGAGCGCCACACTCAGCTTTTCCAAACATACAAACCTCCTTGCGACGTGTCTTTTGACGCGCCGCGCTTATAATCTTTATTTGTGACCTAACAAATTCACAAAACCGACTGACAGTATAAAATTATACCAGCAGTCAGTTTTCGTCAAGTTCGGGCTATTATGACCAAAGACCCAACACCTGCAGTCTTTTGCGGATATTTTGGGGACGTGCGCGAAGTATTATTCGGGAATTTTTAAAGATTGAGCACAGGGAGTTAATTTTGGGACGCCGCGAAGACAAACGAGAAGCAACCCGGCAGGAGATACTGAACGCTGCCGCCGAGTTATTTCGCACTAAAGGATATGACTCTACATCTGTAGATGACATAGTCGTCGCGGCAAACCTGGCAAAAGGTACTTTCTATTATCACTTTCAAAAGAAAGAAGACCTCGTCCTGGCATTGCAGGAGTCGCAGCTAAAAGAAGGGGCCACTATAGCCCGCAACGCACTGGCAAATGGCGAGTCACCAAGGACGGTGCTCTTCGACTATTTAGCCAAAGTGGCAACCTGGACGGAAGACAATTCAGAATTATCGCGCGCCTTATTTCGCCACAAATTTGAAAAAATGAAAAATCACAACCAGTGCCCTGATGGTGAAGACCATGGGCCGCCGCCTTCGATCAAAACATATTTCATTGATCTAATGATTGAAATTATTGAAGCGGCGCAGAAAGCCGGTGAGCTACGCAGTGATATGAAGGCGGCCGAAATCGTACAGGTAGTCGTGCCGGTTGTGATGAGCGCTCGCATGTCCTGGCTTATGGGCGGACACGGCTCAGAGGCAGGCGATGAATCCGAAACCTTGAGCGCCATTATGGAGCGCGCGATGAGGGTATTGCTGGACGGCCTGGTGCCGCGTAGTTGAAGGCAATCTTACTGAAACGCAGAACGCTGCTCAAGCAACCATTCAAACAGGCCTGGCTCTCTCAATGCAATCTCAAGCGAATCATGATCCAGGCCATCATATTCGGTGACAACCGGCTGCCGACCAATTTTGCGCATCTCTTCAATTACCGATCTTGTCTCGTCTATCGGACAGGGTTCATCGGCGGTGCCCTGCAAAAACCAGGTGGGCACAGAGGCAATATTTCTGGCTATGGCTGCACTGCGGTCAGCGGCAACGAACATCGATTCAAATCGACCTCTCACAACCGCCGGTAAAAGAGGGGGCAGTTCCTCACCAATCCAGGTGATACCAGGAGCAATCGAGACCAGGGCAGCAAACAATTCGGGATGCTGTGCAGCCAACCAGAGAGCACTGGACCCTCCCATCGAATAGCCTGACAGATAGATCCTGGCCGGGTCTACTTGAAATTCCTGCCTCGCTCTTTCTATGGCCGCCAGGACGCGTTCCTCCATGGCACCATAAAAGGCCCGGTGCGCCGGATCACACTGAGGGAAAATCGTTACCGCCGGCAATTGCAATTCGTCAAAAGCAGGGCCCGCTCCCTTCAGCGGTTCCCCGACATCGTAGCCGCGCTCACCGGAACCGTGCAAAAAGACAATCAGGGGAGGATTCTCGATATTTTCGAAGTATTCGGGCACATGCACGACAAACTCAAAGGGCTGACCGTGCACATGATGCTGCAAAGTGAAAAATGACATTGGTTTCCTGTGACTGCAAAGACTGGCAGTCCATAGTTTAACTCCTGCGGGTGGTCAGGGCCGGACAGTGGCTCAACCGGCATCAAAAAACTTTGGAAAGCCTCAAATCCGGGTATAAATCTGCAAAGACAGCCACGGCACAGCAATGGACAATCCCAACAGCCTCGACGAACGGATCAAGTCAGACCCCAGAGCCGCCATCCAATCAGAGCTGGCGGCGATTAAGGCCGAGAAGGACCAGAGCAGCTATCTGCGCCAGGCGATTGACTTTCTATCCGAGCCTTACCATCATCATGCCGCCGCGGTGCAAAAGCTGGAAGTGGCGGCCCGCGAACTCGCCCAGCCCAACCTTCCCGGCACTTTACGAAGCCAGAACATCGCCAGGCAGGCCATCCAGCAGATGGAGAGCTCTCGGCAGGACGAATGGGACACTTACAGGATAGTTTCGGGAGCAGCCAAGACTGCCGGCACCTTCATACCAGGCAAATATGGCCTGCTTGCCGCCGGCACGGTCTACGCCCTTGATGCAACCGGGTCTGTCGGTAGCGGCGGGACTGAAACCTGCTGGGGTTTTGCCAAAGGACTTGCGATGCGAGGGGCGGTTTCGCAGATTTCGCGGGGGCGGGGAGGCCCCGCACTGATGTCGCTGGAGCTGGGACTGGCCAACCGGAGCATCGATACAGCCATGACTCCCTCTACTTATGTGGACAGCAAGAGCGGCGAAGCCTCTCTGGGATCGGTTGCCGGCGGCCTGCTAAAAAGCGGCAAAGATGCGCTTAATCCGGTAGCTCTGGGCAGCGATGTCGTCACGGCCGGTCTGGCACAGGGGATGCTCAAGATGCTGCCACAGCAGTTGGCCGGCAATACATTTCGGGCGATGACAACAATGACTTTCGCCCGCGGCTATGCCAGTGGCCTCAGCGAAGAAGCGCAGGATCAGTATCATAAGGGTCAATTTTCAGCGGCGCGACTGGCAGCCTATCCGATCGCCAGTGCACTTTCGCAGACCCTTGCTGCGGCACCGGGCAACCAGAGATTGTATGTGCGTAACTGGCCAATGGAAAATGCCCTCACCATTCGCGAGCTAGATTATAAGCTGGTTTCCATTGCATCAACAGACGTAAAAGCCATTGCCGGTAGTGGCGGACGTCCAGTCCAGGCAACGGTAAAACCAATCGGTGACAACCTCAATCCAGGTCAGCCTGAAACGCTCTCAATAAGCCGTGCTAATGTCCCAACAGATTGGATCTCAGCCGCTCTCAAAAGTATAAACCCTCTGACGAAAACACCGGCAGCAACTGAAGAAATGCGCTTCGTTAGCCGACCCAGAGGCGATGAAAACGCGGCCTGGCAAATGGTGGTAAATCGGGGCACCAAGACAGTTTCACAACTGATGCAACAAAACAGTAGCTTCTATCACCAAGAAACGATCGCACCATTTTTGAAAAACTTCAACGAGCCTGCCACTAGATTTTTAGGCAGCGGCAGTGAAAGCGGTGCCTTCCAGCTGGCAAACGGCGCAGTGCTCAAGCTGAGCAGCTTAAATGGACCGGAGAAAGTCGGTGACTGGGGCAATCTGCCGCACGACTCAAGAGTGCTTTTCAGACCGGTTCTTTTTGGCAAGGAACCCAATCCCTACAATCACAACATCATAAGTACCGCCAGCAGCCTGCTTCTACAAGAGCCGCTGCGGACTCCAGTGACTGAAGCCCAGGCTGCGGCCCTGCGCAAAGACATGGATAAAGCAGGCGTCAGCTTCTGGGATTACAACTATCGCCTCATGGGCGACCAGGTGAGCTCCGCCACTGAACAGGTAGGCATCGACGCTACCGGTAAAGCAGTCATGCTCGATTACGGCGCGCGGCGCGGGCACTGGGGACGCTTTGATGATCAGGGGGCACCAGCACCGCCTGAGAAATAGAGTGGCGGGGAGAAAAAGTGCGAGGGCCGAAAGTCAGTTGGTTCCCTATTTTTTCCTAAAATATAATAGTATAAGGATATCCCCTAAAAATCCTGGGGGCAGCTCCTGAACAAAATGGTGTATTTGCGGTCTCTTAAAGTGAGATAGCGGACCAGGAATCATAGAAGGAATCCAATGCACGCAGAGATATTCAGCGCGGCTCACAGGCTGACGATAGGGACGTCGCTTGAGGCCCAGGGACCACACAGTCACCCTTGCCTTATATTTGATACAAAAAAGGAACAGGAAGACGCCTTTGTACCGTTCCTCCAGGCAGGCTTATTGCGTGGAGAAAAATGCATTTACATCTATGACGATAGTGATCCTCAGTGGATTATCCATTGTATGAGTGTCAATGAATTTCCCCTGGCAAAATATCTGCAGTCCGGCGCCTTTTCATCCATCCATAAGAACGAAGCTTATCTTACCGATGGCCATTTTGAGCTGAGAAAGATGAACGAATTCTGGCGTCTTGCCATTGAAAAATCTGCAACTGAAGGCTACAGTGCACTGCGAGTGGCTGCGGAAATGACATGGGCGCTAGGCGAAGAACAGGGCTGTGATCAGTTGATCGCCTATGAGTCGACCTTGAACAACATGTTTCCTGATTTCAAGGTTTCGGCTCTCTGCCAGTACGACCGTAAGCGATTCGACGCACAGACAATCAAAGAAATAATACATGTTCATCCGATTATTTCAGTAGAAGGACAACTGCTCAGTAATCCCAGCTCTATCAGCCCGAACGTGTTTCAGCAGTCGGAGGCACGGATGGATGTGCAGGCCCTCCTGGACAATTTGGTCCTTATAAATCAACTGGGAAAGGCTAATTTGGAACTTCAGCGTAGAATCACACAGGAAGCGTCTTTCAGTTTGCTTGTTGCAAGCGTCAAAGACTACGCCATTTTTATGCTTGATACGGACGGCAATATCCTGAGCTGGAACGAGGGTGCGCAGCGTATAAAAGGATATAGCGCAGCGGAAATTATCGGGCAGAATTTCTCAAAATTCTACACCGCCGAAGCCGTAGCCCGGCGCCACCCTCAGCACGAGCTGGAAATAGCAAAAATCAAAGGGCGCTACGAGGAGGAAGGTCCTCGAGTGCGCAGGGACGGATCGATATTTTGGGCCAATGTCGTAATTACGGCAATGTTTGATCAGGGCCAGCACATAGGCTTTGCCAAAGTGACCCGGGATCTGACCGAGCGCAAACACGCCGAAGAGTCCCTGGCCAGGTCCCTCGAAACAGTCACCGGGCTGAACGAAGAGATGCACCAGCTGGCCTATACCATTTCGCACGAATTGCAAGAACCTGTGGTGGCAATGACCAGTTACAGCAAATTGCTTCTCTCCAGATACAAGGATCGTCTGGGTGATGATGCCAACGAATTTCTTCAACGCATTGAGAAAGGCGCGCGCATGACCGCAAGAATGGTTGATGATCTCTGGACCTATGCCAGAGTCACCAAACCTGGAGGCATGAAAACCAATGTCAATATCGGCGCTCTTGTCGAGAATGCTGTAGTTGATTTGAAAGGGTTGCTTGAATCAAGCGGATGCAGCGTAAACCATCCACCCTACTCGGAGTTTCCCACAGTTGAATGCAACAAGGATCAGCTCATCTATGTCATACGCGAGCTGATAACAAATGCCATAAAGCACCATAAGGGCTCGCAAAAACCCCAGGTAGACATATCAGTGGAAGCAGAGCGCAACGGGTGGACTGTGCTCTTTAAAGATAACGGATCGGGCATCGACAGATTTTTTGCCAAGCAAGCCTTTTCCGTCTATCAAAGACTTGATGGAAAGCCCGATGAAACCGGCACCGGCATGGGTTTACCTATCTGCAAAAAAATCATTGAGAGCGAACACCAGGGCATAATCGGTTTCGAAAGTGTGACCGGCGCTGGTGCGACCTTCTATTTCTGGTTGCCAAACCACTCTTCAATCGGTCACAGTCTCAGAGTATCCCACTAATAGACAGTGGTCCGAAGCGAACTCTGGCGATTATCGAATCATCGGTATAACAGCGTCGTGTGCCACCACAAAGATCTTATCCAGCTGGGACGGCCGGATAGTAAAGCTGCCGGTAAAGACTCCAAAGGAAGGCAGAACAGCGTATTTGCGACGCAACCAGAAGCATGGCAGCCTTTCTCTTTGCTTACCCTGACCGTAAAGCACCACAGATGGATGAATATGTTCGGATAAGACGTAGCCCTTCGACGATACCGACTTCTCATCGCTGTCTTGTGCGTACTCATGACTGAAAATAAAGGGACCTTCGTGCAGATCCCCCGTTACTCGCTCCATGTGCCAGCTTCTGGGCAGGCGCGAGCGACGGTCATGATTACCCATGATGAGCACCATCGACATATCGGCGTGCGACTGACGAAACTCATCAAAGAGTGTGGTTTCATCCTTAGTCAGACCGTCCTGAGCGTGGACGAGATCTCCAAGTACGATCAAACGCTCGGCCTTAAATTTTTGTATGAGCTTACTCAAACAATTGAGGTCCCGGGAGGTCATACCATCTGGAGCGAAGAATGTGCGCGAGCGAAAAGAAGCACCCTTGCCGATATGCACATCGGCCACTACCAGAGTTTTGCAGGCGGGCAAAAACATTGCCTTTTGCGGAAGCAGCAAGGCGTCCTCGCCGGCAACTTTTATCCTGGCGGACTCTTCATAGTGACTGACGTTTTTCATGGTCCTGCTTTCAGATGAGCTTGCTTTCCTAAATGTGCATATCGCGCGCCAGATCCATTTTCATCTTGAGCACGCGCTGCGCCAGTTTTTCACTGCTGAGCTTACCTCGCAGCCGATCCACCATTAAAGGCAGAGAAAAGGGTGTCGCCCTTTTTGCCTGCACTTCTACTATCTTAGCGGTGTTGATTCGACTCAAGGCCCCTTTCAGGCGACTGATTTCCAAATTGTTTTCCAGCACCTCGTCATGGGCCTGCCGGACAAGCAAGTTGCCCGGATCAAAGTCGGCAAAGACGTCAAAAAGTAAACCGCTCGAGACCTGCACTTGCTTGACGGTCTTGGAGCCGCCCGGATAGCCCTGAAATATCAAGCCGGCCACCCGGGCAATTTCGCGAAACTTACGCCTGGCCATTTCACCTGCATTGAGACACTGACGAATGTCCTCGGCAATATTATCGCCATCGAGAGCCTGAAACACACGGGCGATGGCCTGACCATCCAGGTCAATTGGTTGGCCGGACAAAATTTCGAAGCCCCAGTCGTTGACGGCGATGGAAAAAGTCGAGGGGCTGACCTGCGAAAGCTTGAACGCCACCAGATTAGCCAGACCCTCATTAACGAGCCGGCCCTCGAAGGGATAGACAAATAAATGATGGCCTTCGCGCGAATGCAGGTACTCAATCAGCAGCTCACCGAGCTCGGGCAGGGCCGAGCGCTCGGCCTGCAAATTGAGCAGGGGTTTGACGAAGGCCATCTCGGGCTCGTCGTAGACACCAAAGGCGGCATCACTGATAAGCTTGCGCACCACCGACGCCAGCTCCGACGAGAGGGGCAGGCGGCCGCCCATCCACCTCGGTACAAGACCGGACTTAACAGGTGAGAGGCGGACCCGGGCTTTCATGTCGCGCACGTCGATAAATTCCAGGAAGCGTCCGGCAAAGACAAAGCGATCGCCTTTTTTCAAGCGGGCGATAAACGACTCTTCCACCTGGCCTATTCTTTCACCGCTGGTAAAACACACGTCCACCGACTGGTCCGAGACGATGGTGCCTATAGAGAGGCGGTGACGCAGCGCCAGGGCCTTGTCCGAAATGACGAAACGACCGTCCTCATCCTTGATGCGGTGATATTCAGGATAGGCTGCCAGGGCCGCTCCACCGGTGCCGACAAAATTGAGCACCCAGCGCCATTCATCCCGGGTGAGATTTTTGTAGGCGCTGGTTTCCCTCACCTCGGCAAATAGTTCTTCTTCTCTAAAGCCGCTACCCAGGGCAATAGTAGTCACATGCTGACAGAGCACATCAATCGGTTTATTGTGCGGAGACCTGCTCTCAACCAGCCCCATATCCATGGCCAGACGCGCAGCGCAGAGCTCAACCAGCTCCAGGGCGTGGCAGGGCACCAGGAATAGTTTGCTCACCTTACCGGGACTGTGACCGCTGCGGCCGGCCCGCTGCATGGCCCGGGCCACACCCTTGGGCGAGCCCACCTGCAAGACCTGATCCACCGGTGAAAAATCAACACCCAGGTCCAGACTGCTGGTTGAAACAACAAATTTCAATTTCTCGTTTTTCAGGGCCTCTTCCACCCAACGCCGCACGCCGATGTCGAGTGAGCCATGATGGAGAGCGGCCTGGCCGCAAAAATCCTCATGTCTTTCCAGCATTTGCAGATACCATTGCTCGGTCTGCGACCGGGTATTGGTGAAAACAATCGATGTGCCGCTGGCCGCCACCTGATCGATTACCTCATCAATCATGGGCAGGCCGGTATGACCGGTCCAGGGCAAATTTTCCAGGCGCTCGGGCAGGACGGACTCGGCCACCACCAGCTTGGACTCCGAGCCACTGATGATGGTGGCGCGCTCCAGGGCCTCGGGATTGTCGCCAACCAGGGCAGCCAGTGCCATATCGAGATTGCCTATGGTGGCGGACAGCCCCCAGGTCTTCATCGTCGGCGAAAGCCGCCGCAGGCGGGCCAGGGCCAGCTCCGCCTGTACGCCGCGTTTACTGCCGAGAAGCTCATGCCATTCGTCGACAACGACCAGTTTGACCTGGGAAAATTTCTCTTCATTGCCCGGATAGGACAGCAAAATAGAAAGACTTTCAGGCGTGGTTATCAAACCGTAGGGCAATCTTTCCTTCTGCCTGGTGCGCGTGGAAGCGGCGGTGTCCCCGGTGCGCGTCTCAATGACAAAAGGCAGATCCAGATCTTCAACGGGAGCGTTCAGACTGAGAGCCAGGTCGTTAGCCAGAGCGCGCAGGGGGGTGAGCCAGATCACCGTCAGGGGCAGCATCGGCCTTTTAACCCGACCACCCCGGCCATAACCGGCCAGCTGCTCCGGGGTGTACTGGTCGAGGCTTTCCATCAGCGCCGCCGGCCAGATGGCATAGGTTTTGCCGGTGCCGGTCGAGGCATGGATCAGACCGCTCATGCCATGGCGATAAGCGTCCCAGGTGTCCTTTTGAAATTTGAAGGGCTTCAGACCCTTGGCCTTAAACCAGGCAAGCATGGTTTTTGTGGAATCGACTTTTTTACTGAGAGTCCTTGCGCCCATTTATGCATCGCCCTCCCGGCCCAGGGGAAGCAAACTCTTGAGCTGCAGCAAACTGTCCGCCTCTTCAATCGGCTTGTCTTCGCGCAGTCTTGCTATGCGAGGGAAGCGCACGGCGATGCCTGATTTGTGCCGCGGTGAATATTGAATCCCTTCAAAGGCAATCTCCATTACCAGGCCGGGTTTGACCGTGCGCACCGGACCAAATTTCTCCAGGGTGTTCTTGCGCACATAGGCGTCGACTTTATTGATTTCTTCATCGGTCAGACCACTGTAGGCTTTGGCAATGGGCACCAGCTTGCCCTGGTCCCAGACTCCAAAGGTGTAGTCGGTATAAAGCGTGGCCCGGCGGCCGTGTCCACGCTGGGCGTTAATTAATACGGCGTCGATGGAGAGAGGATCAATTTTCCACTTCCACCAGTCGCCCCTTTTGCGACCGACACCATATATGGAGCCGCGTCTTTTGAGCATCACCCCTTCGACTTTCAAAGAACGACTGAGATTTTGCATGGAGGCCAGGGCCGGCCAGTCGGCCACGTCCAGAAGTGATGAGACCCGGAGATACTGACTGAGGGCGTCCCTGCAACTGGGATACATCTCGCAGGCCCCGGGGGTGAGCAGGGCGGTGAGCTTTTCGCGCCTGACCTCAAGGGCGGTGGCGCGCAGATCCTGCCCATCGCACTCGAGCATGTCAAAAGCCATAAATGCCACCGGCACCTCGGCCAGGATTTTTTTGCTCAATGACTTGCGACCGATGCGCATCTGCAATTTAGCAAAGGGCAGGACGTCACCCTCGTGAAAGGCCAGGATCTCGCCATCGAGTACTGTGCCGTCGGGCAGACGCGCACCAGCCTGGGCCAGCTCGGGAAAGCGCTCGGTTACGAGCTCTTCGCCGCGCGACCAGATGAAGACCTGGCCGCCACGCTTTATTATTTGCGCGCGAATGCCATCCCATTTCCACTCAACCAGCCATTCCGAAATATCCCCAAGCGATGAAGGCTCCTCGGCGATGGGATGAGCCAGATAGAAAGGATAGGGCCTGGAGATATGGCTGTCCTGAGCGTCGGCGTCAATCAAACTGAGATAAAATGCAGCCGTCGGCTGCCACTCGCCCATCAGACGATGGGCAATGGTAGAACTTTCCAGGCCACTGACAAGAGCCAGGGCATTGATCACAAGCTGCTGCGAGACACCGACTCGAAAGCCGCCGGTGATAAGTTTGTTGAATACAAACTTTTGATCGACGTCAAGCTGCGACCAGGTTTCGGTGAGGGCATGCTTGAGCAAATCGTCGTCGAGATCCCGCAGGGTTAAAACGCGGGCCTGCACAAACTGGCTGAGACTCAGGTCTTCGCCCACACTTTCCTTTTCGGGAGCGAGCAGGGCCATAGTCTCGGCCAGATCGCCAACCGAGTCATAGCACTCCTGAAACATCCAGTCACTGAGGCCGGCAAGCTCGGTCGTCAGTCCGCGCAAATTAGCGGTCGGCACCAGCCTTTTAAGTTTGCGACCGGTGAGAAAAAATATCGCCCAGGCCGCATCTTCCGGGCTGGCGGCAAGGAAATATTGCTTCAGGGCAGCGAGCTTGCCCGAAGTTTTTGTGGTGGCATCAATGGCTAGATAGAGTTCAACGAATCTCTTCATCGCCGCCCCCTTCTTTTATCTCCTCAGCGTCCTCACCGCCGTAAGCGGTCTCAAGACTGTCGGCGCTGATGCCGCTTTCAGCCAGGTAGCGCACCAGAGGCGGTGCATAGCCATGGGTAATCAAAACTCGTTGCGCCTCGGTGGCTTTTATGACGCTGAGCAAACCGGCCCAATCGGCGTGGTCCGAGAGGACAAAACCGCGGTCCAGGGAGCGCCGCCTGCGGGTGCCGCGGATGCGCATCCAACCGGAGGCAAAAGCTTCGGAGGCAGGGCCAAATTTACGCAGCCAGGTGCTGCCCTGGGCGTTGGGCGGAGCGACAATGAGTGCGCCGGAACGAGCCCACTGATCACGACTGAACTCGACGTTGCCGACATAAGTGGTATCAGCCAGTTTGACACCGGCTCCACGGTACACCGCATTCAGTGCCTCGACGGCACCGTGGGTATAGATTGGTCCAATTGAGGCATCCACCCCCGCCAGGATACGCTGGGCCTTACCCAGGCTGTAGGCGTAGATGATGCTTACTTTGCCGGCTTCCTTATTGGCCTGCCACCAGGCATTGATTTCGTCCATCACCGAAGCGGGAGAGGGAAATTTATAAATCGGCAGGCCAAAAGTGGACTCACTGATAAAGACATTGCACTTAACCGGCTCAATCGGTGGACAGGTTGAGTCTTCCTGCGTCTTGTAATCGCCGGAGACGACAGTGACAAAACCCCTGTATTCCATCCTTATCTGCGAAGATCCTAAAATGTGCCCGGCGGGATGAAAGCTCACCTTGACCGCGCCCATGGTCAGCTCCTCACTGTACTCAACGCCGGTGAGGTCAGCATCTTCTCCCAGACGCATGCGCAAAATGCCCAGGCCATGCTTGTGTCCAACATAATGAGCAGAGCCCATGCGGGCGTGATCCGAATGACCGTGAGTAATGAGGGCCCGCTCCACCGGCCGCCAGGGGTCGATATAAAAATCCCCGAGCTGGCAGTAGAGTCCCCGATCGGTGACTCTTACCAGGCTGAAATCATCGGCAGTGAGCTGGCTCACGTAGGAAGCTACCCCCAAAGCAAATATTGTGACCGATTGCCGGACCTCTTGCCCCAAATTTTACTTTTGCGGGGCAATTTTCCGTGACTTGAGCCAGGATAGAGCAGTACGATTGTCCGGCTCCAGGCGCAAAATCTCCTGGGCGTCATTGTCGGCGATGCCCAGCCGGCCAAGCTTCTGTGCCAGGTTGGCGTGCTTTATGCGCAGAGGCAGGGAGCGGGGATCGAGCTCCACCGCCTTCGACAGATCATCAAAAGCCTGCTCGTTCATATCACGACGCAGATAGGCAACAGCCCGATCGTAATGCAAAACCGGAGATTTAGGATTGAGGCGCAGACCCTGGGTATAGGCATCCAGAGCCGCTTCGCTGTCCTTGCTTTTGAGATAGATATCGCCCATCAGTTGATAGGCACGGATGAAATGGGTGTTTTTCGCCTGCAGATCATGCAGGGTGGCAATGGCCTGCTCATTGCGGTCAAGGGCCGCCTGGGTCAGCGCCACACCAAAGAGGGCGTCTTCGGCAACGCCCTCGGGCACTCCTTTTTGACTGAGTACCCCCTGGTAATCATTGAGAGCCGAAGCATATTCTTTCTTCCTGTAAAACGCCGCCGCCCTGTCCATGAGCACAACGGGATTGCCCGGCGTCAGAGTCAGAGCCCGGCTCAGCCTGGCTATGCCCTCGTCAAAACGACCATCACGGATAAAAGTACCGGCACTGTTGCGCAGCGCCAGCACTTCCTTATCGCGCAACCTGGCACCATTATCGCCGGGGGTGGGAATGCACAGGTAAAAATACACCGCCAGACAGAGCGCCACCACCGCCAGTATCAAACCGACGACTAGATGGATTGGTTGCCGCGCTTTACTTTCTTTACCGTCCAAGTCTGGCCTCAAAAGTTTGGTTGAAAAGTCAATATAATAAATTTTGCCTGTGATTAGGTTAGTGCTTCACTTGTTCCCCAAGGACCACTTATTTATATGTATAAAAGCCAATCCAGATATCTTTACCGCTGCGGGCGCAGCCGCAGGGGCGGTGTGCAGACAGGGTCGCTGGTGCTGGGCGTGCTTATAGGGCTTGTCATTGCCGCCGCCTTCGTCCTGGGTAAGGCCATCGGCCTCAAAGACAAGGACCAGCCCGTCAGCAAAACTGACCCCGTAGCCGCTATCAGCAACCCCAGTCCCGCTCTCCCGGGTGGGGGCGTGATCAGCTCCAATACGATAGGCGACATTGCCGAAGGGGCGAGCAAGTGGGTGGTCAATATCGACACCATGAAAGTTGTGCAGATAAGCCCCTGGTCCTTTGGTTTTGGCGATTCCTTTTTTGGCGTCCCCAGTTTTGGCCCCGGCCTGACCCAGGCCTACCAGAGCCGCGGCACCGGCTCGGGGGTGATTATCAAAGCCGACGGCTACATCCTCACAAACAGACATGTAGTGGGCGACGCCGACGAAATCAAAGTGACGCTCTCAGATAAAAAGGTCTACGACGGCCGGGTCGTCGGACGCGATGCCATCACCGACCTGGCTCTCGTCAAAATCAATGCCAAAGACCTGCCCGTAGCCAAATTGGGCACAAGCAAAAATCTTCGCCCCGGAGACTGGGCCATTGCCATCGGCAGCCCCCTGGGCTTTGACCATTCGGTCACCCTGGGCATCATCAGCGCCCTGGACCGCTCGGTGGATGAAGTCTCGCAACAAATGAAGCTGATTCAGACCGACGCCGCCATCAACCCCGGCAACTCCGGCGGACCGCTTCTCAACATCAAAGGCGAAGTGGTGGGCATTATCACCGCCATCAGTCGTCAGGGGCAAAATATCGGCTTTGCCATCCCGTCGGAAGTTTTTGAGGATGTGACCAGGCAGCTTCTGGCCAAGGGCAAGGTCAGTCGACCCTACTTCGGCCTGCACATGGCGGACCTGACCCCCGCCCTGGCCGATGAGCTCGGTGTAGGCGCCGACGTCAAAGGCGTGGTCGTGGACAAGGTCTACGCCAACAGCCCAGCGGCGGCCAGCAACATCCAGGTGGGCGATGTGATCACCAAGCTCGACGACCAGGAAGTGAGCAGCGCCAGAGAACTCGGAGCCCTGGCCCGGGCGCACAAAATTGGCGACACCATTACATTTATGATTTTGCGCCAGGGTGAGCTGGTGCCGGTAAAACTGGCGATTGCCGACCGGGCCGACGGCTAGTGCCGGGCGAACAGATGCGGGCCATGGTCTTTGAGGGCGGCAAGCCGCTTACCTGCCGCAGTCTGCCTCTGCCCGAGCCCGGGGACTGCGAAGTGCTGATTGAAGTGCGGGCCTGTGCCGTCTGTCGCACGGATCTGCACGTTGTGGACGCCGACCTGAAAGCGCCCAAAAAGCCGGTCATACCGGGCCATGAGATAGTAGGCAAAATAGTGAAAGCGGGAGCCAAGACTCAGGCTCTAGAAATGACCGTGGGCCTCTGGGTGGGCGTGCCCTGGCTGGGCTCAACCTGCGGCCAGTGCCCCTACTGCCTTTCGGCCAGGGAAAATCTCTGCCTCAATCCCGGTTTTACCGGCTACACAATAGACGGGGGCTTTGCTCAGTACACCGTGGCCGACGCCCGGCATACATTTATACTGCCGCCGGCTGTCCACGACGACCGCTCGGCGCAGGAGTTCAGCCCCATGCTCTGTGCCGGTCTCATAGGCTGGCGTTCGCTCCGTTTTGCCCGCCCCGCCCTGGACGCAGCCGGCGGCAAACTGGGCATTTACGGCTTTGGAGCAGCCGGTCACATAGTGGCTCAGGTGGCCATTCATCTGGGTTACGAAGTTTACGCCTTCGTGCGACCGGGGGATGAGCAAGCGCAGCAATTTGCCCGCGGCCTCGGTGCCGTCTACGCCGGGTCCAGCGCCGAGCCATCACCCGAGGAGCTGGACGCGGCCATAATATTTGCCCCCAGCGGCGCCCTTGTGCCCGCTGCGCTTAAAAGTCTTGCGCCGGGCGGCTGCCTCGTGCTGGGCGGCATTCATATGAGCGATATTCCGGCCCTGCCTTATGAATTACTCTGGCATGAGCGCACCATTCAGTCGGTAGCCAATTTAACTGTCGCCGACGGCCATGAATTTATGGACTTTCTTGCCAAGCACAAAGTGACAACCAGCACCGAAGCCCTGCCCCTGGAGCAGGCCAACGAAGCCCTGGATCGACTGCGGGCCGGACAGGTCAGCGGAGCGCTGGTGCTGACACCCTGGCAACCAAAACCGTGCTGAGTAAATGTCAACGGCAACAAATCACTCCGACCCGGTCATAATGGTGCATAGCAAGCAACATTTAAGTGCTTTTGAGAGGTCAAACAGGAATGAGCGACGAAAAGAACAATCCGAGCCCTAACATCACCCAGGAACCCGATTGGCGCGAAAAGCTCAGCCCCGAGCAATACAATATTTGCCGCGAAAAGGGCACCGAGCGTGCGTTTACAGGCAAGTACTGGGATTGCCACGATGCCGGCACCTACCGTTGCGCCTGCTGCGGCGAGGGACTTTTCGACAGCGAAACCAAGTTTGATTCAGGCTCCGGCTGGCCCAGCTTTTATATCCCACTAAATGAAAACAGTGTTGCCGAGCACAAGGACATGACCCATGGAATGGTCAGAACCGAAGTCACCTGTGCCAAATGCGGCTCACATCTGGGACATGTTTTCCCCGATGGACCCAAGCCAACCAATCTGCGCTACTGCATCAACTCCGCCTCCCTTGATCTGGAAAAGCGCGATTAGTTCAAAAAGAATAACAAGAAAATGAGCAAGCGCATTTTGCACGCCGAACAGGAAGAGTCCGTAGCAACTCTGCTCAAGACTCTAGTCGTCGCCCGCGGCCATGAAATCGAACAGACGCCGACGGGCACAGTGGCAGTAGAGAAGCTTATTGGCCAGGAATACGATCTGATTGTGGTCGGCGACGAGCTCGACGACATAGACGGAATCGGACTGATCACAAAACTGAGACAGATCAATTCCCAGGTGCCGATTGTACTGATATCAAAAGTCTGGCGCGACGCGCGCATCTACCAGCAGCTGGTGAAAGAATTGCAAGTTGCCCTGGTTATACACAGGCCTATTAAGGCCGGTCTCTTTGGCGCGCAACTGGAGAGTATTTTTGATTCTCAGGCAGCCTTCAGCCTGGGCGAGCTGGGTCCGGAGGAAGCCACTCTGCGCACACTGCAGGCAAACTACCTGAGGGTACTGCCGGAGCGTGTCTTCAAGCTCAAGGAAGCGATTGCAATAAGCCGCACCAATCCGGCCGTCGGCAGTCATTTGATCGAAGCAATTCGCCTGGCGCACAATCTCAAAGGCACCGCCACGTCCTGCGGCTTCGGCATACTGGGAGAATCGGCCGGCTCTCTGGAAAAGGCTCTGGTAGCCATTAAAGAAGGCGACCTCGGTCACTATGACGTGGCCTGGGAAGAGATTGATTTGATCATGAAACTGGTCACAACCAACGCCCATGCCATTGCCGAAAATCCCAGCTCAAAAGTCGACAAACGCGCCTTTGCCACCCTGGAAAATCCGGATGAAAGAGTGCTGAGCATGGCCCCGGAAGCCGAGGGCGCGGAGCCTCTGCCCGAAGACAATTTCGATACTTTTGATATGTCCTCGTCGGTGCGCGTACTGGTGGTATCAAAAGAAGCACCGGCCAGTTTCAGAAAAATTCGCGATGATTCAAAAATGCAAGCGGTGCAGGTTATCTGCTGTCAGGAAAAAGAAGACGCCGTGGCCATAGCGCAAAAATTGTCCCTGGATGCGGTGCTGATAGACATCGACACAGCCCAGCCGGGACCATCGCTAAACCTGGCCCGGGAGCTGCGTTCACTGCCCAACTATGACAGTCTGCCGGTGGCCTTTCTCTCCACCTCCAAGCAGCAAAAATACATTGAAGACTCAACCCATGCCGGTGCCTCTTTAATGCTGGAGATGCCTTTTGCTCCCAATATCCTGGACGATGCCATTGATTATCTGGTCAACGCCAGACAGGGAGGCAGGCCGCGCATACTGGTCATGGACGACGATCAGGATTTTAGCGAAACGGTGGCTGCCACGCTGGGCCAGGAAGGCATGCTGGTGCGCTGCATCAACGAGCCGGGCGACATCATGGAGACCCTGCACGACTATCATCCGGATCTTGTTTTGCTCAATATCACCATGCCCCTGGTCAGCGGTTACGACATCTGTCGCATGATTCGCCAGGACGCGCACTACCGCGATCTGCCTATTTTATTTCTCACCAGCCAGACCGGACTTGAAACCAGACTGGCAGCCTTCGAAGCCGGCGGTGATGACTACCTGCCCAAGCCGGTGGCGAGAGTGGAGTTGCTCACCCGGGTAAAAGTGCGACTGGAAAGAGCCCGCCTGCTCAAGGAAAGATCCAATAAAGACGTGCTCACCGGTCTATTGATCCGCCGCGCTTTTATGGAAGAGTTGCAGGACATGGCGGAGGAGTCCCGCCGCAACGAGCTGATTTTCAGCCTGGCACTTATCGACGTCGACCACTTCAAAAAGATCAACGACACCTACGGCCACATGGCCGGAGATAAGGTACTGGCGCAGGTCGGGCAACTTCTGCGCAAGCGCTTCCGGGTGGAAGACGTGCGCGGACGCTGGGGTGGGGAAGAATTTATAGTGGCCTTTCGCCACATCCAGAAAGACACCGCCCGTGGTGCGCTGCAGCGCGCCCTGGAAGAGCTGCGTTCGCAAACTTTTACCGGTGACCATGGTGAAAATTTCGGCATTACTTTCAGCGCCGGACTGGTCTCCTATCCCGATGACGGGCGCGAGCTGGACACTCTGATTAAAATTGCCGACCACCGCCTCTACCGGGCCAAAGAACAGGGGCGCAATTGTCTTGTTTGCGTCGATACCTGATATGAAATCGTAATCTGCAGGGAGCTTCCATTGGCCAGAATACTTATCGTAGAAGACGATGAAAATCTCCGCGACATGATCCGCGAATGGCTCATCTTTGAGAAGCACACGGTGCAGGGCTGCGGCACCGGTCTGGAAGCTCTGGAACAGCTCGCGGTTTTGAAGTTTGACGTGATACTCCTCGACTGGCACCTGCAGGACATGTACGGCGTTGAAGTTTTGAAAAAATTTCGCGCCGCCGGCGGCACCACACCGGTGCTTGTCTTGACCGGCGGATCGAGTAACGACGACAGACAGGAAGCGATTGCGGCCGGCGCCAATAATTATGTGCGCAAACCGTTCAAACTACAGGAGCTATCGGTGATGCTGACAAATATGGTCAAAGAAGCAAACAGCAAGGAGAAAAGATGAGTTCTTTCATTCACCTGGTATGCGATTACGCCCCGGCGGATCTGGCCTGGGCCGAGGTTATGGCGGCCCTGGCGGCAAAGTTGCACGATGACACCAGGATGCATATCACCGGCGTCCATCCCTTCGACACGGTCTCGACCGGCTTTGTCGTGGCGCAATTAGCGCTGGCCGACACAGATCTCAGACCGAAGAATCTTCTGGTCTTCGCCAACACGGCACCGCGCCGCGACCGCAAAGAAGCGCGCAGCAACAACGAAGGAGAAGGTCTCTTATTTGCCACTTTGAAGAACGGCGTGCAAGTGCTGGCGGTCAACTCCGGATTTTCACTGGCCTTTATCCGCGATGAAATCCAGGAATTGTGGAGCACCAACGTAGAAGAGGCCGGATCGCAATTTCGCTCGCGCGATTATTTCCCCATTGCCGTAAGCAAGGCCAGCCGCGGAGATTTCTCATTTATTCAGCACAAGCTGAACATTACCGAAGTGGTACCGGATGAACCCAAAGACGTGATTGGCTATGTCGACTCATTCGGCAATCTGAAGACGACCATGCGCACCGGTGATGCCAAACTAGAGGCCCTGACTCCGGGCATGAGGATAAAGGTCTCGGTCGGCCAGCATCTGAGTGCCGCCACAGTCGCCACCGGCAGCTTCAATGTGCTGGAAGGCGATCTGGCTTTTGCCCCCGGCTCCTCGGGGCACGACCGTCGTTACTGGGAATTGTTCAAGCGCGGCGGCAGCGCCGCAGACGAATTTGGCCATCCCACCGCCGGCACCCAGATTAAAATTCAACCGGCATGAAATATAGAGGAGGTTAAGCGTTAGAGAAATGCTTCAAATTGGTACAGTACAATTACCCATTTTATTTTAAGCCCGAGCCCATCGGCTGGCGTAATCAGTTATCTAATAAGCACCCCGAAAGACCAGGATTCATGATAGAAAAGCAGGCCACGGCCGACGCCCTCCCCACATTGCTTCTAGGGGCAAGTATCGTTTCACAGCCAAAGCTGGACGAAGCGATGCAGACTGCCCGAAGCTTGAATGTGCCCCTGCCCAGAGCTATTGCGATGCTCAATGCAGTGGGCGAATCAACTATGAAAACCGTGCTGGAAGCCGAAGAGCTGGTGCGCTCCGGCAAGGCCACCGTTGATCTGGCGGTGAAAGCACTGAGACTGGCTCGCCAGAACAACATGAACATCGACGACGCCATCGGCGTCCTCAACTCTGTGCACAAGAAGACACAAACGGTTCAATCGATCACCAGTCCGATGACCGAGCTTTTGTTGTCTACAGAACTCATCACCAACGAACAGCTGGGTCGGGCCATTATCAAGGCCAAGGACACCGGCATGCAAATGGGCCGCATCCTGGTGCTCAACCGCGACCTTTCCGGTTGGATCATGAATGCCGCGCTCACCGCCCAGTTGCTTGTGCGCGACGGTCGCATCACAAAGGAACAGGCCGTGCAGGCCCTTCTAACCGTGGGCAGGCGCCGGGTCAGCATCGAACAGGCCCTGTTTGAACTCAATCTTTATGTAGAAAAAGCCGGACAGACAGTCAAAATCGGCGAACTCGTCTTGATGGCCGGTTTCCTTTCCGAAGGCGACATGCTGGAATGTCTGGAGATCGAGTTGATCAAAGAAAAACAATTCGGGCAGATTTTGCTGGAGCAGGGCCTTGTCACCCAGGACCTCCTGGAAGCGGCGATTGTTTTGCAGGACATGGTGGCAAACAGCACAGTCAGAGCATTCCAGGCGGCTGAAGCCCTTAGACAGGTAAAATATCGCGGCATCTCGGTCTATCAGGCCGTGGCCGAACTCTATCCCGGCACCCAGGCCCTGGCCAAAGATTTTGGTCCGGCCAACTTGCTCGTTGACTCCGGACTTATAGTCCAGGAAGAACTGGTCAAAGTCTGCGATCCCGCCGAAAAGAGCGCCATCAAGATGGGCAAAAAACTGCTGGTGGCAAAGGCCCTCAGCGAGGCCATGCTTTACACCGCGCTGCGCACTTTCTCCCTCTATTCGCAAGGCTTCATCTCCTCCGAGCAGGCAGTGACGGCTCTCAAAAAATGCAAAAACGAATCTCTCTCCCTGGACGAAACCCTGGCAAAACTGGGATGGAACGTGCCGGCGCGCATGCAGTGGATCTGGACATAACCGTGCAAAAGTCGATAGTCAGATGTGCTCTGGCCTTGCTGTGCCTGGTCTCTTGCAGCACAGCTGCAGCACCGGCGGCCCGGGCAGATGACGGCGACGGTGGCACAAAAGTTGTAAAAAGCGGCATATCGATCAGTCGCCCGAAGATAGGACTGGCCCTCGGCGGCGGCGGTGTGCGGGCTGCGGCGCACGTGGGAGTACTGAAAGTACTGGAAGAAGAAGGCATCCCGGTCGACTACATTGTCGGCACCAGCACAGGTGCGGTTGTCGGTGGACTCTATAGCGCCGGCATGACCCCCAATCATATACAAGAACAGTTCACCAAAAAGAAATTCATGCACGCTTTCCTCACAGTGCCTCTAGCCATGCGCGTGCTCGTCATCCCACTCTTTTACACACCGCGGCTGATGGGCCTCGACACCTATGACGGCCTTTACCGCGGCAAAAAATTTGCCGACTATCTGAACAAACAGGTACCGGCTACGGATCGCAATATCGAAGATCTGCGCATCCCCTTCGGGGCCGTCGCCGTCGATCTGCTGGACGGCAAAGCGCGCACCCTCAAATCAGGCAATCTCAGTCAGGCACTGCAGGCCAGTTGTGCCATCCCCGCCCTGCGCAAGCCGGTCAAACTGGACAGGGCGTTGTATGTCGACGGCGGAGTGCTGGACAACCTGCCCGTCGGCGAGACTAAAAAAATGGGAGCCGACATTGTCATCGCCATCGACATCGATGAAAAAGTGACGCCGCTGGAGGAGCCATTCTTCAAAAAATTCGGCAGTGTCGCACACAGGGTGATGACTCTGCACTACTCACTGATCGATCAAAACGAACAGGCCATGGCCGACTATATAATCCACCCGGATGTAACCGGTGTCGGTATCATATCGCGCGACTCAGCCGATGCGCAAAAATGCGTCGACGCCGGTGAACGGGCGGCAAGAAGCGCAGTGCCGGCCATACGCGAACTGATTGATCGCTACAGCGCCCGTCGCTAAATTTTCAATTACGAGAGCAGGGCCTGATCGAGCGATATCTTGCCTTCGGGCACATCGATCTGGATGTAATTTTCCAGGTCGCCTTCCAGCAGACGTTTGACGTCGGCCATGAATCTTGCGGCCGGTCCACCGTCGATAAGACGATGGTCGAAGTTGAGGATAATGGTCATCATCGGTCTGATTTCAACTTTGCCGTCGCGGGCCACAGGTCTGGGCTCCACCGATCCAATACCGAAGGTGGATGTGGAGACGCAGGGCGGAATAAGCCCGGTCATGCCCCATTTACCCAGTGAGCTGAGGCCGAAAGTAGCACCCATGAAAGTCAATCTGACTTTAGGGAAACGCAGGCCGGCCCAGAGAATAATGCGTCTGAACCACCAGGGCATGCTGTTGAATTTGTGCTGGCGATCGAGGTGTTCCATCTGCTCCATATCGGACTCGGCATATTGCTTGAGCTCGGAGGAAATTTCCTCAACCGATTTGGTGTCGGGATTGTCGATGGCACCGAAAAATACGGCCGGCTGTTCGCCGATGTAGCGCTCGACTGTGAAGCCGGCGACGATGTCGTGGAAGGTAACAGTCTTGCCGAAGGGCAGAAGTGAAGTACGGCTCTCGGGATGGGCGCGCTGGGCGATGGCTATGGCCTTGAGCAGAATGGCGGTGATGGTCACTTTCTGACCGGCGGATTTAAGTCTTGCTCGCAGGTCTTCGGCGAAAGTCATATCGATGTCGCAGAACAAATAGGTCGGTATCGAGTCACGGCCGACAATGTGGATCATATCGAGCACATTCCAGCGCGGCCGAGGAAGGTTTGACAGCGAGAAATTGAAGTGTTTTTTGATATTTGCCATGTTCTACTTTCCCAGAAGGCTATGCCTTAATTACTGCGACCGTGATACCAACGCGGGACTGCCGCTGCGGGCAATCGACCTACTAAACTTGATTATCCCTATTATAAGCCACCTCTTGGCTTTCGAGAATTAGCTAACTCCAAAGTGGACGATAAAGTATACGGACAGTTTCCTCTAATTAGGCGGAGGTCAAAAAAGCTACCACGCCCCGAAGCAGCGCCCCCTCTTGACTTTCCCGCCAAAAGCCGGCAAAAAGCCGAGAATTAGAAGGATTAAAACTTGCCAAGCGGGAAAGAATTTAATCTGTTTTGCTTCAACGCTGGGTGTCTTCTTCCAGGGGAGCCAGTCCCTCGGGATCGGTCAGCTGACTTTCGTCACGGTCCACCAGAGCCTGGTCTTTGAACCTGGAGGGCTTGGGCTCGTTGCCGGCGGAGTCACTGTAGCTGGGATAGGTCATAGCCACGGGAGGTGCCAGAGAGCCACTGCCGTCGCCCCCGGAGCCGTTTGAGTCCGTGTTTGAACCGCCGTTTTGACCGCCGTCGTCCTTATGGCCGAGGCCGGGGAAATTGAAGACATTGAAGGCCGACGCACTGCCGGCAGTATCAGAAGAACCGGCCGGGGCGCCGTTGCTACCCTCGGGCATGGAAAAGAGCGATGTATGCTCGCGCTTGCCGCCTTTCAGCTCCTTGGAAATGTTGGCCTCGACTATCTTGGTCAGCCGCGCTTCGTTCATGCGCACTTCTTCCAGCTGTTTCTCCAGGCGCATGCGCTCGGTGCGATTGCTGTCCAAGGCAATCTCGGCGTTTTTCTGCACCTCGACAAATTTGCTGTAGCCGAACCAGCCTATAACCGAAGCAAACATGACGATTACACCAACCGCCACCTCCAGCCATTTGAAATGCTGCACCGGCTGCGGCTCGCCTTCCAGGACATAGTCGAGCTCTTCCTTCATCTCGGCGGCGGACTGATAGCGCAGGAATACATCCTGCTGCGTCGCCCGCTGGATGATCAGATCGGCGGCCTCGGAAACATCAGCACGGCTGTCGCGGGGGGATGACACAGTCAGAGCCAGGGGCTCGCGTCCGGTCAGCAAAAAGTACATCGTGGCGCCCAGAGCGTACACGTCGGAACGCGGATCGGCACCGCCCCAGTACTGTTCGGGCGGCGAATAGCCCTGGGAAACAACATGGGTGTTGTCGCCTTCTTCCTGATAAAGTCGGGCGATACCAAAGTCCACCAGTTTGACCCTGTCTTTGGTATCAATCATGATGTTGCTTGGCTTCAAATCGCGATAAATAACGGGCGGATCGTTGCAGTGCAGGTAATGCAAAACGTCGCAAACCTGCCTGGCCCAGGTCAGCACTTGCTCTTCGGTGAAGGGCTCCTCGCGCTCCTTGAGCATGTCGTGCAGGTTATGACCTTCGACATACTCCATGACCAGATAGTAGTCATCGCCCTCGCGGAAGGAATCGAGCACCAGAACGATATTGGGGTGCTGCAATTTGCTCAGCACTTTGGCTTCGCGCAGGAAAAACTGTTGCGCCTTTTCCTTGTCTTCTTCGCGGAAGAAGTCGTCGCGCAGTTTTTTGACAACGCATTTGCGATCGTCGAGATTTAAGTCCTTGGCCAGGTAAACAGTGCCCATGCCGCCCTGACCCAGGTAATCAACTACCTGCCAGCGGTTGCGCAGCACAAAAGGACCGTCCCTCTGGGGGTCGCGGTAGGGCATGCCTGCGCTGGAATCTTCAAAGCCCGATGTCATAGTAAAAGTCTGGCGTCTGTCGCGGTTAGATGAGTAAGTTCAGTATAACGCCGTTTAATCTTATATAAAACAGTTACTTAATATGTTGGCCGTGCTTTTTACAGAGATTGCGGTAAAGCTCAAGGCCCTCGGCGTGCTCAGCGGTGAACGAATAATCGAGCTCTTTGAGGTAATAGTCGGTCAGGCGCTCGCTACTCAAAGCCGTTCGCCGCGCCGCTTCCTGCAAAACCGCCGGGAAGTCCCGTCCCAGGCCCTTGGCTGCGGCCCCGGCCAGATAGCCGGCAATGGCGGCAAAATCCTGGGGATGCTTTTCTTTCCAGCTTCTGCGCGCAGCCCAGACGCCAAACACCATGGGCAGTTTGTAGAGTTCAAACCAGCACTGGGCCAGATCAATGCGCTCAAAGGCTGAGATCTGACCGCTTTGCTTGAGCTTGTGGTCGGTCAGCAATGCGCTGTCGCCAAAGGTGAGAAAGCCGTCGGCATCAGCATCTACACCGGGTTGATCGAGGGCGAAAATCCGGGCTGTTATACCGTATTTTTCGGCCAGCAAAATTTGCAGCAGACTGACCGAAGAAGCGGATGCGCTGGGGACGGCGATTTTCATCCCGTCTTTGAGGTTGCGGGCAAAAAAGAGAACCGAACCCACCGGGCCGCGGGCGGCAATGGAGATGGACGGGAACAGCTCGAAGCCGCCGTCTTCCAGGTAAAAATGGCTGCTCATCGCCCCGAGATCCAGGTGACCTGTACGATAAAGTGAATTGAGGGCACCGGGGGTATCCAACTGAAGGCTCAATCTGTCGGGCTTTTCGCGCAGCAAAACAGTCGTTATCGGCAAACAGTTGATAAAATCAATCTGGCCCAGGGAGCAATCGTCCCTGAGCACAATCGATCTAGAAATATCAGACACCGAAGCCAATAGTTAGGTTGCCAAAAAGAAGGGGAGCGGACCAGAGAGACTTCTAGTATATTTCTTGCGGTCACGCTCCTAGTTCTATTATGCAGGTCTAATCGCAGTCGTCAAGAGGGCTTAAAAAGCCAGGAGAAGAAATGGTCCTAAGTACCCACCCGGTGCGCATGCTGGATATTATTCTGGCCAAACGGGCCGGCAAAAAACACAGCCCGGAAGAGATCAAATTTTTGGTCGACGGCATCATGGACAGCTCGATTCCGGACTACCAGCTTTCATCCTGGTTGATGGCGGTTTGCTGGCGCGGCATGGAGTTGGAAGAAACGGCCTGGCTGACCGACGCCATGTGTCATTCGGGGCAGGTCCTGGACCTGTCGGCCCTGGGCTCGGTCATCGGCGACAAACACTCCACCGGCGGCGTGGGCGATAAAACCACCCTGGTTTTTGTACCGCTGCTGGCCGCTGCCGGCATCCCCATGGCCAAACTATCCGGCCGGGGACTGGGTCATACCGGCGGCACCATAGACAAACTGGAGGCCATTCCCGGCTTTAAAGTTGATATTTCCACCGAACAATTTATCGAGCAGGTAGGCAAGATCGGCATGGCCATTGCCGGACAGACAGCCGAGCTGGCGCCTGCCGACGGACGCATCTACGCCATGCGCGACGTCACCGGTACCGTGGAATCAATCCCCCTGATAGCAGCCTCGGTCATGTCCAAGAAACTGGCTGCCGGAGCCAATCTCATCATCCTCGACGTTAAGTGCGGTCGGGGCGCTTTTATGGAAACCGAAGAAAAAGCCGTGGAACTGGCCAAAACAATGGCCGCCGTCGGACGCATACTGAAGCGCCCGGTGCTGGCCGTGGTCACAGACATGGAACAGCCGCTGGGCATGGCCGTAGGTCACACCACCGAAGTGATCGAAGCCATTGAAACACTGAAAGGCAAGGGTCCCGAAGACCTGCGTGAGCTCTGCCTGGAGCTGGGCTCGCTCGCCCTGGTGGAAGCGGGCAAGGCGAAAGACACAGCCGAGGCTCGTGAGAAGCTGCAAAAACTCATATCTTCGGGGGAAGCCCTGAAAACTTTCGCCACCTTGATCAAGGCCCAGGGCGGCGACGCAAAGGTCCTAGACGACTACAGCCTTTTGCCCACGGCCAAAATGACAAAAGAATTTCTCGTCCCCGGCAGCGGTAAAAAGTGGGTCAGTGCCCTCGACGGCCGCAAGGTTGCCGAAGCCTGCAAGCTCATGGGCGCGGGCCGAGCAAAAAAAGGCGATCCCATAAACATGGCCGTAGGAGTCGTCCTCAAAGCCAAAGTTGGTGATACCGTAAATGGTGGCGATGCCCTGGCCACGATTTACTGCGACAGCGAGGAGCAATACAAGCTGGTCTCGGCCAAACTGGCGGAAGCCTATCAATTTAGCGACAGCGAAGTGCCCAAACCAAAGCTGATTAAGGCCAGCATTTCTTGATTGACGTGCAGCCGATTGCCGACACCAGGGTGCGCGCAAGAGCCTTCCGCCTGATCCCATACGGTGAATACGACGCGGTCACCAATATGGCCGTCGACGAAGTGCTGCTGGACCAGCATCTGCTGGGCAAAACCCCTCCCACATTGCGCTTCTATGGCTGGACACCACCGGCGGTATCATTTGGTTACGGTCAAAAAGTGGCAGCCGAAACAATTGAGCGCATCCAAAAAGCAGGCTACGGCGTAGTGCGCAGACCGACCGGTGGTCGAGCAGTGCTGCACGAGGGCGAGCTTACCTACTGCTTTGTCGCATCCAGTAAGGCGGAAATGGAAAGCGAGGTAGAGACCGGCAACGAGCCGATCCTGGAAGCCAGTGTCGCCAGGGCCTATCGTCAGATCTGCGACGCTCTTATTACCGGGCTTGTCGAGCTCGGTGTGGAAGCCAGCCTGGGCAAAAGCGCCGACGGCTCCTATAAAAGTTATGAAGATTGTTTCCAGGCAACCACACAGGCGGATCTGCAGTACCAGGGCAAAAAGATCGTCGGCTCCGCTCAGTTGCGCCGGCGCAATGCGGTACTGCAACACGGCTCGATCATGATCAATCAAGCCCAGGACAAAATGGCGCAACTCCTCGGCACTAAAAGCTCGACAAGGGATATCGACGCGACCGCCCCTGAACAAGGTGACAATCAGCGACATTTCAATTTAAATGAGATCCTCAAATCGGAAGTCAGCAGAAGCACCCTGGAAGACGCCATAGGCAAAGGCTTTACCCGGGCTTTTGACTGCCGCTTTGCCGTATATGACATAAATGATGAGGAATGGGCCCTGGTGGAAAAGGCCAAAAACGAACCCGGTCGCACTCTTTAAGAAAGTATGTAGATTGTCCTGGAGCCGGTAATTTCCTCAAAAGTTGTTAGTATGAAATTAGCGGAGAACAGTCCAGTAGTGACCGCTATCGCGAGGAAACCATGGAAAAAACCGAAGTTCACGTTGGCGCCATCGGCATAGACAAAGATAGCGGGGATTCGGTCCTTTTGCTCAAGGATACAAATAACCGCCGGGCATTACCAGTCTGGGTTGGCCTGCCCGAAGCCAGAGCAATCAGTAACGCCATACGCAACATTGTCTCGCCCAGACCGAGCACCCATGAATTATTATTTGCCACCATTCTCCAGCTTGGCTGCGAGATCAAGGAAGTGGTTATAACCGAATTGAAAAATGATGCCTTCATAGCTGAGATCATCCTGCGCCGCGCCGGTGCGCGTGAAAAGGAAAAAGAGCGCAGAATGCTGGCCGAAGAAGGACTCCCTATGAGCAAAAACAGGCGCAAAGAGCCGACTATAGTGCTCGATGCCCGGCCCTCGGACGCCATCGCCCTGGCCCTGATGTGCGACGCGCCGGTTTTTGTCGCGGCCCAGATACTTGCCGAAGTGGGCATCTCGGTCAATCCCGAACAGGACCAGAAAGAAGCGGCTGAATTCAAAGAATTCCTCGAAAACGTGAAAGCCTCCGACTTCAAACTGGCCGGAAAACTTGACGCTAACGGAGACGATCCGCCCAATTCCTGAGGGCAAATTTCAACCATTGCCATAAAACGAGGCATGACAATAATAGTCATGCCTCGTTTTGCCATTGTATGCTTAGGAAAATATGCTCAGGAAAATATGCCTTTTGAGAATCGGCCTCTGGGAGAACCATGGAAGCAACGCAGACACCGCTACCGATTGATACCTTAATAGCCCTTCTTCTGGCCGCATCGGTGACAGCCGTTGCAGTCAAGTGGATTCGCATGCCCTATGCCGTCGCCCTCGTCATCGCCGGGTTGATAATCGGTATATCTAAAATCATGCCGCCAGTGACAATGACACCGGATCTGGTGCTGATGATTTTTCTGCCGGCCCTGCTCTTTGAAGCTTCCTGGAACCTTGATATAAAAGCACTCAAACGAGACTGGCTGAGCATCAGTATGCTAGCCACCGTCGGTGTGGTCGTCTGCATGTTTTCAGTGGCGGCCATTTTGCATTATTTGGGCGGCATGAATATCCAGACGGCCCTGCTCTTCGGCGCTATGGTCTCGGCCACTGACCCGGTATCGGTCGTCGCCCTCTTCCGCGATATGGGCATCGACAAGCGCCTGACAATGATTCTGGAAGGCGAGAGTCTTTTTAACGACGGTACCGCCGTCGTTCTTTTCAAAATCGTCCTGGCCATAGTTATATCCGGTGGTCAGTATTCGCTGCCCGGCAGTTGCGCCAGCTTCGTCTTCGTCGTCTGCGGCGGGGCAGCAATTGGCACTCTGCTGGGCTTTATCGCCTCAAGGGTGACCCGGGCCTTCGACGATCATCTGCTGGAAATCACGCTCACGATGGTCACCGCATATGGTGCCTTCCTCCTGGCGGACCGACTGCATGTATCTCCCGTCATCGCTGTGGTGGCAGCCGGCATAGTCCTGGGTAACTACGGCAGCCACACAGGCATGTCGCCATCCACCAGACTGGCCGTAAATTCCTTCTGGGAATACGCCGCCTTCCTCGTCAATTCACTCCTCTTTCTGTTAATAGGTCTGCAGGTGCAATGGCCGCTGATGGTCAAATACGGCGAGCTCATAGGCCTTGGTGTACTGGCCGTGCTGGTTTCGCGCATCCTTGTCGTCTACGGACTATGTCCATTTTTTGCCACAAAACGACTGCCCATCCCCGCTCAGTGGCGCATACTTCTGGCCTGGGGCGGCCTGCGCGGAGCCCTGGTCATGGCCATGGCCCTCAGTCTGCCCCTGAGCTTCCCCGACCGCGAAGCAATAATCAATTTGACCTTTGGCGTGGTGCTCTTCACCCTGCTGGTGCCGGGCCTGACGATGGAGCCGCTGGTGCGCATATTGGGCCTTGTCCCGCAGAGCGAAAAGCTCCATCGCTACGAGAAATACAAAGCCCTGCTGCTTGGCTATAAAGCCGAAATGCTCAAGCTTGAAACAATGCACACAAGCGGCGAAATCTCACCGGCTATCTACAACAAACTGGCCCAGGATCTTCAGGGCCGCGTCCTGACCGCCGAACAAGAACTGGCGAGACTGGCGCTCACCGATCATTCCATCGACAAATTGCATATCAAGCAGGCCCGAGGCAAGCTGATGGAATTCCGCAAGGATTTCCTCAACCAACAGGCCAGACAAGGTGCCTTGAGCGAAGAAGATCTTCACTCTCTAAAGGCCGGCATAGACAGCGAAATGGAAGAGCTGGAGAACGCCTTCAGCAACGCCGACGAACCGGAATCAGGACACTCCCCTTAGTCTGAAAGCGCCTTCTTAACCGTACCTTCGTGCCGAGCCTCATCGCTCTGCGCTTTCTGGGCGGGAGCCTGGGGTTTTACAGCAACGGTGATCTTGTCGATCTTGCCGGTAAATTTGAACGGCACCTGATAGCTTTTGGATACCGCGGTCCCGAGATCGCAGCCGACATCGGCGCCTTCATCGGCGGAGAAACAAAAGGCCTGGGTGTGTTCAATTCTTCCCTGCGCTACCTGCTCACCATTGATATAGATGGTGCCGGTGCCGCCCTTACCAGGGCCGCCGCCGTCATAGGCAAAGTCAAATTTGACTTTTGCCGCACCGGCAGGCACCGCCTTTGGTGAGGCCACGGTGTATTCGACATCGCCCAGGAAGTTGTAGGTAAAGACAGGCTTGCCTTCCTTCAGGTAGAAGGACCAGCCGCCAAATTTACCGGCCTGAGCCACAAGTACGCCTTCAGCGCCGCCTGCAGGTATCTGCAAATTGGCATCGATGGTTCCCGAATGGTCTTTGAGATTGAGGAAGACATTCTCGGACATGCCGGTCATACCTTCAAAGAGATCCAGGGAGGAGCGACCTTCAAGCAATTCAGGACGGCCAACCAGAGCGGGGTTTAGGCGCTCGAGGAAGCGATCGTCGAGAGGCAGAGCGCGATACTTGGTGGCCTCTTTGATGAAAAGCGCCTGCATTTCCTTGAGTTTGGCAGGGTTGGACTTGGAGAGATCATTGGTCAAGCTGAAGTCCTTGGTGGTGTCATACAGCTCCCATTTGTCGTTTTCAAAAGTAGCCCGCGGTTTCATTTCCCAGGGCGCTTTGTGCACCGAGCCGGCTAACCAACCATCGTGATAGATGGAACGATTGCCGAAGATTTCAAAATACTGAGTGGTGTGGCGATCTTTAGCCTTGGGATCATCAAAGGTATAGAGCATGCTCACACCTTCGAGCGGTGTTTGCACCGTGCCGTTAACAGCCTTGGGCTCGGGCAGACCGGCGGCCTCAAGGACAGTGGGAGCGATGTCTATGACATGGTGGAACTGACCGCGCAATTCGCCTTTAGCTTTGATGCCGGCAGGCCAGTGAACGGCCATGCCGTTCATGGTGCCGCCGTAATCGGAGGCAACCTGTTTGGTCCAGGTAAAGGGCGTATCACCGGCAACGGCCCAGCCAGCGGCATAGTGGCCGTAGGAGTTAGCGCTGCCCAATTCATCATAATGCTTGAGGATGCCCTGAACTGTTTCAGGCACGCCATTGAAGTAGCTCATTTCGTTGAAGAGGCCATTGAAGCCGCCTTCAGCGCTGGCGCCATTATCGCCGGCGATATAAAAGATAAGAGTGTTGTCCAGCTGGCCTTTTTCGGCGATGGCATCGATAAGCTTACCGGCGTTGTAATCGGTAAATTCACCGTAAGCAGCAAACACTTCCATCTGGTGCGCGAAGAGTTTCTTCTCGTCGTCACTGAGTTTGTCCCAATCTTTGATGGCCTCGGGCTTGGGAGCCAGAACTGCATTTTCGGGCACCATGCCCAGTTTTTTCTGACGCGCCAGAGTCTCTTCTCTCAGCTTGTCCCAGCCCTGATCAAACTTGCCTTTGTACTTGGCTATCCACTCGGCCGGCACATGGTGCGGAGCATGGGTGCCGCCGGGAGCGAAATAAATGAAGAACGGTTTGTCGGGGGTGAGTGATTTTTCGAAATCCATCCACTTGATTGCCTGACTGGTCATGTCAGGAATGAGGTGATAGTTGGGGTCTCTGGGCGGATCGATCTGGGTCAGGCCGTCATAAAGAGTGGGCGCCCACTGATTGGCTTCACCACCAATAAAACCGTAAAACTTGTCGAAGCCTGATCTGGTCGGCCAGCGGTCGGTAGGACCGGAGGGGCTCACTTCCCAGACAGCCGTTTCGTGTGATTTACCAAAAGCGGCTGTGGCATAACCGTTCAGTCGCAGCATCTCGGCCAGCGGAGCTACGCTGTTGGGGCGCTTGCCGGTCTGACCGGGGAAGGCCGTTGCTGTTTCGGTAATGGAGCCCATATTGCAGACATGGTGATTGCGGCCGTTGAGCAAAGCGGCTCTTGTCGGTGAGCAGAGTGCTGTTGTGTGGAAGTTTTTGTAGCGCAGACCGGTATTAGCCAGTTTCTCAAGATTGGGCATCTGCACGGGACCGCCGAAGGCGCTCGACTGACCGAAACCCATGTCGTCGACGAGAATAATCAGGACGTTGGGAGCCGATTTTGGTGCATGCACTGTGAACTGCGGGGGCGCCTTGGCGTTTCTGGCATCGAGCACGGTCGAATGCGGAATCACCGGCTCGGGGATGGGCAATATTGTGCGGTCCATCTTTTCATTATCACCGGCCGCCAGGGCAGCGCTGGTAGAAAGCGGCAGAGCAACAAACGACAAAGTCAAAGCGAGGGCCACATTTGGAGCCAGCGCCGAGAAGAATCTATTTTTCACAAATCACCCATTGGTCAGGCAGTATCCGTCTTAAGATATCCGCGCCCGGGGCCGCCACCATAGCGCAGAGGCAACATCTTTACAGTCAAAGGCAGAGGCAAAACCTGTTACCAGCAGACTCAAATTGTGGTCATATGCTGAAGGGAGCAAATGCGGTCAAAAGGCCACATTTAATCCGGCAGTTTACACAATCGGCCTCCCGACTAAATTGGCCATGAAAGACAGTCGGGCTAGTCGGTGTCATCGGCTCGGGCGGTACCCATGTAGCCGAATTTAGTGTTGCTGACCTCATAGCTGCCGGAAGCGGTCTTTTCAAAAGTGGTGACCGTTTTGTCGGGCCGGTAGATCAAGATTTTATTGTGCTGAAAGACCAACTTGCCCTGCACATTGTTTGGATATTTGACAATGTATTCGCCGTTATCGCCCGGCACCATGACCGTGCCGTCGGCAAAGCCGTCTTCCACGGCAAAGCTGTTGTCGGGAAAGTGATGCAAATAAGCGGTGCTGCCGTCCACCATAGTCATCTTCATGACGATGGCCGGCTTATTGCTGGGCGGGCCCTTCTTGGCATAGGGGTCAATGTCCTGCACCGAGAAGACAAGCACCATGTCCTTGCCCATATCACTGAGTGAGGTGCCGAGTTCCTGACCCGCTCCTTTAGCCACACTCTTGAGAAAAGATCTGACCGGTGTCTTCTTCTTTTTCGCGTCCTGATTTTGTTGCATAAACTCAGGAAGGGAGCGCTGTTTGACCCAGATTTCAGCCTGGCTCAGGGGCGGCGCATCGGAAGCAGAAGAAGCCGCCGCACTATCATCGGCGGCGAAACTGGCGGCGACAAGACCGGGAGTAGCAGCCACAAGGCACGCCAGCACCAGTGAGTAGCGGACAAAGAGTTTTACGGGCGCATTCATTTGCTGGCAGTCTCCTTTACACAATGTTGTCGCAGCCACGAGTCGAGCGAATCCATAAGTATAGGATCCGGTGAGCGATTTTCAAAAATCAAATGCTCGGCATTACCTATGGTCAAGAATGTTTTGTCAGTTGATTTGACGGCATCAAATAAATCGAAGGTGCCCTGGGGTTTTACCAGCTGGTCCTGCAGGCCCTAGACCATGAAGACGGGCAACTTTGTAATCTTGGCGGCCTGCGGTTTGGTGGTGCGCATAAAGAGCGCAAACTTCATCAGCTCAATTGGTGTCATCCCCATCTTTGCCTTGGGATCTTCCTTCCAGGCAGAGCGCGCCTGCTCGCTGGAGGTGGCAAGATTGGCGACAGTATTACCAATATTGAAAGCCTTGTGGGGATCAACAAAGAAATGCATTGCCGTTTGCAACGACATCTTTTTTGCCTGGAAGCGTTCGGCTGAAGGCACTGACGAAATGACACCATTTATCACATCACCGAGTTGCGCGCCCGCTCTAATCGCGATAGCTCCGCCCATGGACTCACCCAAAACATAGACGGGCACTCCCGGGTTGCGCTGCAGAACAACCTCGGCCAGATTGCGGATATCGGCGAGCGTCTGTGTATAGTCGAGATTTTCCTCACCTTTGGTTTGCGTCCAGGAGCCAAAACCACGCACATCAAGGGCATAGACCATATAACCGCGTTCATTGAGGCGAGCGGCGAAGTGAGCAAAGGACCAATTTTCCAGACCCAGACCGTGGATGCAAATAACGGAAGCAATCGGTTTCCCGGTCTTATTCTGCCATGCCACTATAGGTAGTGTCTTAACTCTGAAATCGCTTGCAGCCCAGGCCAGCTCCGGCGGTGTACTGGGCCTAATCGAACGCACATACATGTTTCGCACCTCGGCGACCCTGGTTTTATAATCAGGGAACTGCCCGTTTGCTTCGGCATTCATGCGGGATTCCACCAGATTAATCAACAAAGGACGCAATTCAAGACGAACCTCAGCCATTTTCTCGGTCTGATTTGTTCGACGGTAGAGATCAGCTTTCTGAAAAAGAGACCAGGCATAGGTAAGAAATTCGAAAATTCCGCCCTTAGGCAAGCGCGACCGGCAGATATTAACCAGCGTTGTGACATGCTTTTCGGCTACGTCGTAACGCTTGAGAGCGACTTCGCAAGCTACCATAGACTCAATTATTTCCGGCACAGAGATAGCGCCGTCCGGATCCTTCTCCGCATCAGCCAGGGCGATGTTGTACTCGCACAGGGCTTCCTTCATTTTGTCGGAACCGTAGTAACAATCAGCGAGGCGTTTTGTCATCAGCATTTTCTGATGGTCGTTGAGATTTTGTCCCTTTGCATAAAGGGTGCGAGCCTGCAATAAGTGAGCGGCGGCAGCGTCAAAATTTTCACGTTGTTTTTCAAACGCAGCTAAAAAATAGGGCACATCCGCCGGTACAGCAGCGTTCGTATGCAATGCATTATCTAAAGTTTTTAAAGCCTCGTCTTCTTTACCGGCCAACATCAATGACATGGCCTCTGAGGCGGGAGGAGATCCGGCGGCGGATATTTTCTCCAGCGCTACAGTCTCATCTTCAGCGGCAATGCATGGAAGTGAGGAACCCGGCAGGAAAATAATACACAGGGCCAGAAAAATTGCCGCGGTCTTTCTAATCACAGGTTGCTCCACCAATAAACACGTCTCCGGGCTGGAACAGTACCATTCCCGCCGATGGCAGACAAGCCGATCTCACTCATTATTGACAAGCCCACGGCGCGCGAACGGCAGCCCACGGAAAGTCAGACGGAAGAGGTGCTTTTTTCCAGATAGCTGGAAACCTGCACCTCGATGTCCTTATAAGAGCGTGACATACGGTCAAATAATACGGCCACTTCAATCCAGTCCACGTGCATCTCATCGCAGGCAATTTCCAGTTGCTTGCTCAGGGTGCGCAATTCTTTGGCAATGAAAAAAGTGGCGCAGGCGGCGGAAAGATTTTTGGCCTGGGGATAGAGCGCTTCAAAGTCATATTTTTTGATGGCGGCGGCAATGGCATCCATTGTGGTGCCGGCTTCCTGCACAAATGACCTGGCTCTGTTTTCGGCCTGGCGACGGCCGACCTTTTGCTCCAGCATATCTATTGTCAGAGTCTGGGTGATGACCAGATCCTGCCCTGCACTCTTTTTGTCATCACCGGTGGTGCCCGATGGCACGGCTTTGCCGAAAGCCCGGAAGGCGGATGTAAGCTCGGCAAAATGATCGTCGGCATCAAACCACTTGCCCCTGATGGCACTCTCGGCAATTTCACCGCACAGCCTGGCCATCTTACCGGCCGACAAAAGTGCGGCCGGACCCTTGAGATAAAAAGCGTAGTGATGCACGGCACGCATGTCGCGCCGGGCCAGTGACTCTTGAATGTTATCGAGCAAGAGTCGAGTGGAAATGACAAAAAGATCCAGGAGCGACTTCAGATCCTCACCTTCGTATATCTGCTCAAGGAGCTGCATGTCGGGTACCGACTGCGGTTCCTTGACGCTCGAATCGCTGCCGCCATCTCTGGGTTTGCCGGTCAACACAGCAATAACATGCCGCAAAATCTCACGGTGCGAAGTTTTGGCCATGTATTCATCGGCCCCCGCCGCCAGGCACTTCTCACCCTCAGAACGTCGCACCTGAGGGGTCAGAGCAACAATCGGCACATGAAGGGTTTCTCCATCATCCTGTTTTTCCGCCGCACGAATAGCTCTCATGGCCGCGTACCCGTCCATGAGCGGCATATCGGTGTCCATCAGGATCAAATCATACTTTTGCCGGCTGGCCGCTTCCACCGCTTCCTTGCCATTGCAACTGAGATGGACGGCATAGCCCTCCTGTCGCAACTGACAGGCAAGCAAGATGCGACTGAGCAGCAGATCATCGGCTATCAGGGCTAGAGGTGCAGAATCCTGCGGCTGTGCCTCGCTTTTGTTTTCAGTCTCAAGTTTTGCCGCCGCTTCAGCCTCCAGCAAAGCCTGCTTTATCTGCCGCAGGCGATGCTCATTCTGGACAGATTCGGTCACATCAATCACCAGCACAATGGTGGCGACAATAGAATCGTCCTCCCGCGACTTCTGGGGCATGGCGCAAACCTTCAGCCACTTATCGCCCGAGCCGATATCGGGCTGCATAAAGAGGAGGTCCTCGTCCACATTGTGACCCTGCAAGGCTCGCAGCCAGGGCAAATGACTGCCGCTGAGAGTGACCTGATCAGCCATATAGAAAACCTGGCTTTCACTGGTCAACTCGGTCTTGATCAAAGCGTCGGGACCCAGTATCTCGCGCGCCCGACTGTTGCTGTATTGCAGTACCGGACCGGAGCCGATGATTAAAACACCGACGATGTTCTCTTTAATCATGCCGGCGATTTCTTTTGTGCGGCCGGCGCGCAGAAGCTCGCTCAGGCGCTGCGACATCTCGCTGAAGAGCGCCTGGTCGCAGTTATTGCTCTTACCGGCGGCCTCAGTCAGCCGCCCGAGTTGCTCGCGCAAATCGTCGCTATATTCCCGCCAGTTTGTCAGAGGCCGATTGTCACCAGGCCGTTCAATTTCGGATGTCTTTTTTCCGACCATTCAGTCTCCACCTAAGCCCCTATTCCTACCTACCCCGGCAGGCGGCATTTATAAGCCATTCAAACAAAAAGCGGCTGAATTTGCCTATAAAAACGGCTGGATAAGCTAATCGGGCTCGGTGACGTCGGTGACATCAACATGCTGGGAATTGGCCTGCAATTCGTTGATTTCGGTCTCCAGCTCACGGATTCTGTCTTCAATGCGGCCGATTTGCTTGAGTTCCTCGGCTACCTTGTTTTGCAGCAGAGCACCGTCTATGTGCTGATTTTCGGTAAACAGGGTATAGCAGCGCTGACCGATGGTTTGCAGGTGTACGGTCTTTTCCTGGGTCAGCGACATGGCCGACATCTTCAGTTTGGCCGCCTTGGCCGCGCGTCCCGTCTGCTCGGCCGCCTGCTTGGTCACGCCCTTGACCTTGTTTAAAAAGTTATCCAAGCCACCGTTTGACATATTTTCCCCTCGGACTCTAGGTCGTGAATGTCCCTTCAGCCAGATTGAAGCGCTCATGGATCAGTTTGACCGCTTCACGGCCATGCTTGGCCGGCATCAGTACACTTATTCTCATATCACCCGTGGCCACCATTTGCACAGGAATCGCCGCCAGATTTAAGGATTCAAACACCCCGGCCACAACTTCCGGACGGGTGGTCAGCCTGCGACCGACCACAGACACTTTGGCAATATCGGTCTCCACCTGCATCAGGGGATTGCCCAGGCTGCTGGCCAGGGATTCGATCAATTGCTGCACCCGGGGCAGAGAGCCTTTTTCAATGGTAAAAGCCAACTCCTGGGAGGGTTCATCTTCGTGCTTGAGCACCATCACCATATCGGTTTGAATGGCCAGCTCCTGCAGTCTGGTGAACAGGGCGGAAATGCCCTCCAGGGGCCGGGTGTCATTTAGAGGACTCAAAGACTTGAGAGTAATCACAGCCGAATTCATATCGCAGGCGATACCGGCAATGGTGTATTCCGGTGAACTGACCCGGTGGGTGATGAGCGTACCCTGGTCCTCGGGGGCAAAAGTAGAGCGCACCCGCACCTGCACCTGATTATCCATCGCCAACTCTACGGATCTTGCGTTCATTACCTGCGCTCCTGTGGCAGCGAGTTCCAACATCTCTTCGTAACTGACCGAGGGCAGCCGCCGCGCGTCGCTGATTATGCGGGGATCGGCGGTATAGACACCACGGACATCGGTATAAATATCACAGCGGTCCGCCCCGAGAGCAGCGGAAAGCGCAACGGCAGTCGTATCCGAACCACCACGGCCGAGTGTGGTCAGCTCGTGATTTTCGGTCACGCCCTGGAAGCCTGCAACCACGGCTATTTCACCGCGGGCCAGACTGGACTCCAGTCGATCGCTTTGAATTTCCTGAATCTTGGCCACACCATGCTGACTCTCGGTGATGATGCCGGCCTGCGCCCCGGTAAACGAGCGGGCCTGATAACCGAGGGATTGAATAGCCATGGTCAAAAGAGCGATGGAAACCTGCTCGCCGGTGGCCAGAAGCATGTCCATCTCGCGAGCCGAACGCATGCCGGGCTCGGGGAAAATCTGCTCAGCCAGCGCCACCAGGTGATCCGTGGTGTGACCCATGGCCGAAACCACAGTCGTCACTTCGTGACCTTCGGCCGCGGCGGCGACAATAATTTCCGCTGCCTTACGAATTTTGCTGACGTCAGCTACCGATGTGCCGCCAAACTTTTGAACGAGACGAGCCATGACCTGCCAGTGTATATCCAAACATATACTCGGAGATGCCCATTGGGTGTGGACTTAGCAGCTCCGGCTCAATCATAGCCTGGATGCTGTTTACAAGTATGTAAGGTCTCGGGAAAATAATTTTAGATTTCCCGCCCGCTTAGATTTCCCACATCGGAATGCGGATGTCGCTCTCCCTGGCAAAGCTGATTGCTTCGTCATAACCGGCATCAACGTGGCGGATGACACCCATGCCGGGATCGGTTGTCAACACGCGCTGCAGACGCATCTCGGCTTCGGGGGTGCCGTCGGCGACAATCACCTGACCGGAGTGCAGGGAATAGCCCATGCCCACACCTCCGCCGTGGTGCAGCGATACCCAGCTGGCACCGCCGACGGCGTTGATCATGGCATTGAGATAAACCCAGTCGGCTACGGCATCGGAGCCGTCCTTCATGGACTCGGTCTCGCGGTTGGGGGAAGCCACCGAGCCGGAATCGAGATGATCTCTACCGATGACGATTGGAGCTTTGACGTCGCCCTTGGCAACAAGGTCATTCATGATTTTGCCCATCTTGGCCCGGTCGCCATAGCCCAGCCAGCATATACGCGCCGGCAGGCCCTGGAATTTGACGCGCTCTCCCGCCAGTTTGATCCAGCGGCAGAGCTCTTCATTATCACCGAAGTTTTCAAGAATAGCCTGGTCGATTACGGCAATGTCGGCGGGATCGCCGGAGAGTGCCGCCCAGCGGAAAGGTCCCTTGCCTTCGCAAAAGAGCGGACGGATATAGGCCGGGACAAAACCGGGGAAATCAAAGGCGTTTTTAACGCCATGATCAAAGGCCACCTGGCGAATGTTATTGCCATAGTCAAAGGTGATAACACCGGCCTTCTGAAACGCCAACATAGTTTCCACATGGCGAACAATAGCGGCATTAGCCAGCTTCAGATACTGGTCAGGGTTTTCGGCGCGCAGTTTGACGGCGGCGGAAAGCTCCATGGGCTTGCCGTCTTCAGTCAGGGGCACATAACCGTTAAGGGGATCATGGGCTGATGTCTGGTCGGTGAGCGCATCGGGCTGGAAACCCAGGGCCAGCATACGCGGCAAAATATCGGCGGCATTGCCGTGCACACCAATAGAAATGGCCTTGCCTTCTGCCTTTGCTTCCTTCGCCAGGGTCAGAGCATGCTCCAGACTTTCGGCTCGCACATCAAGATAGCGGGTCTCAAGACGTCTCTGGATGCGGGTCTCATCCACTTCCACACAGAGAGCCACACCACCGTTCATAGTGATGGCCAGGGGCTGAGCGCCGCCCATACCGCCCAGTCCGGCGGTGAGCACGACACGGCCCTTGAGGCTGCCGCCGAAATGTTTGCGAGCCAGAGCGGCAAAAGTTTCATAGGTGCCCTGGAGGATGCCCTGGGTACCGATATAGATCCACGAGCCGGCGGTCATCTGACCAAACATCATCAAACCCTTTTTATCGAGCTCGCGAAAATGCTCCCAGGTGGCCCAGTGGCCCACCAGATTGCTGTTAGCTATGAGCACGCGGGGGGCGTTTTCGTGGCTCTTGAAAATGCCGACCGGCTTACCGGATTGCACCAGCAGGGTCTCATCATTGGCCAGCTCGGTCAGCGCCTTGACTATCGCCTTAAAACAATCCCAGTTGCGAGCGGCCTTGCCCGAACCACCGTAAACCACAAGATCCATCGGGCGCTCGGCCACGTCGGGATCGAGATTATTGAGCAGCATGCGCAGGGCGGCTTCCTGCACCCAGCCCCGGGTGACAAGCCGGTCGCCGTGAGGTGCGCGCACCTCAATCGGGCCCTTGCTCGCCAGGATCGCTTTTACTATCTCTTGGCCGGTCATAACGTCCTTCGTGGTGGTCGGTGAATGCGCTGTCATAAAGAAGAGCCCTCTCATTAAAGAGAATTTGTGAAAGAATTACGGTAGTTATTCGGCCTAATGCCGCAATACCAGTCAAAATCATATCCGTGGAAAATAATTTTGGCCCCAAGCGAAACTAATTCTTCATACGGCAAACTTTTCAGAGCCTTTCAATAAACTCAGGGGAACTTCAAATGGTCAAGGAACTAGCCAAAAAAGACGAAACCAAAGCCAAGCGCGTCGAAAAGACCCATGAAACTCTTTCGGGCATACCCCTGAAGACCGTCTATACACCTGAAGATATTAAAGATCTCGACTATCAGTCGCAGCTCAATGACCCCGGTCAATTCCCGTACACCCGCGGCATTCACGAAAACATGTACCGCGGCAAAGTCTGGACAATGCGCCAATTTGCCGGTTTCGGCGGACCGGAAGAAACCAACGCCCGTTTCAAATATCTGCTCGCCCAGGGTCAAACCGGCCTCTCGACAGCCTTTGACCTGCCAACCCTGATGGGCTACGACTCGGACAACCCCAAGGCCGACGGCGAAGTCGGCGTTTGCGGCGTGGCCATCGACTCCCTCGAAGATATTGAAGTCCTATATAAAGATCTGCCCCTCGATAAAGTCTCCACGTCGATGACCATCAATGGTCCGGCTGTGATTATCCTGGCCATGTTCCTGGCCAACGCCAAAAAGCGCGGCTTCGACTGGAAGAACCTGAACGGCACACTGCAAAACGACATCTTCAAAGAATACATCGCCCAGAAAACTTACCTTGTGCCTCCGAGACCGGCTCTCAAGCTGATTCAGGACATGATGGTTTTCTGCACCAACAATGTGCCGCGCTGGAACACAATCTCCGTTTCCGGTTATCACATCCGTGAGGCCGGAGCCACCGCCGTGCAGGAACTGGCCTTCACCCTGGCCGACGGTTTCGCCTATGTTGATGCCGGTGTCGAAGCCGGTTTGAAGATTGACGACTTCGTCCCGCGCCTCTCCTTTTTCTTCAACGCCCACATCGACTTCTTCGAAGAAATCGCCAAATACCGCGCCGCCCGCCGCATCTGGGCCAAGCGCATGCGCGATCACTACGGCGCCAAGGACGAGCGCTCACTCAAATTGCGCTTCCACACGCAAACTGCCGGCTGCAGCCTGACGGCACCACAGCCCGAAAACAACATCATCCGCACCGCCATCGAAGCCCTTGCCGGCGTACTGGGCGGCACCCAATCCCTGCACACAAACAGCATGGACGAAGTGCTGGGTCTGCCGACAGAAAAAGCAGCCCACATCGCCCTGCGCACTCAGCAAATCATCGCCTACGAAACCGGGGTCACAAACGTAGCCGATCCCCTGGCCGGATCGTACTATGTAGAATGGCTCACCGACGAGCTCGAGCGTGGCGCCAATGAATACTTCAAAAAGATAGAAGAAGTTGGTGGTGTCATAGCCGGTATCGAAAAAGGCTTCTTCATGAAAGAGATTGCCGACTCCGCCTACAAGTTTGAGCAAAAAATGCAGGCCGGAGAAAGAGTCTTTGTCGGCCTCACCGGGCTGAAAGAAGAAGCACCGGGACCGAAAATTGAAATCCTCAAAATCGGCGGCGAATATCAGGAGCGTCAGGTCAAACGTCTGGAAGACCTGCGCAGTCGGCGCGACAATGCCAAAGTGGCAAAATGCATCGATGAGCTGAAAACGGCCATGCGTGACGGCAGCAACACCTTCCCACTATTGATGGAAGCCGTTGAAGCCTACGCTACGCTGGGCGAAATCTGCGATGCCATGAGAGAAGTCTGGGGCGCCTACAGAGAAACCGCTGTCCTTTAATTACAGCCTATGCAAAAAAAACCGGTCATGCCGGCGGTCAAATTTCTATTGCCTGCCCTGGCCTTTCTGCTGCCGGTTAGTATGGCCTGCCCGGCACTGTCTGCGCCGCCCGATAAGCGCGGTCAGGCCATAGCACTCTACAACACCAGGGACTACCGCGGGGCAGCACAGCTCCTGGAAGATTATCTGGCGACCAACAACCGCGATCCCTATGCCGCCTACTACGCCGCTCTGGCCAATCAACAAACCGGCAATTCCAACAAAGCGCGCATGTATTATCGCCTGGTTTACAGCCTGGCCCCGACATCGCAAATAGGCATCTACTCAAGAAACATTCTGCTCAAACTTGATCCCGACTTTGCCGCCGCCATGGCAAAGAAGCCCGCAGCCGAAGGCATCCCCTCGACAGAACAGGCGCTGGCCAAAGCGATAGTCGATCTGCCGTCGGCCGAGGACCAGATCGTCCTGGATCGCTCGGTACCGGCAGAGTGTCGCATACCCTTTAAAAAATCCTGGAACGGCGTCAACCTCGACGGTTTCATCAACGGCAGACCAATGCGCATGAAATTTGACACCGGCGCACCGGATGTGGTGGTAGGCAAAAATCATCTTGAACCATTAGGCATAGCCCTGCCCACCGGCAAGCCAGACGGCGAGACGGGCGGCTCGGCCAGCGCCGATAAGGTGCCTTTCTGGATGATGAAAGCGACAGTCAAAGTTGGTCCCATCGAAAGACGCGACCTGCCCATCATGGTGATGGAACATGATCATTCCGAGCCGCTTCTGGGTCAGACATTTTTCAAATGCTACGACTGCAGCATCGACGAAAGCTCAGGTCAGATAAATTTTCGCCAGAAGGCCCTGGCCTCCAACCAGGGTGTGAGCGGAGCGGCGGTAAGCGTGCCTTTTGAATTTCGAGAAGCAGGCAATCGCATAATCGTCCAGGCGGAAATTAACGGCAAACAGTTTCCCATGATTTTCGACACCGGCAACACAGCCAATGCCTGCTCCTTCATGTCGGTAAAACAAGCTGAAAAAGCCGGGATAAAAGTCCCGCCCGATGCCACCATCACTACCCACTACGGGGTAAATGGTGCCGGCACGGCCAGGGCCTTTCAGATAAACCGCCTGCGCCTCGGCCCCATCGATCGCAAAGATGTCTGGATAAGCGTCAATACCGACGTCAAAGACGCAGAAGGCATAGAAGCCCCACTGCTCGGCCAGCCATTCTGGGAAGGCTATGAATACACCATCGACCGCAAGAAAAAATTGATCTATTTCGTCCGCCGATAGATAACAAATTAAACGTGAGACAATAAAACACTATGAGACGGTTGCTGACAAAATTTCTACTGCTTACAGCCGTCGTTTGTATGGCTCCTATTGCCTGGCATCCCGCCTCCGGCGCAGACAAGCGCACCGACGCCATCAACCTCTACAATGCCAAAGATTACCGCGGTGCCGCGGCCCTGCTGGATGACTACCTGGTGGTCAACAATCGCGACCCATATGCTGCCTACTACGCTGCCATGGCCAACCAACAGACCGGCAACGTCAATAAAGCGCGCATGTATTATCGCCAGGTCTATACTCTTTCGCCCAATTCGCAAATTGGCGGCTTCGCCAAAAATATCCTGCTCAAACTGGACCCCAGCTTCGCCGCCTCGCTGCCCAAAACTACCAGCACAGGCACCTCCTCATCCGCCTCCAGTGTCTCGTCCGGTGCCAGCAGCGCCACGGCCTCGGCTCCGGCATTTGATCCCAGCCTGCCGGGAGAATGCAATATCCCCTACGACAAAAGCAATAGCGGTCTGGGGCTGGACGTCTATTTGAACGGCAGAGTCGTCCGCATGATACTGGACACGGGCGCGCCCGGCATCTGCATAGGCAAAGAGCAAATGGAACAGATTGGCCTGAAGCCGCCCACTGGTCCGGCCGACGGCACAACCGGCGGCTCATCGAACGACGAGCAAGTCAAAACCTGGAACACTACGGCAACGGTAAGAGTAGGCCAGATTGAAAGGCGAAACTTCCCGGTGGAAGTGCTGGAGACAAACCATGCCCGGCCGCTTCTGGGTCAGACATTTTTCAAAGACTTTGAATACACAGTCGACCAGAGTGCGGGGCTGATCAGGTTTAGACAGAAAGCCATCGCCATGAAATCGACGAACAACAGTGCTAATGCCGTCGCCGTCCCCTATAAATTCAGGGAAGAAGGTCATCGCATAATCGTCACCGCCGAAGTCAACGGTAAGCCCTGCCCGATGATGTTCGACACAGGCAACACCAGCTGTGCCGTCGCTTTCAGCAGCGAAAAACAATTGACGGCGCTGGGCATAAAGGTCCCGGAAGACGCCGAACTGGTCACCACAGTCGGTGTCAGCGGCAGCGGCGTGTGCAGCAGATTTCCTATAAACCGCATCAAACTGGGCCCGATTGAGAAAAGCAATGTCTACGTCAATGTCAACCATGGCACCCTGGAAGACAGAGAAGAGCCACTACTGGGCGAGCCCTTCATCAGCGGCTACGAATACCGGATCGATTCCGAAAAGCACCTGATATATTTCACCCGGCGTTGAATTTGCGATATCATAATTGGATATGCAATCACTGAAAGAAACATTCAGAAGGTGCCGGCATGCCATCGATCACCGTAAAAAACATACCCGATGAGACTTACAGTGCACTGCGCGCGCGAGCAGCCAAACATGGACGAAGCACAGAAGCCGAAATTCGCGCAATCCTGGAAGAGTCTGTCAGATCAGAAGAGCGCCTGAAAATCGGGTCAGAACTCGCCGCCTTCGGTGACAAATTCCAGCTGGAACTTGAAATTGTTCGAGATCCGGAACCTCTTCGCATTGCCAGTTTCGCGCCGATCAACCCCTGGGTCTGATTTACAGGCTCTACCTAATGAATGACCTGATTCAACTTCATCAACCAGATGCGGCGTATTTCACTGGCACCGCGATATCCCGGCTCTATCGGGCTGGGCTTCCAGTACCAGAATTGAGACACCGAATCACACTGGGCACCGTGTCCGAGAAAGTGACGATGGACATCAGCCAGAATGAATTTTTTGGTTTCGGCATAATTGCGCAGGAAATCATTGAACTGGTCCAGATACTCAATCGGCAAGTTTGAACCATATTGCACATTCCTTGCCGGAACTATTCCGGTGCCGTCGGTAGGATCGTAAACCGTTGTCGGAAAAAGAACGCAATCAGGCATTGCAGCTCTGATCATACGCACCACGCTCTCGTAGCGCTCCTGCAGGGCAATAACTTCGCGACCGAGGGCGTCCGGTCCCTTGCCGAGCGCCACCAGCAAATCATTGCCGCCAATCGTCAGGGTGACGAGAGCCTTTTCGCTGGCCGCCAGGCGCAACTCCCGCACCTGGTAGTCGGAGAGCATATCATGAGTGGTGGCACCGTCTTTTGCCAGATTGCGGAAGCTGATGCCCGGATAGCGCGTGACCAGATCGCTGCCGTTAAACTCCGGGAAAATTACAGACTCGTTTTTATGCAGCAGCGCCGCCGCCCCGATATCTCGACGGCACTTGAGGCCCAGGCTTTCCGTCTCCATCGCCGGATAGCTGTCGATACTCATTGAATCGCCGAGAGCAAGATAAGCTTTGAACATTTCTAACTAACTACATCCATTTGTCGCGGTTCTCATAGTAATCAGGCTGTCGCTTGGGATACTTCTCTTTAAACTCGGTATAGCGCCTGAGGAGACGCTGATAACGACGCTCGGAACAGACCAGAGGCTTATGCGGGTATTCGATCAAGAAGTGCTCGACACGCAAAAGGTTAGCGTCAGAAAAGCGCCAGTCATAGCGGCCAATCTCATTCATATCTGCCACCGCGTAGCCCTTGATGCGCCCTGTATAGTCTACATAGGGATCAACATAGCTGAGTGCCAGGTCACGAGCGCTGCGAAACACAGGTCGACGCCCGTGCAGACCGTCATCCCGCGAGCGGGCCACCGAGCCCCAGCCGGTCGGGGTCTGAAAGACATAAATCACATGGTCAAGCTCATCGACCGACTCCAGGCTCATCACCAGCGGAGGATAGCCGTGCTGCTCCAGTATGACGGCGGCGGCAAGCGCCGCTTCCAGGCAATGCGCTTTCTTTTTCTTGACCACCCGCCGGAAAGACAGCACCGTCTCGCCCTCTTCCTCGGCATTATAGGAAAGCGAGCGAAGATATCGCTGCACCTGCCTGGGCGTGCGATTCTCCTGGATGACCTTCCATTCGGCGGTAGTAAATTTAGAGCGATCCGGTATCATGACGTGGGCTATTTTAGCATTCATAACAATCTGGAAGATACATGAAAACTTTTCGCGCCTCTGTCTCAAAATTAGTACTGGCCGTCAGCCTGAGCCATTTAACGATGCAGGCAGCCTGCCTGGCGCAACCCCAGACCTTGCCATCCTATTCTCAGGCAGTGGAACAGTCCGCAACAGGCACCGGCGTCGTCTATCCAGAAAAAAACACAGGCGAAAGAAGACAGCAGCCTGTAGATAAATTGCCAGAGACCGAGCGCTCGCAAGCTGAAAAAGAGCGCCTGAGCCAGGTGCAGTTTACCGTCGATCCCAGAACACAAATACAGAAATTTCTAAGTACTCTCAAACTTCCAAACGAGCGCCCCATACTGGCACGCGGAAACCTCAACTATATCGAAAGCGACGCCCTGATAAGAATGTTTCCCAATTCAGTTTTCTATGTTCTTAGGTTTCCACAATGGCCGCTGGCAATCGAACCACCCCAGCCACTGGGCAACAACAATATCTTCGTAATTAGCAAAGAAGCAAAAGGTATAACCCTAATAACTGACAAAAACAAAGAACAGTGCAAGCAGTTTCTAATTACAAAACTTCCCCACTCACAATCAGACCAGAAAGCGATCCAGGCAGTGAAAGCCGCTTTAACTCTAATGAAAGAGTTATATCAGGATGGCATGTTCGGATTCGAGAACGAGGCAAAAGCTATCTATGCCACAAAAAATGACGGAATAACTCACGCAGGAGGCACTCTCAGTGTCATTCCGCAGGGCGGTAACTCGGGCAGCATTAGCGTGAACATTACCTTTGATGCAAACGGTGCAGCAAGCGAAATCAAATGTGAGTCGAATCTTCGAGAAGGCATGCGACCTATCTGTCAGTCCACGAAACTGCTTGACCCAGACCCAATCGTAAGGAAAATGGCAGAGCAAGATATTTTAATCATGGGTAGCTCGGCCAAGGAATATCTGAATTGGCAACGAGAACAAGTCTCCCCCGAACTGCGTCAGGCCATTGACCAGATTTGGGAGAGAATCATCCGAGAAGGACGATAATCTAAAATCCATTGCCTAAAGGCCGAGAAATTGCAGAAAATTTCAATACTTCCATTCTATCTCGTTTGCATCTTGTCACTCGTGTCCAGCACCGGCGTCCCGGCCTGGGCTAAACCCGAACAGATCCGCATCCTGACATTTAATATCTTCCTTGACGGCCATCTGGGTCTGCCGCAGGTAATTAACCTCATACGCTCATCGGGGGCAGACATCGTCGGCTTGCAGGAATCCGAAAAAGAGTCGGCAAAAATAGCCGATGCCATTGGATTTCACTACATACAACACGGCTATACGGCACTGCTGACCAGGTTCAAGATCGAATCGGTCACCCCCGGCGGCAGCGGGCTCATACTGAGGACCGACAAAGGTCAAAAACTGGCCTTCTTCAACCGACATCTATTTTATAAGCCTTACCAGCCCTACCAGTTGCTTGGCATACCGTACCAGGACGGTGCCTTTATCAAGACCGAAGCGGAAGCAATCGCCGAATCAAAAAGAGCGCGCGGTGCTGACGTTGCAGATGCCCTTAAAGACATAAGCTCGCTGGAGAAGGCGACTACTCCGACAATTCTCGTCGGAGACTTCAACGAACCGTCCCACCTTGATTGGACAGAAGCCGCGGCCAAGGCCGGAAGACATCCAGTAAAAGTGTCATGGCCCTCGACGAAGGCCTTTGCCGATATCGGCTTTCGCGACGCTTACCGCGAGCTATATCCTGACGAAATGAAGTATCCCGGATTTACCTGGACGCCAACAACAAAGCCGAGCGACGCCAGAGACCATCACGACCGAATTGATTTTATTCTCTATCGAGGAAAGGGCATCAAATTAAAGTCCGTCGACATTATCGGTGAGAACAAAGAAAACGCGACGATATTGGTGAGTCCATATCCTTCGGATCACCGGGCAGTGACTGCGGTATTTGAGATCGAGGGAAAGTGATACTCTAGCCCATCACGCTGTTTGACCGACTATCTCTGCTCTGGCTGGATTCATCAGGCGCTGCGTTATTGGCACCAGCCAGATCTTCACGAGCATTGCCGGAAAAACTGAAAACAGTACCGTACTTAAGATATCAGTCGACAGAACTGCGTTACATATAACCAACAAAACCAGGGCAACAAGACAGCAAATCAGAGTAGCCCTTCTAGTTTGAACTCTCTTTGGTGGGACGAGATTTACAAGGAAAAGAAATGGCAGCGTCTGGGTGATCACGAGCCCCCGAGCCTCATCCAGGAACGCCAATCGATTCAAAAATTGATACCAGCCCGTCACGCTATCTGAGCGCCAGAGGGGCCACGTCAGCCACATTGCTCGGATAAAGTGCACAAAGAAAAAAGACATAGCAGTTGGAATTATCCAAGCATTAACGAAGGGGACGCCAAACCTTGCCCATGACGATAAATGCAGCAGGAAGAGACTGGCAGTATCACGGTTGTGAGCCACTCCGGCTATCGGCAGCTGCGAGCCACGAACTTCCGGTTCGTAGACCTGATCCATCGATGACACGATAACATCCTTGTTCCGGTCTGATTCATGTATATCGTGAGAATTCGCATCAGAATGATTCATGGGATCAAAACATCCGGTTAAGAGTCGCTGATTAGACTCTAGCACAGCCACGATAAATGGTTTTTCAATGGCTCAAGCCTGGAATTATGAAACGTATTTGGCAATTGCCAAAGTCACTTATCGAAGGTTGTCACTTTACCTCTCATTGCCTATACTGGGGAAAGTTGGGTGCCTGAAGCACCTGGATTTGCTTACATAGGACACCCTCGAATGACAAAAGCCCGGAACCTCGGTGTAACAGGCATCGGCGCATCCGTGCTTGTAACCTCCGCCCCAGCTATCGCACACGGAGGCGTCCCGGCCTTCGTGCCGACGCATGCCAGTCACACCTCGATAAATGCCAGCCAGTTTGTCCGTTCGGCCGCCACCTGGCAGGTGCCCACCAGTCATAGAAGTGAGCAAACTCCCCTGGCAGTCAAACCGTCCGCAGCCGTGCCCTGGCATGGGAATAGTTTATGGGCAGGGGGCGGGCCCATGAACCATCCGCTGAGCAATCCATCCGGCACTATCACAGCCTGGGCAAATGCGCGGCAGGCATCATCTTTCGAATTCCCAAACGCTGCGTCACTGGGCGGTACAGCTCTTAATCTCCAGTCGGTGTCAAAAAATATCCTGTTGGGAAGCAGCGTGTTTCAAGGAGCACCATCGGTCACCATCAAAGTAGGGGCCAAGGAGCTAACTTTTACCCCTGGTCAAAAAGTCACCGCTGCAGAATACCTGGCAATTAATGAAGTGGTATCGTCTGGTACGCAAACGCTCAAACTGAACGGAGCAGGCGTGGCAGTCGGTGGCACCTTCTCCTTCAGCAATACCGGTGGTTTACGAGTATCGGATCTGGTAATTCCAGTGCACGTCACGGCCCTGGACAACCTGTCCGGACAGTACACCCTTTCCCTGAGCGGCGACCTTTTAAATTATGGTGCTCTCTATGGTTACTCTTCCCCCGGTCAGAACAGCAGCGGACAGATTTCAGCCAGAGAAATCGTCAACGAAAGAAGCGGCTTAATCAGCACGCAGCTACCGGCATCATTAGTATCGTCGATTGGCGGCACGCTCGCCGATATCAATTTGACATTAAATGCCGATGGTGCCATTACAAACGCAGGCAAAATTGTCTCCGGTGGTTCGCTAAACCTCGTCATGGGAAGCGGGATACTAAACAACAGCGGAATGGTCAGTTCAGCAAGCGGCAATATCAATATATTGACCCACTCGCCACTCACAGATATTACGGTTACGGCCACAGGCGGGACTTTTCAAGCCCAAAATGGAGCGATAGCCCTCAGACAATCCGATTACACCGGCGGCGCAAACGTCAATCTTGTCGGCGGCAACTACCAGTCCAATTCACTCAACATTTTTTCCGGTAGCGGCACAATCTCAGGCAACGTTGAAAATGTAAGCGGTCAAATCAACTCGCAGGCAGGAGTGGAGCACCTTGCCGCCAACAGCGCCAACCTGATTCTGGGCACAAACACGGTGACTGGAGATCCCACTTTCGTCAACAACGGTAATATCACCATCAGTGGTGTCAACACCTTTAGCGAAGACGTAACTATTATTGCTAATGGCAATATAACCGGTATAAACAACGCTGCAATTGTTGATAGCGGACACAACATCATACTCATTGCGGGCGTAGCACCGGGCGCGGGCAAGCCATCATCCGGGTCGGTCACAGGCAAGTCCCCTGGTATCAGCGGCTCGACCACAATCGATTTTGCCAGCAGCAGCAATAAAGGCGGCAATATTGATTTTACGGCGGGCTACGCCGGTACGGTTATCGACACAAGTAGCAGCACATACACCGCAGGTGGTGGCAACGTCACACTAGCCTCTTTTGCCAAAGGCACAACCGGAGGCAGTGTACTTTTTAACAGCAGCAGCACCATCAACACCAGCGCCAGCATATACGGCGGAACAGGGACTAACAACGGTGGCAATGTCACTATAATCGCCGGAGCCAAACCAACAACAGGCGCTGTGACAGTGCAAGTGGGCAATATCACAACATCGGGGAGCAACGGTCAAGGACTGAGCGGCTTCGTGGGCCAGCCTACAGCTGTCGCCGGAAAGGGCGGCACAGTCAATATTTCGACGTCTCAACCCACAGCGACAGGAGGAACGACCGCATCTTTTAATTCCGGCGGAGCAATAACTGCCGGCGGTCCAATTATCCCTTCCGGCACTATTAACGACAATGCTCAAGTCACAGTCGGAAATATACTTACCGGAGCACCGGGACAGGGAGGACCGGGGGCCGGTGGAGACATCAATATTTTAGCCGGGGGTAATATCGCCACCGGGAGCCTGTCCACCTATGGAACCACAGGTGCTCCATTCCTTAATTTTCAATCGGGTATTCCGGCGTCCGTTGGCGGGAACGCCGGCAACATAGCAATCCAGTCAATCAATGGTGGCATCGGTATATCCGGTGCCATAAATAGTGTTGGCGGAGCCGGCGGTAACGGAGGAACAATGAGTGGCTTCGGGTCCAGCCAATCATTCCCAGCAGCGGCCGGCGGCAATGGCGGCAATGTGACGCTGCAAAGTTCAACAGAGCTCACCATTGGCGGTGGTATATCGACCAACGGCGGTCTTGGAGGATCTGGTGTCGCCGGCAATCCGGCATCGGCTGGAGGTGCTGGTGGGAACGGAGGCTCCATAGCAGCTTCTACCAAGAACGGAAATATTTCAGTCACAGGAAATTTATCAACCGTCGGCGGAGCCGGCGGAAACGGTGGGAACGGTCTGGCATTTTCCCTTCCACCCGCTGGCGCCATCGACGGCGTCGGTGGATCGGACGGCGGCAAGGGTGGTCAAATTCAAGTTAATGCCGGAAAAGGTCAGCTTTCGATCACCGGTGGAATCGATAGTAGCGGCGGTGCTGGAGGTAACGGTGGGGATGGTTTCCACGGATCACCTAATTCTCCCAACTCAACGGCTGGCGGACAAGGTGGAAATGGTGGCAAAGGCGGCGCGGCAGGAGCCATCACTGTTCAAGCCGGCTCGGCGACGATTGCTTCAGGCATTAAAGCCATCGGGGGCGCGGGAGGCAGCGGTGGCGCCGGCGGTGATGGCGTCGTCAGTCCACCAACATCAGCCGGTGGCAATGGAGGCAGCGGTGGGGATGGAGGCGCAGCCGGCGTAATTTCATTTGTTGCTAACAACTTCAGCGGTCCACTGACGGCTCAAGGCGGTGCGGGTGGAGCGGCAGGGGCGGACGGTGTTTCAGCGCCGGGAGGCTCGAGCGGCACACCCGGAAAGGCCGGCACCTCTGCAGACATTTCCGTTACGGCTGGGGGTGCGACCTCTGGTGTCTTGACCGGAAGCAATATAACTATTGGGTCCCCAGCAGGAGTTTCCTTGATTCTCAGCGATGACGTTACGGCTTCAGGTGCTCTCAAGATTACCTCCGGAGCAAGTGTACAGATAACCGGCAGCACTCAAATAGCTGGGACTTCGGTAGCAATCAATGGAGTCAGCGGCAATGATCTCACCGTGTCAGTGAACAGCGCATCCGGTGCCATTGTAGCCAACAGCGGTGACATAACTGTTACCGGGGCAACGGGCAATAGTGTAATCATAAACAATGCCGGTACATTCAGCACCTTAAGCGGCAACATTCATTTGAGCAGCACAGAAGCAGTAGTTTCGTCCAACGCCGGAGGCAACATCATTATCGGCGGTGGTGGCACATTTAAAGTCACCAGTGGCACTATAGATGTTAACGCAAACACGCAGAGCGGCAGTCCTGAAGCTAATAAAATTGAATTTAGCGGCAGTCAGACCCTTATGGGCAATACGGTATTGAACGCCGGCGGGCAGACCCAGTTGGTTCAGATCGACAATGGTGCAACAGTCGTCGGCACAGCGACAGTCACTGTCAATAGCAGCACTCTGTTTGAAATAGGCAGCGGCACTCTCACCGGTAACCCGCTGGTCGTCAACAGTCTGGCACGTGGTGGAGTTATAGCCAATACGAGCGGCACCCTGGACCTCTCCACTCTCGGACCGCTTGTATTTAATGGCCAGAGTCTAGCAATACTTTCGGTTGGAAGCATTACAGACAATGGCAATACAGTGAAGATTGATTTGAGTAGTTCGACAGCAGCGGGCGGCAATTTATCGCTTCTGGCCGGGTACAACTTCACCCCGAACGGCGGATCGCTTAATTATCCACCTCTGGATACAACTTCAACGTTTGTGATAACGGGTTCCAGCACAGGCTCAATCAACCTCGGTAATACCAGCATCGACACATCAGGAAAGACCAGTGCTGGTGGAGTCTTAGCTGTAGCAAACGGCACCATCACCCTGGGGACGATTTCAACGACATCGACGACCGGTACCGGCGGAAGCGTAAACATAATCGGAAGCGGGGTATCGATTACCGGCAATATCGACACCACCTCGGCGGCGGGGGCGCAGCTTGGCGGGCGAGTATCTATCAGTGCAGCCAATCCGGTTTCATCGGCCACGATCGTTGTTGGCGGCGGTTTTGTCGCAGGCGGCTCTTTTAGTCCAGGAACCGCCAGCGGATCAATCACCGTCAGCGGCATTGATTCAGGTGCAGCAGCCATAAGCTTAGTGGCGATGGCTACGGGCGCAAACATCACAACAACAAATCAACTCTCCGGCGGCAATATAAGTCTCGCTACCAGTGGCACTATTACTCTAGCTAGCAATCAGCCTTTTACCGTGCAAAACGACTCCATCGGTAATGGAGGATCCTTAGCTTTGAGTGCAAACAGCTTGAGCTGGGGTCAATCTGCTTCACAGCCGCTCTCCCTGGATGCGTCGGCAGGGGGTGCTGCGGGTAATGGTGGATCAATAGTTGTTTCGCTGCAATCATCCGCTCCTGTTAATATCGGCACCCAAGCAGGACAGATACAACTTTCCGCTAGTGGTGGTGTAAATACAGGCTCAGGTGGCGCCGTGACTTTCAGCACCGGCGGCAATCTTACTGTCTCTCCCGCCGGCTTAGACATTGGACCGGGCGCAACAAACTCAAACGGAGGAAAGATTTCGCTTGAAGCAGGCAGCGCCGGATCAGGCAATCTCCTTGTAACAGGCGCACTCAGCGCCAACGGAAGCGGAAGCGGCAACGGTGGCACAATCAGCTTGATATCAAAGAGTGCCACCACTTTCAACATCGGCAGTACAGCCAAAACAAACACCAATGGTGTCCTGGGTGGGCTCTCGGTAGCAGGTGCCGGCGGCAGTCTGACCATAATCAACGGCAGCAGCGGCATTACAAATGCGATACCGTTAAACGCAGTCGAGAATTTGACGGAATCGGCTGGTGGCACCGGCGTACTTGCGCTTGGCTCATCGCTTAGTGCCAATAAAGGTCTGCAAACCGTAAGCCTAACAGTCGATAAAGGCGCAATTACACAGACAGGCTCTCTGACAACCGCAAAAATCGTCCTCCAGTCGACAGGCGGCAATATCGGCACCAGCGGAGCCGGTTTTAGCGTGGTCGCGGGGGAAGTACAAGCTTCAGCCCTGGGTCTCATAAATATTACAGATAAGATCAAGAGCAACGTCACCCTCGACGCTTCCACAGCGGGGACCAGTTTTAAATTACTCTCCTCCGGTGCCCTTACAATCAAAGGTACACTTGCATCGGGCACATCGACAACCCTGACCACAAGCGGCACCAATCTTGGTATTACGATCGGTGGAGACTTAACTGTCAGCTCCGCCACCGGAACCGCTGTCTTGACTGCGACCGGTAAGGGGATTATCTCTGAGACCGGTGCCGGAGGCACCATCAAGGCCAATACAGTTACTTTAAAAACCACATCGGGTACTGTCGGAACACCTGTGAGAGCGCTGGCTATCAATGCCGCCGTGCTAAACCTGACGACAACCGGAGCGGTAAATGTTGCAAACGTCGGCACTGCAAGTCTTACGGTTAATGGCAGTGCGACAAAAGGCACGTTTAATCTGAATTCTGATGGAAGCATTATCATCGCCAAAGCTATGTCATCAGCAACCGCCTATTCACTTATTACAAACACCGGCAGCAATGGCGATATCACCGTCAATGCAGCAGTAGGCGGGAACAATGCTTCTTCGATAATTGCTGTCGCCGACGGAAGTGGGAGCATCACGAGCAGTACGACCGGTAAATTTCAAACAAAAGTCAACGGAACTATCACACTCAGCAGTGGCACCGGCAATATAGGAAGCGGCACAACAACTAAAACCACTCTTAATATCTACACAACCAATCTAGCTGCGAATACGGGTGGAACCGGCGTCGTAAATGTTGCAAGCAAGTTGTCCAGTGCTGTAGCGATCAAAAAGTCGACTTCGGGCGGTGCCTTCAATTTGTACACAGCAGGATCAAGCGCTCTCGATGGCATTACATCCAGCGGTGGCAGCATCACTGTCATAGAAAAAACCGGCACCCTTACTGTTAACGGAGCCTCCACCATCCATGCAGGCAACGGCAGTATAGTTCTGGAAAATGACAACAAAAGCAGCGGCATAATAGCGATCGGCAACGGCAGCAAAATCACCACCATGTCGACAAGCACTAACGGCGGGCAGGTAAGCATAGTAATAGGACCAGTGCCCACCAATCCGGTCGTCGGCACAGCTCCTCCATCAGGCTTGACTGTTAATCAAGTAAGTGGCGGCAGTGTGTTTTTCGGTAAAGGAATTACTGTCTCTGGTCCGGTCAATACCATAAACCTACAGGGCAGTAATGTTGTCTTTAACGTCGGTACCAGGCCGATCACAGCAATTACTCTCGGCGGTGGGGTTACTATCACAGCCGATCCGGTACCTACCTCGATTGCACAACCTGACTCTGCTGCGCTGGCTTCGCCTTCTTACGCACTCAGCCCTGCTATGACAAAAAGCATCTTGCCTGCACCCCCGACCATTGCCGAGACCACTTCTATGGCCAAGGTCTCCAATTACGCTCTTATCCCGGAAAGAATAACTACAGAGGGCATCGTTTCCAGCATCAATAGCTCACTTCCACTGACCCAGAACGTTCATACCTATGGGATGGGCGAATCCAGATGGCTGTCTGAAACGGAATTGCAATCGGGAGAAATACCCGCGGTACTATTCGAAGGAGATTCTCTGGGCATCAAAAACGAAATTTCCTCAATTTTGGAGCTGGAAGAACTTGCAAATGGTCCCTTGATAGGCTCCGTCACAAAAGACGCCCCAGCGCAAGTGACAAAAGCAGTCAAGCTGAAGCGTGGCAGTGTAATCTTTGCGGCCACAAGAGACACCGTCGTGAACACCCCAGCGGGCACGATAAAAGTAGCAGCAAATTCAGTCGCCATGGTCATGGCGTTTAGTGAAGGTGTCGCCGTCTACAATCTTTTCGACAAACACAAAGACGCAATCATATTCGAAACAGCAAAAAAACGCATAAGCATAATGCCGGGAGGGATGACAATTGTTTCAACGGGTGCCGGAAAGAACCTGGCACTGATAAATCCAACGCAGACAATTGGTTATAGAAACCTTCAAACCAGTATGCTTGACGACAATGTACAAACATTCTCGGGCCAATTTTCGATGAGACACGCCATCGTTAATATCCTGCCTCTGCGCGACATGATTCGCTCCAAAGACGCACAAGCCAGCAAAATTGGCTGCTACCTTCTAAAAACCGCGGCGATTTTAGATCAGCTCAACGGCGCAGATTATCAGTATTTTGTAAAGCCGACAGTCACTGCTTCATTACATTAGGTGTGAGAAACAACGGCCCACCAGCATTTAGTGATACGTGATACAACTGTCTCCGACAGAGTCGGCAAAGCCCAATTTAGAAAGTTCGCAGAACGTAATGGACGATTCAGGAATAATGATTTTTTTCATGGCAGCTGCGGCGATTGCTTATTTAGCCATCGCCAGGTCGCGCCGAAAACGTGCAAAAAAGCAGCCAATCGTCTTTCCCGACATCGGTTCTCCAATAACCTCAGCGATGGTGATGTATGATTCCCACGACATCTCGCTAGATAACAAAAAAATCGCTGAGATTATAAACCAGGACTCTGAAGCCACCATAGCGGAGGCAGAGAACGTGCCGCTAACGCATGGTCTGTTCCCCCTAGTTCGGGTTAAGTCGACAGTTCCTTTCGTTGTTGTGATCAACGATTCACCGGAAGCAGCACAAGAAATACAAGAAATTGCCGACATGGCTGAAAGAGAAAACCAGCTACCGAAGGACATAATAGACAAACTCCGCCGGTGCGATGCCAGGCTTGACGTTTCATCAGCGCGCAGCCCAGTGAAAATAGCGGTACAAGCGATTACGGTGGAAGCAACAACAGACCTGGACCCAATAAAACCGCCCGTACTGAAAGTACTACGCTCCCTGGAAGATTCAACGCACGGTCTCACTTTTGACTGCGTAAACGGCGGATGGCCGACTCAATAATCACCTGTTCGTTCGTTTCCCATCAGACTTTTTCCGCTCCGGGTCCGGTGACACAAATAGATCCTCCAGAGTTGAGTTGGCATCTTCAGACATCATCACTTCCAGCTTGTCTGCAGCACGTTTCATGCCCACTGGATAGTCAAAGATTGTCAGCGGTCGCTTAACGTATTCGATTGAATCAGTGGAATAGGTTGTCTCGACTAGTCCATCGCCATACGTGTTTTTCAGCTCAATTGGCAAACCATTGAAATTGTTCTGATTGAATATAAAGTGCACAAATTGCTGTATCTCAGGCTTGAAGTTGTACTTCTGAGTCAGCTTCAGAACAGAATCCCGCAGGAAGCGTTGTGCGCGGGACTGAAAAATAACAGGGTCGTGCACGACCATCTTTTGCTTACTGCAGTCAACCAGAACACGTTGCACCTTTAGGCCCAAATGCTTGTCGTACTCTTCGGTTACCTGGACTTTGTGGTATTCCACGGGCGAATTGAAAACACTCAGGCCACTGGAATTGATATTCTTACGATCGACTGAAAAAACCACTTTCTTCTTAGGGGCATAGAGCTTCAGCTCCCAGGTAGGCGGACGACAAACGGCAACTACTCTGCCGTCGCTAGTTTCAAAACGGCCTCCTTGCTCGCACAAATACAAACGACAACGGCCCAGGACCCTACTGTCTATATGATCGAGCAAAACCTGGTCGACTATTTTTTCAGGGACTTTTGATTTGAGCGCGAAAGCCGAAGGCGCTCCCAAAAACGTACTGAGGACGAGCAGAAGCAAAGTCGCATTTCTCATTTTAGGCTCAATCAACCTTGCCACAATCCCACCATCGACTATTTCTTCCCGCCCCCACTCTTTCGGCCAAGATCCGATTCAAATCCCACATTGTTTAGCATGTCGTCGATTTCTGATCGCTGGTCTTTGGAATATGAAACTTCAATCAGATCTACGACTCTCTTAAAACCGCTCGGCGCCTGAAAATCCTTTGCATCGAAGGGAATCTTCCGACAAGAGACAGTCTTCAAAGTACGGATCTTGCCCCTTCTCAAATCGTCTGCGATACCTGTGTCTATCCAGTTTACTTTGCCGGAGTGAGGCAATTGCCGACCGGCTTTGTTGACAGTTACTTCCAGCGGCACAGAAGGAACCAGCGGCGTGCCGTATAGTCGATTGAAAAACAAGACAACTTTTGGATCTACAGCAATCTCGTTGCAACACTGCAACTCTCCGCCGAATGTCCGATACGTCTGGCACTGCAAACCGCTGACAATGGCCTGCCCAATGAGCGCAGGCGGAGGTCCGCGCCGGGTCGGCTTAACAGTGGCATAGGGATTGGCCATTACGATACCGCTAAACTCATGCATATCGCCAATCCACTCAAGTTTCTCCTGGGGCCGATAGCAATGCACTTTCCAATCCGGAGCCTTAGCCAGGAAGAAACAGCCAAAGGGATTTGCCTTCAATGCGACGGCGTCGCGGGTGACGCGTATGGTCGCTTTGAGGCGATCTTCGTGGACCTGCTCTACCAGCCATTCCTCAGAGCCTGACTTAGCCAGGGAGCCCGGGGCGACGAAACACGCAGCAAAAAAGCCGACAGCAAGCAATAATAATGTGACCTTCGCCTTGCTTGTCGTCATCGCTTACCAGCGTGCTTTTCCAGAGACTCGACTTCATTACGCAAGGCCTCGGCTTCAGCCTTTTTACCGGTCTGACTGAGAAAGTCACGATTGCTGCGCAGACAGAGTATCAGCACATCCGGATTTCCCTTCAATGTGCGAGCCGCCTTGAGGGCTTCATCCAGTTCGGGTCCGGCTTTGGCAAAATCAGTGCGGTCCACATCAAATTGACCAAGTTTCGCCAGTGCCCGGACAAAATCTACCTTGTGTGTATCGGACTTGCTCCTGTAAGCCTCCACAGCTTCAACAAGCAGTGGTCTTACCTGTTCGTATCGGCGCTGGTCGGAATAACAGTCAGCTAATTCCAAAGAAAGTTTGGCAGTCTGGACCGAATCCTTGCCCAACTTTTGCTTGGACACAGAAAGCGCTTTTGTCAGGAGAGCATATTCCTCCGTACACATACTTCTTCCCGCCAACTTGGAGGCGGTGGATAGGATTCTGGGGATTTGCGCTTCAAAGCGCAGTTGAGACTGACTCTCCTGCACCGCGGAATTAGTCGGTGCCGCAACTTCATCAAGCATCTTTGTCAGAATTTTAGCGTCGGAAGAAACGCGCGAGGATTCTATCTCGGCCATCTCCAGATTTGTCTTTTCCAGCGCTTCCGCGTGCCCTTCCCAGCTGTCGTAGAGATCACTTTTGGTTTTGAGTGTAGCCATCAAGCGCGCTCTTTTGTCACCAAAACTGCGTGCCTTTGCTTCCGCAGAAACAAGCTTCTGTTCCGCCTCAGGATAATTATTTTTTGCCAGCAGCTTATCCACGTCCGCCATAGTCACCTGCCAGATGACCTTGTTTAAAATAGTCCCCCGATCGTCATCCGGCCCCGGCCAGAAAACCAGGAATGAAACACCGCCCACAAGTAAAAGAGCCGAGACGGAGGCAATAATTGTAGCCAGCGGAATCTTCTTCGGCGCCGAAGCAACCGGAGGAAGAGCAGCACTGATACTGGAGATGTGAGTGCGACTGGAGCCCAGCAGTACTGTAGTGATGTAGACGAGGGTATCGCGCACCTCTCCGACATTCTGGAAGCGCGCGCCCGGGTCTTTCTCCATACAGCGGTTGATAATATCAACCAGCTCCGCCGGTACATTGGCATCAGGCACCACTTCAGCCAGAGGCCTGGCCTTATCACCAACATGCATGTTCATCGTCTCAAGGAAGCCGTCACCAAGAAAAGGCGGGACACCAGAGAGAGTTTCATACATCAAACAGCCAAGCGCATAAATATCTGACCTGGCATCAATATTTCGGCCCAGGCACTGTTCCGGACTCATATAGATGGGGCTGCCGAAAACCTCACCGGTCTTGGTCAGATGCTGCTGATTCTTCGAATCTTGCTTGACCATCTTGGCGATGCCGAAATCCACAAGACGAACATGCTCGGAACCATCGTCCTGCTTGGTGACAATGACATTGGCAGGTTTCAAATCACGATGCACGATACCGACTTTGTGAGCCGCCTCAAGGCCTTCGCAAATTTGCTTAAATATCGACAGGGCTCGATCGTATGGGATACGCCCTTTGCGATCGATCAAGTCCTTCAGACTCTCACCTTCCAGGCAATCCATGACAAAAAACGGCTCGCCATCAGGTGTCACACCAAAGTCGTAAACTGTAATTACATTTGGGTGGTTGAGAGAGCTGCAGGCCTGCGCCTCTAATTTAAAACGCTCAAGGGCAGTCACGTCTTGCTTCAAAACATTGTGCAGCATCTTAATGGCGACAATACGACCCATTAGTTTGTGCTTCGCCTTGTAGACAACACTCATGCCACCAAGACCAAGGACAGACTCAATCACGTAGCGATCTGCAAAGGTTTTGCCGATCCAGGGGTCATTCTTTGGCCCGCGCAAAACCGTCTGGTCTTGAGGACAATTTTCGATTAAACCTTCGTACTGCTGGAAGCACTGAGGACAGTATTTTTTTTCAATACTGACTTTTTTCGTGCCGTCATCTGTCATGGGTAAAACCTGTTTTTTCGTATCTTAAATAAGTGTATTATAAGTCAGCTTCTCACCAAACGGACGGCAGAAATATGGGGCGTTTTAACGATCTTTGGGCATCCGGCAAATTTGCACTTAAAAGAAACAAACAGGCCGAAGAGGCTCGCATGCAGGAGGCCAGGGTCTATGCTCAGGAGTTGGCCCCAGAACTGGCCGTAGATCCCAACTCCAAAGAAATCTTCAACGCATTGAGGGCCAAGCGTGGACAGGAAACAGGTCGCTGGCTCAGTGGCCTGGTGCCGACCAACGTGGAAAAACCGCTGGAAGTGCAGGCGGAAACGGCCTCGGCATTCGAAGACGTAAACAAGTGGATAGACCTGCTCTGCGAACAATTTATCGAGTTGGCCTTTGAGTTTAATAAAAAGGCCGTGGGCACAAATCTTTACATCTCCTGCGAGAAGCCGAAATTATTTGAGAAACGGGACGAAGACGTCTGGTATCGCCCCGTTGACAAGACTTACAAATGTCGTCTAACCACCAGGGACTGGGCCTTGATTGTGCGCGGCCACGACAGCAAAATTCTGGTCTTCGTCGTGCCCTCATCAATGATCATGGCCTTTGATAACGATTCGGTCGGTGAAGACGAAATGCCTCACCTGATGGAAATCGAACGCACCGCCGGTAGTGGCGGCTCCGTGAGCTGGAAGATTGGCGGAGAATCGACGAACCTCAGTGCGATTCCGCCGCTCGCTAAAGCTCTTTTTGGCGACCTTGTACGAGTATCGAGCGGTGTCATGTCGGAAGCTGAACTATTCAGCGCCGACAAGAATCCCACCCTCGGCGAAAACGTCGCCGTCGGTTACCAGCCGGCGGCAGACACTTCAAACCAAAAAGCAGTTGAGCCCGCCGCCGCCACCGAGTCGGCTCCGTCCGAGCATGTTATTTCTAAGGCCTGCGATATCGTCGATGATATTATCGAAGAAGAACTAAAAACTCTTTACGCGAGCGCCAGCCAGATCAGGCCCGGTACGCCGGAAGCCGACTCTCTGCGCCGCCAGATCTCAGCAACCGAAACATTCCATGCAAAGATCCTGGACGCATTCAAAGACTACACCCAGGCCACCCTGTCGGCTCATTTGGACTGACCGAGCGCTTCATCCTGACTGGCCAGTGCTTCGTTGCCGAGAAGTCGATGCATCTTGGCGCGAAATCGATAAAACATGAGGGTGGATTGAGAGCTTTTCGAAGGTCGAGAATCTATTGCTGCCGTATAAATTTTGATCGCCTCCTCATACTGTTGCAATTCGGTGAGCGACTGCCCAGCACGGACATAACCTGTCTCATCCAGCGGATCAAGCTCGATTAATATCAGGGCGTCCGCCAGACATTTACTAAAGTCACCCAATTTCAAAAATGCGAAGCATCGCTCGGAAACAGCATTCCAACTGTGGGGGTCTAAGTCAATCGTTTTGCTGTAATCCAGTATGCCCTTGAGAAATTCACCCTGAGAGCAATAAGCCATGCCACGACTAAGGTACTGGGAAGCACTGCCGTCCAGCTCAATTGCCCTTGAAAGATCCTCGATGGCTTTGCTATGACCGCAAACCATTTTCATGGGCTGGGTATGAGCACATTCAGAAGCGAGCCAGTTGGCCCGCGCTTCATACGCCACGGCAAAATCTGCACGCAAAGCAATTGCCCGATTGAAATCGTTTAGCTGATTCCTGCGACAGGTACGGAACAGCTTCCGATCAGTCAAACCCCTCCGGTAGTAAGCATCGGCAAAATCAGGCGCGAGTGAGATGGCCCGGTCTAATAACATCAGTGCTTGCTCAAGCTTCAGGCGATTTTCTTCTAGCCAGGGTTTTTCAACATTCGTCGTCGAGAGGATCGCCAGGGCCTGCTCATAGGCTTCGACGGCATCGGTACTTGTCATAGCTTTAATACCTGGTGTTGGGCCTCCCTGCGCCAGACAAGCGGGAAAAGCTCATGATTCATCGGCGCGCCTGCCGCGAGCTCCCGGTCAAGGCCCTTAAACTCGGGTGATGTCACCCATTGCCTGGGTGCATGGGTGATGTCGTCGCCCAGATAGCGAACCGAAAAAACTCGCCGTCTGCCTCCTTCCACACCGCTTGAGCTGTGCAAAGTCAGCATATGGAAGCAAACAACATCACCGGGAGCGATTTCCCAGCTGATTATCGGAAACTGATCGCGTGCATCGTTAATTTTAGGCAGTTCGGTCAGACTGCCGTCGGGGAACCACTTCGCCTGATTGTCCAGAAATGAGCGAGGCATAAGCCAGGGACCAAGATGCGAAGCGGCGACGAATTCCAGACTCTGTTTTTTAGGCACGGGATCAACAGCTATCCAGAAACTGCAGTTTTGTCGGCCGTCGATATTGTAGTAGGGCTGGTCCTGGTGCCAGGGCGTAGCCTGCCTGGTGTAAGGTTCTTTTACCAGCATATGGTCATGATAGAAGCGCACACTATCACTTTCCATCAAAAGTCCCGCCACCACAGGCAGAGGCGAGGCAAGAGCGACTTTTTCATACTGCTCGATGCGCTGCCAGTTGCAAAAGTCTTCCACAAAAAAGCCAGGATCATCTTTGGCGCTGGCTACCTTAGCGCGCTCGCTCAGGGCGGCCAGATTAATCTCGATCCCTTCTCTAAGCAAAGCGATTTCATCAGCATTAAGCAATTGCTTGAGACAGATGGCACCGTCTTTCTGATAAGCGGCGATGGCGGCATCATCAACCGCCCGCCTGGCACGCTGTTCGACTATTTGATCGACACTGTATTTGCTTGCCGGCAATTCAGCCACCTATAAAGAACCAGGAATCAGCCGATGATACCCATCGAAGAGAGGACCAGTACAGTGATACCAAATATGAGGCGATAAATTACAAATAGCCAGGTGGAGTGTGTCTGTAAATATTTCATCAACCAGGCAATGGCCAGATAACTGACCACAAGCGAGGCCACAAGACCCAGAGCCAGACTGGTCACGCTCACATCCTGCATTCCCTCTTTATACAGATGATAAAGCTCAAGCAAACCGGATAGAGTAACGGCCGGGATACCCAGGAGGAAACTGAATCGCGCGGCGTCGGCGCGCTTCATACCCATGAAAAGAGCGGCGGTCAAAGTTGAACCAGAGCGCGAACATCCAGGAATAAGCGCCATAGCCTGACCGAGTCCGACAAAAAAACCGTCGCGCGCGCCCATATCATCAATCGAACGCTGATGCTTGGCCAGTTTTTCGGCCAGGAGCAAGAGCAGGCCCATGCCAATTGAAGCGACACCCACTACAGGCAATCCGCGCAATGGCGAGCCGTCCTGCTCAAGCAGCCCTTTGAGCAAAAGTCCGAGGACACAAACGGGAATGGTGCCAATCACTATCGCGCCGGCAAGGCGCACATCACGGCAACCAAAATCCTGCGCTTTGATACCACGCAGGGCACCGCCGCCGATTTCCAGAATATCCTTATAAAAATAAGCGAGCACCGCCACCACCGAGCCCAGTTGTATGACCGCCGAAAAGGCAGTCCCGGGATCGTCCCAGTGAAACAAAGCCGGCACCACACGCAAATGGGCGGTGGAGCTAATAGGTAAAAACTCAGTCAGACCCTGTACAACGCCCAGAACAACGGCCTCGACTAGAGTAATCACCGGATGCGCCATGTTTCCATTTCCTTTTTTTTACTGCTCATCATTTTCGTCTGAATCGTCCTGGCCTTCGAAGAAAGCAAAGCGATTACTGCTGTCGTCGCCGCCCGGCTTAACCGTCTTGGACCAGCTAGCCATGCCACCACCCATCGCCTGTCTGGCTTTTTCTTCCAGCTCGGGATTGCGGGGTCTGCCGCCAAGTGGCACGAGCACGCGGTCGAGCTCCTCCTGTCCGGGCGACTCAAGATTTATAAATTCAAGACCGAGAACGGTCTTATTGGCGATCCAGTGTTTGTCAACGCGAATGATACGCGCGGCCACGGCTATATCAAGCTCTTTAGAGTGAATCACCAGCGACACTTCTTCGCCGGCCTCAAAATTTTGCGAGACATCATCGGCGATCTCCAGGGTCAACCCCGAGCGCGAAAGGTCGGCGGTAACGCAGTCGAAATCGCGGTTTTTCGGCTCAGTTGCGGCCATGCGGGAGAGACGCACCGGCAGTTCGATCTCCACGCGCGGCCAGCCGCGTTTCTGCGCCAGTGGTTCATGTTTGGGCGCGGTGCAGAGGAGCATGGTTTTGCCCTGCATCAACTGAGTGCCGGCGATACTTGCCGCCCACATCCCATTAAATGTCACCTTAGGTGAATCGTTGGTAAACCACAGGCGCGTGCCTTTAGGAAAAAGCTTATTGCCCTCTCTGGTTTTGATCTGAATTATGAGCTGGCTGCCCTGGCGGTCGACAATGGTGGCACGGCCGAAGCCAAAATTGCCCGGAGCAATCTCCACTTTGACTTTTAAAATCTTGCCGGGCTCGAACACTCAATCAGCACCTCTGCAATAAATTATCGCATTATAAGAGGATGACTACTGACCGTGGTTGGCAAGGGAAGCCTTGTATATATCAGCCTTGGCCAGCGAGAATTCCTCAGCCGCCAGAGCACAGGCCTTTGACAGTTTCAAACCGGCGGCGGTCATCTCGGCGACAAAAGTCAGTACCCTCTGTCGCTTCTCCTCGTCTTCCTGCCAGTCGGACATATCCTCGGCCGGACCGGGCTTATAGCCTTCCACTACCAGGACGCACTCGCCGCGCACCTCCTGCTCGCTATATTTTGCAAGCAGACTGGCGCTGGTGCCGCGATCAAACTCTTCGTAAAACTTGGTCAGCTCACGAGCGAGACAGACCTTGCGCTCACCCAACTGCTGACTGAGGGCAGCCAGGGAACGCTCGAGCTTGTGAGGAGAGACGTAAAAAACCATGGTGCGCTCTTCACGGCTCAGGCGGCGAAATTTTTTCTCCAGCTCGGCGGACTTGTCAGGCAAAAAGCCCTCAAAAACGAAGGCATCAAGAGCCATACCGGAGCCCACCAGGGCCAGCAAAAAAGCCGACGGCCCGGCTATCGGCACAATCGTCATACCGAGCTCAATGGCACTCTGGACAATGGGGTGGCCGGGGTCGCTGACAAGCGGCATGCCGGCGTCTGATATAAGTGCCAGACTCTGCCCGTCGGCGCTGGCCCTTTCAAGCAGTCCGAGACGCTCGCTCTCGTTGAATTTGTGACAGCTCAACATCTTCTTCTTAATCTCGAAATGATTGAGGAGCTTAATCGACACGCGAGTATCTTCAGCCAATATCAAATCGCATTCTCTTAGAGCATTTATCGCTCGCATAGATATGTCTTCGAGATTGCCTATCGGAGTACCGATTATGAACAACTTTCCCGACACCTTGGCATCCCTCTATTTTTTTCTGTAAGAAACTCGGACCACTGGTCAAGATGCACGCACAGACAAGCATTAGAGCATTTTATTTTTGCCGTGGATATATACGATTTACACTTGACTTCAAAAGTTTTCTACAGGTTATCTACAGCTGTATGTAATTTAATTCAATAACTGAGATGCTCACCCTTGTATCGCGACAAAAACCTTCTCTCCACCGTCCATCAATAGTTCGTGAGGTGCGGTCCAAAGTATCCAAGTCCCAAAACGGGCTTGCCGAGCGCCCCCTAAAAGATACTTCAATTTACACAATAGTACCCGGGTTGTGTGATCCGACGATTTTCTATATGCGCAATGCGACTTTTAATTGCCGGGCGGAGATGCACTATACAAGCCATATCCGGAGCGCAGACAAAAATCCGATTGATAGGCATGCATTGCCTAGCTGCGATATGAAAAGAACAATTTTCAGCAGCCAAACAGATATAGAGCCGCATGGCAGCCAGTTTAGACAAGCACACTTGCTTTTTGGAAGCGCCAATGCCTAGCTGCTCGCCGACAGAAAAGCGCTAAACTCTAGGGCACCAGTTAAACTCTACGAAATTATTCATGGCTAAACTTTTGAGCAAACCAATCCTTTCTTATATGGTGACTCTGGCGCTCGCCTCAACAGCCCCGGCAATCGCCGCTCAGGGTGCCGATGTCGGCGCGGCAAAAAAAAACGCGGCACCGGCTAAAACCGAAAACCATGCCAAGCCGGTCAAGGTCGCGCCCCTCACCATCCGCGATAAATGGGCAGTGGTCTTTGGCGTCGGTCACTATCAAGACCCGGCCATCAAACCTATAAAGTATGCCTCGCGCAATGTGCTCACCCTCAGTGAGAGCTTCTGTGACCCAGCCGCCGGCCATTTCCCACAGGACCATGTCCTGGTCGTCACCGAGGACAAAGTCACTAAGGATGCCGTAAGTGACGCCACATGGAGCAACTGGCTCAGCAAAAAAGCGCTGCCCAACGACATGATCGTCCTCTATTTCTGTCTGCGCTTTGCACCAAGCGATGACGCCAGCGATTTGCTCATGTTGACGCAGGAGAGCACACTGGCCAGCAAAGAGACCAGTGCCACTTCGCTCTCATCGGTCCTGGGCGAGGTGCACCGCCGCACCCAGTGCAAAAACATTGTCGCCCTGCTCGATCTCAGTCCCACGGCCGACAGCGCCAAAAATTTCCCTTATGGCTTTGGCTCCCTGCTTGAATCAATCGGCAAGAAGACCGGGGCCACCATAATCAGCGCCGACGAACGAGCTCTAGGCTCCCTCGATGATCCAAATACCCGCACATCCTACTTTGTCGAATACCTCTGCGAGGGACTCAAGGCCGGCGGCGGCGCCCTGCCGCTCGAGGCCGTGGCCGGATATGTCAGCCAGACCCTGGCCAGCCTGCCCCCGGCCCAGGGTGACAATTATCATTCCCACCCTATGCTCTGGGTGGCCCCGGACAATGCCGAGCTGGCCAAGATACCCCTGGGCCTGGCGGTGAAAAACCCCAACAGCATGGCCTCGGTCAAAATCGGCAAACCGATATCGGCCATAGCCCAGACCGACCCGGCGCTGGCGGCGCATCTGACCCAGCTGGAAAAATCGGGCTCCACCTCCCAGAAACTCAGTCAGATGAAAAAAGCTCAGGAAGAGCAGGAGGAGCGGGAAAGGCAGGAAGAAGAGGAGGACGACCAGGCCTCGGAACAGGAAGTTGATTTCGCTCCTTATATGGCAATGATGAAGAAGACCATCCAGGGTAAATGGTCGCCCCCCAGGGGTCTGGACCAGAAAACCGTGGTCGCGGTCTTCTCTATACAAAGGGATGGGCGCATAGTCGAACCGGAGATTGTAGAGAGCAGCGGCAACCCCACGATTGACCAGTCGGCGCTCAAGGCCCTGGCCGATGCCTCGCCTCTGGGCCCCCTGCCCAAGGGTGCTCCCAAGAAGGTGCAGATTCGCTATAAATTTGACTGGAAAGTCAGCAACTAAGCCAAGAAACGACCTGCTGACAGCTTAAAATAATCTCCCCCAGCCCGAAAACCTTTACCCAGCAACGATTTTCGGCTCACTACGTAGAAACCACATTGACGAGTCCCAACGGGCGGGATAACGTTAGCTATAGGACAAGTGTGACCGACGAAGCCCCCTTCAAAAGACACATAGTTCGAGTCGAAAGTACCAGTCGGCGGTTGGGAGTTTATTACTACATCTGGCATATACCAGTAGAAACCAGTACGACTGGTTTGCAGGAGAAATAGGTTAAACATCATGGGCGATAATAGATTCGAGAAACACGAAGCCAAGAACACAGGCAGCGACGATACCGCTTCCAGGCTCTTGTCCGATGCTACTCAGCCGATGCCAACCAAGGTAGAAAACGTCGAACAACAGGCCGCTAAAGTAGCGCAGGTCAAGGACGCCGCCCCGGATTATTCCGGTGAAAGCCAGGCCGTGCAAGACCGCATGAACGTGCCTCCGCAGCAGGGACTGGACACTGCCAACGCCAATATCAAGTCGTTGACGGCGTCGATATCAAACAGCCCCGAGGGCATCAGGGCCGCCGCTGAAGGCATGAAGGCCAGCATGGACTTCTTCAAAGAAAGAACTCCTTCCTTCGACCAGCACGTCGGCAAATAGGCCAGAGCCCATCAGCTCGGAGCCACTGGGGCATCACTGCAAAACTCTTGAAAAGCCCGCTCCAGCAGCGGGCTTTTTGCTTATTAACCAGACTTTATTAAGCTCTTGATAAACAGCTGAGCCTCATTTAGCGCCCCGTAATCAGGCATGTGCTAGAATTCTGGCTCGTTTAATATATATAAGTGGTTGGAAGTAATCGTGCCTAACATCAAGTCAGCTATCAAAAGAGTCGTAGTCGCAGAGCGCAACCGTGTGCGTAACCGCTTTTGGAAATCAAACATGCGCACCGCCCGCACCAAGGTGGAAGAAGCCATTGATGCCGCCAAGCCCGCCGATGCCGCAACAGCGTTGCATCAGGCTTACTCGGTAATCGATAAGGCCGTGGCCAAAGGCGTCCTGCACAAGAACGCGGCCAACAGAAGAAAATCACGCTTGGCCAAAAAACTGAGCACAGTTTCCGCTAAGAAATAAGCTTCAATCGGGTCTCTAAACAAATTAGTCTGTTTCTTTTTATGGCTGTTCAAGCTATATTTGGTGACGGCTGATTTGACGTTTTCGCTCGAAAGCCAGTCGTAGTGCCCGATATGGATGACTCCGCATATTTCAAAAATATGCAAAAAATATATCCCGCCGGGCATTTACCAGTCATAGTGCCAATCTCAAACTGTAAGCACAGCGAGGATAAACTTGGATCCATCTGCCGGCGCCGCCGCTTTCAACCCTGCCCAGGCTAGTATTACCCCCTTCTCCAACGCCCCTTCTGAGAATATTCTGACCGCCAGTCACACCGTGAGCTTAGACAACATCGCCGGCCCCGTGCATCTGGCGGGTATCGGCGGTATCGGTATGTCGGCTCTGGCCAGACTGCTCCTGCAAAAGGGCAAGGCAGTATCCGGCTCAGACAAGCAGGAGAGCCCGATCACCGATGAGCTCAAGGCCATGGGTGCCACCATATTTATTGGGCATGAAGCGCACAATCTCAAAGACGCGGGCGCGCTGATCGTTTCCACCGCCATCACCGCCGGCAATCCCGAGTTGGAAGAAGCGAAGCGCAAGGGCATTCCTATATGGCACCGCTCGCAGTTGCTGGCCTATCTCGCCAAAGACGACAAAATGATCGCCGTCACCGGCACCCACGGCAAAACCACTACCAGCGCCATGGTCGGCCAGGTGCTGCTGAGCTGTGATTTTGATCCCAGTATTGTCGTTGGTGGCATATTCCACCATATCGGTTCAAACTCGCGTCTGGGCAAAGGCGGCTACTTCGTAGCCGAGGCCGATGAATCGGACGGCACCCACGTAAGCTCGACACCCTACCTGTCGATCATCACCAACATCGAGCCCGACCACCTGGAAAACTATCCCGGCGGCATCGATCAGATCCTCGATGTAATGGCCACCTTTTACGACAATACCAAGGCGTTGAGCATCATCTGCAGTGATGACGCCGGTTGCGCAAGGCTGATCAACAGAATCAAAGCCAAGAGCGACGCGGCCAAGTCCAGTCGCCTGATCACCTACGCCCGCCGCAAACGGCCGGACCAGTCCGGGCAACAAGCTGACTATACCTATGTCAACATGCCGGGCTTCGCCATGAAGGTATACCACCACGATCAGCTGCTTGGTGAAATCAATTTGAAAGTACCGGGCGAGCACAACAAGCTCAACGCTCTTTCGGCTATCGCCACGGCCATGGAGCTGGGCGGCAACTTCCCCGAAGCAGCAGCGGCCATCACGCAGTTTCGCGGCGTAGACAGACGCTTCCAGATACTGGGTGAGGAAAAGGGCATTCTCGTCGTCGACGACTACGCCCACCATCCGACCGAAGTGGTGGCAACAATGAAAGCCGCTAAAGAATACATCTGCTTGAACCGCGGCAAAGGTCGAGTCGTATGCCTCTTCCAACCGCACCAACCAGCCCGTCTGCGCGATCTCTGGGATGAATTTACCCAGGCTTTTGTCGACGCCGATCTGGCCCTGATAGCCGATGTATATATCGCCCGCGGCGGCAAGATCGAAGGCATTGATTCAGAGCGCTTTGTAGCCGCCCTCAATCATCCCAACAAGCACTACCTGCCCGGCCCGGCAAAGAGCCTGGCGCCGCAACTGCTGGCCCACCTCCAGCCCGACGACCTGCTTTTGACGGTGGGAGCCGGCGACATTACTAATGTCGGGGGAGAGCTTCTCAGCCTGCTCGCGAGTAAATAATCATGGAAGAAGCCACCAGGGCTCCCCTTGCCCGTTACACCACCATCAAAATCGGTGGCGAGGCGGACAGATTGTGTCACCCCCAGAACGTCGACGAGCTGGTCACCCTGGTGCATGAACTGCGCCGCAACGATCAGCCCTGGTACGTTATCGGCGGCGGCTCCAATTTGCTCGTGTCCAGCGCCGGCGTGACCGGCACGGTCATCCGCACAACGCAGTTGATTGCCATCAAAACGCCCGAGCCGGGCATACTGGAAGCCGAAGCCGGAGCCCGTCTGCCGCATCTGGCCAGACAGGCGGCGGCCCTTGGACTTTCGGGACTGGAATTTGCCGTCGGCATCCCCGGTACTGTTGGCGGTGGCGTCATCATGAACGCCGGAGCACACGGCAGTCAGATGTCTGCCATTCTGGAAACGGCCACTGTACTGGACAGCCATACCGGCGAAGTGACGGTCATGTCCAACAGCGACTTGGGCTTCCAATATCGTCGCTGTCTGCTTGATCCCTCCAGGCACGTAGTGCTTTCCGCCCGGTTTAAAATGCCGACCGACGTGCCGGAAGAAATTGAAAAGCGCACAAAGCACAACGAAGACTACCGCTGGAAAACACAGCCGATGGGCTGGCCCAACGCCGGCAGCACTTTCAAAAACCCGCAGCCAGACAAAGCCGCGGGCTTCCTGCTGGACCAGGCCGGTGTTAAAAATCTGAAGGAAGGCCAGGCCGCGGTTTCGGCCATCCATGCTAATTTTGTGATCAATTTGGGTGGTGCGACCTCTCACGAGGTAACTACTCTAATGCGCCGTATGCAAGAATCAGTGCATGATAAGTTTGATCTAGATTTGATTCCGGAATGGAAAACGATGGGCTCCTTTACTGATGAGGAGCTGAGTGTTTGGAGGGTGAAGAAGTGAAGACAGCGCCAAAGTTAGGCAAAGAAACGAATATCGGAGTCCTTTACGGTGGCCTTTCAAACGAACGAGAAGTCTCGCTTCGCTCCGGGCAAAACTGCTTCAACGCCTTGCAGAGACTGGGTTACAAGAACGCCAAGCTGATTGACGTGGGTGAAAATCTGGCTGAAGACCTCAAGGCCAATCATATTGAAGTGGCCTTCCTCAGCCTGCACGGACGCTACGGCGAAGACGGTACGGTGCAAGGCCTGCTCGAACTGCTCAAAGTGCCCTACACCGGCTCAGGTGTGCTGTCCTCAGCCCTGGCCATGAACAAGCCCCTAACCAAGCGGGTGCTCTCAGCACAGGGTCTGCCCTATCCCCAGAGCTATATACTGACCGAATTTGAACTGAACGATATGGATCAGTTTCTCAAGAGCCTGCCACCGCCGCCGGTGATGATCAAGCCGCTCAATGAAGGCTCATCCGTTGGTGTCTACAAAGTGGAAGACGCAGCGCAAATAGGACCGCTGGTACAAGAAACAGTGGAAAAATTTGGCGGCGCCATCGTCGAAAAATATATCAAAGGTCAGGAAATCACAGTCGGTGTGCTGGAAGAGACAGTACACAAAAACGGCAAGGAAAACGGCCACGCCGCGCATCACGCCCTGGCGAGCCAGACCGAGTTGAAAGCTCTGCCGATTCTGGAGTTGCGACCCAAGTCCAAGGCAGGCTTCTATGACTACGAAGCCAAATACACCAAAGGCATGACCGACTTTGTGCTGCCCGCCGAACTTTCGGAGCAGACAACTGCCAAAGCAAAAGAGCTGGCCAAGAAAACTTTCCGCGCCCTCAATTGCAGCGGCTACTCCCGCGTCGACATGATGGTCGACGCCGATGGCGGCCTGTTTATTTTGGAAGTTAACACCCTGCCCGGTATGACCGACACCTCAGACTTACCGGCCATGGCCGAGGTCGAAGGTATCAGCTACGATCAGCTGGTAGAGAAGATTCTCTTCAGCGCTGGGCTGGATAAGTAACCACGGGCGGTTGCCCGCCGGAACTATTGCTGACTGAAAGCGGATTGACCTGGATTGCCACCGGGCCGCTGCCTGTTGCGATTCCCGTGGCCGCTCGTTCCGGCGACAACCAACCTTTCAGCTTCTGCAAACTAATAAATGAATAGCGCTCGATGCCGGTCTCGGTGTCTGCGGATAACACTTCGAAGGGCTGCGTGCCGCTTGCAAATCTAGCGCGCCTCTCCGGCGAGAGTGGCCAGACATTCCAGAATAAATTACCGGCCCGTTTTTGATCGCTGTCGACGTAGAGAAAAAGCTCTTTATCGACCGTAGCCAGTTGCACCATGGTGCCGGCCATGGCATAGGCAAGGCTGACCGGCGTGTGGGGCACCTTGCAGAGAAAGAGAGTGGCTACGCAGGCTGCTATAGACAGCAGTCGCAGCTTACGAAGGACTGGCGGACTGATGGGAATGCGCGGAATATTAAAAGGAACAGACATATAAATATCCTCCCCGCCCTCCGGTGCAAGCCAAAAGCCCAGCATTTAAAGGGCCTGTCAAAAACGGTGCAATGGTAGTAAGGGTTTCCCGATGACCGGAAGTGGTCCTTTTCAGGATAACAAAAGAGCCGGGATTGTCAAGAATTTACTTGCGACCAAGACCGAGCCAGTCGAATAGCTTTTCTATAGGATTGCGTTTGTTTTGCGGTTTTAAATCACGCACCGATCGCATCTGTGAGGCCGCCTCGGTGATGGTCTCTCGACTGGACCGCTGCTGGCGCTCATAGGAACTGCCGGTGATTTTTTGTTTGTCGGCGGCGGTCTGCATCTTCTGACGCTCGCCACCGGAAGACACTTTTTGATTGCGAGTCGAACTGTTCACACCATCCTTGGTGCCATAGGCACGCAGCCGCTCAAAGCTGGCCTTGGGTGGCGCCTCCTGCGAGACTTTGCGACGCTTCTCTTCGTTTTCCTCTTCCTGTCTCAATGCGCTGGCAGCAGCAGCCATACCGGACTTCATAATCTTCTGCGAAATGTACTGCTCTTCTTTTGTCGTGTTACTGCGCTGGGTGAAGACCTCATCGGGAATTTCAAACTCCGGATGCAACTGCTGATAAATACGATAGAGCGCGTGGCGTACGTGTCTGGCGGTAGGCGGCCGGTCCTCCGGCGCGTGGGCGGTCAAATTTTTCACCAGCTCGTCAATGGCGGGCAGGACCGACGGTTTGTTTTGACTGGGTATCGTGGCCGTAAGTGGCTTGGGCCTGGCCCCGGTTATGAGATGACCAAGTGTGGCGCCCAGGGCGTACAGGTCGCTTCTGGTCTCAGGTTTGCCGAAATACTGCTCGGGGGGCGAATAACCGGCGGTAACAACGCGGGTGGCCGACTCCTTCGGCATAAAAGTACGAGCGATGCCGAAATCAATGAAAACGATCTGCCCCTCGGGCGTGAGCATCAAATTACTGGGCTTCAGGTCACGATAAATTATCGGCGGATCCTGTTCGTGCAAGTATTCGAGCACTTCGCAAATCTGAATGCCGACCTTCACGGCATCGTCCTCGTCGAACGGCCCGAAGTCATTGATTACAGACTCCAGGGAACTGCCGCGAACATAGTCCATGACCAGGTAATATTTGCCGTCCTCGGTCGAATAATGGTCAAAAAAGCGCACCACCCCGGGGTGATTGAGGGTGCTGAGCAGATGGGCCTCACGCTTGAATAAACGGACGGCCTCGGCCATTTCCTCGGGATCGCTGTATTTGCTGTTGAGCTGTTTGACTACGCAGGGCGAATTGCCCGTAGCCGAATCTTCCGCCAGATAAATGACGCCCATGCCCCCGGTACCGAGCATTTGCAACCATCTATAGCGTTTGAACCAGGGATCTACTGCGCTCGTCAAAAAAGGGTCTCCTACTAAGCTAAAAACTATGTGCCCGGCATAAAGAGCTTTGTCATGCCGCACTGACCAATAATCAATCAAGATTGAGATCAATATTCAAAAAGGGATTCAAAGAGACTTATTCTACTGACATCTAAAAATGGCGAAAGTCTTACCAGTGGCAGATCTCAGGCATTTCGCACGATTTAAGAAAAAGCCTGACAAAAGTATGTTGACATACGTCTGTATGGTTGCTACTATTTTGAAGTTCTCCCCCAGGCAACGCAAATGTCCCAAAACCTGACGGTAAATTTGGAGGTTGACGATATGAGTCTTGCCAACGTATCTCTAGTGGGCAATCTGGTAAAAGCCCCGGAACCAATTCAATTCAGTAGCGGAAGAAATAAAACGACGCTGGTAATTGCTGTTAACGGTGTCAACCATAAGCAACAATCCGGTGCACAAAGCGAGTCCCAGGGAATTAACGGCAAAAGCAATACTGCCGATTTTTACAGGGTGGAGACATGGGGCAAGCTGGCCGAGCTTGCCGCGAAATATCTCAAAAAAGGTAATCAGGTGACTGTCTCCGGGCGACTGGTGATGGATCATTGGACCGATAAACACGGCAACAACCGCATTACACCAGTTGTGGAAGCTAATCAGCTTTCACTCCCGCAAAAGCCGAAAGGACAGAGTGCATCACTTGTCGATGAAACCGAAAGCTTTGAGGATGACATCGTTGGTGATGCCTTACTCGCGGCTTCATAGAGACTCATAACTACACAGGTTTTCTCCCCAACACACACCACAACAGCCTGCTGCCAAGGCCAGAGTGAAGAGAAGAGAAGAACAAGGGAAAGGTTTTCGGGCAACCTTTTCCTTGTTTCTTTTTTCTGTTTTCTAATTACCGATGGTGTCGGCAAAGTCCTGGGTGTAGAGGTCGAGATGGCTCTTCATTTTTTTGTATCCACTGGGCGGCACATCAAAGATTGCAGCAGACACTGTGACCTTCTTCGCCGAAGTGATAAAACAGCGATTATGCTTGTCCAGTATTTTTTCTTTGCCATGCGATTCGGTGTACAGGGTGTACGTATAGCGAACAGGCAAGCCGTGATCCATCGGGCTGCCGGACCACAGACAAGAAGCCCGTATCAGTTCAGGGTCCTTTGAAACTGCATCGGTCGTCCAGAACTGCCCCTTCATCTTCACCCTGGGATCCGGGCCCATGTGTCCGGCGACTTCGTAGCGATTGCAGGGCAGTCCCGAAACTTCCATGGGGCTGACCGGCGCAAACTTATCTATGACAATGGGACTGCGGGCGAAATTATCGCTGAACCACTGTTTCAAGCTGAGAACAACATAGGATTTGTACGGGTCGCTCACAACAACCATCCGATCATAATCAGGACTGCCAATCGTATAGGTCGCACTGTCGTTTGAATAATTGGCTTTGTCGCTGGCTATCACGGCACGGTAGTGCCCGCCCTGATCCGACGAAAGCTCGACAACCCAGGCATCGAGCATCTTTTGCGGCGTGGTTGTCGTTGTATTCGGCGCCTCAGCGCCGACAGTCACCTTGCTCTCCGCGGCAGTAGGAGGAGACTGAGGAGCAGACGGGGGAGCCGAATGAATAGCGGCCACTTCTTTATCCCTGGCAGGCGCGCGCAAGACGGGCACCGGCCTGGGTGTCAGAAAATAGCAGGCCACTCCAGCTGCCAACAGAGCACAAGCTAAAATTCCAATGACCAGATTTTTCTGTCCCGCGAGGCCGACACTTCCTGCGGTATCATCGGGCTTTTCCTTTCGCACCCGATCGGCCGCACCAGATCGACCCAGATAGTATGGTCTGACGGTCTCGCCGCGTTGCACCTTTTCCAGATCAAGGCGCAATTCACCCATCGATTGATACCTTTCGGCAGGGTCTTTACGCAGCAGTTTGGCAACTATTATCTCCATAGACTCGGGGACAATTCCTTCCCCGCGAATATCTGCCACCGTCGGTGGGGGCGATTCTTGCTGAGCATAGATAATCGATGCAGACAGGTTCCCAATAAATGGAGGACGCCCGGCGAGACACTCAAATAGCGTACAACCAACAGAATAAATATCAGACCTCTGATCCACCGCTTCACCGGCGCACTGCTCCGGACTCATATAAAACGGACTGCCAAAAATATCACCAACCATTGTCAGACTCTGTTTATTTCGGTCCCAATGTGCAAGCTTGGCCAGACCAAAATCGAGTATTTTCACAATCGGTTTGTCTTTCTCACCATCAGCCAACATGATGTTGGCCGGCTTCAAATCCCTGTGAATAACACCACTTTTGTGCGCATACTCCAGTCCATCGCAAAGCTGGATAAAGATATCCAGAGTGCGTTGTAACCCCAAATACTTTTGATCAGCCAGGATACCGGCCAGACTCGAGCCTTTAACAAATTCCATTGCATAGTAAGGCAAACAATCGGCGTGAATGCCAAGGTCGGAAACCTGCACGATATTCTTATGGTTTAAGCGCGAAATAACCCTGGCTTCTTGCTTAAAGCGCTGCCACGCCTCCTCAGAAACCTGATAGGGAGGGATAACCTTGAGAGCACAGCTTTTATTTAAAGCCTCATGCCGCGCCCGATAAACTTCACCCATGCCACCACGGCCGATCAAATCAACGATACGATAGTTACCGCCAATGATCGCACCCTTCTTCAAACCCACGGCATTAGCCGGGTTGCCCGCAACAGTAGCGCCCATGTCAAAAACACTCGGCGAACGATCGTCGTTGTCCGCCTGCTCCTTAAGCGATCTGAATCGCAGCGACATGCTGCTCTCGGAAGGATCATCTACGGCATCGCACTTGCAGCGAATATCCTGAAACAAAAATTCGGTCAGTGAGCCCCGATTTTTGGCACCAACCTTCATCAATCCGCATTTAGGACAAAAATCACGGCTATCCTTGCCTGCGCTTTCAACCCGGCGCGGACTTTTGATATCACACTGACAATTAAAGCTCTGAAACAGATAGCCCGTCAGTGAACCCGGCCTCGCAGCGTCAGCCTTACGTTTGCCGCAGGTGCGACAAACCTTTTCGCTGCCGGAATCGCCATCTGGTTTGGATGCGGGCATTTAGTGGTTCAACCCAGGCCTGAATCTAGCGGAGGTACGCCTACGTTATTGTCTTACCACCGGAACTGTGTATTATCCTGCAGCCAAATTTATATGATCCAGCAGGCCCGCTAGACGACCCTTTCCAGCGTCAACGCAGGTTCTGCCAGGCGACTCCGGGCACACGCGTTGATTGCAAGCAGAGCGAAAACAAGCAAGAGAGCGTTGTACCCCACTGCAATGAAAGGGAAAACTGAATTGCCCGATGGCAGCATTATGCCAAACCAGGTAACGATCGGATAAAGCACCAGCAAAACCTGAAAAATATTGTAGTAGCCGGCTCCAGCAAGGCTTCTCCAGTTAGAGTTTTCGCCCAGTAGCACCGCCAGCACACCAAGCATGGTCAAATCATAAACGTACGTATGTGGGCTCGTCAGCAGGCAGATAAGTACGGTACAGCCAATCAGCCAGCGCTCATCCACGGCCGTATTGCGATACCGCCACCAGAGAGCACCGGCACTGAAAAGACCGACAAACCCGACTACCAGACCGACTTTTACTGAGGCGGCTTCGGTCAAAAACCTGGAGGCGAGGAAGCGCAGAGAAACCATCTTATCGCCGCCGTAGTTTAGAAGGCCGAGATTGCTTTCGGTATTGACTACGAATTGCGGGTAATTGACTAAATTCTCAAAGCCGATAATAAGGCCGGCTGCTGCCAGAAGGAGGCCGAGAGCGACCACAAATGAGCCAACTGCCAGATATCGTCTTTTGATTGTCAGAGGCAGAAGAAAATACAAGCCATAGTGAGGCTTAAAACACAGCAGGGCGACACAGGCACCGGAGACAACCTGCTTCTTCTGCACAAAAGCCCACAGATAAACGCACTCCAGAGCCAGAATGAACCAGGATGGTTGGCCCATACGCAGACTAATTATTGTCGGAAAAGCAGCGGCTACACCAAGCACAATCAGCAAAGACAGCCAGAGAGGCTGTTTCTTCGCGGTATTCAGGGCCAGGGAAAATCCGGCGGCTACCGCAGCAAAACCAGCCAGCACCCACAGGGAAAAGGCCTGTGAAAGCGATACCAGGGCTAACGGAATCGCCAGGGGATAAACGATCGGCGTGTAATGCGTGATCAGCGGGCGACTTACAAGCAAGCCGGCGCTTTCAAAAATGATCTTGTTGAACCATTTCAACTGAACAACAGGGTCGTAGCAGCTGTGCGCGTCAGAGGACAATGCAATTTTGCCGCAGGCATAGTAACGAATAAAATCACTGAATGAAATGACGCCATTGGCAGAAGAGACAAGCAGTTGGTGACGCTCAGCCATTGCCGCCAGCTGACTGACGGAGCCAACAAAAATCGCCAGCAAAAAGAGGGCGTATACGCCAAGAAAGGGTATCCAGAAGCGCTTATCCATGAGCCTCACAAACAAAAGATACGATTCATTGTGGCTCGATTAGCCTAAACTTGCCCGGCTTCGGAGCAAGTCGATACATCTTGTATTATGTAGCCAGTAGGCTCTATACAAGATAACGAATCGCTCACGCTGCCTTGAGAATGAGCTCTGGCTCAAACCGTGGAACCAGGTTGAACCGCGGTTGCTGGAAGAAAGTGGGCGGAGTTTTGAAGAAACTGGGATAGGCCTGTTTGAAATCCGGTAGAGAACGACTTAAGGCTTCCAGGTTTGGATCGACACCGGTCCTGTACTTGCCGGAATCTATACCGGCAAGTTCCATCCAGGTGCGCGATTCCAGTTGCGAAATACCAGCGCTTCCACGGTTGTACTTCCAGGTCTGGGCGTTGAGCCATTCCATCTCAGCTACTCGGTCCATCTGAGCATTGAGCACAGAAGGGCTTCTCTCGCCGGATTCCTGCAGTAATCCATCAAAAAGTTTGTCTATTCGCGTCCGGGCGGCGGCGTTCAATTCCTTGCTGCGAGGAAGCAACCAGGTCAGGCCGTTAGCCTTACTGTTCCAGGTTGTAACCAGCTGAAATTCCTGCCCCTCGATTGTGGCAGTGGCAATATGCTTCCGCGTCGGACCGGCCAATTGCTCAAGGGTGGGGGCATAGCGAAAATGCTTCCGCAGAAGCGAAGCTTCATCGTAAGACCGACTCATCTCATCCAGAGGATACTTGCGAAAATCAGGCAGATAACGCTTGGCGATGAATTGCTCCAGCTCGCGGCCAGTAGTAACATCGCCGCTTATAACTGAGTTGCGAGCACCGGCAATGATGCTCTCCATGCCGACAGCCTTGAACTTGCTGCTGCCATAACCGCCAATATTGATCAACGATCGGAAAGGCTGTGCAGTTTGAATCTCGGTCTCCGCAGCAAGCGCTATACGGGCCCGGGCATAATCGATACCGAAGCGCGCGGTCGGTATCGCCACCGCAGAAACAGCGGCTACGGCCGCAATAGTGGTAATTGTAGGATGCTTTTCACAGGTTTCCTGAATCTCGTGCACCGCGTGCTGAAACCAGCCTTCAGACTGGGGCGGCGGAGCTTTTTCGGTTACGGGGAGGGAATCCAGAGCCAATGCTGCGAGACCAAGCTATCAGGGAGTAGGAGGAAATTTTAGGTTGGCGGGCAGGCAATGTCAGTGGGGAAATTACGAAGCCCGTTATACTAGCCGTATGGTCACCGCACAATGACGTAAGACATGACAGAGAGCCCAATAAAAAGCGGCCCTAAGATTTACCCTTCCCGCGGACGCGACGTACACCAGGAGTTCCCTTCGTTGTTCTGTGGTGTCCCTGATGAATCTTTTTGACTGCAGTCTTACTGACCTTTTTCTCAGAACAATCTTCATAAGTAAGAAAATCAAACGCGGATGAGGACCAGTCCTTGCTCAATACCGCGCGTTTGTTCACATCGGTAACCGACTGCAAAACGACTTCTGTATCATGACCGGCCGTGGATCGCTCCGCATTGGGAGCAGCATAGCAAAGCTCATCCTCCGTCCTCCAGACAGGGGCCAAGCGGAATGATTTTTTGCCCGGTTTCTCGACCATAATTACGTTACCGGAAGCAACGTCCAGCACTGCAATTTCGCCCTTGGAGCCAGGTACGGCAATTCGAGTACCACCTTTGTTGGGTTCAAAATAATCCAGACCATCAGGAAGGGGACTTAAAGACTCGATGCGCACAACCCTTTGAAGATCGGGGCTCAAGCGAAACAGCCCACACCTGCCGTCGCTTTTAATATCAGGAAAAGACCTGGTCATAGCATCGAAGAGAATGTCGCCATTGGGTAAGCATCTCAGACGCGCCGTACTGCCGACCAGTACCTGGACAACTTGCTTTGCAGGACCGGGAACGGGCAACAGGTGGTCATTAGCACCGACTACCTCTAGAGTATTAATAGTGCCAATAACCGGGTGTTGCGGAGAATTCACTGGCTCCGAATTCTCTTTTGTGGCGGCTGATGGTTTGTCGATATAGAAGAGACTGCGGCTATCTGCAGACCATACAGGGCTAAGGGCCAACGATGTGACCGCTATCTTGCTGTCGCCCCCACTGGCCGGCACAACTACAATCCTGGACTGAGAATCATCGCTCACGCTTATAGCGATAAATTTCCCGTTTGGTGCAACAGATAGACCTTCTATCTTTGCCACAGTGCGCCAGAGTTGAGAACTGGAGAATTTATGGGTGGAAGAATCAAACAATTGCACACTGCTCAAAGTCACGCGCATCGGTTCTGATAAATTCGGCACATTCTTGTCCAAACTGCGCAATTTCGCCCACACAGCCCTGGTTCCATACTTGTGGCTCAAATAGACGAGTGCCGGATCGCTGCGCGATGGTGACAACTTTTTCAATTTCGCCAAACTAGTTGTCTGCCAGATCATCCTGGCGACACGCACAACCTCAGATCGCTCCGCCGGCGTTAAGAGCAACTGCACGTCCTTCCAACTGCTGACTTCAGTGGCCGTAACAACGTAGGCATGCACCGAATCCGGTGCCCAGCGAAATAATTTACTGTTCAGAAGTGCCGGATCGGAAAGTTTGCCGCCTTCATCGCAAAGTGAAATTTTCCCGGAACCAGATACAGCAGCCCTAGTGCCATCAGGCGACCATACAACTCGATTATCGACGCCCTCATCGCAAGCAGTCAAAAGAAAAGCGCAAAAGGCCAGAATAACAGATAGTCGCTTCAACGATATTCTCCATCAGGGCCTCGCCCCGAGCCGGGTAATTTGCGTTCAGCATACCCCGAATATTCGTCATTCTCATTATAAAAAGAGATATAGAGGCCGGTGCTAGCGAAAATAGCGCTGCCCGATGGCGCGGCCAAGTTCACAGGCCAGGTCATGCATAAATTGAATCTCTTCCTCGGACCATGTGCGTGGCCCGTTACGCTGCAACAACACCAGACAGCCCTGATTTTTACTGTCGGGACCGAAGCCCGCACCTAAAAGGGAATGACCCTGCAACAGTTCCAGTTCCTGACGACAATTTTCCGACATGCTGCCGGATTCACGGAGAGAAAACACAAGAGGAGTAGCTGCGACGACTATTTTGGCAACGATAACGGACTTGGACGGCAACCAGCCGCTGGCGCGTGATGGCTCCAGATTGTCCATGCCAAACTCACAAAATTGCCAGCGCCCGTCCGGACTGGCCTGACAATAAACAAAACAGCGACTGGCCTCAGACGTTTTAGCCAGTATCGATACAAGCATATTAAGTGCATCGGCCAGGTCCGGGGCATAGTCGAGAAAGTTGCGGATTTCAGCCACAAAGCTATGGCGAAATAGCTGCTGCTCGTCTGTTTCGTCTTCTGGCAAGGCCGCTTCATCCCTGTAATGACCAACCGGGCGACAGGGCCAGGCAGTTAGCCAATACTACCGCATCGCTTTACCGGTAGGGCCCACAATTTGCTGAAAAATCAGAGACCACTGGGGTTTGCCCTGTAGTTGCACAAACCCACTTGACATCACTGATTGACGGTTGTTAGTATCGCTGGACGTACTAAACGCCAGAATCAAATATTTCCGCCTGCGTGAGTTGCCGCCCACGATGACTTCGTCTGCCATAAATTTGCACCGGTCTCAGGCGCTCCCCGACAGAGCGCCGTACCTTGTTAATGCCGCCTACGACTTATTGTTTGTCTGCGGCGGATTGGCTTTGATTTTGTCGGCAGCCTGCCTGCATCGGTTCGGCCTAGACACAAACCAGGCCCAGCAGAGTACGCCGCTCATGGCTCTGGGTATCGTCGGCACCTATCTGCTCGCCGGTCCGCACACCGGCGCTACAATCTACAGACTCTACGGAGAAAGAGAAAACAGGCGCCGCTTTATCCTGGTGGCATACGTTTTACCGGCTCTGCTGGCAACACTTTTTGTAGCTGGACTGTTTGCACCAGTGGTCGCGCAGATGGAGGCGGTCCTCTATCTCCTTCTTGTCTGGCACCACTACATGGCACAGAGCTATGGCGTCGCCATGATGTACTGCGCACGCGCAGGGATGAAACTGAGCGGGAAGGACAAGCGCTCAACTAAAGCCGTACTCTACCTGGCTGTCGCGGTGGCAGTCGCCCAGCAATTCACGGCCGGCTGGCAGCGCCAATCCTTTCTCCACATCCCACTTCCTCACATGGCATTTCTGCCCGAACCACTGCTCATGGGCCTGCAGGTTCTCTTGCTGCTGAGCATTCTGGTTTTTCTCGCACAGCAGCTCATTTGGGCGTCAACGGCCAATAGACAGAGTATGCCGCTACCCGCGATATTCACACTGCTGGTCACCGCTGCCTTTCTGACGCTCGGCCGCAACCTTAGCGATATTGTCTGGCTTTTCGTACCAAACTTCTTCCACGCTACTCAGTATCTCTCTGTCGTCTTCGCCTTTGATCTGAGAGGAAACGGCGCAAAAGATCAAACAGACAACGCCCCCGAACCGTTCGAGCTTTTAAGCAGTCGCTACGTGCGCTACTTTCTGCTCAGTCTGGCGCTCTTCAGCGGATTGCCCTTTACTTTATCAGCGATGGGCTTCCCTCTCAATCTGTGCACAGCTCTGGCCTTTTTCGCCCTCAGTTTGCACCACTTCGCCGCCGACGCCTGCATTTGGAAGCTCAAGGATAAATCAGTACACTCGAGGTTAGTTTCATGATTCGCATAGCAAGGTTTCTCTTTCTCTTACTAGTAATCTGCACCCTTACCGCAACATCTGCAATGGCCCAGAGTCCGCAGGGCGACACATTTAATATCACGACGGAAGCCCCACCAAAGTTGCGGGCAGCCACAAACGGTACAGCGCCGTCTCTGTATCTGCAAGGTGCCACGATGGGCACCATTGCTCCGGAAGGTGCAGAGGTACAAGTAACCGTGGGAGGAGTAATGACCGCCGGTACCGTCAGGGTAAACAATCTGGCCAATCTCGAAGCGGCGCTGAACATCGCAGCCTACGTCATAGAGTTCATCTGGATCGGACTGGGACTGTATCATCTGGCAAAAACCGTCAAGCGCAAAGTTAAGACACCGCCAGTAGTGCTCCGTGGTCTGGTTAACTGCTGCTCCTTCGTTGTCATGGGCGTACTGACACCGGCCGCCCTGGATTGGGGACTGGAAGTCACCAGAAATGCCTGCCTGTTGAATTAAGCGCAGTTTCCCACCAGGCCGCGGATATCATTGTCCAGTATTTTTCACGTTCTGTATGGCTCAATAGGGTTCTACCGGGCCCTCCCATCCCTGCAGGCAAATTACTATCGTGAGCGATTCCGCCAGACCTCTGGATAATCATATCCAGCAAACAGCTTCTGAAGCCGTCAACAATGGCCAGTTAAGGCTGGTCGGCGATTTTTCGCAACGGCCCTCCACCCAGGGTCCACAAAACTTTGAGCGCCAGCTGGCGCAGGCCACCCCGGGTTTTACACTGCCTCCGCTGACAGTCGTGGAAAATCCAATCAAACCACACGCGGCGCAGGAAAAAGCCCAGCCGTGGAACTTGGCGCAGGTACAAAGAGACGCACCACAGACCAGAGATCAAGTCAAACAGGCGAGCGACGGGCTCGTGCCCCTGGCACCCATTGAACCCCAAGCTGCAAAAGCATATCTCCATGGTGACGGCAAGGGCTTACCGCCAGTTGCCAGGGACTTCCGACAGCTTGGGCTGAACAGTCTGAGAGAAAAAGAAGCCCGAGATCAACTAAAACCGCAGGTGCATGTATCCACAAGGCCGGGGGACAGAAACTTCCCCCTTGGTTCGGAGCAAAATCCGTATACTTCAATCCAGTCGGCCGTCGACCGCGCCCCCAGAGGCAGCGTCATCAATGTGCACAGACAGGGCAGCGACACCTACAAAGAGACAGTCTCAATTAATCGCTCCGATATTGTCCTGACCACTGACCGTAATAGTCCTGCCGTTATAGACCTGGCAGGCAAGCGCCCGAGCAAGGACACCGCTGCCATATCCATCGGCAGCGGTGTCCACGACGTTGATGTTAAAAACTTTGAGATCCGCAATTTTAGCGGCCAATCCGCCGGTATCAGGGTGGACGGCGCCAACATCAGCAACATCACCATTGCCGGCAACAACGTGCATTCGGCAAAGGGAGCCGAGGGCATTGGGGTCTACGGTCGCGGCGCCACCGAGCAGTCAAAATTGACCAATATCAACCTGATATCCAATCAAGTACATGACCTCAAACTGGGTCAACTGGAAGCCATGCCGGTCAATGGTAATGTCAGCGGCTTCAAGGTCATAGGCAACAGCGGCTACAAGCTGGACAATATATTTATCGACGCCATCGGCGGCGAAAAGTCCTCCACCAACCCGGCCCTTGATCAAGCCCGCAACGGACTTATCGAATACAACTATGCAAAAGGCATAACCACAGTCAATAACTCCGAATACGGACAATTTTCCGCCGCCGCCATCTACACGGACGCAGCCAAAGACGTGGCTATCCGCAACAACTATATTGTCGCTTCCGACTTCGGCATTGAAGTAGGCAGCGAGCACCGGGGCATGTCCTCCACAGGAGTATCGGTGACCGGCAACGTAGTTGAAAACAGCAACTATGTCTGGCTGGGGCGGGGCGGCGACATAAAAAGACCGGGCGGCGCGGAGGACAGTTTCGCCAGAAACAATGTCGCCATAGGCAATACAGAAACCGAGCTGCAGGCAAATGTCAAAAACTTTCCCGTCGACAAAAACGCCGGCTTCAAAAACATCGACTCCACAAGGCTGTTGCCTGCGCCAATAGCCATCCGGGCCAGGGCTTTTGCGCTATGATTGGCACCCGACGATTACTGGGGTCAGGGTCGAGTGACAAGCGAAAATCGGACAATAACTTATAAAGTCGGTGATATCATCGGCTCCGACTATTGCCTGCTCGAAAAACTCGGGGAAGGCGGCATGGGCATGGTCTTTCGCGCCAAGCACATGATCATGGAGTCGATCTATGCGCTCAAAATCCTCAGGCCTGAACAAATCACCACGGCTACCTGGATGCGCTTTCAGGCTGAGGCCAAGGCACTTTCAAAACTGAGTCATCCCAACGTAGTTCAGATTTACAACATGGGTATAGACCGCGCCGGGGTGCCGTTTTACGTTATGGAGCTTTTGTCGGGCAGGTCGCTTGCCGACGAAATTGCCGCTAAAGGGCCTCTCTCCCTCAAACGCGCGGCGGAGATTTTCCTGCCGGTTTGCTCCGCTCTTGCGTTCAGTCACAAGCACGGCATTATTCACCGCGACATAAAGCCATCAAATATGATGCTTGTTGAGAGTCATCAAAATACCCCCACCGTCAAGCTGGTCGACTTCGGCATCGCAAAAACCCAGCACCTGACAGGTTTTGAAGGACAGAGCCTGACCACTACGGGTGAAATATTCGGCACTCCATATTACCTGAGCCCGGAATGCATTTCAGGTAAGTCCGCCGATGCGCGGTCGGACATTTACTCCCTCGGCTGCGCAATATTTGAGACGCTGACCGGCGCTCCACCGTTCCAGGGAAAATCAATGCTCCATACTCTGATGATGCATCAGAACGTTTCGGCTCCCACACTCAAATCAGTCAATCCCAACGGCGTCTATTCACAAGAAGTGGAGGTCTTTGTCGCCAGGCTGCTGGCAAAAGATCCCGATGATAGATTTCAAAATATCGATGCCGTAGCCGAGCGCCTGAATCAACTTTGCGTCAGCGACGGCGCCCAGGGCCAGGGCGGCGGGAATACGACCACAAATCGTCAGCCTCGGGCGCCGGAAGAAGACTTTTCAACAACGACGATTGTCACAGGCACAAACAGTCCCTGGCGCCGGAACTTGATTATCGCTACAGTCTTACTGCTAACAGGTACCACAGCTATCATATCCCTCTGCCAGTATCGCGCATCACAGCCAAGTAAATACAACAAGATGAACACCGATCTTGGTGCCCATCCGCTTTTAGACGCCATGAAAAACCTGGAGTCGGACCCGGCAGAGGGAATCCAGAAATTCTCTCTGGGAAAGCGCGGCCAGGGGGCTTCGGCAAGGTATTATTATCGGTTCCCCAGTCGAAGATCAATCGGTCTGATATTCAATTATTTCGGCCAGGAATTCAACGCTCAAGGGAATACGAGTGCGCCGGCGACGGATCGCCTTGGTTTTAGATTAAACCCCGACACAGGAGACACTGAGGTCCTGGCAAAACTGAACGTTGATGAATTCACGGATTTGCGACTCACGCCCCAGGACACAAACCTCGAACGACTGGTTACGATTTTATCCGGGTGGACGAGGCTGAAACACCTGCATCTTGAAACTTACTACTGCAATTCCGAAACCGATTTTTCACGACTTTCCCGACTGAAAAATATCGACGACCTGATTCTCAGTAACTGTGACATACCGCCAAACGGTCTCGCTAACCTGAAATTGCTCCCGGACCTGCAGAATCTCACATTGGAAAAGATCAGGGCTGTAAACTCCAAATCGCGCAACATCGACGATATGCTCTCAAACATCTCAAATTGTCGGCGTTTATCCACGCTCAAACTTGAAAATGTGATGATTACCCATGAATTAACTGAAAGCATCAGCAAGTGCAAGTCCATCAACGGGCTCATTCTCACTTCCGGCAACGAGACGGATGTACTCGATGATCGGGATCTGGAACTCCTCTCTACGATGCCTGCCCTGGAGGCACTCGACATTGGTAATGCCCACCTATCGCCCAGGTCGATAGGGCTTTTCAAAAATGCTTTCAAACGCCTCAAACTGTTGAGATTACCCACACAACTTTGGTCCGCCGCAGACAAAAGAAAACTCACGCAATTATTTGCACAACGACAATTTGTGTTTACGGCGCCCAAGAAAACAATATACTTTGGGGACCATTTCAAGTAATTGTAAAAGCTGCATCGATCATGCTCCGAGGCAGCTTTTGCGCTATCATTGGCAGCTCAGTGGCGGACAGTTTGAAAGGATACCAGCAAAAATGGTAACAAGGAAGTCGCGGTGGAAAGTCGGTATTCTGATGGTTTGCCTCACCATGACTTCACCAGCCCTGGCACTGGCACCTGGCATAAACGAATTGCAACTGGGCATCCAGGCTTACGGGGCCAATAAAAATGCCGCCGCCCTAACACACTTCACGAAAGCACTTACAACAAGACCTGACGACCCATTTGTCCTTTTGGGGCGGGCGGAAACTCTACTCAATCTCAATCGTCCCAAGGAAGCGCTGGTCGATCTAAATAAAGCTCTGAATGTCGCGCGATACAAAGGCGGCGTCCACAGTCGGCTGGGGCTGTGCTATCTCGAGCTGCGACAGCCGGCACTGGCCGAAAAAGAACTGGAAACAAGCATCAAACTAAATGAGCTGGACATGCTGCGCTGGGCCAACTGGCTCGATTATCTCAACCTGGCATCGGCCAAACAATCCCTGCACAAATTTAGGGAAGCGGCATCGGCAAAAGCGATGGGCACCAAACTGCGCCTGCAACAATCAGCCAGAGATACCCGGGAAGCCCTGGATATGCCCGGCGCTCTCAGTCTTGCCGACAAAGCCGTGGCGGTGCAACCGGACAACACTTACTCTCATTATCTGCGCGGTCTGATAAGACTCAATGCGTCCACCACCTCAGAAGCAATTGAAGACTTCAATTCCATCATCAAGAAACAACCGAATGATCCTCTGCCATACTATTTTCGAGCGGACGCATTTTTAGACTCAGGCAGGCTGGAAGAGGCAATTAAAGACTATAGCAAAATCATCAGTTTGGCACCGTCAGTAGTGGCGATCGTGGATATTGCCGAGACAGGTCGATGCAAAAGCGGCGGCCGTGCCTATGACGAATCAGCGGTGACACTTGCCGACATCTATTATCTGAGGGCTTCCGCCTACCGCACCCTGGGCAAGCTGGGCCCGGCCAGAGCCGACCTGACCAGTTGCCTGAAGCTCGCTCCCGATGATCTGGACGCGAAGATTCTCAATGTTGACTTTTTGACGGCGGAAGGCAAGAAAAAAGAAGCCCTGGAGGAGCTTGAGCGGCTGGTCAAAGGCAATCCCAAAGATATTCACTGCCTGCAGATGGCAGCCACGGCATTTAGCAAATTGGGGCAAACTGAGAAAGCCCTGAATATGGCTAACAATCTGGTCAAATCCTCGATGGGAGAAACCAACGCGCTCCTGTGCCGTGCAAAAATATATGAAACCCAGGGAAAATGGCAGGAAAGCATCAAAGACTATACGGCCGCCATCAACAATGAAGATTTTGATCAGGATGCACTGGAAGGTCGCGCCAACGCCTACATACACATCGGCGACTGGAAAAGCGCACTGAACGACTGCAATGCTGCCATTAAAAAAGCTGACGGCAATAAACCGGAACTGCTCAAACTCAAAGCCAAAATCATGCAAAATCTGGCCCCAAAAGGCACAGGCAAGTGACAAGCGAAGATCGCGCCATAACCTATAAAGTCGGAGACATAGTAGGCTCGGACTACTGCCTGCTGGAACGGCTCGGGGAGGGCGGCATGGGCATGGTCTTTCGTGCCAAGCACATGATTATGCAGTCAATCTATGCCCTGAAAATTTTAAGACCGGAGCAAATTACCACCGCTACCTGGATGAGATTTCAGGCGGAGGGCGATTTTAGCCTGCCCGCCGACGGGAGGCTATGCTTCCGCCTGGACGGTAATACCGGTGAGGTCGGACTGCTGAGCAGATTCAATGTGGATGAATTCAGCGAGCTCCGCTGCAGCGCCCAGAGTCTGGAAAAACTAACAGACATTATCTCAAAGTGGACTAAACTGACAAACCTCTATCTGGAGGACTTCTTTTACGATTCAGATAAAGAGCTGGGCAATCTAGACAGGCTCAAGCATCTGCAATCGCTATCGCTGAGCCATTGCGCATTTCCTTCAAAGAGTTTTACCCAACTCAAAATCCTGTCCAGCATCAATGCGCTTCATCTGGAAAACGTTAAGGATTCAAGCAGCAAATCAAACAACATTGATGCGCTGTTCGAAGGATTTGCCAGGCATAAAAACTTGAGAGACCTCTGGCTGCACAACATCATCCTCTCTCACAAAACAGTGAAAGAAATCAGCACCAATCCCGGTATTATGACACTTACAATTATATCGGGCGATGAAAATAACGTACTGACCGACGAGGATATCTTGAATCTTGCCTCAATGCCTTCCCTGATGGCCCTGAACATAGGCAATGCTCACTTGAGTTCAAAGGCAATTCAATACTTCAAGAGCTTCAAACACCTGACGAGCTTGAACCTGCCAAAGCAGGCCTGGTCGAGCGCCAACAGAAAGAAACTGGAGGCGATGTATCCCAACAATTTCAGATTCACGCCCCCATCAATTGCGAAAAATATTCGAGAACAGTTTTAGCGCAAGGAAGCACTCGCTATTCAAACATTTCTTTGTAAATAGTCAGAGACTTGTTGCGTGAGTCATCAAAGCGAAAAGAAAGTCGCGGAAAAACCTTTTGCAGGTTATTCCTCTCCGCAGCCGTCAAAGCAGTCGGCGTGACCTTAATATCGGTAATAGGCAATCCCTTCAAAGTCAGCAGTCCCCTGGAAGTTACCTGGGTCTCGGCAACATTGAGGCTGGCCAACTTATGCAAAGGCTTCAATTCCGGCATCCCTTTGTCGGAAATCAGAGGGTCTTCACCAATCGCCAGGTCGGTTAACTCATGATTTTCGCCAATCATCTTCAGATCAGGATTGCGCAGGTGGCACTGAGACACGAAAAGCAAAGCCAATTTATTAAACTGCTTGAGTGCAACGAGACTGGTGGTATCAATATTATTGCCGTGCATTTTTAATGCCCGAAGCTGCTTAAGGCCGGACAACTTGGCCAGAAAGGTTCCGTTGATCTTTGTGTGACTGACATCAAGATATTCAAGCTGTGTCAGACTTGCGATTTGAGCCAGACCTTTGTCGGTAATATCAGTGTTGTTTAATTCCAGTCTGCGCAGGTTCTTGAGGCGCGCCACTTGAGCCATGTCCTTGTCTTGAATAGTGGTGCCGTTAAGGACAAGACATCTGAAAGGCTCGGCGGGCAATCGACTGAGAAATGGCCCGGGACTGGTGATAAGGTCGCCGAAAGTAACCATCAACGGTGCCTTTGCCGGGGCTTTCAGGCCGCCTCGAGGGGCACCAAAGGACGGTCCACGCAGGTGCTCTTCGGCGTAATCGGTCTTAGGGGAGAGCGTGCTGTAAAACCCGGGACGCTCAAGTGGCGGCACAACAACGGTCTGGCTGAGCGCGCGGCCCGGCAGGAAGAATGACGCAATAGCGGCAAGAATCAAGCTAGTTGTATGATTTGACACGCGTAGCTACCCTTAACACGAACTAGCAGTGCAAATCGTACACTGAGCAGAGCCAGTAGTAAAGGGAACAACGCGCCGGTTTATAATTGGCACGCGACAAGAAAATCCACCCCGTCAATGCAAAAGGAAACAGGCATACAATGAAGAACAAAGGCAGTCAAGCAGCAAAGATATCGATAGTTCTGGCGGCCACTACTGCCCTCTCTTATGCATCGTTAGCGCCGCTCCGCGCCGAAGACCAGAAAGCGCCGGAAGAGCAAAAACAGTCAACTGAAAAGCCTGCTGAACAGGCTCCGACTACTCCGGCGGCAGCGCCTGCCCCTGCTGCCACACCGACAGATAAATCGAAGCTGGCCACAGAATTACGCGCCCTGACAGGACATATCGATTGGTGCCGCAGTGCCGCCTTCTCCGCCGACGGCAAAAAGCTCATCTCGGGCAGCAACGACCGCACCGTGCGTTTCTGGGATGCAGAAACGGGAAAGGAACTCAAGCGTCTCGAAGGTCACAAGGGTGAAGTCAATTGTGTAGCGCTTGCCCCAGACGCCAATCGCGCCGTATCGGGCAGCAACGACATGACCGCCCGGGTTTGGGACCTGCAGAGCGGCACGCAGACAGTGACATTTGACGGCCACAATAACGTGGTCACCAGCCTCGCCTGGTCGCCGGACGGCAAACTCATAGCCTCCACTGGGTTTGATGGCAACATCCACCTCTGGGACAGCACCACCGGCAAAGAAGTCAAATGCCTGCAAGGCAATCTCGGTACCGTAGAATGCATGGCATTTTCCTCCGACGGAGCAAGCCTCGTCTCGGGTGGCAGCGACAATGTGGTAAGCCTCTGGAGCGTCTCTGAGGGCAAACTCCTGCGCCAGCTAACCGGGCACAAAGACAGAATCCTCTCAGTAGCTTTCTCCGCTGACGGCACAAAAGTCCTCTCAGCCGGCCGCGATCTGACAATACGCCTCTGGAACGCCGCAAGCGGCACTGAAATCCGAAGCTTCAACGGACACGGCAATTGGGTCCTGAAAGCCAACTTTTTGAATGACGGCAAGCGCATTATCAGCGGCGGCCTCGACAAAACTTTCCGTATCTGGGACGTGGACAGCGGCACAGAGCTCAGCCTGTACAAAGTCGGCGACCTGGGCATGTGGTCACTGGCGTTCACGCAAGACGGTTCCCTGGCCATGACCGGCAGCAATGACTATTCGTTGCGCATCTGGCAAATGGGGCAATAATCCCCGAGCTGCATCACATGAATATCAGCGCGTAGTTTGTGCCACCGCGGGCAGTTGCAAGCGAGCTTTTATCTGCGGCACCATTTTCCACGCCGCCTCTTCTCCGGCAGCGATGGCGCGCTTCAGGTTTGCTTTGCTAAACGAGAACAGTGCCATATACTGCACCTTAGGCTCAATCAGCAAATCCGCCTGGCCCACAGCTTTACTTTCAATCTCTGCCATGAGAATGCTGGTCAGTCGATCGGCGTAACGCAAACATGTGTCGTTGCTCTTTTTGTCCACGCTTTCTAGAAAGGAGTGAAGCTTCACACCAATAACGATAGGAGAGCCGGTGGCTAAACCAGCTGCCGTCGGTAAATTACTGCGGATGCCACCATCGACCAAGACCATATTATCGCGACAAACCGGTTGGTAAAAGAAGGGTACCGTACAGCTGGCACGCACAGCCTCTCCAAGATCACCGGTCTTTTGCCATACGGGTCTTGTATCATCCAAGTTAATTGCAACTGCAGCAAAGTGGATCTTGAGGTCCTCTATATTACGCACATGCTCAGGCAGATTGTCGTGGACGAAACTGGAAATTGATTTACCGCTATAGAGTCCAATCTTGGGCTTAAAAAACATCATCCGCAAAAGAAGGTATTTGGGGACACCCACGGTAGCTTGCAGGCCCACTGGTACAGGCAAGAATGCCTTGCGCAACTTGCCAGACAGGGCTAATTTCTCGAGGTCGTCCGGGTCGACGCCTGCGGCGTATAAACCACCTAGTAGCGCGCCCATACTACTGCCTGCAACATAATCCACCGGAATACCGGCGGTCTTGAAGACTTTCATCACGCCGATATGCGCCACTCCGCGGCTGCCACCACCAGCGAGGACCAGGGCCAGGCGCGGGACCTTCGGCGCATCGGGCACAACCACCGATGTCGCGTCCTGCACCGGCGCCGCAGGTTGGGCGATGATCGCGCCCGGCGGAGAGGGGGCGTTACCGTCGGGCATCAGCTCAGGGGCTTCTATCGCCCAGGCAAATGATGTGGAGCTTGCCAGGGAAAGCGTCAGCGTTATAGCGCCCGCCCGGAGGCGGTTCGATAGGGTCATTAGTGCGTCCAACAGGTAAATAGGATGGGCATAGCGGCCAGGCTATGATGCAGACGAGGGCCGTTTAATGATTTTGTTCCAGTAGCCTGTAAAAAACGGGAATAAAACTTCGCGCAGCCGGCCCGGAGCGAGGCAATCCCCGCTCCCGCCGGCCACTCCATCTACTTGGACAGCTTAGACATCAAGTCTTGCGCCCCTTTGAGCATCACATCCTCCATGTTGTTATCGATACGGCCGGAATCAACGACTCGCACAGTACCAGCCGTATTGACGCCGCATATCACAGAAGCGTCACTCCCTGACGGAATTATTGTGCCGTTCGTCGCACCTTGAAGGGAGGGGACAGGGACAGCCTCACCGTGGGCTACCAGATCAGTCGCGCCGGACTTCCAGGCATCTTTGTCAGTCGACTTGACGCTATAGGTCTTGCCGCCCGATACCACGAGAGTGGCACGGTGCCCTTCAGAGTCCACCAACTCCTGACGATAAGCCAGCTCCTCGAAGGTACCGTTGGTCAGAGCGGCAATTTCTCTGAATGGTTTAAGTCCTTCGGCTCCATACCCGTCAAGGCCCTGGCAGGAAATAGCACTGACGCAGATTTTTTTAGCAGCTGCCGTTCTGGCCTCGGCCGTCAGATTGGAGTCTTCGTGCGGAGGTGCATCACCTATCACGTAGAGTAATCTGGCGGTCTTCTTGCCGCTGTCCCATTGCAGCTCGTTGAGGGCAGCGTGCAGCCCCTGATCGACAGCCTCCGGACCATCACCACCGCCGTCAGCATCGAGAGCGGAGATGTCTTTGACTACTTTATCAATATCGGCGGAGAAAGGGAAAACCCTGGTGACATAAGCATCGCCAGTATCCCGGTACGCCACCAGACCAACTCGCACGACCGGCTTGGGCTGCCCGGAGGAAAGCTTCGCAACCATTGATTTGACTTTTGCTTTAACAGTGTTGATCTCGCCCTGCATAGAGCCGGTTGTGTCTATGCAAAAAGCCAGATCCAGTCGCGCATGTTTGCCGGGGCTTATAGGAGCGTCCGGAATCGAAGCAAGCGGGGTTGCGGTCGGCTCCGCAACACGAACGGCTGTCGCCTCAGCAATCGCTGGGGGTGGCGCTGACTTGGCCGCAGGCCCATAGACCAGTGACACTATGGTGTGGGCAGCAAGGGCGGCGGTAATGGCCAATAGCGCGGTGTCTTTTATTGTACTCATAATTTTTATCCTCAAATTTTCCGCACGAAGATCAGGCAAGCCGCAGCCGAACAACTCAGTCTTAATTGATTGACGAGCAACCAATTAACAGCGCGTTGAAACGGCGGCAGTAATACCGCTACGTCGGATATGGTGGTAAATGTGGTAGCACAGAGTCGTCCACAGGGCTTTTGGCCAAGTGAAACTAGCTGACATGCAATGCATGGCAGTTAGATGCGACTCCGATCTGGTTCTAGTAAAGGTGAACAATGCCAGAATAAGTTTCTGACACGCCAAATGTATTACCAAACCGAGAGTTTGTCAAGGTGCGCTTGGCGCTAGTGCTGCAGCACCTTGTCGATAACGGATTTCGCAGAATAGCCCAGAGCATCCTTCTCGATGAAGTTTTTCAGCTCCATAATGTTGTCCCCTGCTGTCACCAGAGCGGGCTCCACATAGTGCTCCTTGCGCACCTGGCCCAGACCTATTGTCGCGAGCAGCGCATTGCACAAACATTTGCGGTCGCATGTATCAACTGCAGCACCGCCTTTCCTGACAAAATCACCGACGGGCTCTCCCGGACATCTGAAACCAATAGAATGATCGTCACGCTCATAGGGAGTGCGCAAATAGCCCAGATCGCAGACGCGCTCACGCTCCTCGAAGACAGCCTCATCAGCCAGTGTGCCTTCGATCATGGTGACTTTAAACGGATAGCCGGAGGCCGAGGCACAGGGATCGGTAAACACACCCACTTCGGCACTCTGAACATTTTGCAGCACCGTATTTTTGAGCTCGTCCTTGATACCCGACTCCTTGCAAAATGCAAAGGGCGTACCAATCTGGACCCCAGTTGCGCCGGCATCTAGAGCCGCCTGCAATGAGCCACAGCTACCGTACATGCCGCCGGCAAGCCAGAATGGCAACCCAAGTTTTCGCATCTCATTCAAGTCTGCCGCGTCGCGCTCACCATATACAGGTTCGCCGTTCTCAGACAACTTCAAGGGGCCTCTGGGTGGAGCATTGTGCCCGCCGGCGGTGTGATTCTCAATGACGAAACCATCGACTTTGCCTGAAGACTTTTTCGCCAGATTAGCGGCCAGAGTGTGAGATGAAACAATTGCAATAAACTTCGGCCGCTTAAGTGGTTGATCCATTTGCAGCAACAAACCAGGATCAAATGACAAATAATTATCCTGCTCGCTACCGGCGTTCGCTTCAACGAATAGCTTCATGGACACTTTCTGATGCTGACTGAGAGCATCGAGAATGCCTGGAATAGCCTTTGGAATGCCCGCACCCATGAGCACATAGTCGACACCTGCCAGCATGGCACCATAGAGCGACGGCAAGGTGGGCATCTGGATCTTTTCCAGATAATTGATGCCAACGAGTCCCTGATGACCTTCCTTGGCCAGGAAAACCTCGGCAAAATTAGCCAGAACAGTCAATTCGACAGAAGCCACCGATGGACGAATGCCCATCATCGGCAGACTGAAATAGGGAGCATCTTTCGCCTTGCCACCGGGGACATAAAGCCGCTGATATACCCTTTCCGCCAGCTCCTGATCAGGGAAATTAAGACAGGCTCTCTGCATATGCTCACCGGGGTCGCCATCCTGCAAGCGTCTGGCAAATACGGTATCAATCATGGTGCCGGAAACAACGCCCAGTTGTCCTTCCAGAGAAACAGCGCGAGCAAGTTGCCAGTTTGAAACCCCGACACCCATACCACCTTGAATAAGTACAGGACTGGACATACGCTTTCTCCTCCGACTCGCGGTCAACTGCATCTAGTTCTAGCAGTCAGGCCGGTAAAATTTAAACTGGTAACAAAAAGGTGACCACGCTCCGCCAGACTCAAATTTAGCTATGCTGCCACCAAAACGGCGAGCCAAAGCCGGTTTCGGCAGGGGAAGAATTGCGTCCACATTTCTTATTGAGCGGCAGACTGTGGTGCCCGATTGGGGCAGGAAATTTCCTTAGCGCAGGCACCGGTTATCGAACAACAACAATTCACTTCCATCATCTCGGAAGCGATGTCCAGAAGTTCGGAATATATCGCCAGGACACGCTGCCCACGAGGGGTGATTGAATACTCGACCCGCAGTGACTTTTCGCCAAAAGCGGTGCGGGATATCATGCCTGCGTCTTGCAGCACTTTCAACCGTTGCAAAAGCGACTTCATGGAAATGCCGGGAATAACTCTCAAAAATGCTCTGGTGCGCATCGAGCCGAGCGCCAGCTCACGCAAAATCTCCACAGTCCACTTAGCGCTGATCACATCGAGAACGCTATTTATTGGGCAGAGGGCAGGTTCAACACTGCTTGGATCTTGCATTGCGAAATTAGTCTTGTTGGCGAGCTTTCAGATAGATTGAGCGTAGCTCTCAGATAGTCGCATCCAATGCCGCCGGAATGGCATCCACCTTTGTGATGATTTTAGCGTCTTGACGTCAATCGGCTTTCACCGTGAATGACTGCGACTGCTTGACACTATTAGATCCGCCAAGATTCGACCAAAGCGCCGGACAGATACGGATAGCACGCGTGCGAAAAATTAAATATTTCCGGGTCTGAGCCCCGAAACGGCATCTGGACCAGCACGCCAACTCAGGCATGTACCTATATATGTAGGCGATCAACAGCAAAACTGATAACATTTGCCGTTTGTACAAAATCGCCCAGATAGGACGTCACCGCAATGAAAAACGCACAGAGAGCTGCGCGCAAAAATTTTGCCGCGAACCGCATCGGAATCATGTCCGCAGGCTTCAATATTGCATTGTTTACTACATGCAGTCAGGCTCTTGCGCATGGCTCGGGCAGTACCTGGGCAGCTGGGCACAACGTTGTTTCGCCAACCAACGCCCTGCACAATCAAAACTGGGGCGGAGCGCAGGGAGGTTCGATCACTCAACCGGTTGTGCCGCATGCATTCAGCCCGACCGCGGCGACTCTGCCGATTGCCGCACCAGCGGCTTTTATACCGCAGCACCAGAACAACATCTCGACGACTCACGAAAACAGCTGGCAGCAGGCTTTTGCCAGACCAACTCTGATACAGCTCCCAACGGCACAGACTGCCACAGGCGCTGAACAAAACATTCAACTGGACCTGACCTCCGCCAATAATTCAATCGTGCTTCAACCAGGGATAATCAGCCATTCTCCCTCGGTGACAATATCGCTGGACGGCACAACTTCAACCTTTCACACCGGTGATAAAGTGACTCCAGCTGAGCTTGTGGCAATTTATCAAGCCCAGAGCTCCGGCGGCCAACAGATAGTCCTCGACAGCGAAGGTCGCGCTCAGGGCGGCAGTTTTTCGCTAAACAGCGTGCTGTCATTGAATCATTTTGTCCAGGTGAACGGCGTCGTTGTGCCGCAAAATGTCACAGCCTTCGACTATGCTCTGGGCAAATCCAGCATATCCGTCGGCGGCGATCTGCTCAATTACGGCTCAATTATCGGAGTCAGCGGCAGCCACGCATCGGCAAATATTGTCGCCACAAACATCATCAATGAAAGCTCCGGATCGATTTCCACAGTCGCACACGGTGCGCACTCGGGAGTAGTTGATCTTGTACTGGAGGCTGCTAAGGATTTCACCAATCTCGGCGCAATCAGCAGCTCCGGCAACCTTGCCATCTCTGCCGGCGGCACGCTGACCAATGGCGTTATCGGCGGCACCTCCACTGGTGGCGTGCGCCCGACGCTTACAGCCGTCGGTGATATCAACTTACAGGCACCACATATTACAAACACAGGACTCGTCTCTTCAACCGCGGGCAACGTCACGCTGGGAGCGGCACAGGGATTCGACCTCAGCGTCAACAATAGCCAGGGCACAATCAGCGCGCTCAGCGGCGCCATCAATGTAAGAGATGCTGCTTATACCGGAGTGAGCAACTCCACCGTCACCGGTGGTGATTTACTGTCCAAGCAACTCAATCTCCACGCCGGTGGTGGTACAGTCAATGTCAATGTCGAGCAGCTGACCGGCAACGTAGAGTCTGACGGTTCGGCGGTGCACGTTTCGGCCAACACTGACATGCTCCATGTCGGCACCCAATGTCTGACCGGTGACCCGACCTATTACAACACCGGCGACATTCAATTAAACGGCTCCATAACAGCAACCGAAGCCATCACCATCCTTGCCGGCGGCAATATCACGGCCAGCGGCCTGTCCAAGATTGAGGCCAGGGACGCCGGAGGTCAAGGCTACAACATCACCATCATAGCCGGTGCACCAGGATTGAAGAGCTCGGGCAGCGGTGATTCGACCACCGGAGTGCAGACACCAGGCACCGCTGCCAATGGCACGGTAAGCTTTAACCAGCCGGTCAGCATAAACGCTGTCGGCACGGGGGGCTATATTGATCTCAGCGGCGCCTCATCGTCAATGCAAATCAACTCCAACAGCACCAAGGCCGGTCTCGATGGCGGCAATATATTTATTGGCGCTTACGGCAACGCTCCGGCCAATGGAGGCGAAGTCAACTCCGGCATGATCACGCTGAGAACCGGCGGCACCATCAATGCCAGTGCCGGGGCCGGTGGGATAGGCGGCGTCGTAGGAATATACTCAGGCTGCCGCACAAGCGGCGCGACGGCGATAACAGTGGGCAGCATTTCCGGGGCCAGCACTGTCCATATTCAAGTCCAGACACCTGAGCCTATCGGCACCACTAACTGGTCCTTTGGCACAAATGGCGCGCAGGGCCCTGGGACAGGAATGCAAGGCTCATTGAATCTCGGCATCGGCCAGGGCGGTATCAATCTTGCCGGACCCATTAATGCCAGCGGTGCCGTAACCATTCTTGGTGGCAATGGCGGAGATACCATCAGTCTCGGCGGCGCAATCACGACCAACGGACCGGCCGCGCTGGCCACTACAGGCAGTATTAATCTTTTGGCCGGTATATCGGCCTCTGCCGGCATCGCCATAGTCGCCGGGGGTGACGTGGCCGCTGGTGGCGTAATCGGCAATACACTGAAGACAAATACCGTAGCGGGCATACCAGGCGACATCACGATACTTGCAGGCGAGCAGTATACGTTCAACACCGTCAAAATAACCACTAACCCTCTTTTTCACAGCACCACCGGCGGTAGAGTGGAGCTGGCCAGCACCTTTGACTCGATAAGCACCGTGTCCAGCACCACAGACGGCAACGGCGGCAATATCACAATCGGGGCTGCCAGCGGCAGCAATGCATTTACCGGTCAGGTACTCATCTCCCCTGTGAACGTCCTCAGCGGAGGCAACGGCAAAGGATCAAACGGTGATATCACAATCTACGGCAGCGCAGCATCGGCAGGCATAACGATTGACGCGGGATCAAACGCCACTGTCTCCACAGCAGGAGGCAGCAAGCCTTCCGGCTCTATCGATATCGAGGCGGCGAAGTATACGGCCAGCTTCGTCATTGACACCACAAACGGTACACAAACCGGAAACCTCACCCTGGGACAAACTGTTGTGGGGACCATTGCCGGACCCCTCAATCTTATAGGTGGCGGCGGCGATGTAAAAATAGCCACAGGTGCCGCGCTAAACAACTCAACAAGTTATACGGGCTCAATCAACGAACTCTTTGTCGAGGGATTTGGCATCACTACCCCAACTGTAAATGCCGGTATAGTTAAAAACTTCACGGCATGGTCGCCCAGCGGCAATATCACAATCGGCTCCGACATCAAGGTGAGCAACAACATTGAGATCTTAGCCCAGGGTCTGAGCAGCGGTATTAACATCGGCAATGGCACCATTCAGGCGGGAACAGGCGGCATTTTGATGGTCGCCGGCGGCACCATAGCTACGACGGCATCAGGTGGCAGTATCCTCACATCGGCCACCTCCGATGCCGGCAATATCACTATAATCGCCGGGGTAAACTACGGCTTTAACCCTTCGCCGCCCAGAACAGTAGCTTTAATTGGCAGCACTACAAATGGTGGCGACATCAATTTTGCTGCCCAGCCATTGAGTCAGCTCTCCGCAGAATCAACGAGCGGCACAGGCGGGACTGTAAATCTGATCGCCTTCCAGGGTAATACAGCGACCACCGGTGTTGTGCTGCCCGGCGCACTGACGTTAAAAGCAGATTCACTTTCAAAGAACGGCGGCAGCGTTGTTGCAGTGGCGGACGCCGGAATCGGCGGCGCACTCAACTCATTTAACGCCAATGCGACAGGAGCGGGCGGCAACAGTACCATCACGCTCTCGGTCTCGACGCCCAATCTCGGAAGCGTGTCCCTCGATCCCCTGACCTCGACGGTCTCCGGCTCATTCCTGGGTGGAAGCCTGACAAGCGGTAAATTATGGGCAGGCACACTGGCCGCCACAGACAGCGTGACGGCCCAGGCTGGAGGCAGCGTCAGTCTCGGTCCGGTCTCCGCGCAGCGCATATTGGCAGTAAGCACCGCCGGTGATGTTTCAGTCAGCGGCAGTCTGCAAGCGGACCAGACAAATTTTGCAATGGCCGGAGGAATCGTACTTGCAGCCGGCGGATCCGTAACCACTAGTGGAGGCGGCGTTTCCGCCAACGCTGCTGTCCTTGGGACCAATGCCGGATCAATCACAATGCTTGCCGGAGCGAACATCAGTGTGGCGGCCGACGGATCAAGCATTACAATCAACGGACCGAGCGACATTCCCGGCAACATCTCAGTCTCGGCGACAAGTTTCACTACAACCAATAAATTCACCGGCTCAGGTGGCAAAATCACTGCCGTCGCTTACAGCGCCATCGGTGATCCCGTAAATACGGGCAGAGTATCAATCTCTGCTCCAGGCCCAATGGATACAAGTGGCAAAAGTGCTAACGGCGATGTGCTGATTGTTGCCGGCAGCACAGATACTGCCAATGCCATAAAATTGCCGGGCATTAACATCGCCGGAGCTCCAGGTAGCGGCAATGTAATGATTTCCTCCAGCTCGACCGCCAACACGGTAATTATCGCTACTACCCCCGCCAATTTTGGCCTCGCATTCGGCTCGTTTGTCGGCGGACCGCTATCGGGTGGTGGCACCGCGATGAGTAATCTGGGCAACATCACCGTCACAGGTGGACGGGTGGAAATACACCAGACATCCGATGCAATATTCAACACAAGCACGATATTGGGCACACCATCCAATATTCTGGTAGAGAGCGGCGGCAACATACAATTGAACGCCGCCTTTTCCGCCGACAGCATTTCACTTATCAGCGGCAATACTATTACGCTTAATGGTCCGTCTCTAAAAGCCCCGAACGGTCTGCTGCTGGTAGCCGCCGCTGACATCAAGTCTACAGCAGCCACTGCAATTTCCACCTCAAGCTCCACCGATTCCGGACCGCTATCAATGTTTGCCGGAACCGCGAGCAGTGTGGTAGTCGGTGTTTCAGGAGATGTCATTACCGTTACCGGTCCATCGGCAGGGGGCGGCAGTATCGATCTCACATCGATAGGTAGTCTGAGCAGTAAATCTACAGGCACCGGTGCCGGTGGCAACATGACATTTGTCGCCTTCACGGACAGCCTCGGGGTGAAAGGCCAGATCCTGATCAATTCCGCCGTAACGCTGCAAACAAATGGCACCGTTGCCGGGCGCAACGGCAGCTTTATTGCCGTGGGCGGCGCCAAACAGACCGCGATAAGCATCGGCAATGTCGACACCACAGGCGGCGGCAGCAATATCGGCCAGGCCACAATCACGCTGCAGGCAGCTGCACCGGGCATTCCGACCAACGGCAATGTGACCTACGATCAGACAGGCAAACAACTCAATAGCGTATCGGTACTCAATGCCGATCCATCAAGCGGCGCTATTACCCACGGAGACATCTTCACCGGCAATCTCACCACTACCGGCGGCGACATTACAGTGTTTAGCAGCCGCAAGGTACAACTCGGCAATCTGGACAGCTCAGCGCCGATTAGTGCGACTTTTGGAGCGGGCAATATCACCATCACTGCATATGATGGTTTCACCCTCTTTGTTGGCGCCGTGCCCGCTGACGGCAAGCTAAATTACATGGGTACGGTAAAAGCCACATCCGCCGGTGCATTCGCCAACGGCAATGTAAGCATTTCCCATCTCGATCCGAGCGGCTCTGATGTCGGCGGCATTACACTGATGGGGGCAAATGTCATCTCCAACACCGGCAATGTCGGAGGAGGAGGTCTCACACTCATCGCGGGGGGAGCGACGGGCGACATAATTGACCTGGGTGCGAACACCACATTTAACTACAACGCCAGTGCCGTTGGCGGCACAAAAGCCAATGCCGGCACTATTACAATGAAGGGTGCCGATATTGTCTGGACTGGCAAGGGCACAACGCCACTTACACTCACGGCTAATGCCAGTGCGGATGGTAAGGCCGGCGCAATCGACTTTGAAGTCCACGACGGTGGCACGCTCGACCTGGGCAAGAGCGGACCGTTATTTATCAGCGCCAAGGGCGCGGTCGGAAATGCCAGCGCGGGCTCTATCATTTTACAAAGCGGCGGCGGCTCTGCAGGCGGCAGCATCACCTATGACCCGACATCGACCGCTCTCGACCTGACCCCGGCAAGCGGTGGCAGCGGCGGCAAACTGACACTAAAATCGGGCTACTTCAATGACTTCGAAATTAATCAAAACTCGACCCTGTTAATCACCGGCTCCCTCAGCGAAAATGGACAGAGCGGCGGCGGCGGCGGTCAGATCACACTGGCTGCCACCAGTCCGACGGTATTCAACATAGGACAGATAGCAGGCAACAAAAACGGAGCGCAGGGCACACTCTCCGTCTCGGGCTCTCCCAACGGTGCCCTCACCGTGCAATCAGGCGGCGGCATCATAACTAACGCGCCGATCACCGCGGTCGCTGACCTCAGCCTGCGTTCATCGGGCGTTGGCTCAATCACTATTGGCGGTGCCCTGGGTACTCCCGGCGCCACCATCGACGCCTTCCTGATTGTCGACCAGGGCTCGATTATCCAGTTAAACAAGGCCTTTGTCGTCAGCGCCAACGAAGTCCTCCTGGAGACAGGAAGCGGCGCGGGCTTCAACATCGGTACATCCAAAGCGGCATTTGTCGTCAACGCAGACAGGCTGACGGCCCAGGCAGGCGACACAGTCAACATCAGTGCCACCGGCACCGGGCCCCGCCTGATCGGCACAAACTCTGCCGAACTGGGCTCCTACACGCTGGTAACAACAGCCGCAGGTGGTATCAATTCGGACTCCAGTCCTCCCGCTTTTTCACTCTCAGCCGGCACCAATGTCACCCTCACAGCTCCAAGCATGGACCTGGAAGGCAATGTCAAAGCCGGCGGCATCGCACTGCTGACGGCCACCACCGGCAATTTCAAATCGACCGGGGACGTCAGTGCTACAACCGTGACGATAAGCGCCGCCAAGGGCACGGCGAATATAGGATCTGTTGGTCTGTCCAAGACGCAGGCCGTGAGTGCGCTCTCAATAACGGCAGCAAACGGCATTACGGCTGATTCGGATATCCAGACGAAAGATTCAGTAACGCTCAAAACAACCTCTACAAAAGTCGGCGGCATCTCACTCTTCACTCAAGTGGCAGCGAGCGCGCCCACGGGAGTGGTCAACATCAACGCAGGCTTTGGTGATGTCAACGTCGTAAACGGTGACGTGAGCGGTGGCAAGTCAGTCACGATAACTGCCGGTAAAGGGATAATCGACGTACAAAGCATCGGCAACTCGCCCACCGGCACTGTTACTCTCACCTCCGGTTCGGATCCTTCGGGGGCAGGCTCCAAAATCCAGATCGGCAACGGGGGCATAACTGCCGCCACTTCAATCATCCTCAAGACCACATCTACTAAGGATGGGTTTATCGCGGTGGCTGGCAATCTGAAAACGACCAACCTCGCACCCAGCACCGGGGTCATATCAGTGATATCGGCAGGTGATGTGGAGCTGGACACGTCAAAATCGGTCGAAGCGACCAAGTCCATCACAATCACATCCTCTAAGAGCCACGCCTTTATGGGCAAACTCGGCAATGGCGTGCAGGGTGCAGACACAGTCACCATTACCGCCGCCAAGGATATACAAGTCGCTGCTATCAACGCCATAAATACAGTAACAATCAAAGGCACCACCAGCAGTTCCGACATCACCATCTCCGGCGACGTACTGGCCTCGTCCCCAACCAAGGGAATCGTATCAATTACCGCACCGGGATTCTCCGGAATAGATGCCACCGGCCATGACGTGAGCGGCGGCAAATCGGTCAGCCTCACGGCAGCCAACGGCAAAATAGCCCTCGGGACGGGAGGCAAAGTCCTCGCCCCACTGACCCTGGCTCTCACAGCTTCAGGGCCGATTACTGCCAGCGGCGACCTGAAAGCAGTCAATTCAATTACCGCCAAAACGACTACAAAATCAACCAGCTCAGGAGCCGGCGAGATAAACTTCGGCGGTGATGTGCTGACATCATCGACGACGGCCGGTGTCGTCACCCTCACCAGCAGCGGTGCCGGTGCGGCTATCACACTGCCGGCAGCACACAAGGTCCTGGCTACTAAATCGGTAACCATGACTGCCAGCGCCGGTGACGTTGTCGTCGGTACGATTGGCCTACCTGTCAGCCCGTCTGCCACCATCGCCATTACTGCGCTCAAGTCTTTGACCGTCAATGGTGATTTGACAGCCTCCAAATCAGTGACCTTAAAAACCACGGGTAAAGCGGCCGGTCAGGGCGATATATTCGTCCACGGCAACATACTGGCCTTCTCCAAAACCGGTACGGTCGCCATTACCTCCAGCAGCATTGGAACGGGTATCGTAGTCGACACCAATAAAGACATAAGCGCCTGCACCTCGGTCACCCTGACCGCGGCAAAGGCAAACATAACTACAGGCTCAGTCGGTGCAGATGGCACACATCTGACGGCCAAAGCCGTGATGACCGCTCTCAACAACATCACAACTAACGGCACTATCACGGTGCAATCCTCCGACAGTGAAACCGTCACCGGGGCAACCGGTGCCATAACAGCCAATGCCAATATCAGAGCAATGCCACTCGCCAGTCCCTTCACCAGCGGTACGGTCACCCTCACCGCCTCGCAGGGTCTGATTGACGCTAAAAATGCCGACATAACAGGCGGCAAATCAGTCACATTATCGGCCGCCAAAGGTGTGGGCACCATCGACATCAAATCAGTCGGCGCCGTCGACCCCAGCGGTACATTCGTCGCTAAATCCCTGCATGGCTTCAAAAACATCGGCTCGATCAACACTGTTGGAGCCGTTGCCATCACGACAGGCACCTCGTCCTCACTGACGGACGGCGTAGACCTGGCCGGCAACATAACTACGAAGGCCGGTGCAATATCGGTCACCAGCGGCGGCACCTTCTTGACCGTCGAGCCCGGCGTTGCCATCACCGCCAACGGTACCAGCAAAGTTAAGGCTCCAATCCTGCTTCTGGATACCAATAAAACAAATTCGCTCATATCCTTTGGCAACGGCAGTTCGGTGACTACGGGCGGAGCAGGCGGTGACACGATCACAGTGGCAATCGGCACCGCACCGACAAAGGGCGTCAATACGCAAAATCCTAATGGAGTCGGCATAAAGGTCAACCAAAACACCCCTCCCAATAATGCATTCTTCGGACCGGTTGGCGTGGTAGACCCCACCTCTACCGGCACGATAACTCTGCAAGGCGCCAACGTTATATTTAGCGGACCAACCTCTCCAGCTCAGCCCTTCATCAAATTCACCAATACAACGTTCTTTGCCGATCCCCCTGTGAGTACCGCTAGTGTACCGGCCGTCCACCTGATCAACACCGGCATAAGCTCAGCAACGAATCAAGTGTCGCTGCAGCCGATCGCAGCACCAGTCACACTCCACATCAGTACTCTGGCGCAGACCGCACCTACCGCCAGCCAGATTACAACAGCGGATGTGGCCAGTCTGGTTTCGCAGAGAGTCCTGAGCGCGCCCAAATTTAACTGGATCAGCGCCACCGAAGTTGATGGCGGAGAAATCCCGGTATCACTACTTGCCGACGAAGAGTTGACAATAAGCAGCGCCGATGTGGCTCAAATCCAACATCAGTCGCAGCACAAGTTGTCGCATCTCTCCCGCGGCTCAGTGCTGAGCATCGCCAGGGCCGACAGGAAAATTACAACCGCCTTCGGTGATGTGAACATAGCCGCCAACTCCATGGTCCTGGTCATGGCATTCGATCATGGTATGGCCGTCTACAACTTCGACGACACGCATCCGAACGCAGTTACAGTAACCGCGGGCGGCAAAGCGATCGCCGTACACCCGGGCACCAGTACACTAATAACTGCCAAACATGTGAAATCCTTCGAGCAAGTCAATCCGGCACAACTAGTGTTTTACAGGCGCATGGTCGAGCACGAACTGGACGGCAACTTAAAAGCCTACCGCTCGGAGTTTTCCATCCGCTCCGCAATGCACGCCGTGAGACCACTGCGGGAGCTGCTCGTGGCCAGAGACAAAGAGACGAGCCGTGTGGCTAATCACTTCCTGAAGACTACCGCCATCCTGATGCAAATGCAGGGCGGCGGCGAAGGCTTCAGACAGATGATGAAGCCAAGACTGACTGCGTCAGCTGTTGTGGCGGGGCAATAGAATAAACACGGTTACAGGAACATGCCTATAGCGGCGTGTTCCCGTTCTCACGGATCTCCACCACACGCTTCCAGTCGATGTTGGACCAAATCATTCTCAGGCTTAATCGCTGAAGCCATGGCCGTTCAGAGAGGGGTATAAAAGCATTCCGCTGCTGCTTTTGCAAACATCTGGGGATTAGCCAGTCTGGAGCAAAACCGGCCCACTCACCCGCGACCGCCTGAAGATTGCCGAAACAGACAGGACTAACTTCATAGACTTCGATGTGGCGCATTTCCTCCAGAGAAAATGGTGACCTGGCAAGTATCTGAGCGATTCGTTCGAGGTCATCGACATCCTGGGATGTGTCAAGGTAAAACTCAGAAAGGGCGGCCCATACCTGAACTCTCTCCAGGTCGGCACCAAACTCTTTAGCTTCGCTTTCCCACAACATACCCGACTCCTGGTCACCATTTCTGACTTTATTAATGATACTGAAAATTCAGCGAACTTAGGAACTATACGTTGAAATGCAGGTCCAGTTCGATGGGACTAAAGTCACCGGTGTTGCATGGAGTGAATGGATATGGACACATCAACTGTAAAGATCAGATTCGCCGTTATAGGTCTTGGTCATATTGCACAAATAGCTGTATTACCTGCCTTTGCACACGCCAGAGAAACTTGCGAGCTGACGGCATTTATATCGGACGACGAAGAAAAACTCACAGTATTATCAAAGAAATACAAAGTAGAAAATTGTTGGAACTACGGTGCAATAGACGAAGCTCTGGCATCAGATTCATTTGATGCCGTCTACATTGCGTTGCCGAACGACATGCACAGAGAATACGCTGTCAAAGCAGCTGCTGCGGGCAAACACGTGCTCTGCGAAAAACCGCTGGCAATGAATGAGGAAGAATGCCTCGATATGATCAAAGCGGCAGAAGAGGCCGGTGTAAAACTGATGACGGCATACAGACTGCATTTTGAAAAAACCAACATGGAAGCTGTCGATCTCATTAACTCCGGCAAGATCGGGCGCGCTCGCCTTTTCAATTCATCCTTCACGATGCAGGTACGCGACGGTAACATCAGAACGCAGGCGAGCCACGGCGGCGGTCCCCTCTATGATTTAGGTATCTACTGCATCAACGCCGCTCGTTATCTATTTGGTGCCGAACCAACTGACGTAGCCGCAGCCTTCTTAAACGGGCTGGACGAAAGGTTCGAGGAAATCGAGGAGTCCGCTTCGGTCATCATGCGTTTCCCTGACGACCGCGTGGCGTCATTCCTCTGTAGCTTCGGGACCAAGGATGCATCATGGTACGAGGTGCTGGGCACGCTGGGTTCTATCAGGCTGGAACCAGCCTATGACTATTCCACGGACCTGAAGTACGAAGTAAAAATCGGTGAAAAAACCGAAAGCAAATGCGTCAAACAACATGACCAGTTTGCTCCCGAATTGCTTCACTTTGCCGATTGCATCTTGAACGATAAGGAACCTCGGCCCTCCGGCTACGAGGGCCTGGCTGATTTGCGCGTCATTGATGCAATCCACCAGGCGGCTGAAAACGGCCAGTGGGTCAAGATTGCCCCAGCCTGCGCCGCCAGTCGACCGGATGGCAGGTTGATTGAAATGAAACCAAAAGTATCAAAGCCACCACTAGTAAACGTAAAATCCGGCTCGATTTCGTAGCTGGGCAGCGACTACAAGGAGGGAAGTAACATGCCACGCGGAAGTAAAGAGAAATACTCAGACAAACAAAAACGCCAGGCTGAGCACATTGAAGAAAGCTATGAGCACAAAGGTGTCAGCACGGAGGAAGCAGAAAAACGCGCCTGGGCCACCGTAAACAAGCAAACCGGCGGCGGCAAAAAGCCAGGCGGCAGCGGACGCAAAAAGCACAAATAATTCGTTATCGGGCCACGTTGACTGTTGAGCTGACGCTCTGGGGTGCGGCGTGGTCTGATTTACCAGTATTAGAAACGGCCGCTACAACTACACCAATTACGGCAATCAAACCAAGAAATATAATTGCCTTTTTGGCGTCTAGATCGTCTTTCAGTTGGGGTCTGGACATAGCATTTTCTCCTTGAAAATATACCTACCCCGACGCAACTGAGGAGAATCAGTTCCAACTGCAGCCTGCCGGAAACCAGCTACACAAGCGGCATCTGTGGCTTAGAGCCTACAATTACTGACGCAAAGAGCGTCAGTAATCTGGATTGCACTGCCGAAATAAAATGCACGAAATCGCTCAAGGCAACGTTCACGACGTCAACATTCGTCCAAGTCACAAGGCCATTAACCTTGCGATTCCGATACTTAGAATCGAGTCGAATCGCCTCTCTGTAGTCCGCAATAGCACCAGCGTTATCGCCAAGATTGCTCCGGCAACGCGCCCTAAAATAGTATGCCTCCGCATACTTGGGCTGGAAGATCTTAGGTTTGGCCTGATAGTCGAATGCCAGAGGAGGTGCATTGCCGTAACCGTGGTTCGGTCGCAATTGAATACACCGATCAAGATCCTTTAACGCTCCCACCTGATCTCCAACAGTAAACTTTGCAATCCCACTATCTGCGTAGGAAAAGGGATCCTGAGGATCCAAAAGGATACTCATTTGAAAGTCCGACAATGCGCCATTTTTATCATGGAGCTTCAACCGGACTCTCCCTCGCCCGCAATAAGCCTGAGCCATCTTGCCATATAAAGAATTGGCCAAATTGTAATCACTCATTGCACCAGGAAGGTCATCCAGCTGCTCTCTCATGACTGCCCTGCTGCAATAAACCCAGGGATGCCCTGGAACTAATTTGAGAGCGCACTCGAGATCCAGGTACGCACCGGCAACATCGTGCATTTTTGCCCGAATTAAACCTCGCTGCACGTACGACCAGTGAAAGTCTGGGTCCCCCGCTATTGCTTGATTTAGATCACAAATGGCGGCCTTATAATCCCCCAGTTCCGATTCAACATCCGCACGAGCGCGATAAGCTGCTAGCCACAAGGGATTTAACTTGAGCACCTGGGTAAAATCGCACATGGCACCCTCAAGGTCACCGTACGCCTTCTTTATCGAACCACGGCACATATAGGCATCTGAATTCAGTGGATCCAGCCTTATGGCCTGCGCCGCCTCCGCGTTAAGCATCAAGGCACAGACGGCAGCAAAGCAAATGATTGTCCTGGAAGTATTCATAATACGAGCATACCCCTAAGAATCAGTCCAGGCTATGGTGATTCCCCGAATCCTGCAACAACGCCTGCGCCAACATCAATCAAAGAAGGCTTGCAAGGGCCACGACCAAAATCAGCCGCCGGCCTTTGGGTTTCAGCGCCACCATAGCCCTGTCGTTTGTTCATTGCACCAAAATCCTTCAAAGAGATCGTCCACGCCGGCAGATTCCAGCTGATCACGTTTTCCACAGATTGCAGTGTAAACGGTATCGAATGGCGTGGCGACCAGAAATGAATGATCTAAGGGATAGAATTTTTTGATTGGAAATTTCACAAGCCCGATTTGGTCCCAAGGTGCGGCCGTGCGAAGTGCAGCCAGAGGAACCAATCGGGTGTCAGTTATAAACTCATCAGAAATTACAATTTCCTCAGGATTGAGGTATTCCCATAGATCGCAGAATCTATCTTCTAAGATTGCGGGGAACGAATTCTCGCAAGGGTAAAACAGGCGATTGGTTGAGCAGTAATTTTTCAGCAGTCTACCTAGATCCTGGGTTTCTGGGTCGTTGGAAATCTCCGCAAACACTGCGTGAACTATGTTCGCAAGAGACAAACCACAGTCGGCTTGAACTTTCGACCATGGTACTCTCTCACCAGAACTCTTCGCGAGCCTATCAATGCGCGAAACTTCTGCATGACGTCTTTCCATGTAAGTCGTATTTGACTCGTCTTCGGCCTTTGTTGAATCCAGATAAGCTGGGGCCGTATTCTCGCCAGCAACTCGAACGAATGGGTGCAGTGCAACGTAAACCGCGTTAAAGACGCCGTCAAACCATTCTAGAAAGGGTTCGCCTTCAGGAATATAAAGATGTCGGGTTATTTCGATTTCACTCACAGCGCGCACTCATACAATTCAAATTACGGAACTCATGTTTCATTCACATCGCGCGGCCCAGCAATTCCGACAGACGCTCCTGTTTTCGTGACAATCCGGACAATTTGGCCCGTTTAGATAGGGAAAAGGACACCGCAAACAGAATCTGACCGATAGAGCGAAGGAGCGTGTTCTTCCAACCCTTAGAAGGTATTACAGCTGCTGGATGGGCGAAGTTTAAAGGCATTAATTCTCATTATACGGCCTCTGAGGGTATCGGTAATTCATCTCCCTTTCTGACCGACATTTGCGCGTGCCAAAAGTCCCCGTAGACGGCAATTCAGCGAGTAAGTAATCCAGCTATAGTAAGATGGACTATACGCACGCAACTGTATTCTCTGGTCTGCATTAAATGGGATGGAAAAAAAATGATCTATCGGGTGGCCAGCAGGATCGCATTAGGTATTCTTTGTACAGCGGCAGTCCTAACACTTCCATGCTGTGGTGTGAGTGGAAAAGACGCGCTCAAATCAGGCATCACGAAGACGATTAATTTGCCGGCCGTGGATGCGGAACTCTGCCCTGGACACGTCTTTAATCAAGAGCTGGCCTTCAGTAAACTCACAACTCCGGCGGATGACAACGAATGGCACAAAATTCCCTCCTGGATGGCCAACTCTTGGGAGATAGACAGGCAGAAGACGCCGATTCCTCTCGACATCAAAAATACAGCAGAAGGCAATAAGCTTCGTACACCTATCTTGGCTTTTTCTGTTGTGCCACCCATGTCATACAGCACTGGGCACTATACAGACGCCACGGGCCAGACCTGGGAATATGCGGTCCCACCACATTGGCAAGAAAGGGTTGATGGGAAATACCAGCATCATATCTTGGTCCTTGAACCGCAAAATACAGCACCATCACCTGAGGTGTACGGCACCTTCGATAAACGAATAGATTTTATCGTGGACCAGGAAAGCAAGAAAATTGTCAAAATCCTGCAACACGCGCGCCAGGAAACAAGATACCTACTTGAACCGGACCCAATCTATAATCATCAGAATTCCCGCACCGAAGTGAATGTAGAAACCTTTGATGAACACGGTGATCGACTGCGTTCCATTAAGTCGCAAACGTACTATCAAAGTCCAGGCAGAATCGTAGCAGATAGTTCCCTCAAACTACCTGACGGTCGCAATCTATTTGAAATGTTCAACGCCTACTTAACGAAGAATGGGATGTCGGACAGGCTTCCAAAAGTTGCTGACGTCATGGACAAAATGCGCTATTTGAACACAGGACAAACGGACTACTCTAAACAAAAATACGCGGCCGATGCTGAAAAATACCGATCCGACATCAGCAAAGCTGCGGCGATGGCGAGCATGCAAACAACACCGCAAGGGCCTCTGAGCGGGACAATTGAAGCGCAAGGTACATCAGAGTCGACATCATTTCGCATCACTAGCCTGAAAGGTATGAAAAAAAGCGGGGGCAAGGAAGAGGAGTTCATTTTTGAAAAAGCACGATACACCCTCCGCGAACGAAAATTGGCGCGCGATCAATGATGGCCGTAGCTAATATGCTCAACTCTCTTCACCTGCATCCAAGCCCTTCATCACCAACTATGGCAATTGGTCCGGGAGAAACAACCATCCTGGAGTTCAAAGGGCTCTCAGTGGAGCAATTAGTGACGGCAGGATTACTGGAGCCGGAAAATCATTGATCGGCACAGAAAGTCTCAGTCTCTTCTCTGCTTCACTTCAAAAAATGATATTTGCAGATCAAGTTTTTAAGCAACTTGCCTGCTTCCTTGCCATTGCCATTTTTCAAAGCCTCCAGCACAGGTAAATGCGCTTGACCAAATTCAGTAAGCTGATTCTCGCCGATTGATTTCAGCGTCATACGAAAGCGGCTTTCCAAAACTACTGATTCCCAGATTGACAGAAGGAGAGAGTTATGAGAAGCCTCCATTATCAGTCGATGAAATTCGATATCATGCTGCGAAAAAGATTTGACGTCCTTTTTGCGGGCCGCTTCCATAAACTGATCGGCTTCTCGCTGTAGCGAGGTCAACTGGGCCTCGATATGTGCCGCAGCAAGTTGCCCACCCAGTTCTTCCAGAGACGCGCGCACCTGGGATGACTCTTCCAGCTCTTTTGCCGAAATGCTTCTGACCCGGGTACCTTTGTATGTTTCAGTCTCAACGACTTTCATTGCCTCCAGGTACCGAAAGGCCTCTCTAACGGGGGCCTGGCTGGTATTGAGCTCTTTGGCAATCTGCATTTCTATCAGCCGGCGACCAGGCTCGTAAGTGCCGTCGAGGATGCGCTCGAGCAGAATCTGCACTATTTGTTCTCGGGCGGAGGAGCGTTGGATGGTAAGGCCTCGGGTGTCGACATTGGCGAAAGCTAATTGTAAGAGAGACGAAATATATAATCTATAACCATTTACCGATTATCGATAATCGACTATAGTGAAAGAGGTTAAGGACCCCAGTAAAAAACCAAGCGAGGTACTTTGTATGTCCGACCAGGATTACGTTTATGGCATTTTCGCCTCACCCGAGAGCGTGCCGACCGTTGTGTCCAAGCTGCACGAAATTGGCCTGAAAACAGGCGAGATTTGCGTTCTTGGCAACAAAACCAAGCAATTTGATAATATCGCCGGCAAACTCATAGACCCTATGGCCAAGCATTTCATCGGCTTTGGCATAGGCGGGGCGGTGGCCGGCCTGATTGCAGGCATCTGTGTCTCACTGCACATCCCAGGGATTAACGGCTTTCAGTTGATCGTGCCGCTCATGGGCACACTTGCCGGGGGCGCCTGCTTCCCCTATTTCATGACCCTGCTCGGGGCTTTTCTAAGCTCAAGCAATCCGCAACACTGGGCCAGCGTCTTTGAAGGTGAAGTGCACGCCGGAGAAGTAATAGTCATGGCCGAGCCGCAATCGAGCGCGCAGCGAAAAGAAGCCATGGATATTCTCCTCGCCTTCGACCCAGTGGAAGTAATTTTCCGCAAGACCGCACTTGGTGTTTCTGCAACTACGACTTCAACAACGATTGTCGATCGCGATCAAGAGCAACCGACCGAGCGCAAACTCACAGCAGTGGCCTGAGTTTACTCTCCCCAAAGCAAAAGTCCCGTCATCAGAGCTCCTGATGACGGGACTCTGCACGACCCCAGAATATACCTGCGCATGGCGTGCCATTGCGAGCACAAGCAGGTTTGCGCTCTGACAGGAAGGGATTTTTTACGAATATTTTGAGTTGCAGGATTTATTGTTTCACTGCTGAGAAATCGATTGGGTGCAACCGCAAGAAGATTCACATCCCAGGAGTACTATGGCTGGAGAAATAGGCGAATTCATCGATAAAGGGAAGATCAAGGACAGCCTGGTGGATGTATCTGGTGTCAGTGGATTTTTCATCAAGCCAGCCGAGTCAAAAACAGGTGCTTGCGAAATCGTCTCCTCCGCCTCCGGCATCAAGCACTATCCGGGAGCCGTAGTAACGTTTCCTGACAAATCCACACACAAGGCCGATGTGATCAGGATGGACGAGAAGAGCGATCTGGCCATCTTGAGAGTCAAGTCGGTTGAGAATGCCGACAGTCGTTGCAAACCTCTTAAAATCGCTGGTGAGCAGTCCAACATCGGCGATAACTTTGTAGTTGTCACCCATCCGACCGGAGGATGGAATTTCCAGTCAGGCGAACATGTAGGGATGGCCGCAGAAACCAAAGATCCTGAATCACATGCCAACGCCGAGGCAGTGTTAATGGATAAGCAGCGCTATGTGGTAGCAGGCCATGTTGACCAGGCGGACCGCGGGGCTCCAGTGCTGAATCAGAAAGGCGAAGTGGCCGGTATGGTCGGATGGCCTGGAAAAGGGATGCCTGAGTATCACGTCGTCATGTCCAGTGACTTGAAAAGAAACATCGCTTTTAAAAACAAATTTGATGCTCCGGCGCTCTTTAGCACTGTAAGGGACAGCAAATTTACGGTCTATGTAGATGTGCTGGAGAAGGGCAAAACAAAGAAATACCAGGGCTCAGGATTCTTTGCTTACAAAGAACCCGGCAAGGACGGACTCTGTGAGGGTACGACAGCCTATCATGTGGTCGGCGACGCACAAAAAGTGCATGTTGTTCTCAACAATGGTAAATCGTACAACGCCTCTGTTGTGGCTGGAGACAGTCTGAAAGATCTGGCCGTCTTAAGGCTCAAAGGCATGCAGCCAGGATCCTGTCGCGTCCTGCCCCTTGCAGAGGGCATGTCGTTGAGACCCTCTGCACCACTCCTGGAACTCACCGCCCGCGACTTTGAAATGCGCTACCGGACGGGCACGGCTGCCGGCTATGTGAGGCACCCGGTCCCGGCAAAAGGCTCATGGCTGGAGCTGAAGATGGACGGCACCACATACGATGGAGACTCCGGCAGCGCCATAATCAATAGGAGAGGGGCCGTGGTCGGCATCCACCATAGCTCCGCAGCATTGAGCCATGTGGGATACAGCACACCGGCATTTTACCTGCGCCAGATGCTTAGCAAGTTGCATCCGGGGAAATAACAGAACACTTTAACAAGTGGTCCTATTTGAAATATAGGTAAAAGCGACACCAAACGACCCTGACAAAAATATTCGCCAGGCCCGTAAGCGGAATACACAGCCATGAAGAATGTAATTGATATTGATGGTCATAAGGCTGTTGTCTCATTCGATCCAGAAATTGGGTTGCTTCGCGGCGAGTTTCTCGGATTGAATGGAGGCGCAGACTTCTATGCAAAAAGTGTTAATGAATTGAGCACTGAAAGTCGAAAATCGCTCAAGGTCTTTTTGGACATCTGCAAAGAAGAAAATATTGAACCTTATCGTGAATTTTCTGGACGCTAAGCGTTAAACACTCACAAAATGCTTCCGTCATATTTGTGAAATTTGAGAGTATCTAGCGGAAAACAGCCATCTTCCACATGAAATTCATTTTTTCTATCACGAGTTAGGGTCAGGCCGCTGTTTCCAATGCGGCTCAGGCCTTCGTGAAATGGCAGTATCTGACATGTTTCAACGTTGCCGACAGTTTCACCTTGTGTGTTAATAATTCGGTATGATCCCGTGTCTGGATTGAAGGCTGTACTAAGTCCTTCGCTAAAGCCTTTAAGGTAATCGAACATTTCAGGAAAAGCCTGCAGCCCTTTCCGATTTACGACCGAATAGTACCACCTATAAATGTTGCCGGTTACAATAACTGCTAGACCATTACTGAACGAATCAAAGCCGTGAGCTGGGATCGTGAAAGCAATTTTGCCGTCAGGTTTCAGACAAAGAGCCTTAGCCTCACCGCAAATTACAGGCAGTAGCCCTTCGCTAAATTCAAGTCGGCCTGGCCCTACGTGATAGTAGTCGTTTAGTTGTTCGTTGAGTCCCGGCGGAAATTTTTGTCCGGTGGTGACTTCTCGGTAGTTGAATGGTTTGAAGGCATAAACATCTTCTTTGTAGTCTGGAAATGAATCTCTAGCAATCCTATCCAGGTCGAAAACCTTCTTACCATGCGCGTTAATGAACCACGTGTGTTTGTGTCTTGGAGTCCCTTCCGCGAGCACCACACCTGCAACCCCATTTGCGAAAGAGCTGCATTGATGAAAAGCTGGCCCAATGGCAAAATTACCGGTCTTGTTGATATAACCAACCAGACCGTTTTTGGAAGCGGCAGCCAGGCCCTCGGAAAATTCAATGCAATAGTCAAACTGAGGTTCTATTGTAATTTTTCCAAGCTTGTTTATATATCCCCATTTGTCACCTATCATGACTGGAGCGAGACCATCGGCAAATGGGCGTGCCATATCAAATCTGGCTTCCACAACTATGTTGCCGCTGCGATCAATATAGCCCCACTTACCGTTTTTCAGTATCGGTGCCATGCCTTCCTGATACCAAAGGGCATTATCAAACACAGCCGGGAATGCCTGCGCGCCGACACTATTCCAAAACTCGTATTGCCCATCGAGATTCCTAACTCGTAAAAGGCCCTCGTGGAAACGCCAGTCCATGAGGTCAGCTCTGCCTGCCTTAAAAACATAATGGCCAGTTTTATCAACGAACCCTCGTTTTTTGTTTAGCTCCAAAACATCCGATTCGGACGTGTTAACATGTCTGCTGCAAAATGCAGGTACACTGTTTAGAAAGGCCAACGCGAGCGCTGAAGCTGTAATGGCGTTTTTGATAATATTTGACATTCACTGAGCTTCCATTGTCTAAAATTGAGTCCAACCGTGCGCGTCAATGATACAGCATACACAGCACTACCTGAGCCGTCGGCTTCTTCCGGTAATGCCTTCTTGCCCAATAGCCTTCCGGCCGACTTATACACTTCCATCGCACAAGTGAATCGCTTCTAGCATTCGGAGTATAATTGCATAATAACGTGACCGGCTTCACGATTGTCCACACTGCAAATTATTTGCCCAGGATATGCGCGGCGCAGAAGGTGGGAAAGTGGCAAAAGAGAACAAAGAACTTGTGGTTCCTCTCACCATTTGTCTCGCAGGCCTCATAGCCCTAGCGGCCACGGTTTTGCCTGCTCCTGCCAGAGAACCGCTATCTTCTATACAGGCATCATCTTACGCCGATGTGGTGAAATTGCTGAAATCTCACCCGAGTGTTGTCTATCCTTACACAGCCTGTCTCGAACTCCATATCCGTAGCTTCAAAGACTCAACCAAGGGCAAGTTTGGTGCGCCGACTGCCACAGTGGAATCAGAGATCTTGGAAGTGCTTTTAGACAACACCCAGGAACTGACGGGCGGGCGTGGAATTTTTCACGAAGACCCGTCAGGAGGTCGCATCTTCAAAAAACGTCAGAAGTTTGTTTTCCGCTTCAGTACAGATACAAATTTCGCTACCGCTGCCTCTAAAAGCCTGGAGACGCTTGTTGGCAAAACGTGCATTCTCGCCTTCGATCCTGGCGCTGAGAGTGAGGACGCCTGCGATGTGCACAGCATCCAAACGCCGTTTCCTGAGCAGAATTACACGAGAGCGGATGTGGCAGGCCTGACCGCCAAACTGCGCCTAAGTTCTGAGTACTTAGTGAAATTCAAAACCGCACTGCAGAAATATATCGAAGCTCGTTGGAGCGACAAACGAATAGAACGATTTTGTCAACCAGACACCAGAACCTTACCATTCATGCAGTCTCTGGTACCGCGGTCGTCAGGCGCTCCACTGGTTGGTTACGTCTATCACAATGGAGCAAACAGCCTGGGCAAGCTAATGTGGTATTGCAATCTCTCAAAAGATGGCACAGTAGAGGAGTATCAGGCCGAGATCCTCCGAGGCGATCACAATTTTTGGGTTCTCGAAATATCAGCTCCGTCTTCAAGACAACTGACGGACGAAGATATAGATGAGCACATCGTATGGCTAAAGTTGAACAATAGCTACTCCGCCTACTTTTCTGAGCGCTTTCATAGCGGCGATGGCTCAAAACTAAAAAAGGAATTTTGGGACCTTCGAGTAAACACCATTTCTAAATTCGTCCGAAATCAGAGCGGCCAAATAACAGGCCTAGAAGCAAAACTCGATAACGGTCAATTGCTTACAGCTGATGTATCCGACGGCCTGATAATAACCAATATTCTAGTGGACGGAAAACCAAACGCCTATTGGACTGAAGTTAACGCAGATGCAAGTCAAAACATCAACGATGCATGTCGGCGATCTATGTAGCATTCACTTTGCAAACATCAAAATGTCAAATCGCTTCGGAATTTATGCCAACGCATTAGTCACAATGCTGCTAATAAAAGTGCTCTCTACCTGTGTCGAGCTGGAGCCAGGGCCTACAAGCAATACTTATGTGCCCGTGCCTGACAAAGACAGGTCAGGCTACAAAACCATCAGAAGTACTGCTTGGGCGCCAACGTATTTTGCAAAAAACGTCGGAAGCACCTGCAACAGTATAGTCGAGGGAATCGTACAAACCCCGATCACAAGGCCTCGGATGACAAGGCTTCTCGATTTCGCAAATAAAAAACAGGCTGAGGTGTTCACGGTAAAAACGAAGAGGAGGATTCCGCAATGACCTTACTGTCCTCCTCTACAGGTGGGAAAAATAGTGGCCTGTAATACGCTGGACAGATCACGGCTGAGAAACCAGCAAGTAGCCAAGGAAGCAAAACAAGCAGCAGGGAAACCATCAGCCCCGGCTGACTAAAGACAGTTTTTAGCCTGAACACAATTGAAAGCATTTCAAATCCATACGTTTAAGACTACAGCCGTAAGACTTGCCGAAAATGGCCAGCGACCATTCTTCCACTATATCGGATCCGGAAATCCCGACCTTCAGTGCAGCTGCTCTCAAAATTCCAACAGAGTGACAACCGATCAATTAGCCTCGACGATATAATGAAAACGGTTCCAACTGCTGAAACAAACAACAGTGAGAAACATTTTTGCGGCTTAGAACGGCTAGCTATCGAACGAAGGATCTAACCAGTGGCAAGTTATCCATTTGATGACCAATTTAAAACAACAGTCAGCAATCTTCCTGAATGGGGGAATGCCTGGGATATCCTCATATATTATTGGCCTCAGAAACAATTGTCAGATGACCTCCTTGCCGCCGGATATCCTATTGATGTCGTGGAGGCACACCTTAAAGCCCTGCTTGCTCTGCCGGTGGACGACTTGGTTCAGCTAGCCTTGGCAGACCAACTGGAGGACTCGCCTGCACTTTTGGTGCTTCAGTGCAGTACCAGTCGCGATGTCCTCGCTAAAGCCAGTGCCTTATGCGAAAGCTCAGTTGCAAACGAGCGCGCCCTTGGAGTGGTCGTCCTTATGCGTAAAGTCGGTCAGACCTATCGTGAAGAAGCGGTCCAAGCCGTTACCAGACTGGCTGCGATAGAAAGAGACGACGCAGTGATTGGAGATCTTGCGTACGCACTTTGCCACCTTGAAGTAGACAACAGGCTTTCCTTTCTTCAGCGAGCGGCAGGCTGTTCAGATCCGGCGACGAGAACGGCGGCAGCCTACAGCCTGAGTGATTTAAGCGACGATGAAGCTATCGCTTGCAAAATTGCGCTGTCCAGAGATCCCGTAGATAATGTTAGAAACTGGGCGACATTTGGATTATATCTGGGCCTGGAAGGCGATCAATACAAGAGACAAGATGTACGCGACGCACTCTACGAGAGAGTAAACGATCCTCACGAAGAAACTCACTACGAGGCGCTGGAGGGGCTTGCTAGATGCAAGGATTCTCGAGTAATCGAGCCGCTGATTGCAGCACTTGAATCTGAAGCCGTTTGGCTCATGGCTATTGATTCGGCCAAAGAAATGGCAGATCCAGCGCTTTACCCGTCTTTAATAGCACTCAAAGAATGTTGGACCGACTCCAACGATATAGATAGTCTTGATAGAGCGATCGCGAGTTGTGCACCACCTTCCCGCTCAATGTAACGGTCTCCAAAAGGAACAAATATGTTCGATAAGCCCCAGCTAGACCAACTCCTAGACATGCATGACAGAAGCTACCGTTTGCTGCAGTGGTTGAACGGCCGCCTTCGGGACAACAAAATTCCAGTAACGACCGTTCATGAAGTTATGGGCCTGGCCGATGCCACCGCTGATTGGCTCAAACGGCAATCAAACAATTTGCCGGCCGAACTCCGGCCCAGAGAGGGCGAACTCGATGGGTTTAGCCACCTCCTTGCCTCCTATCTCCAAACATCTTTCGAAGTCGTTGAAGATAAAGTTCCAGCTGATGGATGGTGCGGATGCAGGTGCC
>JAFEAV010000089.1 GCA_018266215.1 Cyanobacteria bacterium SZAS LIN-3 | reverse complement strand
ACCCGGCTGGTCAGGGCTCGGGTTTCATTGATCATGCTGCGTGCCTGGGCCGGCGTGGCCGCACCGATTGCTATGGACCCCAGAGCACCGCTATTGCAGACCGCTGCTGCCATCGCTGGGGTGGAGGTGCCGGCCATCGGTGCCTGGATAATCGGTATCTTCAGGTCAAGCTTTTGCAGCAGTGTACTCATGTTTACGTGGCTCTAGTTTTCGCTCAGTTCGGCGGCTTCCTGAGCCATGCCGTATTTTTTCAGAGCTTCCCGGCGGGCCTTGATAAAGCCTGTCACCCGGGGTGTGGTCAGCGCCGTATTTTTCCTTGACACTTCCTGGGCCTGGTCAAAGAGCGCCCTGGACTTTGCCTGGAGTGCCGCTGCCTGGCTGCTGTCGCTATTGCTTTTATCGAGATAGAGTTGGGCCAGTTGATAGCGCCAGTGATTTGTATTGATGCTTTCAGCCCCAAAGTTGCGCGTGTCGACTACAAATTGCAGCAGTGCAATAGCGCTGTCCTGCTGGCTTGAGGCGCAATATTTTTCGACCAGAGAATCCACGGCACTGGCCAGAGCAACGTGCCGCGCACCGGGGGCGGTGGTACGATCGCAGAGTTCTATGCCCTGACGCAGTATGCTGTCGGCTTCGCTTAACTTGCCCTTTCAGTGTAGGCGGAGGACATCGCTCCGAGCTGGTCTCCTATCGACGCGGTCAGGGCCGGGGATGACTGACGGCGCTGCACCAATTTGATGGTCTGGTCGATGCGCACTCTGGCATCATCGTATTTTTCGGCTTTGATACAGAGCCAGGCCAGCTCTGCTGTCTCAATCACTTCCTGGTCGCTGCCCACGCCGTGGGCCAGTTGGAGCAGGCCCAGAATCCTCGCCTGGGCCGCGATCGCCTGATCAAAGAGTCCCTGCCGCTGACTTTCCATAACAAAATTTGTCAGTAGCGGCTCGAGGTGCACACTGTTTTCGCCTTCGCGTTTTTCCCGGATGGCGATAACGCGACTGAGTACTTTCAGTAGCTGAGCTGCCTGCACCGAATGGGCGGGCAGCTTGTTATGCGTCAATTGGAAGACACCGGCCTCGGAGCAACCGCCTTCTGCTTTTTCTTCGATCAGGCTGTAGCAGCGCATGACCAGCTCCTGGTCGGCTTTATCTTCACTGAGGACGAGTTCACTGTTAATGGTAAGCAGATCTTTTGTGGTATCGCTTTCGACTTTGCCGTCGGCGCTCTCAAGATAGGTGAGGGCTTCGCGCAGAAGTTGACGCATTTTGCCGTGGTTGCTGTCGGCCTGGTACCAGCGGGCCATCTTCAGCCTGGCCTGGGCCAGCGCCGCTGCGTTTTCTGGATTTGCCGGAGCTGATTCCAGTTCTTTCAGTCTTTCTTCCGCTTCGATGCGATCTATGCCCCTGGTGGGCAGGCCACTGCTGGCTCTTGCTTTTTCTGATTGAGCAAATTTTTGAGAGGCGCGCTCAAGAGCTGCAAAAAATACGTTGCCATCGACAGCGACGGCACTCTTCCCTTCTCTGTCCAGGTATTCACTGGCTTGTTTCCAGAGGGCCGTCATCATTCGTGCTTTGCCTTCCCGGCAAAGCACATCGCTCAATTGTTCGAGATAGTCCAGGCTTGACTGGTCGAAGGCACCCGATTTTAACTTGAGTCTGTAAGCTGCACGCAAGAGCGCATCAGCCACCTCATTGTCTCCGGCTGCTGCGGCCAGTTTGTTTATCTGATCGGCGGAGGCCCGACCCAGAGGGTCGCCCGGCTCATCCTTCGATTTGCCTTTCTGCGTCAGATATTGATCGATTGCTTTGTTCAGCGCGCTTACTTCATGCTCTACTGAAGCTTGATGCGCTCTCAGCTTTATCCTCAGATCATGTATTGCGTAGTTGATTCTGGAAATAGTGTGACTGTCGTTCGCTTCGACTGTTTCCCTCTTTTCGCCAAGCTGGTTGAACACCTTTTGCAGCTCGGCCACATAGGCCCGGTCTTCCGGCAAAAAGGCGCTCTCGTCAGCCTGGATCCTGTCGCTGTTAGCGGCTTTTGCCTTTTCGGGGGCGCTCAGCGCTGGTGTCAATACTTGCGCTCCCAGTAATAAGGTAGCGCCCAAAAGTGACAGGATTTTGACTTTCATACTATTTATCCTTAGCGTCGGGACTGAAATCAGTTTGTTCGTCGACTCTGACCTGGGGCTTTTCTGCGGGGGCTGGATGTGCGTTCAAGTGGACGCCGCCGCCGCCGCTTTCTACGCCATTGATGATGACGCGACCGGCGTTGATTTTTGCGCCTTTGCCGATTGTCACGCCCCCCGTTGGGGTGCCGTCGCCGGTGATACTGCCGCCGGTGACCTTGATGGAGGTGCCGGTTGATTTTGCTCCGGCCAGTACTTCGGCCAGGGTAAACTCAAAAGTGATGCGCAGGGTGTCGGTTTGATTTTCGCCGGCATCGCCCAGTTTTGTTGTCTGCAAGGCCGTCAGCAATTGTTTGGTGGCATCGGAGGAAAGGCCGCTGTTCTGGAAGACGATGCTGACTATATTGCCGTGGGCATCGACGGTAAGATTGACGTCGGTGTGCACCGCCGCTTTCTGGGCCAGACATTCTTTTGTGACGACCTGCAGTACATTGTTTTGGTAGGCTTTGAGAGCTTCGTTCATGAGCAGGTTTCCCTGGGCTTTTATTTCAGTTTTCACCGCGAATGCCTCCGGCATTGTTGTAATAGACACGATTGATGCGCTCAGCAGTCCCAGGATAAGTGCTTTCATGGTTTTTCCTCAGGTGTGGACCATATCTGTAAATACATCTTGATTGATAGCATTTTGATTTGAAGTTGCCGTGAGGAGTGTTCTCCTTCAGCTACGTTTTGCCCGGCGCTTCTTAGGAGCCGAACAGTCAGTTCTTCAACTGTTGTTTTGGTTTTCCTTTTGCTTCTTGTGTTCCTTCTCCAGGGCTTCCCAGACCGCTTCGTCCTCGGCGAGCAGTTTAGCCAGTTGGTCTTCTTTAGAGAGTTGCGGGCCGCCGGCATCGCCGGCCTTATCCTGGGCAATGCCGGTGCTTCTGGTCGGAGTCGTGCTCGCGGGCAGGAGCGGCCTGCGGCCCGGTTGCCAGAAGTTTACCGCCGTGCGGTAAAACTCCTGCGCTTTATTTAAATCGGCAAAGGCTGAGCGGGGCACAAACATGCCGCCGGTGCGAGTGAAGAAATAGATATCCCCCTCTTTCTCTTCTATTTTGACTATTTCCCGCCAGGTATAAGTGATGCCGCCATCGGGTGTCAGGTCGTGCACGCCGTTTTCATTGATTGTGGTGGTGCACAGCCGCCGACTGCGGCAGCGTCTCTGCGTCTTTAGGGCGATTTCGCCCAGACTCAGGCCGACCAGAGTGGCGAAGATGGCAAGGAAGTGCAGCAGGCTCAGATTCAGCATGAAAGTCGGTGCTATGGCCACAACGGCGAAGGCGACCAGGATCTCAGGCTTGAGAAGAGTATGCATGTTGCAACGCCACTGCAGAGCAGCGTCAGCTGAATCATAGGTCGTCTGTAGTGCCACCGGTTGTTCGGACTGCATGCGAACGACCTCAAATTTTCTTTCGAGGGTATTAGAGTCCCATGAAATCCGGACCGCTGCCCTGTGCAGTCGGGCGGACCTTGAGGTTGACCTGAGGGCAAACGTATTCGCAGGTGCGGCAGTGGACGCAGTTTTCCAGCGACATACCGTGTTTGCGTACGTCATCTATGACGTCGATGCGGTGCACTTCGGCGGTACAGTCAGCCACACAAGGAGTTGTCTTGCCCAGACCTTCGTATTGCTTGATGCAGGCTACGCAGGTATCGGCGTTGAACTCATCGATATGGTTGTTGCCTTCGTGGTACTTGGTCGAGGCATAAAATACGGCGTCTGCTCTGGAGTAGATCGTAGCCTTGTCGAAGGTCTGAGGCTCGTCGTACTTGGGCACCACCCAGGACGGAACAATGTGTTTGAAGTCGGGCTGATATTTGATCGGTCCGATATCAATTTTGCCTTCAATCAATGAAAGCGAGCGAATACCGTCTCTGCTTGCGCCGAATGGGTTTTTGAAGCCGACTTTGAGCATGCCGATCCAGGGATTGGTTTTATCGATGCTGCGGCAGATGTCCGGCAGGTAGGTGCCGAGCAATTTCGGGTTTTCAATGAAGGCCCAGCGGAAGTAGCGGTTTTGGTAGGATTCTTTGACGACAAAGCTGTCTTCAAGTTGCTTCTGGTAGGGCGCAAGAGCGGAGTCTGAGGTATCGCCGGCGACCAGCGCGTCGTACAGTACTTTGGCTCCGACATATCCGCATTCCATAGCGCGGTCGATACCGGCCAGATTTTTCACATCCAGTACGCCCAGAGCGTCACCGAGGAGGATGGCACCGGGTACGTAGAACTTCTTAGGCATGCTGTAATAGCCGCCTTCGGGAAGCAGGGCTGCTCCGTATTTGAGCAATTTGCCCCCGGCGATCATTTCCTGGATAAAGGGATGTTTTTTATATTCCTGCAACTTGTGCTGCGGGTTCATGTTGGGGTCCTGGCTATCGAGGGAGATAACCATACCGATGGTCAGCTTGTTGTCTTTCATGCCGTAGACGAAGCCACCACCGAAGGTGCCGTCCAGCAGCGGCCAGCCCAGCGTGTGCCAGACTTTGCCTTCGTAGTTGCCGTTGACTTGCCAGACTTCCTTGACGCCTACCGACCAGATTTGCGGTGTTTCACGCAGTTTGTAGTGGTCGACGACCTGACTGGAGATAAAGCCCTTATCACCAAAGGCGGTGACTTTACCGTAGACGTAATCTTCTTCTGACTTGGGCTGTTCAGCTACCGATACACCGACTACTTTGCCTTCTTCGAAGACAACCTGGTGAGCGGCGAAGCCTGTGAAAAGGTCGATGACGACATTCGGCACTTCCTTGGCTTTTTCTTGCAGCTGTCTGGCCATCCAGTTCACTACAAAGGACAGGCTCAAGACGTGGTAGCCGGTCTTGTCTAAAGACTTGGGATAGAGTTTGTGCGGCACGTCCCATTTCTTGGAAGAACCGAGCACTGAGAAGTTTGACTCATTGCAGGTTGCTTCGATGGGGAAGCCCATTTCTTTGTAGTTGGGCCAGACTTTCTCCAGCACATGCGGGTTTGAAACCGCACCGCTCATCACGTGGCTGCCGAATTCTTTGCCCTTTTCGAGGATGGCAATGGAGAATTCCTTGCCGCTCTCTTTGGCTAATTCCAAAAAGCGATAAGCAAGGGTCAAATTGGAGGGACTGCCACCAACTAATAAAAGGTCATATTCAATGCGATCCGACAACTGCCTCAACCCCCCGACCTGACTGGACTGCCTCAAACTGTTTGATCATTTCAGGAATGATCTGATAAATGTCACCGACTATGCCGTGGTGAGCAAACTTGAAAATTGGCGAATCAGGGTCTTTATTGATGGCAATGATCAGACCTGATTTTGACATGCCGACCCGGTGCTGGATGGCGCCGGAAATGCCACATGCGATGTAGAGTTTGGGACGCACTGTCTTGCCGGTTTGTCCCACCTGATGCTGATAAGGAATCCAGCCGAGGTCGACGACTTTTCTGGAGGCGCCGATTGCCGAATTTTCAAATTTGCCGGCCAGCTCCTTGAGCAAGTCAAAGCCGTCGGCACTGCCCAGACCAAATCCGCCACCGATGATTACATCGGCTTCGGTCAGTTTGACACCTTTCGATATTTCGCGCACGGTGTCGGCCACTATCAGGCGATAGTCGTCCGGTTGGAAAGTGACATTGAGCCTGGTGATTTTGCCCTGGCGCTTGCTGTCAGGCTTGAGGGGAATCATTACGCCCGGTCTGGTTGTGGCCATCTGGGGATTTTTCCAGGGGCCGAGGATACGGGCCTTGAGACTTTCACCGAAGCTGGGGCGAATAGCGTAAAGACAGTTGGGATAGAGACCGATTTTACTCGGGTCTACTTTGCTCTTGTGCTCATAGGGGCCGATATCGAGCTCGGTGCAGTCGGCGGTCAGTCCGGTGTCGAAGTGAGCGGCGATGCGGGGAGCGAGGTCGCGTCCGGTAGTGGTCGAGCCCAGAAGGCAGGTATGCGGAGGTTCGGGCAGTGATTCCAGGAAATCACAAACCACTCTTCTATATGGAAGTGTTCTGTAGCTGGCAAGATCTTCGTGGTCGGCGACGTAGACTTCGTCGGCGCCGTATTCGACCAGCTTCTGCGGCATGTCGCCGAGGTTGTGGCCGATAACCAAACATTTCAACTGACGGTCCATTTTGTCGGCCAGAATGCGTCCGGCACCCAGCAGTTCAAGAGTGACCGGCTGCAATTCGCCGAGTATCTGTTCGGCTATAACCAGCACATCGCCTTTAGGGCAAAAGCCGGATACGTCGGGCAAAGGTTCGTTTTGTTCAGGCTGTTCAGTCATTTTTTATGCCACCAGAAATTCTTTTACATTGCTGTTATCGAGGACTTCTTTGATCATCTGGTCAGGGGCCTGACCTTCGTGCATGACGCAGTGTCCGCCGATGTCGCCCACTTTTTCGGTCCAGGCAACGATAGTCGGCGAACCTTTCAGTCCGGCGCGATCGCAGTCTGCACCAATAGTGTCGAGGTCGATGGTGTGGATGAATTTTTTCAGTTCCTCTTCCTTGCGCTGCAATTGCTGCACACGCCAGGCTCCGCGGAAGGATTTGTATTCCAGCGGATGATAAGAGTTAGCAACGGTAAGCAAAACCGGTGTGGAGCAGACTACCTTCTGGTAGCCGCCTTCGATGATGCGGCGACCGACAACCTTGCCGTCTTCCATGTGGAAGTCTTCGCAATAGGTGATCTGAGGGAAGCCGAGGCGCTCAGCGAGCTGCGGGCCGACCTGAGCGGTATCGCCGTCGGTTGTCTGCAGACCGCAGAAAATCAGGTCAGGTTTGCCGACGTGCTGGACGACTTTATAGAGAGCGTAGGCGGTAGCCAGGGTGTCCGAGGCCGCCAGGCGACGGTCGGAGAGGAGGAAGGCCTCGTCAACGCCGTGTTCCAGGCATTCCAGGAGGATTTCCACCGCCGGGGGCGGTCCCATGGAGATGGCCGTCACTCGGCCGCCGTACTGCCTCTTGGCGTGCAATGCCGCCTGCAGAGCGTAGCGGTCGAAGGGATTGAGCATGCGTTTTGCTTTTGCCCGATCGATTGTGCCATCTGGGTTAAGACCGGCTTTGGAGCCGGTATCCGGTACTTGTTTAACCAGTACAAATATGTTGTTGCCGCCAGCCATAAGTCTTTTTGAGATTCCCGTTCGGTTTAGAGCTATATGATGACAAATTCTACCGAGATACTGCGCCAGACTCCCCTAATGTTACTAATGGTGAGCCTAGATTACTGTTCTGGGGTAGTTTGACTCTTTATTTATAGGCGATTGCTTTCCGTAATTGTTTCTTTATCTGCAAGCGGCTATAACTTCTTGAACGAACCGATCAGATAGCCGGAAGACATCTGGTTCTAAAGAGGATTTGGCTGTGTCAAAAAATGTTTTCTTAGGGCTGGGTCTGGCTGTCGCCGGTTCTCTGCCGTTTTCTTATGTCCAGGCCCAGGCCGATGCCGGCCCGATTCCAAGAGTTGTGGCGGTTGCTTCCGGGTCCGCCGAGAAATCTCCGCTTGATCAAAAGCTGGAGAAAAATTATTCGCAATTAATCGACGAGTTTTTCGATTTTGTTTTTGAGACCTATCCAAGCTGGGGCACCAATGTCGGTCTTCACCAGTACGACCATAAGTTGGAAGATTTCTCCAGAGTGTCGGTGGCTAAAACAATCAGTCGCTTGAAGGATTTCCAGGTTCGCTTCAAGGACAAAAGCTTCGAGCAACTGCCCGCCGGTCAGCGTCATGATGTTGAGCTGGTGAGCGCTTTCATCAATGCTCAGCTGCTCGATTATGAAAGTCTGCGCAGTCTGGAAAACGATCCGGACAAATATAGTTCGCTTATTGCCGATTCGGTTTTTTCACTGACAAAGCGCAACTTTGCTCCGCCGCAGCAACGTCTGGAATCGGTCGTCATCCGTGAAGAACAAGCACCCAGGCTGCTCAAGGAAGCGCGCGAAAACCTGATTGCCGCCAATGTGCCGCGCATATATGCGGAAGTTGCAATAGAACAACTGCCCGGCTCCATTGAAATGGTGCAGACAACAATTCCTGCTGCCTTTAAAAGTGTCACGGATGAAAAATTGCTGGCCCGCTACAAAGCGGCTAATGACGCTTTGATCAAAGACTTGAAGGACTATCAGACCTTCATCAAGCAGGAAATTTTGCCCAGGACCCGGGCCGAATTTGCTATCGGCCGCGAAAATTTTGTCAAAAAGCTGGCCTTTGACGAGATGGAAGACGAAGACCTGGACAAGCTTCTGGCCCAGGGGTACAGCGAGTTGCATCGTCTGCAAAAACGTTTTAAGGATACCGCCGCAAAAATTGATCCCAGCGTTTCCACCCGTGAGTGTTTTGAAGAAATCTCCAAGCACCATCCCAAGCCGGAGCAGCTCGTTAAGTCGACGGCTGCCGTGCTGGACGGCTTGCGGGACTTCTGTCTGGAGAAGGGCATAGTGACGATTCCGTCTAAGGAGCAAGTGACTGTGGACGAGACGCCGTCCTTTTTGCGCGCACTGACCTTTGCCTCAATGGACACCCCCGGCCCCTATGAGACCAATGCCAGGGAAGCCTACTATTACGTCACTCCGGCGGAAAAAGATTGGGACGCTAAGCGTGTGGAAGAGCACATGCGCTTCTACAGTTACCCTGATTTGATCAATACCTCGGTGCACGAAGCCTATCCCGGACACTATGTGCAGTTTCTCTGGGGAAAATCGGCGCCCTCGAAGGTGCGCAAATTGCTTGGTTGCTCTTCCAACGCCGAGGGTTGGGCTCATTATTGCGAAGAAATGATGCTGGAAGAAGGCCTGGGTAAGGTTACTCTGGCGGGGGCCAGCGAAGAAGGCGGCAAAGAAGCGGGACTGCGACTGGAATTGATACAGATCCATGACGCTCTCCTGCGCGCCTGTCGCTATATCGTCGGTATAGAGATGCACTGCAAAGGTATGTCTTACAACGATGGTGTGGAATTCTTTATGAAAGAAGGCTTTATGGAGAAGGCCAATGCCGTCCGAGAAACCAAACGCGGCACCAAGGACGCTACCTATATGGTCTACACCCTGGGCAAGTTGAAAATATTGAAGTTACGCGACGACTATAAAGCCATGCGCGGCGACAAATACAGTCTTAAAGACTTCCATGACAACTTCCTCAAATGCGGCTTCCCTCCTTTGAAAATCGTTCGTGCGGAAATGATGGAGACACATTAAAAAATTCCAGGGCCCCGGCACATTTTTTGTGGTCGGGCGTCATGGGATAGAGCGCATCGATGAATGAAGGAGCGACAGTCATGCAAAAGGTTTCCCGTCTGGTTTTACTGGTGGTGGCTTCGGTTACCTTTGTCGCCGGCCTTGCCGGGGCCATAATTTCCTTCCCGGAAAGCGGCGAAATGGCGCAGGCTCGCGGTTCTCATAAGGAGTCAGCCGAGGGTGGCCTGGCCTGGCAGCGCAGTTTATCCGAGGCCAGTGAGCAGGCCAAGAAAGAACACAAATATGTTCTGGCCGATGTTTACACCGACTGGTGCGGCTGGTGCAAAAGACTGGACAAAGATGTCTTCACCAATGCCGATGTCATAAGCTATTTACAGAAAGACTTCATCTGCGTCAAAGTCAATGCTGAAGACCCTAAGGAAGGCGCGCTGGTGGCTCGCACCTATCAGGTCAACGGTTTCCCCTGCGCCCTGGTCTTTTCACCTGAGGGCAAGCTGATCGGCAAAGTCGAAGGATATGAAAAGGCCCCCGATTACATCGAGAGCCTTAAACAGATGAGACAGCCGCAGAGCAGCGCGACTCCAGCGGATGACGGTCAGACTAAGGACCAGTAAAGATCAGGCCTCGGCCGGTTGAATTACTTGATACATGGTTTGCAGGGCAATGGGTCCGCTGCCGCAGCGTCGGATGAACTCTCGGGCTACCTGGCGAATACAATCCGGGTCTTTCATATTGGGAATGAAACCAAATCGCATCGAGCGCGAGTTGACCAGCAAGTGGCGCACGAATCGCAGGCCGGCTTCGGTGATTTCGGCGTTTTCGGGACCGCCGCTGCCCATGACAATGGCCTGTACGACTGTATCTTCAACTGCGGACATGGCGGGCACGTGATCTGTGTATTCGTATGATGCCGGGTCAAAATTCATTTTGTTCTTCCTTCGCGTTTGCAAATATAAAGAAATTGTTGAGGTGTGACCCTACTGTAAGAGTCTCGACTAAGACTTGGCAACTAAAGAAACGCTAAGGGACTATATCTTCATGGACTACATCGAATAGCTTCCTTCTGCTCGCCTTGAGTTTGCGCGGTGGTTAGCGGCTTGAGCTTAATCGTGATGTGAAGTAAATTTGCTAAGCGTTGGTACAAGCTACATTTCAATGGATGAGGATTACCGCAATCTCATGGGCGCCGTCACTGATACAAAGACCTCTAAAGATGCCGAAGCATCCGGCCAGAAGAACGATCCGCCGCTCATGAAGTGTCTGGTCAAGGAAGATCTCGATAAGGACGGGCTAACCTTATTCACAAATCATAAAGTGCCGACACCCGGTCTTGATGAAGTCAAAATCAAAGTCCTGGCAACTGCTGTATGCGGCACCGATAAAAGCATCTATACAAGCGCGCAAAGCGAAGGTATTCGCTCCGAGATGAAGCGCTATATAAGTGAAGGCAGCAAATACAATCCCATTGTTGTCGGCCACGAATTTTGCGGCATCGTGCAGGAAGTGGGCGAAGGCGCCCGGGCTTCCTCGGTCAATGCCCCCGAGCACATGCGCATTGAAGTGGGCGACTATGTCACCGCTGAAATGCATCTGGCCTGCGGCCATTGCATGTTGTGCCGCACCGGCTACGAGCATATTTGCACTTCGGTGCGAGTCAAGGGTGTGCATCTCGATGGATGCTTCGCCCAGGCCGTCACCGTGCCCTATAAAAACGTGATCCTGCTTGGTAAAGGCGGCGACACAAGCGTTATTCCTCCTACCGTGGGAGCGCTTCTCGATGCTTTCGGCAACGCCGTGCACACTGTGTCGGAAGCCGACGTGCGCGGCAAATCAGTCTGCATCCTCGGTGCCGGTCCTCTTGGTCTGATGGCCGCCATGCTCTGTAAAGACTTCGGAGCGGCGCGCATCTATATAACCGAAGCCGCTGATGTTGAAAGACGCTTTGGTATCGCCGAGAGTTTCGGTGCTCATCATTGCTTTGATATTTCCAAAGGTTCGGACGCTCTATATAAAGCTGTCGACAAATACGAAACATCCTCCAACGGAGTCGATGTCGTGCTCGAGATGTCCGGTTCAACAATGGCTTACAATGACGCTTTTCGTGTGGTACGCAACGGCGGCAAAGTAATCTTGCTCGGCATCGCCAAAAAACCTCTCAATAATTTTGACATCGCCGGTGGTGTCATCTGGAAAGGTGTGACCGTGCAGGGTATTTTTGGTCGCAAGATGTTCGATACATGGGAAACAATGCTCAGGCTGCTGAAAGCCGATGACAGTCAAATCAAGGACAAGCTGGCCAAGGTGATAGCGGCAAAGCACTATCCCCTGGAACAGTATAAGGAAGCCTTCGACCTTCTTGTCTCGGGTCGTGAAATGAAACTTGTGTTTAATCCCCAGGAAAGTTAGTTAAGGAGCGGATTACCGATGGGTCAGGCCAGTCAAACCAGCAAAAAGCTTGGTGTCAAATCAATCTATCAGGCGCTTTCCAGCGAGCTGGATAAAGCTCGTGAATCCAAAACCTACAAGGTCGAAGTCCCCGTCGACAGCATACAGGGCGGTGTGGTGCAGGCCGCCGGCCGTTCGCAGGTAATGCTTGCCTCCAACAATTATCTGGGCCTGGCCAATCATCCGCGCATCCGCGAGGCTGCTCGCAAGGGTCTGGAGACCCATGGCTATGGCCTGGCCTCGGTGCGCTTCCTCTGCGGTACGCAGAAGATCCACCTGGAGCTGGAGGAGCGCATTGCCCGCTTTCTCGGTACCGAAGCCGCCATTTTGCATTCATCCTGTTTTGCCGCTAACGAAGCCCTCTTTGCCGCTCTGGTCGGCTCGGATCTGGGCGTCACCGGCAACGACTACCGTGATGTCATCTACAGTGACCAACTCAATCACGCCAGCATCATCGACGGCATCCGTCTGGCTCGTATCGCCGTCAAAACCACCGACGTGCGGGCCTATAAACATAACGACCTGGCCCAGATGAAGAGCTGGTTGGAAGAAGACAAGGTTAAGGATTATCGTATGTCGGTCATAGCCACCGACGGTGTTTTCAGCATGGAAGGCGAGTACGCCGACCTGGCCGATTTCGTCAAAACGGCCCGTGAAAACGATGCCCTGCTATTTGTGGACGAGTCTCACGCTACCGGCGTCCTGGGTGAAACCGGTCGGGGAACCCCCGAGCAGTGCGGCGTGCACGGCAAAATCGACGTCATTTCAGGCACCCTCGGCAAGGCTCTGGGCGGCGCCAACGGCGGCTTCATCGCCGGCAAAAAAGTGCTGGTCGACTATCTGCGCCAGAAATCCAGGCCCTATACATTTTCCAACAGTCTGCCTCCGGCCATTGTTTGCGCCGCCATTGAAGCGATCAACATGCTGGAAGAAGACAACAGCCTGGTCAGTCGCCTGCATCAGAACACCGATTATTTCCGCAAGGAGATCAAGCGCCTGGGCTTCAAAATCCTCGAAGGCATACATCCTATTGTGCCGGTCATGGTGGGTGAAGCTTCAACCGCTATGGACATGAGCTCGCATCTCCTCGATGAGGGCGTCTATGTGCGCGGCCTCTGGTATCCGGTCGTGCCCAAGGGCGAAGCTCGTTTGCGGGTGCAGATTTCCGCCGATCACCAGGTGCAGGATCTGGACAAGGCACTGAGTGCTTTTGCCAAGGTCGGCAAAAATCTGGGTGTGATCTAGATTTAGTTATTCCGCTGAAACTCTTTAGCGGACCTCTTCCGCCATCCAGTCGCCGCCGCCGATATTTTTACCGACCATGCGCGGGCCCTGATACTCGGGCTCGTTGACGACTTCCACTTTGCCCCGGAACTCCAGATTGCGGGCCGGTTTTGTCTTGCCCTTGGAGAGTTTGAGTACGGGGTACTTGTGGATGATTTTGATGTTGGGGAAGGTGTAAACCCCGGTTATTTGATAGCTTTCGTTTGTATTGTTGTCGGCACCGTGGCCGGTGATTTTGGTACCGTCCTGCTCCAGGAACATGCGGGAGTGGAAGGTTTTGAACTCATACTCATAGCCGGCATTCCACTTACCCGATAGATCCGGGGGCTTGCTCGGGTCCACCACTACCGGCGGTGGCTGCTGCGGCTGCGGTGGCCCGCCGGTTCCGGCCGCTTGCTGGGCGTCTACTTTCTGCGCGTCCCAGTCACCCTGGGCCACGACCTGGCCGTTGCCCGGGTCCAGTTTGTATGTGCCGTGCATATACGGACCCTTGTAGCTGGGGTTGGAGACCATCTCAAAGGTGCCGTCGTAAACGATGGGGGGCAAATTGGGGTTTTCATCGACGTGATAGCGTTTGTGAAACCCAATCGTATTGCCGGCGATAAAGCCCGTATCAATGACAAAATTCTGGCCGTCGGCGTCATCGTTGCCCGTACCCTCAAAGCCTCCACTGGAGGGGTTGATGGTCATGTGGGCCGACCTGGTTTCACCGTTAACCGCATAAGAGACCTGCCAGTTGCCGCCAATCTGGGCGGCAGCCGGGGAAGTCGCCCCGGTCTGGGGGCCGGGCTTTGTCGCAGGGGGCGTTTTGCCCAGCTTCAGGTACTGGCAGCCGGTCGTACTGGCGCAAATGGCAATAACCATAAGCATCTTAAGGGATTGGCTGAACGCCTGGCTAACTCTCATGGGCCTCCGGCAGGTCAAAAAACGGTTTGGATTTAGTAAAGATGGACCGCTCGTAATTCACCAATTATTATACTGAGGCAAACCAGCCACAGCAAAATATTATCGGCGCGTTCGAAAATTGGCGCATTTGGGAATAAAACTTTCGTAGCGCCCGCCCGCCGGACGCCTACCGCGAAAAGCCTTACCGCAAGAGGCAAAGAGGAGCTAGACCGTGGCCATTCCTATGAACACTTCAGTAACCGTGCTCCTCATGAGTGGAGAGCAGGTCGATGGGGAAGTGGCCATGGCCGATCAGGGCACCTATCTCTGCCTGCGCCGCGAGGGGGAGACCCTTTATCTGCCCTGGTCGGCCATCAAATGCGTCCGCGGTCCGGCCCTGCCCGAGCGCGGGGTGGGCAGCGCCACCTTCCAGAACAACAAATATCCGGCCAGTACCTGAGCCTTCAGCCTTCGTCCTGCTCAGGCGATTCAATCTGCCAGCGGTCATGCAGGGAGTTGGCGTGCAGCCATTGCTTGAGCTTGAGCAGGGCGCGCGACTGGCGAAATTGCCGGAAGCGGGCCAGTTCCTCGGGCTTGCCCGACAGTATCTTGATGAAGGAGTCGAGGGTGTGGGGGCTCTCGAAGGCCATGTCCAGAATTTTGACCAGGTGCTCGTCCTCGACCGTCTTTTGAAAGTCGCGCAGGTTGCCCTTGGTCTCGCCCGGCAGGGGCTTGGGCAGGTAGAGATAGCGATACTTATGGCGTTCGATTTCGTCGGTCAGCTCTTTCAGGTCAAACAGATTGGGATTGACCAGTTTCACCGCACCGCTTGCGGTATCAAGATAGTAACTGTTGTCCGGCGACTCATCCTGCCAGGCCAGCAAGAGCGCCGGCAGGTCAAACTCTATCTTTAGCGGCTCGCCATCGATGCCTTCGTCGTCGTCATCGTCAAAATCCGGATCGAAAGAGCGCAGGTCGTTCATGGCTGATAATATTCCTCTATTGTCAGAGTGTGGGATCAATCAAACATTTGAGCGAATCGCTGGAGTGACCGATTATTTTGTGGTCGGCCCCGGCGGCAAAAACTCGGACACTGTAGATGCCGCTGCCGTGCAACTGATCCGCTGTTATTTTAAGCTCTCCGCTGGTCGCTTTCTCTGTAAATTTGAAGCTCTGCGGCAGCGGGGCGGCACTGTTTTCGTCGTGTAAGGTGCCCTCGGCCGGCACAACTTCGATTATCGCCTCGCTTGCTCCGGCAATTGCTTTTACGTCATATTGCACATTGAGCGCATTGTCGTGGCCGTAGACCGCGCACAGACCCAGCTCGTCCACGTCCGGATAGTTGAGGCAGAAATGGCTGAAATAATTGTGGTTGTTGTCCGCTCTGTGCACCGCGGTGATTTTTAACGATGGCAGCGCCTCGCGGCAGAGGCCGATGGACTTGAGGGCGACGGTCGAATGTGCCGGAAAGCCCAGCATCAAATTTGTGGGCAGCCCGCTGGTTGTCCAGGCCAGGGTATTGAGGGGGAAATAATAGCGGTGATATTGCCCGTCGGAGGCCGGTCCACTGGTGGTGACTTTGCGGTCGCGGCCGTCCCAGTCTCCCTGCCAGTTGGTCAGCCAGTGCAACTCCAAAATTTCGTCTTTACTGTTATCGGCTTTTGCTCGCTCCGACTGCGGCACGTCTATTTTTGCCTCGGCATAGAGGAAATCGCCGTCCAGCGGCCCCAGTCCATAGCCCTGCATGCGCAGGGCGGGCCCTATTTTGCTGTGGCTTTCCATTAGTAGATTCTGGGAGCTGCCATCGAGTTTGATGGCGCCATGGTAATACATCAGCGGCGGCGACAATTTACCGGCTATGGCCGCGGCCGGGACCGAGCCGGGGAAGGGCGTGTCGACAATGTTCAGGTCGGTGCCGGCGAAGGCGTTCCATTGTTTTTCCCAGTGCATGAGCAGGCCGCGATAATTGCCGGCGGCCAGAGCGTGTTTGAGTCGACCAGCCGCCATCGATGTGCTTCTCGGCAGGCCGCTCTGGGTGTCGAGCAGTTGCGGGCTGAAAGGTGAAAGGATGGGTGCTATCGATAGGGACTGCGGCAGGCCGCGCACGATAATAAAAGGACTGGTTTCTTTTTGACCGGCGGCGGATATCGCCTGTTTGATCACCTGCCAGAGTTTGCCGTTGGACTTGTAGGAGAGATTCTGGCGGTAGGTGCGTTGACAGAAAAATACTCCCAGGGCCAGGATCAGGGCCGCCGTGATGCAATATCTGATCGCCAGTGCCACCTTGTGTCTGAGGCCTTCGCCGGCATTTATATAGAGGGGACTGAGGCAGAGGCAGGCCCAGAAGATACCTGTAAGCGGCAGCAGCGGGTAGAGCCAGCGGGCGCCGTAGAAGTTTTGACTGTCGATGCCGGCGCCGCAGGCCACTGCGCCAAGGGCTGTGGCTGCCAGTGTGGTCAGTCCCAGGGCTCGCATGGTGCCGCTGGTGACCAGTGCCAGCAGGAAAAATAAGAGCGGCAGGGGCAGGAAGAAATAGAGGAAGCGCAGGACCTTATTGTATTTTGTGTCGATGTTGCGGTTGACCGGCAGGAGAATGGCCTGGAGATTGGCTGCCGGTCCTGCTTCCAGCAGGCTTTGATGTTTGCCTCCATCATCAAGGGCAATTTTTTCGATTTTCAGACTTTCAATAGTTTCAGGGATGGGCTGCGCTTGCGTATAGCTGAAGATTTGCGCCGCCAGGCCGGAGACTGCGATTAAGGCCATGACCAGCACAAGTGGCCTGCTGCGCCTGGACTTTTGCAGTAAAAATTTTGTCGCCAGCAGGGCCAGGGGCAGGAGAAATGCCAGGCCCGCCTTGAGCGAGATCCAGGGTGCGCCGACTCCGGCGGCGGCGATTATGAGCAGGGCGATTTTGCCCCTGGGGCTGTTTTGCGCATCGAGGCGATCGCACCACATGAGGCCGGCGGTGCTGAGCAGGATAAGGAAAGTGGCCCACTGCACCGGCAGGCCGAAGAGCCAGGAAGCGGCCTCGGGAGCCAGGGGCGAGATGCCGAAAAAGAGGGCGGCGGCAAAGGCCAGACAGATGGTCGGCATCCGGGGTGCATCTTCGTCCTGTTCTTCCTCATTGCTGAGACAGCCTATCAGAGCCAGTCCGAGCAGCAGTGCGCTGCCTGTGTGCAGGACCAGTTGCAAAAGGCGCAGGAGCTGGTAGTTGACCCCGCTGAGCGCGGCGAAAATGAGGGTGGTAGCCGCACCGGGCATGGTCAGGCCATCTCTGGCATCGGCGGCGGGGGCAAGCAGGTAGGCGGTGGTATCGGCGGCGGTGAGACCGGAACCGAGGCAGTGCTTGAGCCAGGCCAGCAGATAAGATTCGTCGAAGAGGGGTGTGTTGTTTTGCGCCGGACTGAAGGCGATTAAAATCGCCAGCACCAGTATTAATACCAGGCCGGAAGGAATGATCTTTTCTCTGAGCAGACTACCTGACAAAACGATCGTAGGCGGCTTTCACCTTTTTATCGTCCGGCTTCTGCTCGTAGGCGACTTTGAGCTCAGCTTCGCCCGACTTGCGCTGGTTGAATTTTTCCACCAGCAGCATACCCAGATAATAGTGGGCGTCGGTTTCGGCAAAGTTCAAATCACAGGCCTTGCGCAGGAGCTGTTCGGCTTCTTTGTATTCTTTGAAATCGCTGGAGAGCAGATGTCCCAGAGCCGTCACGTAGTTGGCTTTGCTGGCGTCGAGACTGATTGCTTTTTCCAGATATTTGCGCGCTTCGCTGGGCTGGTGAAACTGCTCCCAGAGTAGAAGCCCCATATGATAATTGGCGTCCGAATTGTCCGGATTGGCCTCCAGTGCGGCCTGGTAGGCCTGTCTGGCGTCGCCGTGCTTGCCCATGCCATAGGTGTACAGATCACCCAGTCGGTCGTAAGCCAGGCTGTAATGCGGATTTATGGCCAGCGCCGCTTTCAGTTCGCGTTCGGCGGCGGCGTGGTCCTTGAAGAGTTTTTCCTGCACATTGGCCAGGCCCAGATGGGCGGTGGCGTCCTTGGGATTGGCTTTGAGAGCGCGTTTGTAGAGGGCGTCGGATTCGTCGAATACATGGCGGTAATCGACGAGCAGGTCGGCCAGAGCCACCAGTGCTTCGGAAAGCTCAGGATCCATCTGGATCGCCTTGCGGTATTCTTTTTCGGCTTCATCTACGCGGCCGCGGCGGGCCAGCAAAAAGTTCGCCATGAAGTAGTGCGGTATGCCCTGCTGCGAAGACAGTTCGATACCTTTTTTCAGCTCCACTTCCGACTCTTCCAGGCGGGCTTTGTCCCGCGAGAGTACGTTGCCCAGCTCACTGTGCAGGCGGGCGTTGGCCGGCGCCAGCTCAATTGCTTTGCGTATTTCTTTTTCCGCTTCCGAGGGTTTATAGCGGTGGTTGTAGAACAGGCGGCCCAGGGACAGATGCGCTTCCCAGTCATCGGGGTCGCTCTCGATCGCTTTATTGAAGAGTGTCTCGGCTTCGTCGACGTTGCGGTTTTGTTTCTCCAGCAACAGGCCCAGGCTGACCAGGGCGCGAGGATTGAGGCTGTTCAACTCCAGGGCCTTGCGATATTCCTGCTCGGCTTCATCGACCTTGTTGAACTTGTGTTCGTTTAGATAGCCCAGCAAATAGTGGGCCATGCTGTTGAAGGGATCGAGACTGATTGCCATCTGCACCTGGCGCAGGGCTTCGCTGGGATTGTCCGAGCGCAAATTGGCCAGACTGAGGACTTCGCGACCGCGAGAACTGTCCGGGTCGTTGACGACTGCGCGCTTGGCGGCTGTGAGCATTTCCGGATAGCGGTTCTGGCTGTCGTAGAGCTCGGCCAGGACTATGTAGCCCTCGATTGTGCTGGGATTGCTTCTGGTGGCCATTTCATATTCATGGATAGCGTCCCAGACCTTGTTCTGTTTTTGCAGCTTGGCGCCTTCAGTTATATGCTCGACGTAGGAGCTAAAATTATTGGCTGAGGCGCTTTTGCCGGCGTTGGCCGTGGCTGTGGCACTGGATGTGGTATCACCAGGCAGGGTCACCGGCGCTTCGTGCACCACCGTCGGAGGTGCACTCAAGACCAGGCTGGGACCGTCGAAGATACCGGCCATCACCGGTGTTTGCATTTCTCCTTTGTCCTTGAGCACGCTGGCCTCGACTTTTGAGCGCATGTGCTTGTAGACCTGATCTATATTGCTTGAGCCGCCGCCTTCCTTGAGAGCATCAATAAAGTAGCGGGTGAAGTAACTGTTTCTCAGCTCATCCGATTCCCAGGAGCGCTGCTCCGGGGAGGAGGAGGAAATGACGAGAGAGCCCACGCCCTGAGCCGCCGAAGCGCTGTCTATATTGGTCCTGACGATGCCCTTGTGGCCGACGTCGGCACCGGCGCCGCTGTAGCAAGTATCGAGGACGAGCAGGATGCGATTGGTGTGGACGCGTTCTTTGATTGTGCGCAGAAGCTGTTTCATATCCAGGCCGGTGGCAAAAAGTTTGCGCACCTGGGTGTCGTAGGCCACCACATAGTTAACGCCGCGGATGTCCGCCCCGGCCGGTGAGCCGTGGGTCGAGAGGTAAATCACCACCAGGTCCTTGGGATTGGCGGCGTGGGGTAAAAATGAATCGCCCAGGGCGTCCAGGATATTTACCTTGGTGGCATCTTTATTGAGCAAAAGCTTGACGTGGTCGGGTTTAAACTTGCCCGCGGCCGGATCGGTCAGGTAATCGTAAAAGTCTTTGGCGTCCTTGGCCGAATATTTCAACTTCGGGACCGACGGGTCGGCAAATTCGGACAGTCCGATCACGACCGCCCATTTATCTTCCAGTGCGCCGGCCGAGGGGGCGGAGGTTGGCCGGGTGGCGGCTTGCGCCGCTGCCTGGCTGAGGCAGCTCAAACCCAGAGGCAGGGTGGATGAGATGAAGGCGCCAATGAGGACGAAGACGAAGAGGATTATGTGACCAGGCTTTTTCGCGAACACAGAGCTCAACCCCAGAGAGAAGCAAAAAAAGATATGACTTCCGAATTATCCTGGATTTTTAGGCGTTGCTGCGGTTTATGATTAGTAAGTATCGGGACCTCAGGCCCGCAAAGCCAAAACAGCGCCTATTTTTAGGCAAGCTAAAGGCTCATTAACCTTACTCATTGTGACCCGAAATGCAAAGCCAGCTTCATATTCCCCGAGGCATTCGCTTTCAGTGCACCGCCTGCGGTCACTGCTGTCATGAATATCCGGTGCCCCTGACCGATGACGATGTCAGGAGGCTGGAAGAGGCCGACGGTGAGGCCTGCCGCACATCAGTCAGCGCTCTTACGGCAGGCGAACGGGCTCAGTCCGGTCTGGCCGCCTTTACCCGTTCCCTGGACAAGCACCAGAGCGGTAATTGCAGTTTTTTGACCGAGGACAAAAAGTGTCGGGTCCATGACACGGCCAAGCCCTCTATGTGCCGACTTTTCCCCTACACTTTTTTGCACTGCCCCGATGGTCTGAAAGTAGGACTCAGTTTTGCCTCCACCGGAGTACTGTTCAACAGCGGTGAGAGACTGAGCGAGCAACACCCGCAGCTGATTGAAATGCGCGATGTCTTCAATGCCATGTATCCCAATCTGGCCAGGACGAATCTGGAGCGCTGGGGAGAAAGCGAGTTTGTCGGGGGATCGGCCCTCGACTATGAAGACTTTTCCAAATTTTGTCGGCCTTATCTAACGCGTCTGGAAGCTTTGATTGAAAGCTACGCAGCAAGCGGTAAGCAGTCGCCTCCCCGGGATAATGCCCAGGTCATTCTCAGTGAGATGGCCGATGTGCTCTGCGACAGCTTGCCGCCTTCCATGCTCAATCCCATGGTGAAACTATTCGGCAAGCTCAACCCGGTCAAATTGGATCAGTACATCTTGATGCCCCTGTACCGCGCTTACTTTGCCTCTCCGCCCCCGGTGGACGAAGAGCAGATTGGTATTGCCGTGCAGACCTATCTGCAAAATGAGGACCGCGACCTCTATTTTATCGTGGCCGACAGGAAGATATCCTTTGCCGATCTGGCAGCCACCGTGATTGAGTCGTTAACTGCGCAGGAGCAGGATTTGATCAATCGATTTGTTTATATGCGCCTTTTTACGCGCCTCTTTTTCGGCCCCGGTTTTTCGATGATGCCTTTGCTCAGTGGGCTTTTTCACCTCAGTGTGCTGGTCATGCTTTTGCACCTGGATCTGAAAATCGACGCTATCAGACAGAGTGCCGCAGGCGAATCCGACGCATTGTCGCAAACGAGATTTGATAAGCTCGTCGCCCGGGTAAGAGATATTGACCGGCGCCTGACAGCTGTTGTCTATTCTCGGGATGCCGGATCGATGTTTGAGCTCTTTGCCCTCGACCCCCTGCGTTTGCGGCGCTTTTTGCTCATGACTAATTGAATAAGCCGCCAAACTGGTATGATCTACAAATGCCTGATATTCCTGACAATGTTCCAATTTATGTCTCCTCTGATTACGGCGATGACGATCAAGCCGAAGGCAGTTCGACTTCAGCCCCGCAGATGAGTCGGGAGCAGCTGATGAATGATCGCTCTGCCGCTACCTGGTCGGCTTTTTCTCCGGGCGAGGGCGATAAATCGGGCGATAAGGGGGCCGAGAATGCCGCTTCCGCTGAGGCCACAGGCGGTGCCCAGGTTAAGAGCGATGAGCATCTGGCTCAATCGGGCTTCCAGTCTTTTCGTGTGCCCAGGGGCGAGGATGAAAAAGTCTTTGTTCTCAGTCCGCGGACCACGACTATAATTGCCGCCTTCACCGGCATAAATTTTCTGCTGATCGGTCTCTGGATAGGCTCTAATTTTATTCCTCACGAGCCCACCGTATCCAGTCTCAAGCCCGGTGCCGAGTCGCTTTTTGGCGCTTTGAAAAAAGGCAAGGCGGGAGAAAAAACTGTCATTGATCCCAGCAATATAATTGCTCAGGTTGTGGCCAAAGCCGCACCCAGTGTGGTCAATCTTGATGTGACTTTTAACAGAGTCAAAGGTGCCATCAATAACCTCAACGAAAACGGCTCGATGCCGCAGGCCGAAGCCAGCGGTTTGATTGTGCGCAATGACGGCTATATCGCCACCAATGCGCACGTTGTTGGTGGTCCCGCCGGTACATCCGAGCTGAAAGTGACCCTCAATAACGGTCAGACTTTCCCCGGCCGGGTGATAGGCGTTGATGATTTTTCGGATATAGCTGTGGTGAAAATCGATGCCACCGGCCTGCCGGTGCTTCCTTTTGCCGACCAGGCCGATGTGCACGCCGGCGACTGGGCAATTGCAATTGGTTCACCGCTTGGTTTTGACCATACTGTTTCACTGGGTGTGATCAGTGCCGTCAATCGTTCGCTGGCATTTTTCAATAACCACGTGCCTTTGATTCAGCACGATGCCGCCCTCAATTTCGGCAACTCCGGTGGCCCACTGCTCAACATCCGCGGTGAGGTGATTGGTCTCAACTCCGCTGTCAAAGAAAAGGCTCAGGGCATAGGTTTTGCCACTCCCGGTAATGTCGTCAGTGAAGTCTGTCAGCAATTGATTGACCACGGCACCATCCCCAGACCATTTCTCGGTATCTATTTAGTCGACATTGAAAAAAATCCTTCACGCTCGCAGACTCTGCCATCACATCCGGTGGCGGTGCAGGTGGGACAGATAGTGCCTGAGGGACCGGCTCTGCGAGCGGGTGTTTCTTCCGGCGACATTATTTGCAAAATCAACGGGCAGGAAGTGCATTCGGCCAGGGAAGTGCGTGAACTGGTATTCACGCATAAGCCGGGTGATGTGCTCGACATGGAAGTCAAACGCAATAATGCCGTGACCATCTGTAAGCTAACTCTGGGCGATTCGTCCAAATTGAATATTCCGCACTGATGTCGCTTTCCCAGGATAATTGCGAGCCCTGCAACAGCAGCACCAGAGCTGTGAGCGAAGACGAGCGTCGGGAGATGCTGGCTGAGCTGGATAACTGGTCCATTGAAGAGGGCAAGCTGGTTAAGTGCATTGCGCAAAAGGACTTCATGGGACCGATGGATCTGGCTAATAAAGTAGCCGCCTTAGCCGAGGGAATGGGGCATCACCCGGACCTGCACGTACGCTGGGGTGAGCTTAAAATCGTCATATGGACGCATTCAATCAACAATCTCAGTCAGGCTGATTTTGTCCTGGCGGCAAAGATTGATCAAGCGCTTTAGTGGTGACCCTGACTCTTGAGCATCATGAAGGCGATAGCCGCAAAAATGATGATGATGATGATCAGTGACATCATGACCGGTGAGCCCATACTGTAGAGTTCGGCTTTTTCCGGTGATGGTCTGAGGGCTTTATTTGTATTGCCGTGCGGCTGCGGTTTAGGCATGGGCATGGCCGGTTTATCGGAAGGCGTGGGTATAGCGTCCAGTGCGCTCAGGGGCTTGTCCATACCGGCACTGGTAGGCGTGCGCATTTCGCCGGTTGGTCTTGCCGCGGCAGGTTCCTGAACAGCTTTGGGTGTGGGAATAGCATCCAGGTCGCCCCATTTGCTGCCGCCGGTACTGGCTGTGCCTGATGGTGTCGCCGCCGGTGCAGGCGCCGGAGCTGCCGGTGCTGGAGCCGCAGGTGCAGGTGCTGCTGCCGCTGGAGCTGGTGCCGCTGGAGCTGGTGCTGCCGGAGCTGGCGCTGCCGGAGCAGGTGCCGCCGGTGCCGCCGGTGCAGCCGCTGCCGCCGGCGTGCCGATAGAATCGAGGTCGCCCCACTTGGAGCCGCCTGCCGGTAGCTCTGCTGTAGGATGCACCGCCTGTGGAGCCGGAGCCGCCGGTGCTGGTGCCGCCGGTGCTGGTGTCTGGGCCGCGGCCGCCGCAGCTGCTGCCGCATGCGCTCCTTGCGAAGCTACCAGATTTTGAATGCCGGAGTTGGCCACATGGATTTCTCCAGTGACGTCCTGTGGTGCAGCTTTTGCCCCGGGGGTAGGAATGGCGTCAAGATTGCCCCATTTGCCGCCACCGGTGCCATTACCCGCTCCCTGCGCGATGCTGGCGCCGCTGCTAGCCGCCGCAGCCGCTTGCTGCGGTGCTGCTGCTGCCTGCAAATTGGCATGGCTGGCCGATGATTGTCCCTGACCGGCCGCCTTCATATTTTCCACTACAACATTGAGCTGCTGTGCTGCTCTGGATGGGTCCAGGAAATCGAGGGCCCCGAGTTGCAGAGCTGCCTTGACCATATCGGCGTCAAGCTCACGGCGGCTGACGATGACATTGAGCGAGGGATACAACTTGCGGGTTTCCGACAGAAGATTCAGCCCTTCGACCGGTTCTTCGTCGAGGTCGATCCAGATCAGCTTGGCGCCGACCTTCATTGCCCGTTCAACCGCTCGGGTGCCTTCCTGCATGGAAACAGTGGCAATATATTTCAGACCAGGTTCGTTTTTGACAAGACCTTCCAGCGTTGCCTGCTTGGATTCGTCGCCATCACAAACCAATAGGAGTGGAATGCTCACGGTTGACAAGCCCCTTTCTTGTAGCTATCCAAAATGCACTAGTAGTTTACACTGCCGCAGGTTGAGCTACATTGGAATCGAGGGCAAATCCGGCTAATTTTCCGTTTGTTTCGAGGATGCGTTTGCGCATCTCATCGGCGGTCATCAGGCCCAATTCGCCG
>JAFEAV010000088.1 GCA_018266215.1 Cyanobacteria bacterium SZAS LIN-3 | reverse complement strand
AATCTGTATGTCCGGAGACACGAGGGCGGAGGCATTCATCTGTGAACCGGTGAAGAGTTGGCCCATGCCCGAGCCGGATGCTGCGGCTCCCTCGCTTTCAACGCCTGAGCTCAGATCTTGCTTCTGGTGGGCGCTGAAGCGGGCGCGTTCTTTCACTTCTTCCAGGATTTTTTCTTTAAATGCCTTGTTGAATTCTTCCGGTCTGAATCCATAGATTGTCTTCAGGACATAGGCGCTGGCGATGCCGGCGCTGTAGGCATCGGCGCCATCGACCAGCACCTGTACCGGAGCAGCATTGCCGCTGGCGAGATTTTGACTGAAGTCTTCTGGTATCACCAGGGCCACGTCCAGGGTGCCGTACTCCAGCTGGTGGCTGACGACGCCCTCGTCTTTCAATGCCACGCTTTTGGGAAAAACCCCGCTGCCGGTGAGACTTTTCACCAGATCCCTGCTCTGTACGCTTTGACTGTGATCGACCACGCCCAGTGAAAGATTACGCACCTGCGGATCCAGCGCCCCTCCGAGGATGAGCAGTTGAATTGTCGGAGGGACTATTATGAGAAAGAGAAGATAGGGATTGCGCAAAATTTCTCTGGTCTCTTTCAAGATCAGTGCCCAGAGGTGATTGAGGCTGTTGCCCGCTAAATCGTTAGTGAAAGCTGTCATTTGTTTTACCTCCAGCCCCTCAGTCTTTCAACTGCATGCGCCGCAGTCCCAGCCAGCTTAAAAATGTAAAGAGCGCGATAAACAATACAAGCATTAGCGGCACATACCAGATTGCCGGCCATCCGGCGCCTCTTTCGTAGGTGTCGCGGGTGAGCTCGATAAAGTAGCGGGCCGGAACCACAATTGAAAATAGAGACAGGGGAAAAGGGATATTGTCTATGGGATAGACAAAGCCCGAAAGCAGAAGACAGGGGAAAAATCCGGCCGTAGAAGTGGCCTGCACAGCGGTCGTCTGGGAGTTGGAAAATGTACCAAGCATCAGGCCGAAGAGGACCGAGGCCAGGACAAAAAGCGGGGTGGCGATGAGCAGTGGTGTGGGGTCGGCCACAGGGGCCATGCGAAAGAGTATGGTGCCGAGCAATATAACCATGACGGCCAGAGTCATGCCGATACCGAAATAAACCAGGGCCTTACCCAGTAGGAAGGCCAGTGGATTGACCTTTGAGGCATAGACGCGGATGATTGTTTCCTGCTCTTTTTCGCGAGATGCGGCAACTGCAGCCAGCAGGGCCGGATACATCCAGAGCAAAATGCCGAAAGCCCCCGGCACGATGAAGAGTGGCTCGGTGCGCCCGGGGTTGAACCAGACGCGCAATTGCGGCGCCACCATCTGCAGTTTTATGTCCGGGATACGACTGTTTACCAGACGACCGACAAAATATAGATTAGCGGCTTCGATTGTATTGGAGACGATTTGAGCGTTGGCTATGTCGGTGCCGTCGACCAGCACCTGCAAGGGTGATTTTTTTTGTCTGAAAATATTGGCCGCAAATCCCCGGGGAATAGTTACAGCCACTTTTGCCAGTCCGCGGTTAACGGCATCGACAGGTGTTTTTGCCTCAGGGGCTTTTACCTGCACCATAATATTGGTGGCCAGCAGGCGGGCGATATATTCACGACTTAGGTAGGTGTTGTCTTTGTCCTCGACATACATGGGTATGCTTGATGATTCCAGTCTGATACCATAGCAAAAGAGGATCAGAGAAAAGAGCGGCAGAAGAAAGGCCAGGGACATACTGAGGCGATCCCTGCGGAATTCGCTCCATTCTTTGTTTGCCTGGGCTAGAAGCTGGTTCATGCCTGTGCCCTCTTGCTGCGCTGCACGATATCGATAAAGGCGTCCTCCAGACTGAATGGGATTTTCTTCAAGGAGCGGGCGCTCAAGGAAGCGCCGGCCAGAGAGGATTTTGTTTTCTCCAGATCGCCTTCGCCGTCGAGCAGTATGTGGATGCTGTCGCCAAAAATAGAAACACGCCAGGGATCCATTTCTCTTGAAAGAGCCAGATAGGCCGCCTGCACATCTTCGCATCTCAGTTTGTAGAGAACGCCGCGGCACTGGGCTTTGATTTCGGCCGGCGAGCCCTGGGCCACCACTTTGCTCGCCGCCATCAGGGCCATGCGACTGCAATACTCCGCTTCATCCAAATAGTGAGTGGTGACGAGCACGGCGGTGCCGCGCTTGGCCAGTTGTCTCACCAGTGCCCAGATCTGGCGCCGTGCAATGGGATCGACTCCGGCGGTCGGTTCGTCCAGGAAGAGAATCGAAGGCTCGTGCATGACAGCGGCACCAAAAGCAATGCGCTGCTTCCAGCCCCGCGGCAGGCGACCGACAATTGACTTTGTCATGTTTTGCAGCTGGCACGATTCAATCGCCCAGTCCAGTTTTTCTTTGCGTTGCCCGCTCGGGATTTCATAAATAGAGGCATAAAATTCCAGATTCTCGCGCACGGTCAGAGCGTCATAGAGAGTAAATTTCTGACTCATGTAGCCTATGCTCTTGCGTACCTTGCGACTGCGCAGGTCGCCACTTTCACCGGCCAGGGTTATTTCACCGCTGCTTGGTTTGAGCAGTCCGCAGAGCATCTTTATTGTCGTTGTTTTGCCGGCACCGTTGGCTCCGAGCAGGCCGTAGATTTCGCCGTATTGCAGTTCGAGGTCGACACCTTTGACGGCCTCGAAGTCATCAAAACTGCGGCTCAGGCCCCGCGCGTTGATAGCCATGTTATCGCCACCGTCAGTCGTCCCTGGGCGAGCGCTCTCTTTGCTCTGGGGGAAGGGCTTGACCTCATCTTCGTTGACTCCCAGTTCGCGCAGACGCATGATGAAGACGTTTTCCATGCTGGGCTCGTCTTCGCGAGCATCTTTGATTGTGAAATTTTCGGCGGTGATTGTTTTGGTCAGGAGCTCGTTTGCCGCAGCCGGGTTGGCGGTGAGGATTTCGACATGATCGCCGTAGGCAAAGACGTCTACGATTACCTTGCGGTCGAGGGTCGACAGTTTGGTGCTGAGATCGGTCAGGTGCGTGCTGAGATCGGTCAGGTCTGCGCTCTCCACCTCAAGATCCAGGCGGGTGAGCTTGAGGGCTTGCTTGAGCTCCCGGGGGGTGCCGCTTTCATGTACCTTACCTTCGTAGAGAAGAGCTACTTTTGTGCAGCGCTCCGCTTCATCGAGGAAGGGGGTGGCCACGATCGCCGTCATGCCTTCCCTGGTCAGTTCGGAAAGGGCCTGCCAGAGTTCGCGTCTCGATACAGGATCGAGACCATTGGTGGGCTCATCCAGTACTAGAAGTTTGGGCTGACTGATTAAAGCGCAGCACAGGGCCAGTTTCTGTTTCATGCCGCCGGAGAGCTGGCTGGTCAGGCGGCTGCCAAACTTTTCCAGGCCCATTTTTTTTAGATAGAGTTCCCGGCGAGTTTTAAAATCTTCGGCCGAGACATTGTGCAAACCCGCTTCGTATTCCAGACTTTCATCTATAGTCAGCTCCGGATAGAGAGCACCGTTTTGCGGTACATAGCCTATTTGCCCGGCGGCCTTGTCCGGGCTCTGACCGTCTATCAGTATTTTGCCTGCGCCGGCGGCCATGACACCGCATATGATGTGCAGGGCGGTGGTCTTGCCCGCTCCATCGGGACCGACGATGCCGAAGAGGTCGCCGCCTTCGATCTTCAGATCCAGTCCTTGCAGGGCTCTGGTGCCGCCTTTATAGGTCTTTTGCAGACCTTCAATGGTTACCATTCTTTGTTTGCCTCAGATCGATGCGCGCGTCGGCCGGCATGCCTGGTTTAGCTGTGCCGTCCGGTTTGTCGATGACGATTTTGATGCCGAAGACCTGTTTCACCCGGTCGTCTTTAAAGTAGATGTTCTGGGGCGTGAAGGAAGGGCTGGTATCAATGGCGGTGATATGACCGGTGAGCGGATGCGGAGCTCCATCGAGAAGGATCTCCACGGTCTGACCCAGCTTTACCCGGCTCAGATCACCTTCGGCGATAAAGCCCTTCATGTATATGGCTTCGGGGTCAATAATCGAGAGCAGGATCTGTCCGGCCGTTACCACTTCTCCCGGTTCGACGCTGCGCGTGACACAGATACCATCAAGGGGTGAGGTGAGGCTGAAAAATGATTGCTTGGCCGCCACTTCGCCTTTGACCGCCCGGGCTCTTATCACCGCGGCCTGAGCTTGAAGCATTTGCATTTGAGCTGATTTCATTTCCTGGGTGAGCTGTGCTCTCACCTGTTCTTTTTTCTTTTTGCTTGTGAAAATCTTGGCAAAGAAGCCCCTTGATTTTTTCTGGGCCTCGGCTACGTGACTCTGAACTGCCGCCACCTGGTGCCCGGCCATGCCCTGCGCTTGTCTGGCCAGAGCCTCCTGGGAGCCTGTGGCCTGCAGCTTTACTTTCAGCGCTCTTGAATCCAGGGTCAAAAGCAATTGACCCCTGTGTACCTGCTCGCCTTCGCCGACATTGACCGTCTGCACCTTGGAGTTGACGCCGGCGGTTATATAGGTCTCGGGTGCTTCGATGCGACCGCTGATTTCTATAATGTTCGGATCCGAATAGGACTTAGTGCTCATCGCCAGACCGACAAATATCACGATAAGGATCGCTGCTCCGGCGGCAATCAGCTTTCTCATTTTTTGCTCCTCGGGGGCAAATTGGGTTACCTGAAGGTGACGACGCGGCCATTCGCCTACTGGTTCCATCCGCGAAAACTCTGATGACTGGGAACTCATAGCCGATTTTTACGCCATTACACTTGTCAGCGTTTTTTTGTGTTCGACGGGAATTCAAGCAATGTCAAAATCGAAACAAGCCCTGGTTGTCTATAATCCGACAGCCCGCAGTCAGGCCAGTGATGAATCATGGATAGCGCGGCTGGTGGCCGAACTCAGTCGTCAGGACAATTATGTTGTTACCTTATATCCAACTACTCCGCAGACGACGATCGAAGACATAATCGGTCTGCTCAAGCCCGAGCTCGACCTGGTTGTCGCTGCCGGCGGCGACGGCACCATACGATCGGTGCTGGCCGCTCTGGCGCAGGCAAAGTCCAGTATTCCGGCTGCACTCATGCCGCTTGGTACAGGCAATGTCCTGGCGCGCAACCTCGGCATCGTGGATGAAAAATTCTTTGCGGATCCCCTCGCCCATGCCTTTGACCCTATTGCCAGCGGTGTGCCCGTGCGCATCGACATGGGTCTTATGAACGGTGAATTCTTTGCCGGTATGGCCGGCGCCGGACCCCTTTCCGACGCCTTTATGGCGCCGGAGCGTGAAGCCAAGACTGCTTTCAAAAATCTGGCTTATGCCAAGGCCATGCTGGAGACCATGGCCATGAGGCCGGTTATATTTAGAATCACTGTTGCCGGTCGTACTTTTAAAGTGCGGGCCTCGGGTGTCTTTGTCGCCAATGTTGAGGACCTTGGTCTGGGCCGCCCCTGTGAACTTACGACCCTGACGGATGGCTTCCTCAATTTGCATGTCATCGACCCGCGCAATTTTTCGGACTATGTGGCTGTGGGCTTCCGTTTTGCGGCCGGACATGTTGATGGTAAAGCGCCCCATTATGTGCTGCGGGTCAAGGAGGCCTTGATCGAAGTTATTCCGCGCAGAGGTTTGCGTTCAACGTTTCAGAGTTTTGTCAATAAAGTAAGGACCTTTCTTACCGGTAAGGCAGCCACCACGGTGCGCAGTCAAACGATACCGGCCATGATTGATGGAGAGCCGTGCGGCACAACGCCTATGAAGATCTCGGTGGTACCGCAGGCGGTTGTTGTGCTTGTACCCGCCGAGCGTCTGCAGGAATTGACGGCCATCCAGACTGCCACTCAGGCCACCTTTGTTCAGGCCCACGCCCATACGCAAGAGACCGCCAAAGCCGTCGATTATGCCAAAGGCGAAGTCACGGCTTTCATCACCGCCGCTTCCGAAACCGTCGACTAGATCGGATTTGGGTTTGGAGTAAAAGAAAAGGTCCCACTTTTGATGGGACCTTTCTTTCCGTCGGCATTTCTATTTAATTGGTTTGCCGTCGGCTCCCACTTGTTCCCCGAGTTCCGGCTTGGCCTCGGCGTCAGCCTGACTTTCGGTATTGGCCCTGGCCTTCATATCGGGCGAGTCTGTCTTAACCGGCTGTGGCGCCTGCACGGCATCAGCATCATGGCCGCTTGCTTCAACATATTCTTTTAGTCCCGGCGCCCTGTCCGATTCGGCTCTGTCGTGCAACTCTGCTGGTGGCGAGGTCGTCTCCAGGGCGCTGAATTCTTCCAGGATTTTGTAGCAGTGTGTGGCACCCTTTGGTACTACCCAGGAGTCCCCGGCGTTCAAAACCACCATCTGGCCTTCCATGTGCAGCTCGGCTCTGCCTTTTATGACATAGCCCACGGTCTCATAGTCATGTTTGCTTTCTTGCTTCTGGCAATTGACTTTTTCGTCTTCCCACAGTCGCATGGACATTGATTTGCCGCAGGCGAGATATTTCTGGCCGGCGGCTCCTCTGGGTGAGTGTCGTGAATCAATCTTCGTTATTGTTGTGTCGGCCATAATATTTCCATCCCTAGTATCGACTACTGGGGAACGACGGCAATGTTTGACGGCGGTTCCTGGAAATATCGAAAGTGCGCTAATCAGCTGCCCGGCTGATGGGGATGATTTTTCAGGACGACTTCTTTGACTATGACGTCAATGCGATCCATAAGCTGTATGTCCTTTTCCTTGTCGTTGGGAAAAAGTGCGTGATTTAGCTGATGCAGTCTTTGCAGGAGGTGCAATTCCGGACTGGCATGACCGAAAACCTGCTGTTCGCACCAGGCAATGCGGTTGAGAGTGCGTTCTTCGTTGCTGGGCGGTGTGGATCTCCTCGCCACCGCCAGCTCCTGCTGAATGGTCTGTCTGCGCACAATGTCGCCGGGATCGACATCGGCGTCGGTCTCGTCTGCGTGGCGGGCTTCCTCGGCCAGGGGACCAACGCCCAGATCATTGGGATGGCCTATGGTCATGGGCTTGGGAATGCGCCTGGCCTGCTGATATTGATCGATTGCATCGGTGCGCTCTTCAAAATCTTTGCTCTTGGAAGGCGCGCCAAAAGCTTTGGTTTCCAGCCGCGAGAGGCGATCATTGAGCGAATGTCCTTCATAGGTCTGGCCCAGCATCTCGCCTTCAAGGGCGGTTATGTGCGGATAATTGCCCGGAGAGTCGAGCAGCGGTTCTTCGCTTGCCGTGGCTGGAGCCGTGTGAGCGCCGGCCGAGCCCGCCGCCGGAGACTGTGAGTGCGCGCCGGCCGCGGTAGTTGTCTGGGCCGGCAGTGGCACAACTGCCGCTATCTTACCTATTCTGGTTGTGAGGGGTCCGCTGTTTTTTTCGCCGAAGATAAATGATTCCAGGCGGTCTAGTCTACGCTCGTTTGGCTCTCCATCAAAGGTGCGTTCAAAGAGCTTTTTTTCGTAGGCGCATATTTCAGACGTCACAGTTGTGGTGGCAGCGTCGGCGGGGGGACTGACCGCCGCCAGGGCCGCCTGGTGCAAGCTGCTGTAAGAGCTCCAGGCAAGGGCCAGGGTGCCGGCGCTCACTATACAGAGTACTTTAAACTGCGACCTCATCTTATTGCGTTCTCCCTCAAGTTGATATTTTTTTCGTTGAGCCAACTGTCATCGTATATGGTGCTCATGTACGCGCGCCCGCCATCGGGCAAAACTGCTACGATGTTGAGATTCCTCTCGCCGTCTAAGCTCAGTCTGCGGCAGTAGCTGACGGCCGCGGCTGCAATGCAACCTGAGGAACTGCCGACAAAGAGCGCTTCGCTGCGCATAAGATCGTAGGCGGCGCTGATTGCTTCCTGGTCGCTGATTGAAATGGCGGCGTCGATGATATCCAGATGCAGATTGTTGGCGATGATTTCGCCGCCGATGCCCTCGACTAAATAGGCCGCAGGGTTACCTTGTGTCTCGTTGAATATATGACTCTGCACGCTGCCCACAGGATCGGTCAGTACCACACGGACCGAGGGTTTACGTTCTTTCAGATACTTGCCTGCCCCGCTCAGTGTGCCGCCGGTGCCCGCTCCGGCGATGAGGACATCGACCGTCCCTTCGGTTTGCTCCCAGATTTCGGGGCCGGTCAGCTGATAATGGGCCTCGATATTGTCCTGGTTGTTAAATTGGTCACTGAGCCAGGCGCCCTGCTCGGCGGCTATGGCCCGGGCCCGGTTGATAAAGTGGTCGGGGTCATCCGTCGCCTTGCCCATGGGGGTGATAATCACCTGTGCGCCAAGCGCTTTGAGCAGCTTGACTTTGTCCTGGCTCACCTTGGCCGACATAACCGTCGTCAGTTTATAGCCCTTGAGAGCGGCAGCCATGGCCAGTCCGACCCCAGTATTGCCGGCCGTGGCCTCGACAATCATGCCACCTGGCCTGAGTTGGCCTCGTTCTTCGGCTTTGCAGACCATATGCCAGGCGATGCGGTCCTTGATCGACCCGCCCGGATTTAAAAACTCGCACTTTGCTAAAAGGTTGTGCCCCAAACCTTTGCCAAAGCGGCTGAGTTTGACCATAGGAGTATGGCCAATAGCCTCGGCAATCGAATCTAGAACCTGCATTTTTCAGGTGTACTCAGGCTGGGGCGCGCTTTAAGCCCCAATCGTGTCAGATCCGGGCCGCTCTTTCAAGCCTGACCCGGCCAGATGGGGCGAATTGAAGCCTCCGATGTCCATATTTTGCCTGCTTTGCCGGGACCCTTATCTAGATGTAATGTCCCGCCCGCTCGTGACCCATTTTAGCGAAATCTTTACGCCCTGCTCTTCACCCTTGACGCTTGCTTAGCGCCCACGGTGGTTAGATAGAGTTGTTCAAGGCGGTGGCGCTTACCAACGGGTTTCCCATGACTGATTTTCTTTATGTCTTGCTGGCGCTGGTCTTCTTCGCATTGACGGCTCTCTATGTCTGGGCCGCCGACAGGCTATAGATAAAGGTTGCCCGGAGGGCGAGATTGTGTTTTTTGACTACACGCTTGGTGCTTGTGCGGCTTTGGGCCTCAGTCTGTACCTGCTCTACGCACTTCTCTTTCCCGAAAAATTCTAGGTGTTCTTGTAATGACTGTTATCGGCTGGGTGCAAATTGTCCTCTTCTCTCTAGTCCTGCTTTTATGTACCAGGCCGCTCGGGCTCTACATGGTGGAAGTGCTGGAGGGGGACGGCGGTCCCATGGCGCGAGGGCTGCGACCTTTTGAGCGGCTCTGCTACAAGCTCTTTGGCGTCGATGCCGAAGTGGAAATGCACTGGACTCAGTATGCTTTTGCCCTGCTTGCCTTTTCACTGGTCGGTGCTTTGTTGACCTATGCGCTATTGCGTTTGCAGGGCGTCTTGCCCCTCAATCCCATGGCTTTTTCCACCGCCGCCGCTCCCGCTTATGCCACGACCATGACAGCGGATCTGGCTTTCAACACGGCCATGTCTTTTACGACAAATACAAACTGGCAAAATTACAGCGGTGAGAACACCATGTCTTACCTCAGTCAGATGCTGGCCCTGGCTTATCACAACTGGATTTCCGCCGCCTGTGGACTGGCTGCCTGTCTGGTCCTCATTCGCGGATTCAGTCGGCACTCCATGACAACGGTGGGCAATTTCTGGAAAGACCTTGTGCGCAGCATGCTCTATATATTGTTCCCCATCACCCTTATTTTTGCGCTCTTTCTAGTGTCTCAGGGTGTGATTCAAAACTTCGCGCCTTATACGGAAGCCACTACCCTTGAGGGTGTCAAGCAAATATTGCCGCAGGGGCCGGTGGCCTCGCAGGAAGCCATTAAGATGCTGGGCATCAATGGTGGTGGCATCTTCAACGCCAACAGCGCCCATCCTTTTGAAAATCCCACGCCGCTGAGCAATTTTGTGCAGATGCTCTCCATCTTCATTTTGCCCGCCGGCCTTACTTATATGTTCGGCAAGATGGTGCGGGATACTCGCCAGGGCTGGGCGCTTCTGGCTACTATGTTTATCCTGTTTTTTGCCGGCGTCTGGGCCTGTTACTATTTTGAAGCGGCCGGCAATCCCCTTATGGCTGCCCATCAAGTTGATTGCTCGACCAAACTGCTGGGTGATCTGGGCGGCAATATGGAGGGCAAGGAGATTCGCTTTGGCCTGGCCAATTCGGCTCTTTTTGCGGTGGTTACAACCGATGCCAGCTGCGGTGCGGTTAATTGCATGCACGACTCATTTACGCCCCTGGGCGGGCTGATACCGCTGCTCAATATTCAGCTGGGCGAAATTGTCTTTGGTGGGGTGGGCTCGGGCCTCTACGGCATGCTTATTTTTGCCGTTCTCACTGTTTTCATCGCCGGTTTGATGGTCGGTCGCACCCCCGAATATGTGGGTAAAAAAATTGACCAGAAAGACGTCAAAATGGCCATGCTTTTTGTCCTGGCCGGTTGTTTTTCAGTTTTGATTTTCACCGCCCTGGGCTCGATCCTGGAGCTACCGGTCAAATCGTTCTGGAACGCACCGGGAGCCACTTTTAACAACGTCAATAATGGCGGTCCCCATGGCTTTACCGAGATACTTTATTGTTTTGCCTCTGCCACCGGCAATAATGGCTCGGCCTTTGGCGGACTGACCGGCAATACTCCTTTTTATAACATCACCGGTGGCCTGGCCATGCTCATCGGCCGCTTCTTCATGATGGTGCCGGCTCTGGCTCTGGCCGGCAGTCTGGTGCAAAAGAAATATGTGCCCCCTTCAAGCGGCACTTTCCCTACCCATAGCTGGCTTTTTGTGGTCCTGCTTCTGGCTGTGATACTGATTGTCGGCGCCCTGACATTTTTCCCCGCCTTGACCCTGGGTCCGATTGTTGAGCACTATTTGATGTGGCTCGGTCGATTGTTTTAGACATTTTTTCTTGTTTGCTGGAGTTTTATAATGGTCGATGATCTCAGTCTTATGCCTGTACCGCAGAGGAAAAAAACTCCTCTCTTTCAGCCGGCTATAGTCAAACGCGCTCTCAAGGATTCGCTGACCAAACTCAATCCCGCTCTGATGGCCAAAAATCCCGTGATGCTGGTGGTGGAAGTGGGCAGCATCATGACCCTTTTGCTCTTCCTGCGCGACTGGGGACAGGGGGCCGATTTTAAGCAGCTATTGTTTGAGGGGCAGATTGCATTATGGCTCTGGTTTACGGTGCTCTTCGCCAATTTTGCCGAGGCTATCGCCGAGGGCCGCGGTAAGGCTCAGGCCGATACACTCAAGCGCAATCGCAAGGAAACCAGCGCCAGAAGGTTACTGGAAAAGGAAAAGAACGGCCGCGAAAAGGGCGAGCACAAATTTGACGAGGGCGATTATGAAGTGGTGCCTGCCACCGCCCTGCGCAAGGGGGACATAGTCCTGATCAAGGCCGGGGAGGTCATACCCAGTGACGGCGATGTTATCGAAGGCGTGGCCAGTGTTGATGAAAGCGCCATCACCGGTGAGTCTGCTCCGGTGATCAGAGAGAGCGGCGGCGATCGCAGTGCTGTCACCGGCGGTACCACGGTCCTTTCCGACTGGCTCAAGGTACAAATCAGCGTGCAACCGGGAGAAACTTTCATCGATCGCATGATCGCTCTGGTAGAGGGTGCCGAGAGACAGAAGACGCCAAATGAAATCGCCCTCAATATATTGCTGGCCGGTCTGACAATTATTTTTCTGCTGGCGGTGGTCACTCTTTTGCCCTATTCTATTTTTGCCGTGCGAGTCGGCGGCAGCGGCCAGCCCTGCGATATTTTTTCGCTCATTTCGCTGCTTGTCTGTCTGATACCCACCACTATTGGTGCCCTGCTTTCGGCCATCGGTATTGCCGGTATGGACCGCGTGCTGCAGCACAATATCCTGGCCATGAGCGGCAAAGCCATTGAAGCGGCCGGCGATGTCGACACACTTTTGCTGGACAAGACCGGCACCATCACCCTGGGCAACAGACAGGCAGTGGAATTTGTACCGGCGGCCGGAGTCACCCAGCAGGCCCTGGCCGATGCCGCTCAGATGTCCTCTCTCGCCGACGAAACCCCCGAGGGCCGCTCGATTGTTGCTCTGGCCAAACAATTCGATTTGCGCGAGCGCGAGCTTACATCCCTCAATGCCGAATTTATTTCATTCACCGCCCAGACAAGAATCAGTGGTGTCAATATCAATACCAGACAGATTCGCAAGGGTGCCGCCGAGGTTATCTACAAATGGGTGCGCGAGATGTCCATGCCCGTGCCCACCGAGGTGGAGCAGGCCGTGACCCGCATCGCCCAGGCCGGGGGCACGCCGCTTGTAAGTGCCGATAATGAAAAAGGCATACTGGGTGTTATCTATCTAAAGGATGTCGTTAAAGGCGGGATGAAGGAGCGCTTCCTGCAACTGCGAGCGATGGGTATTCGAACAGTCATGATCACCGGCGACAATCCTCTCACCGCCGCAGCTATCGCCAGCGAAGCCGGGGTCGATGATTTCCTGGCCGAGGCCACTCCCGAGGCCAAGATGCAGCTGATTAGAAAAGAGCAGGGTGGCGGCAGGCTGGTGGCGATGAGTGGAGACGGCACCAATGACGCTCCCGCTCTGGCTGCGGCCGATGTCGGCCTGGCTATGAATACGGGCACACAGGCGGCGAAGGAAGCGGGCAATATGATCGACCTCGATTCCAATCCCACCAAACTTATCGAAGTGGTGCAGATAGGCAAACAGCTGCTCATGACCCGCGGTGCCCTGACGACATTTTCCATTGCCAATGATGTGGCCAAATATTTCGCCATCCTGCCTGCCATGTTCGGAGCGCTCTATGCCGCTCAGGGCGGTCGCGGTGCGCTCTGGGCCCTCAATATTATGGGTTTGCACTCTGCCCATTCGGCTATCCTGGCGGCGGTAATTTTTAACGCCCTGATTATCATCGCCCTGATACCGCTGGCTCTGCGTGGGGTTTCCTGGCGGCCGATGAGCGCTGAAGCGATGCTGCGTCGCAACTTACTTATTTACGGGGTGGGCGGTCTCATTGTCCCCTTCCCCGGCATCTGGCTTATCGACCAGATAATCGTCACTCTTGGTCTGGCTCCTTCCGTCTGATGCAAACATTTAATTACAGGAACCGTATATGACTTCGTTATTTCTTTCAGCACTGCGAGCCACAGTTGTAATGGCCCTTTTGACCGGCCTGGCCTTTCCTGCTTTTGTTACCGCCGTCGCGCAAATTTGTTTCGCCAATCAAGCCAACGGTTCTCTGGTCAAATCGAAAAGTGGTGAGGTGATCGGCTCCACTTTAATAGGGCAGTTTTTCGCTAAGCCCGAGTACTTTCACTCCCGCCCATCGGCTGCCGGTGGCGGCGGCACTGCCGACGCTTCAGCGCAGTACAAAGCGGAGATGTCCTCGGGTACTAATCTGGGGCCCACCTCGGCCAAACTCATTAATGGCGATACCGGTTTTGACGGCATAAAGCAGCTGAGCGAAAAATACCGCGCTGAAAACTTGCTCACCGCCGGGGAGAAGGTGCCGGTTGACGCTGTGACTCGTTCGGGCTCGGGGCTCGATCCCGATATTTCGCAGCAAAATGCCCTGCTTCAGGCCCGCCGGGTGGCGGCCGCCCGGCACAGGTCAGTGCTGGAAGTGGAAAATCTTGTCAGGCAGGAGACTACCCCGCGCCAGCTGGGAATTTTCGGTGAGCCGCGGGTCAATGTTTTGAGTTTAAACATGGCGCTGGACCGGATGAAGTAAGATATTGATGTCAAAATGTGAGTGACCATATGACTGAGGTCCGCCGCGATCCTGAAGCTTTATTGTCTCGTCTGAAGCAGGAAGAAGAGAGCAATAAGCGTGGGCGGCTGAAAGTGTTTTTTGGGGCGGTGGCAGGTGTCGGCAAAACCTATGCCATGCTTCTGGCCGCCCGCAAATTGAAGGAGCAAAAGGTCGATGTCGTCATAGGCTACATCGAAACCCACGGTCGACCGGAGACCGAAGCGCTGCTTGAAGGTCTGGAGATTATCCCGGTCAAGCTTATCGAGTACAAGGGCACCACCTTGAAGGAGCTCGATATTGATGCCGCCCGCGCGCGCAAACCGGAAGTGATTCTGGTCGATGAACTGGCGCACACCAATGCCCCGGGCTCGCGCCATGCCAAGCGCTGGCAGGACGTGCAGGAGCTGATGGAGGCTGGCATCGATGTGCTTACCACCCTCAATGTGCAGCATGTCGAAAGTCTTTATGATGTGGTGGCACAGATTACCAAAGTCGGCATCCGTGAGCGGGTACCTGACTATCTGCTCGAGCACGCGCAAAAAATCGAGCTGGTCGACCTGCCCCCCGATGAGCTGCTGGAGCGCCTCAAGGCCGGCAATGTCTATATGCCGGAGCAGGCTAAGTCGGCGATGGAGAATTTTTTCCGCAAGGGCAACCTCATCGCCCTGCGCGAACTGGCTCTGCGTTATACCGCCGAGCGAGTCGGCGCCGAAATGGAAGAGTACCGGTCTGTCCACGAGATCAAGCATCCCTGGCCGGCCAGCGAGCGCCTGCTTGTCTGTATCAGCGGCAGCCCCCATGCCTCGCGTCTGGTGCGCGCCGGCAAACGCATGGCCGAAGCCCTGCGTGCAAAATGGACCGTGCTTTATGTCGAGTCGCCCGGGCCTTATGTGACATCGACTTCGGCCTCGGCCGAAAACAGAAACAGGGTGATTCAGACCCTGCGACTGGCCGAGCAACTGGGCGCCGATACCCTGGAGCTTTCCGGAGGAAATGCCCAGGAAGAGATAATCAATTTTGCCCGGCAGTACAACGCCTCTAAAATCATCATCGGCAAGCCGGCGAAGCCACGCTGGAAAGAACGTCTTTTTGGCTCCCTGGTCGAAGACATCATCCGCCAGAGCGGTGTCATTGATGTCTATGTGATATCCGGGGATGAGGGTGGAGACCTGCCTTCGCAGGCCAGTCAGCTGACGGCAACCAGCAAGGGCTCGGCCTATTTTGGTGCCGTGGCTATTGTTTTGCTCTGCACCATTATTGCTAAGACCCTTCCCATTGATTTTGCCCCGGCAAACGTTGTGATGATGTATTTGCTCGGTGTGGTCGTTGTTGCCTCGCGCTACGGCCGCGGCCCTTCTATCCTTGTGTCGGTACTGAGCGTGGCCTTTTTTGATTTCTTCTGTGTCCCTCCTTATTACACCTTTGCTGTTTCGGACGTGCAGTATGTGGTGACTTTTGTTGTCATGCTGGTTGTGGCCCTGACTATAAGCAGCCTTACCGTCATCAGTAAACAGCAGGCCGAGGCGGCACGCCTGCGTGAGACGCGCACTGCGGCCCTCTATTCGATGAGTCGTGATCTCTCCTCGACCCTTGATCTCGACAGTCTGGTGGCCATCGGTCTCACCCACATCGGATCCATTTTTCAAAGTCAGGTGGCGATACTGCTCGTTGACGACGACGGCAAATTGATTCTATCCGCGGTCGGTGAAGGCGAATTTGCCCTGGCCGAAAACGCGGTCGATATCGGTACGGCCGGTTGGGTGCACCAGAACAAGCAGGCGGCCGGACTGGGGACCGATACTCTGCCCGGTGCCGGGGAGCTCTATCTGCCCCTTCTGGGGGCGCAAAAAAATCTGGGCGTACTGGCTGTCCGACCCTCTGTCGAAAACAGATTTATATCGCCGGAGCAGTTGCGCTTGCTTGAGACTTGCGCCAATCAGTTGGCCCTGGCCTGCGAGCGAGCCAAGCTATCCGATGATTCGGAGCACGCCAGACTGCAGGTGAAAGTGGAGCAGTTGCGCAGCTCGCTCTTGAGCTCGGTCTCGCATGATCTGCGCACGCCGCTTGCCACCATTGCCGGTGTGGCCAGCAGCATCATTGAAGCGAGCGAAGCTCTTGATGTGCAGCAGTGCAAAAAGATGGCCGGTGAAATTTATCAGGAGTCGATGCGCTTAAATCGCCTGGTCAGCAATCTGCTGGATATGACCAAATTGCAATCCGGCACTCTCAAACTGGAGCGCGAGGCGCAGCCGGTGGAAGAGGTTGTCGGTGCCGCTCTCAGTTTGCTGGAGGAGCGTCTGGCCGACTGGCCGGTCAAGACCCATGTGCCCGAGGACCTGCCGTATATCTCGGTGGATGAAATATTGATCCAGCAAGTGCTGGTTAATCTCCTGGAAAATGCCGCTAAATATTCGCCCAGCGGCAGTCCTATTGAAATTGCCGCCGAAGCTACCGCCGAGGGTGTGATTGTCTCGGTGGCGGACCGCGGTCCCGGTGTCGCTAGTGAAGACAAAAAACGCATCTTCGAGATGTTTTATCGCGGATCCTTTGGTGAGCAAACGCGCGCTACCGGAGCCGGTCTTGGCCTGGCCATCTGCGGTGGTATCATCGAGGCCCACGGCGGACGTATCTGGGTAGAGGATCGTCCTGAAGGCGGATCTGTTTTTAAATTTTTGGTGCCCAGTGTAGAGAGTCCGGAGCAAAATGTCTGACAAAGAATTACTCATACTTGTCATTGAAGATGAGCAGCCTATACGCAGATTTTTAAAGATGGCGCTCACCGATCATGGCTATGGCTACAGAGAAGCAGAATCGGGCAAGGACGGTCTGCGCAAAGTGGCCTCCGAGCGACCGGACCTGGTCATCCTCGACCTCGGTCTGCCCGATATGGACGGACTGGACGTTACCAGACAGCTGCGTGAGTGGTCATCGGTGCCGGTGATTGTGCTCTCCGCCCGGGGGCAGGAAAAAGACAAAGTCGAAGCACTGGACGCCGGTGCCGATGATTATCTAACTAAACCTTTTGGTGTGCCCGAGTTGCTGGCGCGCATTCGGGTGGGATTGCGACACGCGGCCCGGGCCGCTACCGGTCAGGTGGAGTCCGATTTTTCCTTCGGTGGCGTGCGGGTCGATATGGCTAAGCGCCAGGTATTGCGCGATGGTGTTGAGGTGCATCTCACTCGTATCGAATACAAACTGCTGGTCACGTTGATCAAATACGCGGGCAAGGTCGTCACCCAGAATCAGTTGCTCAAGGAAATCTGGGGCCAGGAATACAGTGAGGAGAGCAACTATTTGCGCGTTTATATGGCGCACCTGCGGCGCAAGCTGGAAGTAGACTCAGCTCATCCCCGGCATCTCATTACCGAAGCCGGTGTCGGCTACAGGCTCAAGGCCGAGTAGGCCTTCGAGCTGACTAGATTGTTTTTTCGCCCTGCAGGAACATGGTCAGGTCGAGCAGCAGGCGTTTCATTTTCATCACTTCGGCCGAGGTCTGCTGCAGCATCACCTGTCTGGCGGTCAATGTGGCAATAGACAGGCCTTTGCGCTCGGGTACGCTGGCGGTCAAAATGTTCAGTTGTTGCCTGGAAGATCTGTCAGTGAAGGCCGGCATGTTGGAGTCTGCCACCCAGCGGTCTATGAGCTGGTCGATTCTTTTCTTGGCTCTGGGATCATCGGCCGGTACTTCGTGCAGGTACTGCCAGACAGAGTTAGGATATTCGGTTTCGGCCGTGGTGGGATAGTTGAAAATTTTGGCCAGCATATTGGGGTCCGCTTCCGAAGTCTTCTTTTTGCCGTTGACGGCCTTGAGGGTGTACATCGAAGCCAGGGAAGGCACGATACCGGCGGCGATACCAAGGGTGCCGGAGTGTACAGATAGACCCGGGTACTTGTAGGTGGGGATGCTGAAGGCTTCGCAGGCCGCCCAGAGGACACCATTGCTGATGAAGCTGGCGGCATTGACCCTGGCCACGAGTTTGTCCCTGTCTGAGGTGTATGTGGACAGGATTTCGTTATACACCTGCAATTCGGCGCCGATGGCGGCAACGGTAAAATCGACATCTAAATCGGTTTTCTGGAGGAGAATATCTGCTTTTTGGATTGTTTCCAGCAATTCCAGGCGCAGATTGGCGTCCTGCTGGCCTGAGCCGATCTGACCGCGCAGGGTTTGTATACGCTCCATCAGCGGGGTGAGGCCGATATTATTGGCTAGCTGGGTGCTGTTTGGTGAAATGCCGGGACTTGTCAGGGAGACCCCGGTCCGCAGAATCTGTTTGGGGATGGCCACTGTATTGGCACTTGTTTCACCTGCTGCCGCGGCGATCTTGATGGCTTTGTCATTGCTTGAGCTTACTTCGGCCATGGCCGGCAGCATGCACTGGCCCACCATTTGACTGGAGAGGAAAAGCAGGCAAATTGCGCCCTGGACCCGTTTTTTATTAGACATGAAAATTGACTCCGCTTGGATGCCCAAACTATAGACCAGAGCACGCTGAGCCCGCGCAAAGAGCCATTGGGTTGGTGTCAAAAAATCGTTAAAATTGCCGATCTGGAACCAATCCCCTTGACCCCCGCCCTCCCCCCGGTAGACGCAAGCGATTGATTTTTTAGAGGTTCCAAATGCGCCCCAGGGCTCTTTTGGCAGCGACCCTCGTCGCTGCCCTGCAACTTTGTTTTTGTTCGTCCGCCGCCTTCGCCGAGGGCGCCAACCGTGATGCGCAGGCTCTCAGTCCGCCGACTACGACAACCGCTGCTACCAAGCGCACTTTCGGAGACAAGGCCGGGCCGGCACGCGTGGTCCTCGCCCTCAGTGGCGGCGGCTGTAAAGCGGCTGCTCAGATAGGTGTGCTGCGTAGTCTGGAACAGCATCATATTCCCATCGACGGTATCGTCGGCACCAGCATGGGCTCCACGATAGGGGCGCTCTACTGTGCCGGTATGTCGGTGGATGATCTGGAGAAGGTCTTTATCGAAAACGAAGTGCAAAAGTCGCTTCTGGCCAGGGTGGTGCTCAGCTACTGTTTGAGACCGATCAAGCCGCTCAAACATTTGATATTCGGCAAACCCTATGCCGGACTCTCCGACGGTGCCGGTTATCTGAAATTTCTGCGCAAAAATTTACCCCCTACCTTTGCTGATTTAAAGATACCTTTCGCCTCGGTGGCCACCAATTTGACCGATGGTCAGACTTGTGTCCTGGCCGAAGGGGATCTGCCGCTCTCGGTCCTGGCAAGCAATGCCGTGCCTACTTTGATCCGTCCTGTGATGATCAAAAACAAACTCTATGTTGATGGCGGCCTGCGTGCCAACTTGCCTGCTAACATAGCCCAGAGTCTCACCTCTGGTCTGGTGGTATCGGTGCTGGTGGATACGGCCATTAAACCGGAGAAAAACGCCAAATTTAAATCTCGCAATAATCTCGTTATGCGCGTTGCCGACATTGTACTCGCCACCTCCGACAGGAGACTGGCGGACAGCAGCGATATTTTGATTTATCCGAACGTTGATTTTGTGCCGGGTTTTACTAAGGACCCGGAGATCTTGAAAAAGGGCATAGCCGCCGGTCAAAGTGCCGCCGACATGATGCTGCCAAAAATTGAACAGGCTTTGATTGCGCAGGGCAAAGTCAGGTCCGACCTGAAGACCAGTCAGGCTGTAGTTCTACCACTTGAGGATATAGATCATGGGCATTGAGACACAATTTGAGCAAGACGTCAGTAAGAAAGGCAGCTCGCGCACTCTGCGCGATTTGATCGATGACTTTGACAAGCATACGGTGCATCCGGCTTTGATAAGTTTTGCGGCCAACACTGTCGATACTTTGAGTTATGGCGCCATGCATCACTCGATAAGACAGATTGCCGCCGGGCTGGCTGAGCGTGGTTTGAAGCAGGGTGATAAGGTGGTGTTTTTTGCCCCCAATTCCGCTGCCTGGGTGATGACCTGTCTGGCAGTCTTGCATTTCGGCGGCATCGCCGTGCCCATGGATTCGCAGCAATCCAATGAAGTGCTCGATCACATTATCAAAGACAGCAAAGCCAAATTTATTTGTACCGATGCTAAGGGCGTTGAAAGACTGACCAACCTCTATAAAGATAATCCCTCGTCCATCAAGGTGGTGCGATTGGACGAAGCCGACGATGAGCAGACCTGGCGCCGCGTCAAGTCGACTCCGATTCAGCCTAGCAAATTGCCGATGATGCGTCCCGACGATTATTGCTTGCTCTTTTATACTTCAGGTACGACCGGCATGCCTAAAGGTGTGCCGCTGACGCACCGCAATATTTTATTGCAGCTGGACTCGGTCATTTCTAAAACCGACCTGCTCAGACCCGGCGATCGTGTGCTTCTGCCTCTGCCGTTCTTTCATGTCTATCCTCTAAATATTGGGCTGCTGGCGCCATTTTTGATGGGTCTGCCCATTATTTTGCCGCGCTCGCTGACGGGACCGGAAATCAAACGGGCCATCAATGAGGGTAAAGTCACGGTCATCATCGGAGTCCCCAGGCTTCTGCGATCTCTCTATCAGGCGATTGAGGCAAAATTTCATAAGAACAAGGCATTGGGACTGGCATTCGAGGGTCTTATGTCGGCCTGTATTTTTCTTGACCGACGCCTTCATCTGCCCCTGGGTAAATTTATTTTTCGACCGGTGCATGATCAGCTCGGTCCTACCCTGCGTATGTTCACCTCCGGCGGTGCCCCGCTGGAGGCGACGATGGCCGCCAAAATCAAGGCTCTGGGCTTTGATCTGGCCTGCGGTTATGGTCTGACCGAGACTTCCCCCTTGCTTGCTCTGCGTATGCCCGACAACAGTGATATCGAAGGCGCCGGCGTGGCCATCGAGGGCGTGGAGATACGCATTGCCCCGATCGAAAATGACGATGATGCGGGCCGCTTGGATGATCAGGGCGAGATACAGGTGCGAGGACCAAATGTTTTCGGCGGGTATCTAAATTTGCCCCAGGTGACAAAGGAGGCCTTTACCGCCGACGGCTGGTTTCGCACCGGGGACCTTGGCTATTTTAGAGGTGAACAGCTGCATGTAGTCGGCCGTGCCTCCTCGACAATAGTTATGGAGGGTGGGGAAAAAATCCAACCCGATGATATTGAGGATAAATTGTCCAAACTGGCCGGAATTTCCGAAGTTGGACTTTTACAAAAAGACCATAAACTGGTAGCGCTGGTGGTGCCGGATCCGGCAGCACTGGCCGGACAGGACGCCAGAAGTGTAATTGCCGCCCATCTGAAGGAAGCCGCCCGGGGGGCTGCTTCTTATCTTGCCGTCACCGACTTTGCCGTGACGGATGAGCCCCTGCCCCGCACCAACCTCGGTAAGATCAAAAGATTTCAACTGAAGGAGCTGTACGACAAGGCCAGGGGTGGTCAACCGGGAGAGATGGTGGACAAGACCTCCGCCCGTGCCCACGCTTCGCGCGCTCGCGCCGAGGCCAGGGCAAAGGCTCAAGCCAGCCCTCCGTCCAGTGCCCAGGACCAGGCTCTTATGGAAGACCCTGCGGCGAAAAAATGCCTGGATTGGCTCAAGGCCAGATTTCCGGAGCATGACATTACGCTGGATACAAGCCCACAGCTGGATCTGGCGATTGATTCGCTGGAGTGGATCAATTTGACTTTTGAGTTGCTCGAGAAAACCGGCGTGGAATTGACCGAGCAGGCCATTGCCAATGTGCATACTGTGCGCGACCTTTTGACCGAGGTCAAGGCTGCCGCCGCTGCTGGTGGCACGCAGAGCGGTCCGGCCAATCGCTTTTCACCGGTTGAGGACCCCCAGGAATTTCTCAGTCCAGCGCAACTCTCCTATGTGCAGCCCATGCCGCCGGCGCAGGCGCGCTATGCTCGCTGGCTCTATAAGCTTTCGATGAAACTGATGCAGCCCTTTGAGGTGGAGGCCATCGGTCTGGAGAATTTGCCCGAGGGGCAGTTTATTTTGATCCCCAATCATGCCAGTTATATAGATGCTTTTGCCATTATGGCCGTGCTTCCTTATCCCCGCCTGCAAAAGACGCAGTGGGCCGGCTGGGTCGGCATCGCTTATGGAAATCCGCTTTTTGCTTATCTGAGTAAGCTTTCTCAGGTCATACCGATCGACGCCCAGAATTCTCTTATGACCTCCCTGGCCATGTCGGCCATGGCCTTGAAAAACGGTAAGAATCTTGTCTGGTTCCCGGAGGGCGAACGCACCCTGGACGGACATTTGCTCAAATTTAAAGCCGGAATAGGCATGCTCACCGAAAAAGCCGACATACCGCTGGTGCCTGTTTATCTGGAAGGTACGGCCGAGGCCCTGCCGCCGGGACAGTTCTGGCCCACCAGGCATAAAATCCGCGTCTATTTTGACCAGCCATCCCTGCCCCAGGCTCTCATAACCGAAGGCAAGCGCAAGGGCGAAGAGAGGGTGCACGACAAACCACGCAGTGTCGCCGAGGAGATAGCTCTGGCTCTGCATGATCGCGTAGCAGCCCTGAAGCGCGTTAGCGGGCGCAGGACTTCCGGCAAGGACTGAGTATCAGGCAAAAGCCGTATTACAGCCGCCCCGCTCCTGGACAAATTCGCAGGCCAGGTCGGCGCGAGCAATGAGTTCGGTCGGGTCATTGGCGTGGCCGGGATAATAGCTCACTCCAAAACTCAATGTTACAGGGATAACGTACCAGTTATGTTTGTATTCTTTTTGCGCTAACTTCTTTTGCAGCCGGTCGCAGAGGACCGAGGCGCCGCGCCCGGGTGTTTCGGGCAGCAGCAGTACATATCTGTCGTTGCTGATGCGCCCAATGGTGTCGATATCGCTTCTGGCGCCGTCCAGTAAAAGCTGAACTACTGAAGCTGAAATCTGGTCAGCGGTAGCTTCGCCGTACTGGCGCAAAATGTTCTGATAGCCGTCGATAGCGGCTACCACTACCGAAGTTGTTCGCCCGTAGCGTTTGGAACGTTTTAGCTCGCGGAAAAGGGTCTGCATAAAATAACGCAGCTTGTATATGCCCTTTGTGCCGTCATAGAAGGTGAGCATCTCGAGCTCATCTTCCGTGATATAAAATTCTGATTCTTTCTTTTCCTGGTTGAAAGGCGTTACGCCGGCCTGGGCAGTCGGTGCCGGCACCTGTGCATCGGCACCGTCATTGAAGACACGATTGCGAATATTCCTCAGGCTGTCGTTGAAAGTGCCCGTGGAAATAATCGGCTGATCGGGATTCTGACTATTTTGATTGCGCGGATCCCTGGGATCTGTCATGGCGATAATTGCCCCTCCGTTTCTGTATTCTAGACAAACACGAGCCCGGTGCATAGCTGTTTTTGACCGATAATTGGTAATTGGGGAACATTTCTCGCCCTGGCGGTGTCCGTAAAGGTCTGTAGATCTGTTTGAAACCTTTGACCCGGAGTGCCTGTATGCCAGTTGTAATTGCCTATGCTCTTTGCCTTTTTTCCCTTCTGGCCTCCGGCTCGCCGGCGCTTGCCTGGGGCAGCTTAGATGTGAAGCTGGGTAAGGGTGAGGAACTGCATGTTAAAAATGGTCTCTTTGGCAATAAGAAGGTGGCGGTTAAGGACAGGCTCGGGGATCAGTATGAGAACGGCCAGGGCCTCTTCGGTACCAGTCATAAAAAGGTGCAGATCCTGGGCAATGGGGTGGAAGTGAACAAGGGGCTTCTGGGCAATAAATCAATCTCGGCCGGCACTATACTGGGCGATAAATTTGAGACCCACAAATCATTTTTTGGTCTGGGTCCGCGCACCACTAAAGTGGACTTAAGCGGAGCAAGCTCAATAGCCGGCCAGTTGTTTTCAAGCAAAATCATGCCCCGGGGTGTGAGCGGACTTTCTGGTCTGAGCGCAGATAAGGCTTTTCCCGATCAGTCTGCGGATCAGGTAGCGGCTCCGGCCGTCGCGCCGAATACCAGTCAGGCAGGCGAGCTGACGCCCACTCCGCAATGGGTGCCCATGCCGTCCAGGGCTCACTAATTTAGGGCCTTATTTGTCGACGGGCAACTCTTTATTGTCGAGCTCGTATTTAAAGGTCTTCAAATCGGTCTCGAAGGCTGTCGGCGCCACCTGCACGTCACCGCTGAAGGGGTCGTCGTAGGAGGCCAAAAGGAAGATGTTGAGACAGATGACCAGGCTGACCATGGATACCATGACGACCTGAATTTTTAGTTTGTGGGCGGCAAAAAAGTAAGTGAATACGATAGTGGCCGCTCCGCCTATGACCAGCACCACCCACAGTACCGCCGGCAGACCGTTATGCAGAGCTTCGACCCGCATGCGATGATTGTCCGCCAGTGATACCATGCTGTCGAGCAGGACCTGTTGCACATTCGATTCGCCCTGATCCGAGGGCTTGAAGTGCACGCATTCGCCCCATAATTTGCGGTAGGTCGCCCAGGCTACCGAACTAGTGCCGTGATGAGCAAGTTTGGGCCATTCGTCATTGATTGTCTGTTCGCAATAGGTTACGCACAGGGCGCGGATTCTGTCTTTGTTGGCCGTGGGTAGCCCGTCCGAGAGGCGGAAGACGTCTCCGAGGGAGGCGGCCTCCTGCTGGACAATGGAGCGCGCCTGGGCAAATCGCTGCATGGCGTCACCGACCATGAAGCCCAGCAGCACGGCAAACATCATGCCCACCACCTGGGAAAGCGGATCGGTCACATCATGCTGCGTTTTGAGATCGTCATGCAGCAGCCAGCGCCGCACCACCAGAAGTCCGGCAATCGATAGTGCCACCACCGCCAGTGTAAACATTAGACTCTGTATCAAAGTGATTTCCACCCGTGACTACTCCACATAATTTTTGTCTTGCTGCCCTATTTGTGTCGCTTGCCGCCGAGGCGACTGGTTATGGCTGCCAGTTGTTGCCTTGTTTGAGCCAGTCTGGGACTGGCGCTGTCCAGGGATTTGGATTCTATGGCCAGGGCCTGCTCGAAGCAAGATTTGGCCTGCATCAGATTGCCGTTGCGCACATAGAGTGAAGCCAGACTCTCCAGGCTGTCTGCGATCAATGGACTGTTGGGATCGAGGGTTTTTTTGCGGATGGCCAGGGCCTGTTTGTAGAGCGCTTCGGCCTGGGGGCTGTTTTCCGATAGTTGATAGGCCTGACCCAGGTTGCACAGAGCCGTCGCCGCATCGGGACTTTCCTGGCCTTTAGAGTCCTGAATCATGTGCAGAGCCGCGGTCAATTCGCTGATCGCTTTTTGATAGCTGTGTTCCTGTATGTGCAAGTAGCCGAGCCCGGCCATGGAATCGGCTACCAGGCTGGAATTGTCGCCGGGAAGTGCTTTGCGCGTCTGGATTGATTGTTGTAGAACTTGCTCGGCCCGGCTGTACTGACCCAGGGCGGTTAGTGTCTTTCCGAGCGATG
>JAFEAV010000087.1 GCA_018266215.1 Cyanobacteria bacterium SZAS LIN-3 | reverse complement strand
CTCCAGAAACGCCACAAGAAGATCCTCAAGTACGCTAAAGGCTTCCGTGGTTCAAAATCAAATCTTTTCATCGCCGCCAACCAGGCCATCATGCAAGCCTGGAAGAACGCATACCGTGACCGTCGTAAGAGGAAACGGGATTTCAGAAGTCTGTGGATCACCAGAATCAACGCCGCGGCCCGTCAACATGGCCTGAGCTACAGTCTGATGGTTAACGGCCTGAAAAAAGCAAATGTGGAAGTCAATCGCAAAATGCTGGCCGAGCTTGCCGTAAACAACAAAGCCGCATTTGAAGCGTTGGCCAAACAAGCTAAAGAGCTTGTCAAAGCCTAGTACTTCAGAAGTATAGAAAGACAATGGGGACTGTCAGCCAGTGAGAATCAACTCTCTCACCTCGGCCGCCAACAGTCTTCTAAAGAAAATTCGCTCACTGCAAGAGCGCAACGCCCGGCATAAAGCCGGGCTTTTCTTGATCGAGGGTGAAAAAATACTGCTCGAAGCCCTGGCCCGGGGCGTCGAGGTAGAAGCGGTCGTGCTGGAAACGGACTACTTTCAGAAAGGCATCTCCAAGGTGCTGGAAGATGCCCTGGCCAACGAGGAGACTTTCCCCGAAAGCATAAACCTGGCCCCGCCCAACCTCTTCAAAGATCTGATCACAACAACAACCAGTTGCGGTCTGGTGGCGGCAGCCAGACCCCGCACGACGGCCCTGGAGACAGTCCTGGACAGAGCCGGGTCAACACCGGGCCCCAGGCGCCTGGTGATACTGGAGGGGGTGCAGGACCCCGGTAATCTGGGTTCAATCATGCGCTCAGCCCTGGCCTTTGATGCCTGCGGCCTTATACTCAGCCGCGGCACGGTCGATCCCTACAATCCCAAAGTGGTGCGCTCGGCCATGGGTGCACTGTTTGACCTGCCGGTGGTAGTCGATGCCGACCTGAGCACAGCCCTGCCGGCAATAAAAGCCGCCGGTTTTGCCGTATGCTCACTCAATCCCGAGGCGGCCGAAACACTGACCGATAAAAATTTGCCGGACAAACTGGCGTTGCTCCTCGGCAACGAAGGCGCTGGACTGACAGCCGAAGCCGACGCCCTGGCCGACTTTGACCTGAAAATCGCCATCAATCCGCAAATCGAATCCCTGAACGTCTCAATTGCCGCCGCCGTGGTGCTATTTCACCTGGCCAATGTGGCAAAACGCAGTTGAGGATAAAGTAGTAATAGTATGGAAGACCTGCAAATCAGCGAAAGCAAAAGCCTGGAAGTCGTCGCGCCGCCTTTCGCCGCCGCCGACCCGGACGGCTCCGCCGACGAGGGCGGCCGCGTTCTGCATACCATAACCACCGATGAAGACATCGACGACGGCCGGACAATGACTGTCATCGAACACCTGGACGAGCTGCGCACCCGCATACTGCGCGGTATTGCCTACGTCTGCGTCACTTTTATAGGCGCACTCTTTTTCACCAAAGACATTTTGCGTTTGCTGGAAGCTCCGGCGGGCAACATCACATTCCAGGCGCTGACGATTGAAGAGCCCCTGATTGTCTTTTTCAAAGTCGCCTTTTATGTGGCCATAATTGCCGCGTCGCCGCTTCTGCTCTGGGAAGCCAGTCGCTTCGTCTCCCCCGGACTGACGCGCAAGGAGCGCTCGGTCCTGGCACCAATTGTGATTGGCGGGCCGCTTCTCTTTGTTTGCGGCGGGCTTTTCGCCTACACCTTTTTGCTGCCGCCGATGCTGCACTTTTTCAACTCCTTCGGTCAGGGAGTTGCACCAATTCACCAGCGACTTGATTTTTATATCTCCCTGGTCAGTTCGATTTTGCTTTATATGGGTCTGTGTTTTCAGATGCCCATCATCATTTTTGCTCTGGCCATGGCCGGAATAGTCACTTCCAACATGCTGATCAAAGTGTGGCGCTATGCCGTTTTCGGCACAACCGTCGTCGCTTGCATCATCACCCCGGATCCCACTGCTTTTTCCATGCTCATCGTTATGGCCGCGCTCAACGGTCTCTATTTGCTGTCGATTATTCTGCTCAAATGCGCAAGAAAATGATCACGAGGAAATGATCAAACAGTATGGACTGGCAACTGATATCACACTACATTGTCGCGGTCATGGTCCTGCCATTGATTGTAGTGACTGTGCGCAATGTGGTGAAAAACAGTTCGACACTCTTTGATGATGATCTGACCGCCGGCGACCGCACCATTCTCAAACAATTCGCCCTGTTTTTGCTGCTGCCGCTGGTGGTGCTCTTCCACGAGATGGGTCATGCCCTGGTGGCAAAATTTATGGGTGTGGATGTAACGGCTTTTCACTGGAGTGTATTTTTCGGCCAGGTGGATGTCTCCGGGGACCTCACACCGATGCAAGACTTCTGGATCGCGCTGGCGGGCAATGTCTTCCAACTTATCGCCATGCTCTTTTGCCTGACCATTGCCATCTTCAGCCGCTCACCAGCTATAGTGGCACTCAATATTTATGTCTATCTCTTCGCCGGCTTTTCCGGATTGATTTTTTATCCGGTGCTGTCCATCGTCAGCTGGAATCATGATTTTTCCATGATCTACGGCAGCGAAGAACGGCAGCTGGCAATGATTACAGGCGCTCTGCATATTATCTTGATTGGTCTATTCGCCTGGACTTATTTGAGTGAAAAATCGCGTCTCTGGTTTGCCCGCAAAACACGACCGGTCTGGGCCAAAGAGTACGACAAGGTCTTAGCCAGAGTAAAGGCCGATCCCAGCGCGGTAAACATGCTCTCCCAGGCCTGGCAATTTTATTTTGTCGGTCTGGAAAAATCGGCCGAGGAAACTCTGGATAAAGTAGAGGACGCAAACAAAGACCTGAAAGAAGTCTGGCTTTTGCGCGGCTATCTCAATCAGAGCAAAGGACGCTATAAATCCGCCGTGCTCTGTTTTGAACAAATTACCAATGCCCAGGTGGAGGATAAGTCCCTCATGGCGCGAGCCTGGATGGCGCGCGGGCATTGCCTGGCAGAAGAGCTGGAAAATACCGGGGGCGGTAAAGAAAAAAGCAAAGCTAAGGATGGTAAAGATTATTACCCCATTTTAATGTCGTACAAGCAGGCCTGCAGCGCCGACGCTATGCTGGCCGACCCGCATTATTACCTTGGTGTAACGCTGACTAAAGCCGGCCAGAGCAAGGACGCCGAAGCCGAACTGGAACTCTGCCAGAACTATGCAAAACGAGGCCTGAGCTGGCTCGATCCCATTCTTGCCACCTTTGTCCGAGAAGCGGTCGCTGATAATCGCCAACCCCCAAAATCAAAGCCATAATTTTCTCTCAGGCTTGTCAGGAAGATGCCTCCTATAATTGCCCGGTTATCTGGTCGGATGACCAGGAAAGGTGACCGCGGTTTTGAATTCAGAGTTGCTTGTTCGCGAGCTATTTTCGCATCAGTTTTTTTCCTGGTGCGCAGCCGGAATAGCTGTAATAGTAAGCCTCGACACTATCATCCGTCTCTGGACTGAGCGCCATCGCCTGGTCAAGGACGAGCTCAACGATGAAGACCGCTCCTTTGTCTGGCGCCTGGTCGTATTTGTCGTGCTGCCCATGCTCACGCTGATTGACCTGCGCGCCACCGACATCGCCGCCAGCATGGCCGGCGGTTATCTGGCGGACGCCGCCTATGGCTTCATCTGGTATCACGGCACCCTGCACGGCCTCGCCGGAGCCAGCCTTTCAACGGTGGCCCTGGTCTACGCCGCCGGCGACTTCGCCCAGATCCTCTTTGCCCTGCTTCTGATACCGGCGCTTTTCTTCCGCCCGCACCCATTTTTCGCCACATTCCTTGGTTATACGATTGCCTTCACCCTCGGTCTCAACCTGGTAATCGACCCGATTCTCTCCATGGCCGGGCTGGGACTGCCTCGCTGGGCGGAAATCTTGAAGGTCGGCATGGCCGATCCCCACGCCGCTTACCTGCCCATCGCCATTCAGTGCGGCCTGACCGGTCTTTATCTCTTTTTCATCACCAGTACCGCCGTCAGACTCTGGTTTTCCGACCTCACACGGCCGCAAATCTCCCAGGAGCTGCATCAGTGCCTGGAGCGGTTTGAAGCAGGGTTGAAAGACAAAGAACTGACCGACAATCTCTGCCTGGAAGTGGGACTTCTCTATGCCAGAGCCGGTCTGACCAGACAGGCGGCCAAAATATTGAAACAAATGCAGAGCCTTTATCCGGCGTCAATTTGCACCTCCTTTTTGAAGGCCATGGTGGCCTTCCAGGAAAGAAAGTACAGAGACGCCCGCCTGGCCTTCGTCGCCACCTCCAACTGGGGCGGAGTGGACGGGGAGCTCAAAGCCAGTCTGCTGGCCGCCGCCGCTTGCTGCGCCTATGCCCAGGAAGACATCGAAGGCAGTCTGGACCTCTGCGAACGCGCACTGGAATTTGAAGACGCCTGCCTCACAGCCCGTATGGTCAAAGTAGACGCCTACCTGGCCAAGGGCAAAAAAGAACAGGCAGCACAGGAGATCATGGTAGCCATGCATCTGGGGCTCGACTTTGACCTCAAGGACAAAGTGCCGGTGGATGCCGATCGGGTATTTGAGCTGATGACCGGCCTGCCGGTTACCCAGCTGGAAGAGGGATTAAAAGCGAGCAGGTAGACTTGCTGAGAATTTTCTTTTGCGGCTCTTACGAAAAATCGCTTTAATCTTTTTACCAGATCCATATAATGTCAAGAGCACGGAATCCTAAATCAGACGGTCCTTGAGACCGGGGCGAATCCCACTACGCTTGCCCCAAACCACCCCTCGAAGGAATTTGCGTGGCCAATAGCAGCAGAGTCAGGCTAAACATCAGAGCAAGAATGTTGCTTCTGTGCCTCGGCGTCGCCGCACCGCTTCTGGCAATCGGCAGTTTTTCACTTTTCAAAGAATACAAAACCCTCAAGCTGGAAGCCGAGCACGCCACGACATTGCAGGCAGCTACCGGTGTCGGCACGCTCAACAGCTGGGTTTCATCGCAGTGTCATTCGCTCTCGGCCGTCTGTAACCTGCTGGCCATCGAGCCCCAGCAAAAGCCCGAGCAGATCAAAAAAATCCTGGCCGCCGCCCTCACCAGTCAGCCGACCTGGCAGGGACTTTATCTTGTCAGTCCCGACGGCCGCACCGTAATCAGCGCAGCAACAGCCTCCGGCGCTGCCGATCTGAGCAAGGATCTGACCGCGGACAAAAACTTTGTCAGCGCCGCCAAGCAAAATACGCTGCCTAAAAGCGGTGATATGCTCGACACGCTGCTCCTGGACAGAGCGGGCAAACCACACCTGGTGGCCATGGCGCCTCTTGTATCGGGCCGAGCCATCCACGGCAGTCTTGTTGCCAGCATCACACCAGATGCGGTGCTCGGTCTTTTTACCGGCCTCACCGGTCCGCTGGATCAAAATAACGCAGTCATCGCCGTTATCGACGCAAATAAGCGGGTGATAGCCCGCAATCTGGGCAACGCTTACTGGCAGGGTCGCGACTTTTCGCATGCCAAAACAGTACAGGCCTCGACCCATCGCACCCGCGGCACGATTGAAGCGGTCGGCATCGCCGATCCCACTCCCCGCGCCTATGCCTTTGACCGCATGCCCGGTACCAACTGGCTGCTCGTAGTCGGTGTGCCGACATCAGCCATCTACGGCACCGCCCACGACTGGCTTAAGCTGATGATCGCCCTGGCCATATGTGCCGTCGGCATATCGGTTGTGCTTGCCTACCTCGCCACCCATCATTTCACTCGCACCATAAATGGATTAGTGCGCGAAGCCCTGGCGCTTGGACGCGGAGACTTCTCAAAACGAGTAGCCGTCAACTCCTCCGACGAGCTTGGCCTCCTGGCCAGAGCCTTCAATGAAATGGCCAGCCTGCTGGAAGTGGAACGCGACCAGAAAGACATGGTCCAGCGTATTTCCGAATCTGTCCGTCAATCCCTGGATATGGACCAGATCCTCAACACGACTGTTGAAGAGCTGGGCAAAAACCTGGGCGCCAGCCGTTGCTGCCTGGCTCTTATCGACCACCATCAAACCGAAGCGACGGAAGACGATGAGCTTGTATTTGACTACAACTGGTGGGACACCGCCGCCGGTGGCAGCCCCCTCAATGACCGGGTGGTGTTGATTGGCACCAAGACCATTCTGCGCAAAATCATCGACCAGGGATCTCTAATATGGCTCGATATGCTGGCCATAGATCATAAGAATGAAATCTTCTGCTCCGGCAAATTCAAAGCCGGCGAAAGCGAACAAACGCCCAACGACTGGGTCTCGGTCAAATCGCTCGTAGCCTGCCCGATCACGACCCAGACCGGCACCCGGGGCATGATCCTGGTGCAACAGTGCGATCACCTGCGCACCTGGGCACAGTCCGAACTGCAACTTATAGAAGCGGTCGCCAGCCAGGTGGCCCTGGCCATCGAGCACGGCCGCCTGTACGAACACGCGCGCGCAATGGCCGAGCAGGAACAACTGATCAATCATATAGTGCGCTCCGTGCGCACGTCCCTGGATGTCGACACTATCCTCGACACAGTCACCGTCGAACTGTCGAAGGCCCTGGGAGCCGACCTTGTACAGATCGCTCAACCGCGCGCCGAAGGCCCGCTGGTCGTTACCCATGAATATTCAGCCTATGTTCTGCCTGTTATCCAGACAGAATCAGGCTCCAATGAAGAGGGCGGCAAGGACACCCACAAAGGTCTGAGCCTCTATCCTAATAATATAGATTTCCATCCAAACGCCACCGTCGGCTCCATGCAGGCGGAGACCACCGGGACTGTGCTGGGCATAGACATAGCCAACGTCAAAGCCTTCTTCCGCGACCGGGCTGTGGAGAACGATAAGCCAATTAAATTTGATATCGACAATAAGACCGACCAGAGTCAGACCGATCCCAACGTCATAAGCGGACTCTCGGTAATCCACGATGTCAGCGCCGACAAACGCTGCCGGTCCTTTAGAGAATATCTGGAAACCGTCAACAGCAAATCGCTTATCGCCGCTCCCCTGCTAAATGAAAGCCATCTGATTGGTGTGCTGATTGTGCACCAGATCTCCAACCGACGCACCTGGACTCAGCGTGAAGTCAGCCTGGTAAGCGGTGTAGCGGACCAGCTAGCCGTCGCCATCACCCATGCTCAACTCTTTGCCCAGGTAAAACACCAGGCCATCACCGATGGTCTGACCACGCTCTACAATCACGTCTATTTCAAAAACAGACTGGCCGAGGAGCTGCGTCTGGCCGAGAGAAAAAACACTCCAGTCTCGCTCATCATGATCGACCTGGACAAACTCAAAACCATCAACGACAACCACGGACATCCGGTCGGCGACGCCGCCATCAGACAGATTGCCGCCATCCTCAAGACCCTCCTGCGAAGCGGGGATACCGCCGCTCGCTACGGTGGAGAAGAATTTGGCATTATCCTGCCCGAGACGTCGCTATTGGAAGCGGCCCTTATCGCAGACCGTCTCTGCAGTCAGATCCGCAACACCTCCGTACCGGGCCTGGGCAAAATCACCGCCTCCCTCGGTACCGCCTGCTATCCCAGACAGGCAAGAAGCTCACAGGAACTGATTGAGAAAGCAGACAAAGCTCTCTACGTCGCTAAGAACAGCGGACGAGATCAGGTGCGTGTCTTCGAAGAAGATTTGCAGACCACTTCGCAGCCGGTCTTCACCAATGTCACGCGCGAAATGGAACGTCCTGAGAGTGAAAAACAAAGATAGACAAGCACTGAAGAGAGCCTGATAAATGTCCCTTTCGGAATCCGCGCCGGTCAAACGTCTCATCCTGTTTGATATTGACGAAACAATGATCTCCTCCGACGGAGCCGGTCGTCGTGCCCTCCAGCGCGCACTGGCCCAGCGACACAACATACCGGAAGAATTCACACACCTGCCCATGTCGGGCAAAACGGATCCGCAGATACTAAGCGAAATTTTTGCCGCCGCCTCAGTCACGCTGGAAGGCGAAGCCCTGCAAAAAGAGATACAGCATGTAATCGAGATCTATCTGGAATTTCTCGATGAAGAAATCCCGGCATCGAAGTATTACATCATCCACACAGGCGTGCCGGCACTGTTGGACCGCCTCAGCGTAGAGCCCGGGGCCTATCTCGGACTGCTCACAGGCAATGTCGAAGCCGGTGCTCGCAAAAAGCTCAAACGCTTTGATCTCAATCGCTATTTCGATATCGGAGCCTACGGCTCAGACTCGGCTAGCCGACTGGATCTTCCCGCAGTTGCCGTAAAACGCGCCCTGGATCATTTCAACGAACAGTTTGCGCCGGAAGAAGTAGTAATCATCGGTGACAGCGTCAACGACATCGCCTGCGCTCACCATTACGGTGCCACCGCACTTATAGCCAATACCGGTAAAACCACCTGGGAAGAGCTTGTGGCGCACAAGCCCAAGTATCTCTTCAAAGACCTGGGCAACCTGGACGAAGTCATGACGGCGATTTTCAACTAATCATCAAACAAAATATTTGCCTTCTCCGGCAGCGTTCTGGCCTTGATTGGAGTATGCATTGGCACTTCTCCTTTGAGCGAGTCCTGCATTGAACGGTAGACCAGCTGTACTTCTTTGCCGTCGCTAAAGGCGATATGACCGTCCATCACAATGATCACGTAATTGGCTCTGGACTCTTCCATGCGCACGTGATTGCCACCATTGAAGGTGATGAAATACTCAAAGCTTTTACCGGGTGCGATCTTTGTCAAAGTGTCCCAGCGGGTTAGAAGCTTTGCTTTTTCCCCGGCCGAAATTTCATCCTGTATCGCCCGCATTTCGGATATGATGCGGCGCCTGGCCACTTCGGATTCGGCCCACTGATTGGGATAAAAGACAGAGGCTCGTTTAGGGTGCTCAAAGCCAATTGTCTTACCGCTGACGTTTTCAACCTTCACATGCACCAGACAATGATCGTTGGGAGCGGTCTTGTTGCTCTTATAAATTGCTCTTTCGGTTGAGACTCTGGCCCAGGCGCTTTGCGCCACAACCTTCCAGGCCGCTGTCTCCATGCGCACTTTGATTGTCAGCGGTGGCGACTGAAAGCCCTGTCCCTTCCAGATGACAGTGTGCTCTCCGGGAGCGGAAAAGTAATAGCCCAGACCATAAACAAATTGCAGCTTGTCACCGGGCGGCAGTGCCTGGTAGCGCCCGTCGCGGGGCCCATTGCCGAGAATTTGACCGGACTGCGGCAGGGGCTTGCCGTCAATCAGCAGAACAGACTCCGAAAGCCTTGGATCAAATACTTCCTGGCCGTTATTGATAAGGGTGAAGTGCAAACTGAAGTCTTCAATGGTTTCATTGGTGAAGTCGTGCACATCGGAACTCAACTGGGCGACGACCTGACCGTCGGCGGCAAAAACTGACGACACGAAGCCCCCCATGAGCGCAAGAGCACTCAATAAACACAAAACTGCAAGCATGGAGCGAAAGCACGACATGATTTGATGCTAGCCCATCGCCGACCCGGGACACCACCGGAAAAACACCGGGTTTGTCCCCCGACTTGCCATTAAGCTGTCCTCTATCACTGCAGTTTTTTGCCCCGGTATTCACCGGTGAGTGTCTTCAGGAAGGCCACTATCGCTTCAGTCTCCCTGGGCTCCAGTTTTGAACCGGTTTGATACTCGGCCATCACATCCACCGCCTCAGTCAGGGTCTTAGCTGAGCCGTCATGAAAGTAAGGCGCGGTCAACTCAATATTGCGCAGAATCGGCACCTTGAACTTGCCTTTGTCGAGCGGATCCTTTGTGACGTTAAAGCGGCCGTTATCAGCTTCGGTATAGGGCAAGTGCAAATTCTTCTCGCGGTAAGCAAAATAGTCTTTGCTCGTCCCCATTTTTTCAAAGGACATGCCGCCCATCGCCACACCGGCGTGGCAGGAAGCGCAGCCTTTTTCCATAAAGAGCTGATAGCCGCGCTTTTGCTCATCATTGAGAGCAGCGGAGTCTCCTTGGAGATAACGGTCAAAGGCGCAGTGCGGGGTAATCAGGGTCTTTTCGTAGGTGGCAATGGCGTCTTTGATGCGCTCTTGATCAAGCGGCCCACCATAAGCAGCCTTCGACAGGGCACCATATGCGGCATCATCGTGTAACTTTGCCAGCACCTGAGGGAAGTTGGAGCCCATCTCTTTGGGATTGTTCAGCGGGCCTGCGGCCTGCTCCGCCAGGTCCTTAGCACGGCCATCCCAGAACTGGCAGAAGTTAAAAGCTGAGTTAAAAACAGTGGGAGAGTTAACCGATCCCTTGCGCCCTTTGATGCCGGTCGACACTACTTCCCGGTCGCAGCCGCCCTTGTCCAGACCATGACAGCTGGCGCAGGAGACAGTGTTGTCGCCGGACAAACGCTTGTCGAAATAGAGCTTTTCACCCAGTGCCGCTTTTTTGGCATCAGGATGAAATGGGTTTTGCTCAGGAATGGCAGCCAGAGCCACGCCCGAGTCATCCTGTCGCTCTTGAATGTAGGCCAGCACAGTCTGCTTTTGTTCGGCCGATAAGACAGCGTTCCAGTGCAGCAGCGTGTACTTTGCCGGCGGCATGGAGCCATCTCCAATCACCGTGGCTATCTTAGCCAGATTAATGGAGCCAATCTTTTCCGCCCCACTCAGTTGCGCGCGCGAAAGAAGAAAGGCTGATTGTGCCTGTTTGATGTCCTTTTGAATGATTTCCTTGGCGACAGGCAGACTGAAATAAAGCGGATAAGTAGTCATGCCCTGGGTGTGGCAATCAACACAACTGGTCTGCATAATCTTGGAAACTTCAGCAAAACGAGGGTCATCGGACTTGACCTCAATTTTTTCGCGTACAAGAAAATAGTTGGAAATGGGCAGAGCCAGACCGGCGGCCAGGCCAAGCAAGGCAAGCAGTGCAAGAATCAGTTTCTTGCGGCTGCCAGCGCCGCTCTTCAAATCTTCAACCGAATCGGCCATATTCGCTTCCTGTGATTCCGTCAACGCAAGCTCCATTATGCGCCGCCGATCTTAACTTTTATCATCGACGGGGATCTTTAGGTACAGATGCGTCAGTAAAAGCTAACTCTCGTTATAATGAGCGCTTTCTACCTCATTGGGGGATAAACCCTTGGCAGGCCAGAGGCAACTCCGGGGCAATCGTCGCAAAGTCAGGGCCTATATCGGGCTCGGCTCAAACTATGGCGACCGTTTAGGCTACGTACAACAAGCCATGCAATTTCTCAAGGACGTGCCGGGCGTGACCGTACTGGAATGCTCCAGTCTCTACGAGGCCGAGCCCACCGGCGACCTCTATGATGAATGGTTCGTCAACGCCGTCGCCTCAATCGACACGAGCCTGCAGCCAGAAGAGCTGCTGGACGTATGCCTGGACATAGAAAAACGCCTCACCCATCTGGCCGATGTCGAACCTAAAAAACGTGGCACCAGCCGCATCATCGACCTGGACATACTCTTTTATGGCGAAGAAATGATGGAGACGGATCATCTGCACATCCCTCATCCCCGCCTGCACCAGAGAGCTTTTGCCCTGGTGCCGCTGCTGGAAATCGCCCCCGATGTGAGACATCCGGGCCTGGAAAAGACTGTAGCCCAGCTCCACGAAGAACTGGAAGAACCGGAACAAATCTATTTGTACGGCACCCGCGTCGAAGAAACCTAAATGACAAAATTCAAGGTAGGCTCAGACATCTGCTCGATCAAACGGGTCGAGGAAGTGTACACGCGCTATGGCGAAAAGTTTTTGGACCGCATACTGACAGCCTCCGAAAAAGCTTACGCTCTGTCCCGGCCCAAAGATTTCATGGCCCGGGTTGCGGGTCGCTTCGCCGCCAAGGAAGCTACTTCCAAAGTGCTCGGCACCGGCTTTTTTGGCATCGGCTGGAAAGACATAGAGGTCGTGCGCCTGGGCAGCGGCGAGCCGACGATCAAACTGCACGGCCGCGCTATAGCAGTGGCTGAACGCCGCGGTTTGAAAGGGTTTGAGCTAACCATGAGTCACGAACGCGAATACGCTATAGCCTTTGTGTTAGGCTATGGCGACTGAGGCAACCTTCGCACCCATCTAACCGGAGTTCAAAACCATGCGCAATTTTGGCCCAGTTATAACTTTTACCTCTGACTTTGGCACCGCCGATGGTTACACCGGTGCAGTCAAAGGCGTGATACTGACTATCAACCCCCAGGCAAGCATCGTCGATATTTCGCATCATATCGACCCATTCAACGTCACCTCGGCCTCCTGGATCATCGCCAGCTCTTACAAATATTTCCCCGCCGGTACTATACACATAGTCGCCGTCGATCCCGCCGTCGGCTCCGACCAGAAGCGCATCCTGCTGGAAGGCGACCGCGAAATTTTCATCGCCCCGGATAACGGCGTCCTCACTCACATTTTGCGCGAGCAGTCCAACTGGAAAGCTTATGAGCTGAATAAGAAAGAATATTGGCTGCCCTACGTCTCCAATACTTTCCACACCAGAGATATCTTTGGTCCAGTGGCTGCACACATCTCAGCCGGCGTGGAAGTCAAAGAAGTGGGCACACCGATGGCGGTTGAAGCCCTTGCAACGCTCTCCGGTCAGGAGCTGGAAGCGGAAGGCAACAAGCTCAAAGGCGCTGTCGTACACGTGGATCGATTTGGCAATCTGATCACCAATATCCCCAACGACAAAATACGGACAAAGGCCAATTGCTTCCTCGGCTCTGAAAACATCGGCACAGTCGCCAATACCAGGACCAGCGTGGAGAAGGGCCAGGCCGTTGCCTTCCCGGCCAGTCACGGTTATCTGGAAATAGCCATCCATCACGGTCGCGCCGTGGATAATCTCAAGGCAAAAGTCGGCCACCAGGTATCGATTGAATTCTAAAGGCGGCGCGACGCAACAGGGATATGGCGCACTTCAAGCATCAGAAGAAGTCATCTAAGGCGAGGCCGTCGGCAGCGCCCAGAGGACCTGTCCCGGGAAAGCTTTCCAACAATAAAATCGAGCCGCCGACAGAGATTCCAGAAAATCTGTATGAATTGCTCTTGAATTTAATGCAGAAAAGCGAAGACTGCGAAGAGTTTCAAGCACTAGTCAATCTGCTCGGCCAGGCATCATGCATTAATGAATACGCTTCTTCCAGATGGCACCACTTCTGGCGATACGGATTCAGTCTGGCCTACGACATCGAAGAGCGAGTCTTTTACGGACTGATATTTCAATTTGACACACAAGCGGTCAGAAGTGGCGCCGTGATTCCGTACGTTGCCCGGCTGCCGGCTGGACTCGAAGCACATGATTCATGCGCCGACGTCGAACGAAAACTCGGTAGCCCACCCACGCAGGCTGAGTGGAGAAAGGGCTACCAGGGTAATTCTTGCGATCCCAAGAGCCGCGCAAAGAGTTACTGGCAGTTCTACTCCGTCGCTCAGATTGACTATATCATCAGCTTCAAATCCGACATTGACAGCGGCATTAATGAGCTGACCATGAGCCTGAATCAATAGAGAATCCAGGCACCACATCCGGTATCAAATAGCTGCGATCAAGTAGGCGGGTTACCGCTGCCGCCGATGGGTCGGCCGATAGCCATGGCGATCATCAAGCACTGGTCAACTTTCTCCATCAGCTCCTGGGGGAAAGTACCGATTTTGCTGACGAGCAATGTTTTTGGGATAGTGGCGATGACCGTGCAGTCGATAACGCTGTCCAGACGCAAACCGCCGGACTGACCTTCGGGAGAATTCATCAGTACTTCCACCTGCGTAGGTTCGCGCGCGGCTCGGGAAGTGTTGGAAGTCAAAGGCACCAGCAAGACGTCATCCAGTCGGGCATTGTTATAGTCATTGGATATCAAAATAGCCGGGCGCCGCTTAGTATTGGTCGATCCGTCGTCAGTAGTGTACGGAAAAGACACTAAGACGACGTCACCCTTCTTGTACTGGGCGGGCTTGCTGGTCATTGCTTGCTCTGGTTTATTTTGAATCGGACTGAGACCCGGTCGGTCTTTCTTATGCCACTGGTAAAAATGCTCGTTGGCCTTGAAGGCAAGAGCTACCATGCAAAAAACGCATGATTAGCATTAATTGTACCAATTTAGGACGGCTTAAAGGCTTCGAACGGAAGCCCAGAAACAAAAAGGGGCTCAATGAGCCCCTTGAAAATCTTGATTAACCGACGGCTCTAGACCTGATAGACCTCGAGACCGGCATCATTATCGCGACCCTTCAGTACAGAGGTGATTATCCGGGCACCACTGTCGTGCAGCTCGCTGCGTTGAAGATTGGCAGAGTACATCTCTTTCGCCATATCTTTGACGCCAAACTTGAAGAAAGGCTGCCCGTCGGCAAACACGCTTCTTTCAGTATTGTCTTGCGAAGCGTCATCCGCTTTGGCGTTTTTGCCCATGTGTCCGTCAAATAGCATTTATAGCTGTCCCCATCCAGGATGAGTGAATTATCAGAAGTATACCAGGCTTTCAAGAGATAAGTCCAGCGGATTTAATCTGCCAAACTCTTATTTAATCTGTCCTGAATTTGCCTTTCCTTTTCTCTCTTTGAACATACCCAGAATGTCTAACGCAGTAGACCCCTTCCGAATAGATTTAATATACCGCCGCAAATCCCTTTGAGTAAATGGGGAATCTACGATGTCATGAGGATTGCGGGCCTTAATTTAGCCTCGATCCGGAAACTCGCGGCGCAGGAATTCGATTGTCTTCTGTGTGGCCCCGCCCGGCATAAAAACTTCTTTGATGCCCTGGGCCAGCAAGGCGTCACGGTCCTCGTCCGGCATAACGCCGCCGCCAAAGACCACAATGTCTTCTGCACCCTGCGTCTTGAGCAAAGCTACGACCTTCGGCAAAAGCGTCAGGTGTGCCCCGGAGAGGATAGACAGGCCGATGGCGTCCACGTCTTCCTGGATGGCAGTCTCTACGATTTCCTCGGGTGAGCGGTGCAGGCCGGTATAGACGACCTCCATGCCGGCATCCCTCAAGGCCCGGGCGACCACTTTGGCCCCGCGATCATGCCCATCGAGGCCGGGTTTGCCGATGAGAACGCGAATTTTCCCTTTAGTCATTAAACGTCCCGAGAATCCTTTTATATGCGTAGCTGTCGACACGAGAATATTCCTTCAAATGATTGAAGCGATTAGCCTCTGATTTTAGCCCGCCAGAAACATTTATAGGTACCTAATTAAGTACCCTTTGTTCAATAAGGGTGGCAAGCTCCTCAAAATTTCCGAAGTCTGCCCTGTTAATCAAATAAAAACATCTGGGCGTTCTCAATAGGGCCCAGGTGAGCATTTTCGGAATCTTGAAACTGACTATCTGGTCCTTCTTCAGTTTGCTCTTCCAGAGCAGACAGCCAAGGATAACCTCGCCGTCGCGAACTGTGACCGAATTGACCTCAAAAACCGCCGAAGGCAGCATATAAAGATCGCAGAGCAAGAGAAAGAGAAATTGCACAGCCTCCGGACCGGGCTGAATTGGTACGTGTCTGATGAGACGTTCGATCAAGCTGCCAGGCATGGCGATGTTCAGTCCCACAAGAAAGACAAAAAGCAGCCAGCGCAAGCAATGCTTCCAGACCGCGCGTTTGAATGTCTTTTCGCCAAACTCGGTCATTCCGGAGCTCTTTCCTTGTGGTAAGCCATCCTTGCAAAGCAGAAGAGTATTATACTTCTCCAACATAAACATATAACCCTCCGCAGAACGCACGAGTGGAGCTAATCTTTATTGCTATGAACAAGCAAAAAATTTCCGACTACATCTGCAGCCGTATCGAAAAAGCCGGGGTGGCTCACACCTTTGGCATTCCCGGCGATTTTATCCTGCCCTTTTACGCCGCACAGATGCGCAGCTCTCTGAAGACAATCGTCATGACGCACGAACCTTCCGTTGGTTACGCTGCTGACGCCTACGGGCGCTTGCGAGGCCTGGGTGTAGCGCTCGTCACTTACGGTGCCGGAGGCCTCAATATGGTCAATCCGGTTGGCTTAGCCTACGCCGAAGAGTCACCACTCCTGGTGATAAGCGGCGCTCCCGAGACGCGCTTCCGCTCCGACAAACCGTTGCTTCATCACTGCGTCAAAAACTTCAATACCCAGCACGATGTCTTCAGCCATGTGACTGCCTCCACGACGATTGTGGATAATCCGGTCACGGCTCAGGCCGATATCGATTCAGTTTTCGACACCACACTTGCCGCCTCCAGACCTGGTTATATCGAGCTCTGCCGCGACATGGTCAATGTGGAAATCGAAGTCCAGGACAAGCCCACAACAGCGTTCGCCATCAGCACCGCAGCACTGAAGGAAGCAATCGAAGATATTGTTTCCCGTCTGCGTGAAGCCAAACAGCCGGTACTCCTGGTCGGCGTTGAAATCCGCCGCTTCGGACTCAAGGACGATATCATCGAGCTGGCCACCGCGCTCAATATCCCCGTGGTCACCTCCATTCTGGGCAAAGCTACTTTCCCCGAAACGCATCCCAATTTCATCGGCAATTATTTTGGCCAGTTTGGTAATCCGCAGGTCAAAGAATACGTCGAAGGTGCTGACTGCATCCTATCTCTGGGCGCCGTCATGACCGAAATGGAAACCGCCGGCTACACAGCTCAACTGGCAACGGATAAGTTGATTCAGGTGACGGCGCACGAAGTCCAGGTGGGACACCACGTGTACCACGGTCTGACCTTGCAGGCCATCGTCGCCGAGCTGCTCCAGATGAACACATCTCAACTGGCTGCGCCTGTGCGTTTCACTATCCCCAACCTGATGCCGGAAGAAATCAAAGGCGACCCCAAGAACAAGCATCTGACGGTCAGCGCCATGATTGAGACTCTCAATAATCTGCTCAGCGGCAAGCGTGGAGCCGATTTCAGCGTAGTTACCGACACCGGTGATTGCATGTACGCCGGTATGAGCCTGAAGACAGACATTTTCCTGGCCCCCGGCTACTACGTCAGCATGGGCTTCGGCGTGCCCGCCGCCATCGGCGCGCAGCTGGCCATGCCCGAGCGTAGACCGATTGTACTTGTGGGCGACGGCGCCTTCCAGATGACCGGCATGGACCTGTCCACAGCGGTCAAACACAATCTCAATCCCATCGTCATCGTCTTCAACAACGCCAGCTACGCCATGTTGCGCTTTATCGACCAGCAACGTGACTATTTCCAGCTGCCGCGCTGGGACTATGTAGAGCTGGCCAAATCGATAGGCGCAAGCTCAGCCCGGGCGGAGTCTGCCAAAGACTTCGGCAGCGCTCTTGAAGCGGCCGTGGCTTCGGACAAGGCATTCTTGATCGACGCCGTACTGGCTGACGACGATATCTCGCCCACCCTGCGTCGTCTGACCGACCATTTCGGCAAAAAGGTGAAGGCGGCGATTGCCTGATCCCGGGCGCGCCCAAAATTGATCGAATAATCCACAAAAACACCCGATTATCTGGCCCCCGATAGTAATTACCGGGGGGTAGTCCTGCCACTTTTGGGGTATTAATTAAATATCGCCGATTTGGAGACATCCGCCAGTGACATCGTCTGCCCCTCAAGATCGCCCAGACAATAAACCGGCCTCCCTCGACCAGGGGCAAAGCGCCACCGGCGCAGATGCAGCCAATAAGAATTTGCAAGCCGAATTGCACGATACGCTCAGTCTTATGGGCCGGGCTAAAACCAGCAATGCAGGGGAGCAAACGCAAGCGGCAAAACCTCAAGAATTCAGCCACGAAGGCTTCGTCGGTGCACTGGTGCACAATGCAGCCTATACCGGCATCCAGGAAACGACCAAGGCAGTCACCCAGATAGCGGACCAGATTACGGGCGGCAATGCTGCGGACAAAGTCAATCTAGTCTCCAAGCCGCTTGCGGCCGAATACAAATCAGCCGAATGGTACGGAGAACAGTTTGGTGGCGCAGTCGGCAAACTGGCCCCATTTCTGGCGGCCTTCGCCGTGACCCGAAGCGCCTCAGCAAAAATGGGACTGAACGCCACTCTCGAAGGCGCGGCCGAACGAGCGGCAATGTTTTCCCGCAACGACCTGATACTGACAGGACAGAGCGCAGTAGCCGGTTTTGCCAGTGAATCAATTTTCACGGCCAATCAGGGACCGAAAAAAGGTTTCGCCGACTTTGCCGGCGAACGCATGAAAAACGGCCTCATAGGCGGCGTTGACATGGCCGCTCTCACCGCCGGCACAATCGGATTGAAAAATCTCAGTACACATGTGGCTAAAGATTCGCCCCTGCTGGGTGCGGTTTTAAGAAACCCGGCCGCCGGTGCCACCATCGCCGGTTACCCAATCGGTATGGTCAGCGCCGACATGCACGCCGGACTGTTCGAGAAACGTTTCGCCACCGCCCAGGAACGCGAGCAATCGGCCTACGGCATGGCTGTTGTTGGTTTCGGCCTTGGCGCCATTCACGGCAAAGTGACCGAAGGCTCAATAGACCGGGTCAAAAACCCGACCATTACCGATGTGCTCAAGGGCAATGCCGAGCGAGGCTATCAACACTTCGACAATTTCATGGCTTCAATCAATCCTCTGCTGATGGAAAATCGCCTGGCCTACGCTCCCGCCGGAGCCCGACCACCGCTGCGCAATATGGCTATGCAAGCGACAATGAGCGATCTCAAATCCAATGTTATGTTCCGCGACGGCGACGCCGCGCCGAGCACCAGCAAAGGCGGCGGCGAACTGCCAACGCTCAAATCAGCACTGCATGACCTCAACCTCGGTGAAGTGGCCGATTTTGTTGCCCGCGACAAAGTATTGAAAAATCAAAAAGTAGTGCGCTCACTGGGCGGCGAAGGAAACGACAGTCCAGCCGTTCTGGAACTGGCTCCCAGCAAAGCTTTCCCCGAAGGCGGCGCGCTCAAAGTGACGATTCCCGAAGGCGGCTGGGAAAGCGATTGGGGCCACAGGCCATTTGACGCCAAGTTGCTTACACAGGTCCACGAAGTTGAACTAAACGGCACGGGCTTCTCCGGCACTGCCAATGTCTATGTGCAGGAGCTCGTGGATGTGATGCAGCGCTACGACCCAGGTCTGGTTGCCAAATTTGACGCATTGATGGAAAAAGCCGGGATGGACGTCATCGACCCGGGCAGCGGCATCAACGGTCAGATGGGCGTCAGTCGCAGCACCGGCAAATTGGTTTTGATCGACTATCCATCGGCGGGCAAACCGGGTGGACCCGACACTCTCCGAGAAATCAGAGAAGGCGCCCGGGGCCAGGAAGAAGAATGGGCAGCCGAAGATCAGCGCATCAAAGAAGGCAAATCGGAACAGGAAGACCACGGTCATGAAATGGAAGCCGTGGATGTCGAGCGCGAAGCCAGACGTCAGGCCGGAATGGAAACCGGCAAATTTACGCCCAATGAGCTCGATGTTCTGGGCCAGCTCAACATGGGTGAAAGCCCCAAAGACGTACTCATGTATTACGCCCTGATAGAAGGCAAGACGCTGCCCAACGGCATGCCGGACATGAAAGGCGCCAAGAATCCCTTCGATGCCCTGGTCCGCCGTGCGCAGGAAGCCGGTGTGTTGGAAAAGAAGGGCAAGAAAGCTAAAATGGCCGATGACGATTATTAACAAGTAAATTCTTGGCCATAAGCAGAAGTAGCATTTAACTCGGTGACCAGTTCAACAGAAAATCCGAAACAAGACCGTGCGCTAGTCACGGGCAATTTGTGGCGGGCTATCTGGATCATGAGCTGGCCTCTGCTTCTCACCACGATCGGCAATTCACTGGTCAGTCTCGTCGACGTCAAAGTGGCCAGCTATCTGGGCTCCAGCGCCCAGGCGGCGGTCGGTCTGGCGGAACAAATATTATTTGTCTTCCTCCTCTTTGTCATGTCGGTAGGTGTCGGCACCACAGCCCTGGTTTCACGCGCCTATGGCGCAAACGACACCGAGGACATGCTTGCCAGCGCCGGCCAGTCTTTCACCCTTTCAATCATGCTCGGCCTCATCCTCTGCGCCCTATCGCTGGCCACCGCCAGCTTTGCTCTGCCCTTTTTCACCCCATCAAAAGAAGTGGCCGAAATCGGCTCCAGCTACCTGAGCGCCTACAGCTGGATGCTAATCCCCTTCAGTGTGACCGTGATCGCCAACTCCACCTTTCGCGCCATCGGCGACAGCAAAACGCCACTGGTGATAGTGACATGCATGACCATAGTCAACATCGTCGGAGACTACGCCACTGTCCTGGGCAACTGGCCAGTACCTGGTCTGGGAGTGCGCGGCATGGCTTACGCGGCCCTTGCCGCATCGATACTGGGATCGATTCTGGCCACCTTCTTCATCAAGCGCTCGGTCGTCAAAGATTGTCTCAATCACATCCTGCCGTATCAACCCAAAGTCATTCATCGCATCTCAAGTATCGGCATCCCATCAGCCTTTCAACGTCTCGGCTGGGCCCTCTCAGTCTTCGTTGTCTTCTTTATCCTTGCTCGCTGCAAAGACGCCACCAGCGCACTTGCCGCCTGGACAATCGGTATGCGCGTAGAGTCGGTGATCTTTATGCCGCTCATGGCTTTGAGTATGGCCGTGGCATCGATTGTCGGACAAAATCTCGGTGCACACGAAGTGGACAGAGCCTTCAAAGCCGGATGGAGAGTCACATCCATCGGCATCTGGATGATGCTGGCGATGGCCACATGCATGTTCGTTTTTGCCCACGAGATTGCCTCAGCTTTGAGCAACGATCCAAACACGATTGCTTATACGACAAACTATCTCAAGATAAACTCCGTAGCAGAGCCATTTCTGGCACTGGCGCAGATTCTTACCGGCGCCCTGCAGGGAGCAGGCGACACCAAACCTGTTATGTGGTTCACCATCATTTGCAACTGGATCATACGCCTGCCCTTTGCCTACGTCACCGCCGACATGCTCAAACTGGGCCCCGACGGCGTCTGGTGGGCGATGAGTATATCAGTGATTATTCAGAGCATCATGGTCGTCTGGCGCTACCAGGGCAAAAAATGGATACAGCTCAAAGTTTGAGCGACGGCAGCTAAAGCGCCACTATTTTATGCCTGTAGTTCTCAATACGCACAATAAACAATTTGTAGAAAGCCACAGCCATCAAGATCGCCGCCACACAAACCTTCAGACCATCGGCCGGATTGGGAAAATAGAAAGGTCCCACAAGACAGATAGCCAGCTGATTTAGCAAATAGACGGGATAGGACAGCTCGCCAATAAATCTGTCGACTTTGTTTTTCCTGGTCAGCTCAAACATAGCCGGCAGAGCCAGAGTAACGATAGTAAAAAAGGCAATCAATCTGCCTTCCACTTGCAGTGGCATGTACTGATAGCTCAGGGTCAGGGCCTCTACGGCGATATAAATAGCCAGCAATAGTGGTCTGGGCCAGCGGCTAACATTGAGCTTTTGACCGAGGCGATAGCTGACCATACCGGCCATAAAAAAATGCAGGTTGAAAGGAAAGAGAAAATAGTGCACCCAACTCTTACCAATGACCGGATTGCTGAGAGCCAGCTCCAGAGCCAGAAGCGCTAGAAACAAACCATAGAACCAGGGTCTCTTCAAGCGCATCAAAAAGGGGAAGGACAGATAGAAATAAAACTCCACCGCCAGGGACCAGCCCTGGGGCACAAGCAAATAGATACTGGCCAGGAAGCTTGTGATATGAGTGTCGCGCCAGACAAGGCCACCAGTGGCCTGGTCGACGCCGAAGAGTGAGAGAACATCCTGCCCCAGGAGGGTGACATTGGCCAGGGTAAAGATGGCCTGGGTAAGCGGATTGCAGCCGGCAGCCATCATCATGGCAAAACAGAGTTTCTTGCCGAAGGGAAAAAAGGCCAGGGATATGAGCGTGGAAAGCAAGATGGTCAGCCAATAGGCAGGGAAGATGCGCAGGAAGCGACTCTTGTAGAAGCACTTGATTGGATGAACGGCCTTGCTGAATTTATCGTCCCAGACAAGGGACATATAAAAACCGGAAATGATAAAAAACATCTGTACGGCGGTCGAGCCCGGCAGCGGGGCCACATAAAATCCTGTCTGGGCGTGTATCAGCAGTACACAAAGTGCCAGCCATAAGCGCAGAGTACCGATGACCTAGCCCTCGCTTTTCTTGCCGCCGTCAGCCTTCAGTGCACCAAGGACAAACCATTGCGCCAGCTTCACCTGGCCGCTGCCAAAATTGTACTCAAAAATGCCCGATACCATGAGCGATACCAGCGCCCCGAAGACACCAAGACCAACGCCGCTGTCCCAATCGCTGTCGGCGACGGCGTTTTGCTTGAGGGCAGCCCGCAGAGAAAAGACAACAATAGCCATAAAAGCCAGAAAGCCAAGGGTGCCCAGAGTGGCCATCATTTGCAAATAATTGCTGTGGGCATGATTCAAATCAGTGGAATGTCCTGGCACCAGTGCTTCCGGTATGTCGGTGATACGCGGGAAGTGAGATGGGCCGACACCCACGAAGGGATGCTGCTTGTACAGCTCCAGGGAACGCTGCCAGATCTTCAAGCGGGTGCTCACGCCGACATCACTCTGGGGATTGGTCAGCGGTGCCAACCTGGCTTTAACGGCAGGGACAAAACACCAGGCCAGCCCCAGAATCACAACCAGGGCCGCCACACTCTTCAAAAAAGTACGCGGGGAGACGCGCAGAGTAATAAGCAATACACCAGCCAGCATCCCGAGCCAGGCACTGCGCTCGCAGGAGAAGAAAAGCCCCATAAAATTTGCGGCCACGACGGCGGTAAAAAAGCGGGGATCTTTCAATTTGCCCGGCAAAGTCAGATAGCCTTTTTTTAGAAAAACACCCAGCGCCAGAAAACTACTCATCTGCATCAAACCGGCAAAGGGCATTGGTGCCTGAAGAAATCCGGTAGCCTGCAAATACGGATAGGTAAAAGGATGGAAATTGAATATCTGCTGCACTGTGCCGTAAAGTCCTGCCAGGCCTGCGGTACAGAGAAATGCAGCCAGTGTTTTTTGCTCGCATCCGTCGGCAATTGATTGCCCTCCGACCTCCGGCCGAAGGTTACAGTCGAAGGCCTGATAGATATAAAAATAGATGAGAAAGCTGCGCAGAGTACTGAAAATCTGCTTCATATCCACCGTGCCGCCGGCAACAAGTGTGCTGACGGTGACAGCCAGAGAGAAAACCAGCAGCGGTATGGTCAGTGGCGCATAGGAAAGTTTTTGCAGTCGTGGAGAGAGATTGGGACGCAGTGCCGCTACAACGAAGCCAATGATAAGTACGACCCAGGCCGCGGTGAGTGAGATATTCAGTGCAATTGCCAGGGCAATGCACAAAAATATTTCCACCTGCCGCAGCCGATCTTTTTTATCGTTGTCTGGAGATTCGTTTGAGGTCAAAGCGTTAGCCTTTTGGCCGCTACTAGGTGGGCCAGGTAGTCATGCCCATGATCTCACGAACTTCGCTCAATGTCTCTTTTGCGACTTTCCGCGCTTTAGCGTTGCCGTGTTCAAGTATTTTGCGTACCTGATCGGGATCGCTCGCTAACTTTTCACGCTTCTCGCGGAAAGGACGGAAAGCATCATTGATATGACCGGCTAATCTGGTTTTGCAGTCGACGCAACCAATTTTTGCCGACTCGCACTCATCCTTGACGAGGGCCAGCACATCAGCCTTATCACGGTCGATGATGTTGTACCAGGGCCAGGGCACTTCACACAGGTCGGTATGACCGGGGTCAGATTTTGCGATGCGGGTGCGATCCGTAATCATTTGCTTGACGCGCTTGGCGGTATCGCTGTCGGTATCAGCAATTTTTATGTCGTTGTTGAACGACTTGCCCATTTTCAGTCCATCAACGCCTTTGAGTAGCGGCGTTTCAGTAAACTTCGGCTGGGGCTCGGGGAAATAATCGGTCTTAAAAAGATGATTGAAGCGCCGCGCCACATCGCGGGCAAATTCCAGGTGTGATTCCTGGTCTTTGCCTACCGGCACCAGCTCACCGCGGAAGGTGAGAATATCCGAAGCCATCAAGACCGGATAGCCAAGCAAACCATAGGTGACTTTTTCCTGCGCCGCATGCTCATCGTTATCGAGCATACGCACCATATCTTTGAGCGTCGGCTCTCGTTCCACCCAGTTATGGGGGGTGAACATGCTGAAAAGCAGATGCAACTCGGCTATCTCAGGTATGGCCGACTGCACGTAAATTGTCGCCTTCTCGGGATCGATGCCGACGCACAACCAATCAAGGGCGATTTCAAAGATATTACCCTTGACTTCGCTTGTGTCTTGATACTTGGTCGTCAGTGCGTGCCAGTCGACGATACTAAAATAAGGGTCAAAGCCGCCGCTATTTTGAAAGTGCAACCAGTTGGTAAGTGCCCCAAAATAGTGCCCTAGATGCAGGCGACCAGTCGGACGCATGCCCGACATTATTCGCTTTGTTGTCATGAATTTGCTGCTTTCAGACTATTTGTTGGCTGCAGCTTTAGCGATGGCCTCTTGCACAAGGACCTTTTTTCTATTTTCCTTGGCTTTTCTGCGCGCTTTCTTTTCACGGCGATTGTACTTGTGAGTCATGAAACTCTCCCCAAATGACGTATATATCTCCAAAGAGTGTACCGAAAAGAGATAAAAATTGCAGGCTTCTTAGCGCCGTGCAAACCTTTCTTTTTCCTGGCACAGTCTGTCCCAATCCGAGGCTGTCATGAAGCCCAGCTTTACGAGCAGATCGGTAAGTTTGATGCCCTTTTGCTTGGACACTTCCATAACGTCACGCAACTCATCGCCGGTAATACGGCGCCTCTGGAGCAAATATTGCTCCAGCTCGACCCGGCCCAGAAGGAGGTCGGCGGTCAAACTGGCCACGGCGTCAGGGGGGTCAATATAGCCGCGTTCCAGGCAAAATTTGCAGTGATGCAGTACTTGAGCCGGCTGCATCTGCTCTTCCGTGGCTACGGTGATAAAGTTTTTACCCTGCTTGAAGTCCTGAAGAATTTTCTGCAGGTCGCTGTCGAGGACATCATTTCCCAGGGAAACATGCCCGTAGGGCGAGACATGGAAGCTGGTCTGAAACAGGCGCTCTATGTCTATGGCGACGATGGGCAGGGGATCGGTGCGCACAATATCGAAAAGGCGCTTTTCAGCGTTATCCTCCGTGGCGGCCGAGCTCTGGGGCTTTGGCTCATCTCGCACGGCGGCGGCCCAGGCACTGGATGAATCTTTAGTGGGCAATGGTGCCGTGGCAACCGAGGCGGTCGCAGCCGGTTCGCCGTCCCCCGAAGTTATAAAAGGATTGGCGGCACCGGAAGTATCCGCGACCGCGAGCGCAGATGTGTCCATTTCCAGAGTTTGTCTGGCCAGGGCAGCAGCCTTGGCAATCGGCAGTTCATTCGTCAGTCCGGCCGAAACCACCGGCAGCTTATCGGATGAGGTTCTAAAAGAAGTGGGCAAATGAATTTGAGCTGTGACTGCCTGCTGAACGACGTTAGTATTCTGGGGTTCTTCCGAGGCTTTCTGGGCCTTGGCCAGAATCTCGTCAAATTCCTTCGAACCAACCGCCGGCAGTGAATCCGATGTAATCACCTCATAATCACGCTGCACCGGAGCCGCCGCAGACTCGGCTGGGGCCGGCGCGGACGGAGGGGGCAAAACTTCTTCGACCTCAGGCTCTTCGGCAAGCTCCAGAGTACCGCTTACGGCGGTGAAAGTTGCACCAGTGGCGGTGCCGACATCATTAGACTTAGGCTCCTGGGGATCATTGACCAGGCGAGAGGAAGGCAGCGGAGCAGGCTCAACGGTTGGCGAAGGTTTCGCTTCCGCAGGGGGCTCGGGCTTAGAATCGGATTT
>JAFEAV010000086.1 GCA_018266215.1 Cyanobacteria bacterium SZAS LIN-3 | reverse complement strand
CATTGCGCCGCTCCCCATCGGACCGTCCTGCACATGTTTGGGATTGGGATCACCGGGCGAGCTCAGTTTTGCGTCAAACCTGACGCTGCTGGGCGCGGCCTCGTTGTAAATATTGGGAAAGTCCAGATGGGAGATACCTTTGGGCAGGTCTTTCATCCCCTTAAAGTCACAACCGTGGGTATTCTGGCCGGGCATGAGAGAAGGCACCGTGCCCTCAGGAGGATTGCTCTTACAGGCCAGTGACTCCCCCTGCGGATTGAAACGACCTATTGTTTTACCACTGTGAGAATCATCAAAAAGAATTTTAGAACTGGAATCCGGATTAGTAATTGGTTGGGATTGGTCTCGCGCAAGGTCATGCGCCGAGGACGGTTTGTCAGTCAATTTCTGCACCTCATTGTTGTCTACAGCAGATGCCAACGATAAATGGGCGAGCGTTAAACTACCGTTAAAGTCCGCGACAAGTTCCAAACGATTGTTCCTTACCGGCCATCGCGAAATATTTTCTGCAACTGTCCAAAAGAGATTGGTCGCCGTATAGAAATGTCTTGTGCGCTTGTCGCCTTGCAAAACAGATCATATTCGTTTGAGGACGTCAGCCATGGCTAATTTAGAAAACTCGACCGCAGCACCGAATGCTCAAGAAGCACTCCAGGCCGCTGCGCACAGTGCCGCAGAACGTCTTGTCGCCGACGGAGCAAGCTTTCTGCAAGATGGTTCTATTAGCTCCTCAGACCGCTTTGCCGAAGAGTGGCAGTCCATTGTTGGAGCCGGCCGCCAGTTTCGGGGCATGGTCGCTTCAGAAGCGGAAAAAATCACTCAGGACCCCGCCAATGGATCCAATATCCGGGCCCATAGAGGTTCAACCTGGACGACTAGAGAAGGCTGGGAAGATAGTCTTAGCTTCGACCTGACGGGCTCTGCCCAAGGGGTCCCCAAGCACATAGAAGGCGTTGCTGACGGAGTTGTTTACAGTTGCACCGATGGCATCACTCCGAATAATGTAAACAACAAATGCATTCAGACCCGGCCGCCGGAACGCCATAGCGACATTTCTCCAGAATTGGCGGCCCAAGCAAATGTTGATGCTGAAAAATTATTGCAGTTAGGCAAGCAGTTTGTGCAGGGCGGTACAGTAGAAACATCTCAAGAATTTTCCAGGGTCTGGCAAGGGGTGGTGCAGCGAGGAGTTGCCTACGAAGATCTGGTCAAGAAAGACGCCGAGACCTTAGCTGACAAGGAGAGTTCGGCCTACGATTTTTCACAAACTCGCGATCTCAATGACAAGGGTGAGTTTGGTATGGGGCAGGTCACGGTGCCTTACTTCGGTGGTTTCCTTGCCTTCGGCAGCAAGGGAAAAGACTGGTTTCACAAGCCGGCCCTGTCACTCCTCGCTTCTGACGACGGCACTGTAACGATTGGCAGGAATAATGTTTTTTCGCAGGTGGCAACGGGCGATGAGGCGCTCAAATATAGGACGGGCGGAGGCGAAGCTCAGGATGATGCCATGCTGCTTGAACGAGCTGTGCATGCCTACGAAACCTTTCGGACTCCTGCCACCAAACAAATTATTCAAGACCTGAGCCGGAAGTTTGAACGGTCCGATTCAGCCTACAAAGAGGCTATGCGCAAGCCGTTTGAAGCCGCGCGCAAGCAACTAAAGACTGATGGGGATTGGCTGCCTTAGGCGACTTCAAACAAGCACAGTGGTGCATCGAAACCAGCCATCTAAGACGGCTGCATCGTTTGATGACGACTGTAACCGGGAAGCATGTACTTTAGTGGACTTTCGAGCTTTACTAAGTATGAACCTTGACGATCACCTATCCGACCAAGAACCTGATTCTCACGAATCAGGAGTACCTGAGCCCAACGCAGGGCTCTTTGGGCTTGGCAAATCAACGCTGATTTTATTAACAATTTTCGCATCCGTATTTATGTTAGCCGCAGCTTCATACATATGGGATATCTCAAGAACAGCCTGGCCGACGACGACCGGTCGCATAACCGAAGTCACAGAACCGCCCGGCGCCAGAGGTGTTGCTCCAGGTCTCTTTGTTAACTATAACTACAAAATTGGCGACCAGAGCTATGACGAGCGTTCTTACTTCGCTCCCGGTCCAGGGCAGCCGGCAAAAACCACTTTCAATACCGGAGAACAGACCTCTGTCTACTACAACCCGCTCCTGCCCTGGATGTCTACAATTGCGCCGGATAGCCAGGGCAGACTTTACATGATGTATATGGTCTTCGCGGCCATCGCTGCAGCTATCACCCTGATAGCCCGCCCCGATCTGAATGCCGGCAGGGAGATCCGTTCTCAATTGCCGGAATTTCTGGACTGCCTGGCTACTTTGATAGAGGCGGGGGTGAGTGTTCCTGCAGCAATAGAACAGGCCGGCAATGCGTGCGCCGGGAGCTGCCCGGACCTGAGCATACAGGTGAGCAAGTGTGTATTGAGTTTCAAAAACAGCCGCATCCCCTTACATCAATCATTATCACAACTCGGTACGGCATACGGGGTCGAGGAGCTTAACAGCCTCGCTTCAAGTCTAGCGGCAGCTGAGATGTCCGGCAGCAGCGTTGCATACCAGATAAAGCAGCAAAGCGGCTCACTAAAATATCGACTGAAATCCGAGCAACTAGCACAGGGAAACGCCTCAACCAATCTTGGTGTTCGCAGGTACGACTCCGGCCCGAGACCATGGATAAAATCTTCAAAAGCAGGTCCAATGACTGCACAGGAGATACTTGATGCCCTCGAACCAAAAGACAAGCAGAAATAAATTGCTGTCATTATTCGTGTTATTAACGTATCGCCCCGTTCTCTCCTACGAACCAGAAAACTGCGCCTAAAATGATGTATTGTCTTACACATTTGTCCTTTAGTAGGTCAGGCCGTGGCGAAACTTTTGATTGTCGACGATGATCCTGAAATCGGAAAATCGCTGGACGCCTATCTCTCCAACCACGGCTACACCCTGGAAATGTGCCCCGGCGGCCAGGATGCGCAGCAACTGCTGACCGGCTTCAAATACGACTTGATTGTCCTGGACTGGAATCTACCCGGCGTAAATGGGGATAAAATTTGCCGCGATTACAGGGCCCAGGGTGGTCAGGCTCCCATTATTTTCCTCACCGGCAATGACCGGATCGACTTCCTGGAAACCGCACTGGAAGCCGGGGCCGATGACTATATGGTCAAGCCCTTCAATGTACGCGAACTACACGCCCGCATTAAGACCCTGCTGCGCCGCCGCACAGGGACATTTCAGCAGCAGCTGGAAATAGACGGCCTGGTGCTTGACCCGGAGAAGGGTGTGGTGACGGTGGGCGCCTCGTCGGTGCGCCTGAGAGCCAAGGAAGTGGCTCTGCTTGAGTATCTGATGCGCAACTCGGGAAAGGTCTTCAGCTCACAGATGCTTTTTGAAGCCGTCTGGCCATCCGACACCGAGGGGACATCGGAAGCAGTGCGCACCTGGATCAATTTCCTGCGACAAAAACTTGCCCAGGTTGGCAAAGCGCACATCCTAAAAACCATTCTTGGCTCAGGCTATACCATCAACCCCACCGACAAACAAAAGCCTCAATAGTTTCAGGCGTCGGCAGGAATTGTAATAGAAAAATTGCTGCCGGCCCCAGGCCTGGATTCCACCGCGATCTGACCACCGTGGGCCTCCACAATCAGCCTGCAAATGGCCAGGCCGAGACCGAAGGCCTGCTGCTTTTGACCACGCTGGCGCACAAATTTTTCAAAAATTTTGGCCTGGGTGGCCTGGTCCATCCCCGGTCCCTGATCTCGCACCACTATCTGCACGCCGGAGGCGACCGCATGAGCCTTGATAAAGATTGTTGATTGTGCCGGAGAAAATTTGATGGAATTGGCCAGCAAATTAACCAGCACCTGAATCATGCGCTTGCGATCAAGCATCACTGCCACGTCCGAGACCTCGGCCTCTAACTGGATACCCTTTTCACGAGCCAAGCTGCCGACCGACACCATCGACTCATCTACAACTTCGGCAATTCGCACCAGGGCAAGCTGCAATTCATTTTTCAGATTCGCCGACTGGTCGATGACAAAGAGATCGTTGGTCAGCATCTGGACTCGGCCAATATTGCGCCGGGTCGCCTCCAGATTATTGCGCCCCCTGGCACTGAAGGCGGGCGCGCGGTCGGCTTCGGCTTCCAGCTTGCGGGCGAGTTCCGCCATATTTTGCAAAGGGCCGGCGATGTTTTGCCCGACCATATCCATCACCAGCTTCCTCTCGCGGTCCGCCTGCTTGAGCTCCCGGGCGGCGCGATGCAAAAGCTTGTCCAGGGCGGCGATTTCGTCGGAGCCACCCACAGGCGCGTGCAAGGTGCCCCGCGACGGCAGTTGCCTGGCATTATCAACCAGTATCGCCAGACGCCGATCAATTTCATATCGCAGCCGCCACAGCTGCCCGGCACAGAGCAAAGCATTAAATACAATGGCCAGAAAAATCAGCTTCTCCATCTGCGCGCGGGCACCTTCATTTTGCTGAATAATTGTCGAGAGAGACTGCATCTGCTCCGCGGTCAGCTGCGCCATGCGATTGTTCAGACTGAGACCGGGCAGGATAAAGTCCGATGTGCGCGCCAGTTCATCAACGACCTCCTCGGGACTCGTTTTTTTCATACGCTCCTCCAGAGCGCTCGTCTCATCTAAAATAAAGAGCCTGGCGTCATGCCAGAGAGCATTGCCGCCGGAGGCCAAGCTTGTGTCCAGGGCATCGACAGTCGCTCTCAAAACACGAATATCCTCCTCTGCCCGCTGACGATACTCGGGGTTGTGAAAAACCGTGAAAAATCCCGCATTGCCTGTTGCCCGACACTGCCGCAGCCAGAGCTCGTCCATCATCGAGACAAGATCCGACTGCCGACGCTCTAGCTGCGCCAATCTCTGCGAGTTTGCCAGCTGACTGTCTATCCAGATCAAGCAAGCAGCCTGCACCGCGAGCGGCACCACCATCAGTACCACAACTTTGCCTATCAAACTGCGGCGGAGATTGCCCAATAGCCCGGCACCAACTTCCTCTCCGGCAGCCTGTGCCTCAGCCGGGGACTGAGTCTTCGATAACTGACCGGCACTGGCCCGCGGGATGGAAAAATAGAAAGAGCGATCACGGGACGATTCAGAGAAAGCGCCAACCCGGCCGCCATGGCTTTCCACCAGCATCTTGCAGATATGCAAACCCAGCCCAAAGTCAGCACAGTCGGCCTCACTGTCCGAAGCATAAGAGCGGTCAAACACCTCACTGCATTGCAGTCTGGACAGACCCGGGCCGGCATCGCGAACCAGCACTGTGTCACAATCAGCCTCGGTCTTACTGCTCACAACGATCTGTGATGCTTCCGGAGCCGACTGGATGGCATTTGACAGATAAGTAGAAATCACCTCAGCCACACGGCGCCTGTCCGCGCGCATTTGAGTATCAGTGCAGGTATTCTCGATACTTAGAGACTTCAGGCCGGAGCGCTCGGAGAGAGACAGTATGCACTCCTGCACCAGGTCTCGAATTGAAAAATCGGACGGCGTAAGATCTATGCCGTCTGATTCCAGCGCCTCAAGCGTAAGAAGCTGATCGACAAAAGCCAGCACGTGATTGGAAGCGGCGGTGATTTGCTCGCACCATTGAATGGCCGCCCCGGGCAGGGCGTCGATGAAGAATTCTTCCAGGGTGGAAATGGAAATCTGCGCCGCCATCATGGGCGAGCGAATATCGTGAGCAATCATCTGCACTATCGACTGATGCTCGTCACGAGCCCTTCTCAGCTCGGCGGCCACCGCCCGAAAAACCGAATCCAGATACGCCACTTCGTCATTGCCGTCAATGCTTTCGGTCGGAACCTCGAGCCTGGCCAGGGCAGAAGCATTGCGCCCAAGGATCTTGACGCGGGTCAGGGTACTCCCGGCAAAAGCGTAGAACAGCCCCACCGAGACGGCAGCACCACTGGCGAAGGTAATGAAAACAAGCGACTCCAGCGCCTTCTGCAGCAAATCTTGCTGCTTGCGCGATTGCGCCCGGGCGGCGATTTGTTGAGTATTGAATGTATGAATTTGATCGCTTATCAACAGTCCTTTTCGCAACCATCTGCTGGAAATATTGACTCGCTGCAGATTAAAAACCAGGCGACCGGCGGGCATTGTGGTCGCCATCTGATTGACTTCGGCAAATGACGCAATCAGCCCCTGCTGAATAACCCTTTCGTTAGCGACAGGCTCCCTGCTGGCAGTCATGAGTGAATTCAGAAGGTTCAAGTGTTTTTCAGCGTTTTGCCTTTCACTCAGGAGCAGCTCCCGCGGTATGGGCTTCGACTGAAAAGCACTGTTCATCACCGCATAGGCATACTCACTGAGCGCGGTGAAGGACTGGTTGAGCGCAATTGAAAGCTCATTGCATCTCTGGTCCTTGATTATCAGACTATTGGACGAATACCAGAGATAATTGAGGACAAGCAGGAAACAGCTGCCGAGCACTACCGGCGCCAGCACCAGGGCCAATCCGCGCCGGCCGATGGCGGGTTTGTAGGGCAGCTGGAGTTTATCGGTAGACGGCGAAGACATGCAAAAAGTCTACCATTTGTGGCTCTGGGCCCCTGACGCAAGGCGGATTTCGCCGGGGCTTTGTCCGCCGATTCTAATGCGAAAGAAAATCCGGCGAAACGAAAGTCAAGTTATGGACCGTGCCGTCGTCCGCAGTGACTGGGGCGGCGGCAATGACCCGGCCGAAAATCTGGTGCTCTGCGTTGCGCATGACCCCACCTGAATCGCCTCTGTTGACCTCGCCTTCAAATATCATCAAGGGCATATCTTTATCGATTTTCGCTCCCTCTTTGCTGAAGTCAACTAAGTCACTAAGGCCAGCCGGGGTCCCGGAGCCGATAAGCACGTGATCATGCTGACCGAATACGCCACCGCCAAATCCACTGGATGTGGCATGGTCTCCTATATTCGGCAGCGCTGAAGCAAATTGTTCGGCGCGGCAGACATCGCCCGCGTCAGCCGCACTGACCTTCAACACCGCTTTATCATGGGTCGGGTCGTCACTCAAAATTTGCGCCGACAAACGTTTGCCATCCGGCAAAATGACACTGGTCGTGCCCGGTTTGGAGGTGTCGAGTTCGATATCCTTGCCGTCCTTAAATGGAGCAGATTTCAAATCCGCGATCACATGCGAGTCGGTGACGATTTCACAGTCGCTGCCGTTTTTTCCCACGAAGTAACCGCCGCCTAATTCTGTACGCGCGACAGGCATCCCCGGCTCACGCAGCAAGGTATCTTGTCGGTGGATCACGGTCACGAGGTTGTCGTTATTAACTTGACCGGCTTGATCGGACTCCTGGTGGCGTATGGCTTCGGTATTTCGATCCATGTGACGGACCTCTCGGGGGTTGTTTGCAAGAGGATTAAAACAAGAGCTCTGTGAAAAATCCGTGAGTGCCGGTTACCCATAAGAATCACCCGAAAGGACGAGGGCAGGGCACGACTCAACTCTATATTGTGGCAAAGAGGCAATACAAGGAGTCGAACATGTCAATGTTCTGTTATCAGTGCGAACAAACTTCCCAGGGCACGGGCTGCAATTCGCTGGGAGTTTGTGGCAAAAGCCCAACTACAGCGCGCCTGCAAGATCTGATGGTAAACATCGTCAAGGGCATATCAATATATGCGGACGCCGCACGCAAGCTGGGCGCCACGGACAAAACAGTGAACGATATCACTCTTGAAGCATTATTTATGACGCTCACAAACGTCAACTTCGACGAACACGAACACGTCGCCTACGTGCAACGACTGGCAAAAGTTAGAGACATGGCGCGCACGATGTACGTCGAGGCGGCCAAGCAGAAGGGCGTGAAAGTCGAAGAGTTCTCCGGTGCCGCAGTCATGCCGATACCGCAAACGGAAGCGGAGATGCTTTCCATCGCTGACGCTGTCGGCATTCTCGTGGACATTTCAAAAGACGGCGCCGACAAGACCGGACTGCGCGAGCTGCTCATCTACGGAGTCAAAGGGATGGCGGCATATGCCCATCACGCGGCCATGCTCGGCTACCGGGATGAAGCGGTATTTGCGTTTGTGCACCACGCCATGAGCGAATCCACACGCACTGACATCACAATCGACGAACTTCTGGCTCTCTGCCTTGAGACAGGCAAGGTCAATTTTGCCGTTATGGAACTGCTGGATAAGGCGCACACAGAGCGCCTCGGCCATCCAGTCCCCACGAGCGTTAAAACATCGCACGTCGCCGGCAAGTGTCTTTTGATCTCCGGCCACGACATGAACACCTTGCTCGAACTGCTGAAGCAGACTGAAGGCAAGGGCATCAATGTCTACACGCACGGCGAAATGTTGCCTGCGCACAGCTATCCGGAGCTGAAGAAATTCAAGCACCTGGTCGGCAATTACGGCACCGCCTGGCAAAATCAAGTCGCCGAATTCGCAGCCTTCCCCGGCCCGATTTTGATGACGACCAACTGCCTCAAGCCCCCTGCCGAAACCTACAAGCAGCGCCTCTTCTCCATCGACGTTGTCGGCTTTGAAGGCGTGAAAAAAATCACTGAAAACAATTTCGCTCCGATCATCGAAGCGGCACTGCAATGCGAAGGCTTCAAGGATGACCAGCCCGAAACCACCACAACCATCGGCTTTGGCCGTCAGGCAGTGCTTGGCGTAGCCGACAAAATTGTTGAAGCTGTAAAGGCAGGCGCCATCAAACACTTCTTCTTGATTGGCGGATGTGATGGAGCGGAATTCTCGCGCAATTACTTCACCGAAATAGCCGAACAAGTGCCCCAGGATTGCGTGATACTGACGCTCGGCTGCGGCAAGTATCGCTTCAACCATCTGCAATTTGGCGAAATAGCAGGGCTGCCCCGACTTCTCGATGTCGGCCAGTGCAATGACGCCTACTCGGCTGTAATCATCGCCAGCGCTTTGGCTCAGGCCTTTGACTGCACGATAAACGAATTGCCGCTGTCGTTGATCATCTCCTGGTTTGAGCAAAAAGCAGTCGCCGTGCTGCTCACATTGCTCCATCTGGGCGTGAAGAAAATCAAACTGGGACCGAATCTGCCGGCTTTCATCACACCGTCGGTCTTGCAAGTCCTGGTAAATGCCTACGAGATAAGCCCCGTCACCCGGCCCGACAAGGACCTGGCGGCCATCCTCAGCGCCTAGGACCATTTAACGGCCTGGTCAAGAAAACACACTACCAGCAGCGATGTGGTAGTGTGTTTTCGTTAGCTCCGGCTGCTTTCCTGCCCCCTGGTCACCCGCTTGGCGTTAGACGCGAATAGCACAAAATATCTGGCAATCGTCCTTGTAATTGCAGCTGCGATTATCGACTTTCGCACGAGGAAATTGCCCAACGTTTTAGTCGGTCCGGCCGCATTGTTGGGCCTGATTTTGAACTACCTTATCGGTGGTTGGAAACAATGCCTCCTGGCTCTCCTGGGAGCCTTTCTCGGCGTGGCTGTGATTGCACTGCCCAAGCTTTTGACGAGGTCGAAGTTTAAGGATCCAATCGGCGGCGGCGACGCGAAACTGCTTGGCGCAATCGGGGCCATTCTGCTTCCGGCAGGCCTCCTGAGCGCGGCCTTTTACTTTTGTCTGCTTTATGGCGTGTTCGGCGTCGCCGCCATCATACGGCGCAAGCGCAACCCGGGCCAGAAACCATCGACAATGGCTCTGGGACCGCTGATTGCAGCAGGAGTGTTGCTCTCGATGGCTCTGGAAAAACAAACCCGGTGGTTGTTTGGGTTTTGATGGCCATTTATGGCAGCTTGAAAAACCATGCCACCCGGGGTTTTCCCGGTAAATGCGACAGGGTGAATCCAGTGGATGTCAGCCGGCTCTAAAAATAGACTTGGGAAGTCTCACCAAGGAGCCGCTATGCCACTTAGGATACGATCAATCACCTTACAAATAGCCTTCATGCTCGTTGTAGCGATTACCACCAGCTGTTCTCAAAAAGCCTTGAGCCAAGCACCGACAGCCTTTTCGATCTTCGAGCAAGTTGTCTGCTCCTTCGAAAATTCTGATGACGCTTCGACCATGATGCGAAGGGAGGAGCACCTAGCCAACGGACTCAAGGCGCTGGGTAAGACCATCGCCACAACAATCGCACTGCCAATGTTCATGGTGGGAATGGTAATGTCGTCTCGTCGATCACAGGGCAGACGCGCCCGATTTTTACTATTATTATCTCTGGGTATTTTGTGTTTGAGTCTTGCCCCCGGAAATATACTGGCGTGGATATCCACCCCGGCAAGGAGTCCGTAGGGCGCGGAGAAATCAGTGGAACAGCCTGGCAAGAGTCTTGCACAAAAGCTCAACGCTTCCAAAGGCGAATTAAGTCGTTTCGTTGGAATCTTTGGGCTCCTGTGGACAGTGACCTTTGGAATTCCGGTCATATGCGCCTTACATTACCGTCCAGGCTACGACGTGAAAGTATCCGGCAATCCTCCCACCATCACCTTTTTCAAACCAGCAGCCTTTCAGTCTGGGGCGAACGTGAGTTATTTGCGCGTCAACGAAGTCAACGACAAGGGTGAAACGCTGAAACCTGTATGGGAAATATCAGCATCGAAAGACAGCACAATCAGTGCCATACAGTACGGTCAAATACCAGAAGGTTGGAGCGAGAGGATTCGGGCAACGGCGCTCGTACCGGGACATAATTACTGTTTGAATGGGGGGTTTTTCTTTCGGGTCGAGGCTGGCGGCGAACTTGTTTCCGATGGTCTGGATGGACATCCTCGAACGTCGCGCTCCAGGCCATAGTAAAGCGATCCCAAACAAACACTTTATCAACTGTTAGGCTATGGGGCCCCCATAAAAAGACATATTTACTATCGCCGACAAAATTAACCTCCCATCAGTGCTTGCAAAGGCCACGCGGGTCAGCATCCATTAATTAATTCAGAGCGCGCCAGCTTTCGGCCCTTGACCAAAACTTTCAAACAGATACCATTGACCATCCATATCCGAACAGTGAACCGCCAACCTTCACTCTCCGGCTATGCAGGTATCTCTGGGTCTGTCGTCACGTGTCTGGGAGTGAAATATTCATGACAAAAGGTAGTCAACCTGCTTCGGCACAACGCACAACCAAACAGAGATTGGTCTTCGCCTCTGTCGGACTGGCAGGAAGCTTGTCTCTCTCCACTGCAGCAGCGATAGCCCACGAGAGTATGCCGCTATTGGTGCACGCCCCGCAGGCTAGTACATCCTGGGCCACGAACGGCCACATGGGGGGATTTGCACAGCACGGCGCAACGAGCCAGATGCAACATACCGGACAAAATTTGCTGCACACTGCGGGCCCCAACAGCTGGTCCAACGCCGACAGCAAGCAGACCACAGTCGGCGGTTTTCACAGCTTCTTCCATGCCCACAATGCCGCCCAATTGAATAGTCTAAACGCCCCACAGGGCGGCGGCAACAACGTCAACTTGGGGTCAACGAAGCAGGATTTCTTCGCCAGCAACCTTACAGATTTCCACACCATCACCATAGATGTAGGCGGCGTCAAAGAAACCATCAACCTGCAAAGCAAGCTCACAGCAGCGGAATACGTAGCTGCGCAGCAGGTGCTGACCAGTGGCGTGCAGACGATCAACATTTCAAAAACCGGTGCTGCTACAGGCGGCACTGTGGTGCTCGACAACAGCTTCGTCAGTGCCTTTAATGGCTCAATAGGCTCACTTACAGTCAGCCACGGGGTCAAATTGATCGATGAGGTGAGTACTTTTGCTCTGACAGGGGTCCTCTACAATCGCGGCTCCATACTGACGGCTGCGACGGCGGCAGGCGCCAGCGACACAATCTCCGCCAACCACATTGTGAACGGCTATGGTGGAGCCATAGGGTCTTACACGGGTTCCGACATCAGCGGCCTGTTTGCGGCCGATCCAATATTGAACGCAGCGGCCAGCGTCGTAAACAGCGGCAAGATAAGCAGCAGTGGCAACCTGACTATTTCAGCGCCGGAAATACAAAACCTTGCCTCCCCACACCAGACGGCCACTATCACGGCCAATCAAAACGTCAATCTCAACACCGCGCACCTGGTCAACTCCGGCACGATTGCCAGCAAGCTGGGCAATGTCAATGTCGGCAGCGACACAAGCTTGCTCGTTGAAAACAGCGGCGGCACAATCAGTGCTGTCCACGGCAACATCAATATGCAGAGTAACAACGATGCCCTGACCGTGATGGCCGGCAATTATGATTCGCAGCAGCTCAACCTCAAGGCCGGACAGTCGGCAGTCAATTTACAAGCCGAAAAAGTCAGTGGACTGATCAATGCTTCGGGCAACAACGTACATCTGTATACGAGTAATTCGGATCTGAACCTCGGCGATGTTGATGCCGACGGGGATCCCACCATCGCGAGTCAGAACAACATCATAATCGACGGCACGATCGCGCCCACAAACGGTGCAAACCTGGCGATTGTTTCAGGCAAAAATATCGTCAGTGCCAGCGGCGGTGTGCTCGACACGCGTTCGACAGCGCCCGGCGGCGGCAATGGCGGCAACTTAAGTCTCATAGCCGGTGCGAACTTCACTGTGGATGGCAGCGGTAACGTGGTACTGACGGATTCCGCGGGCCCGAACAAGGGCAGCGCCACGGGTGGCGTTATCGACTTCACCGGAGTCATGGGACCGACCGGCGCAACAGGCCCAATTAGCTTAATTACAACGGCCGGCACCGGCGCGACCGGCAACGCAGGGTACGTGCAGATGGTGGCATATGCTGGGACCGGCATCCTCAGCGGCTCAGTCTTTCTGCCCACAGGTGCGTCAGCCGTGACAGTTGATGCAGGCTCAGCGGGCGGACAACGCGGGGATGTCAGCCTGATCGCCGGCAGCCAGGGTCCTGGCTATACGACAGCCGGCATAACCGGCCGCAACATTTCGCTATCCACCTTCACGCCCAGCGTAGGCACGGGCATGACCTTTGACACAACCGGAACCGCCAGCAAAGGGATCAATTCCTTTGTAAATAGCGGGACCGTAAAGTTCTCGCAAGGGCAAACTCTGGGCAACATTTCCGCAACCGGTGACATTAATATCAACGTCGGCAGTGTTGCCATAACCGGCAACATAGCAGCCAATGGCGATGGTGGAATAGCTGGAGGAGCATCCCTCAACGGTGGCAACGGTCACAACATCGATATTACAGGGAACCAGAGAGTCACCATTACCGGCAATATAAGTGCAGTAGGCGGTGGTGGAGCAGGCAGCGGCTCCTCAACCCCAACGGCCAATGGCGGCGACGGCGGTGCGGGCGGGCAAGTCACCATCGTCAAAAATGGTCCCGGCGGCCTGGGCGTAACAGTGTCCGGCGATATAAACGTTTCAGGTGGTGGTGGCGGCGGCGGAGCCGGTGGCTCCGAAACGACGGCGGCGACCGGCGGTGGGACAGGAGGCCTGGCTGGAGGCATCAAGATCAACTCGCTCGGCGGATTTAGCATGACTGGCACGGCCTATGCATACGACGGCGGGGCCGGTGGCACAGGTGGCTTTGCAGCGACGGGCGTTGGAGCAGGCGGCGGCGGCGGCAGCGCTTACGGCGGTGGTGGCGGCGGCGGTGGCGGTGGCACGGGAACGAGCGCCACTGATTATGGAGCTGGGGGTGGCGGCGGATTTTCAGCCCTCTCCGGAAGTGGAGGAGGCGGCGGCGGTGTGTTCGGCAGTACATCAATCGGCACACTATCGACTGGTGGCAACGGAGGCGGTGCTTCCGGCAACGGTACAGGTGGGCTTGGGGACACTGTGGGCGGTGCAGGCCTGGGCTCTGCGGGCGGAAACGGAGGCGGCATCGTCGGCGCTGCGGGTGGAGCGGGCGGTAGCTCAACCACAGTCGGAGGCAAAGGTGGAGAAACTAACATCAGCGGCCAGGGAAGCGGCTTCGCTGGAGGAACTGCAAAGGTCGTGACAGGTCATGGCCTGCTAGACATTTCAGCCAACGGAATAGGAGCTACAGGAAGCGCACCGCTCTTGTTTGAAACCGGGACATTGAAACTCTCCTCTAATGCGGCTCCACAGGGCACATCATTTAACCTTCAAGACAATGCTGGTGTGCCGTTAAACGTCTTAAGCATCAACACCTCCAACCTCAATCTAACAACCAGCCAACGAGCGGGCACCACAGGAGCTGACGGAACAGTCAATTTGGTGGGTACCGTTTCCGGTACCGCAGTCTCGATTATAACTAACGGAGACGCTGGCCCCAACGACATCAATATCTCGGCACCTGTTTCCGGGGGGTTTGGACCCAATGCCGGACCACTGACGCTAATCAGTAATGGAGGGACTGTAACCACCACCGGCAGCGGACTATTAACCGCCATCTTCGGGAGTATCTCGGCAAACGGTGACATCAACGTCAAGACCAATATGGGCAATAGCACAGCAGGCAACGGCCCAGGCTTCAACTTTACTTCCAAGACCGGTAACGTAACCATCGATCAGGGCTCCAACTTCCTACCGTTGGTAGCAACTGTCTCTTCTGGAAAATCCATTACCGTTACAGCCCAAAACACCATCACGGCCATACGGGTTTCCGCTCCCGAAGGCACAATCAATTTCACAACGACCGGAGGGAATTTTGGAGTAGTCCTCCGCGGCCCAGTCAGCACCGGCACCACATCCGGCAGCATCACGATGACCACATCGGGCACCGGTAGCATAACCAATTTTCCAGCAGCGACGGGAACAATCGTTACCTCCAATAGCATCAACTTTGCCACTGCCGGCAGCATTGGTTCTGTATCGAGTCCTATTTTGACCACCGCTGCCAACTCCGGCACCATAACTTCAACTACTGCCGCAAATGGCAACATCTACTTGGTCGATAGCGCCACCGGCAGCGTGTCGATTTCAGCAGCCAGCACTTCCTCAGGTACATTCTCATTGGTTTCTCAGGCATCAGCGCTGACGATTCCTCAGGCCAACTACACCACTGTCTCGATCACTGCTCCCAACGCAGCTGTCACCGTGGGGACATCAACCGCAACTACCCTCAACGCCTCAGTCGGCAGCGGCCTCAGCTTCGTGGACACCACGACCTCACCGCTTGTTGTAAATGGCCCTCTAGCCGCGAACAGTGTCACTATCCAGGCAAAGAACGCCAGCGGAGTAACGGTCAACGGCTCCCTGGGCAATTCTTCGGCCACACTGGTCGATATAGAGTCCGGCGGCGGTATCGCCTTGTCATCGGGATCCACGGTCACGGCCGCAACGATCAACCTGGCGTCTGCCACTAACAATGTCACTTTCGGCAGCTTTCTATCATCAACAAGTGTCAATCTCGCGACAAATGCCGGCGCTGTATCTATCGCGCCAAGCGCGACACCAGGTGGAACAGATCAAATAGCCGCCGGGGGAGATCTGACCATTCTCGGCACTTTCATCAGTACAAACCCGCTAAATGTAACAGTCAACGGTAATCTGACAATTGGCAGCGCCATCGTCCCTTCGGCGGGATTGACCGGATCCAGCCTTACTTTGTCTGGTCAATCGGTGACAAATTACGGCACCTTGTCCAGCGGCAGCAGCCTGGCATTCTTGACGCCGAGCGTCACTAATCTCGGCACCGCTTCAGCTCAAACATCACTGAGCTTCAGCAATCCAACAGGGGCGTTATCCGTGTCCGGCAATCAGGACAGCTTCACGACAGCAGCCGGAGCGGCACTCTCATTCGTATCGGGTGGTGATACAACTATCACCAGCCCAAGCGGCACCCCATTTGCAGGATTAAGCCAGCTGGGATCGTTTAACGTCAACGCAGGCGGTAAATTCACAACTCCCTTAACCGGCGTCACGCTTCTGCCAGATGGCTCCGGCAACGGGGGCACCATCAGTCTCGTCGCCGCCGATGTAGTTTACAACGGCACCGGAACAGCTCCGGCACCGTTTGTCCTATCGGCCAATGGAGGCAGCGCTGCGGGCAACAAGGGCGGCATTGTAACGCTCAATATCACCGGTAACTCAGGCGGCACACTCGTCATTGGCAATGCTGCAGGCAACTTCTCCATCTCAGCCGCCGGGTCTGATGGCGGCCAGGTAAACGTGACCAGTGCCGGCAACCTGACCGTCAACACTGCCAGCATGCAAGTCAACGCCACCAGCAGCACAGGCAACGGCAGCACCGTAAACCTTGCAGCCGGCAATAATTTGCTCCTGAGCGGCAATCTGGACACACACAACGGTAGTGGCACATACGGTGCTATTACGTTGAGCTCCGGCTCAACACAGACTTTCAATATCGACGGGACCAAAACGACGACAACAAACGGTCAAATCGGCATTGCCAGCGGACAGGGCATTTCCGGTAGCACCGTGACGATCACAAATCCGGGCGGGGTAACTCTGGCTAAAAACTACGTATTGTACGGACCTGGCGGCATAACCATTAACGGCAGCGGCCTCACGAATAACGGTGCCGTCAATACTGCCAATTTAGCGATCAACGCCTCAGGTACGGGCACACTGACCACAGGAGTTACCGGCACCTATCAAAGCTCGCCGATGACTACATTGACATTGAATTCCTCCACCGGCGGATTCAATATCAATGGGAATGTACCGTCGGCCAATGTAATTTCGATAAGCGCCGCCAATGGCACAGTTGCTTTTGGCAAAGATAGCAAAAACCTTACAGCCGCTCCCGACGGCGCAGGTAATGGCGGTTCTATCAATGTCACAGCCAACGCTCTGACGTTCACCAACCTTGATCTGAGCGCAGCAGGCTCCACTGGTGCCGGTGGCACAATAGCGCTCAATTTAAGCGGCACTACAACCGTAAACGTTGGCAAGAATGATCTGACGCTCAATGTGGCAAATGCGGCCGGTCAAGCCGGTGGAAGTGTATCGATCAGCAATGGCGGTACCATTTCCATCGATGCAAAATATATGAACCTGGGCGGCAGCTTCGCAGCAGGCCAGGGCGCAAACTTGACGCTAAGCGCCGGCAATAAGCTGTTTGTCGATCACACCACTACCCTTCCCACAGGCCTGCATAATGTGACACTGCAAAGCGGCAGCACGTCAGCATTTCAGCTGGGAGGCGCCGGCTCCAACGGCATCGGCGACAACAACAAAACCTTGTCGGCGGACAACATCACCATCGTCAACACTGGTGGTGCCATCTATGCCGGTTCAAACAAGGGCCTAATTGCTTCGATCGTGACGCTCACGGCGCAAGGCAGCATAGGTAAGAAGAACGAAGAAGTTATCTTGCAGACGCCGACACTGGTCCTGTCGTCAGCTACCGGCGATGCTTACGTCAACATAAAAACAGTCGCCAACACCGACTTCACAGCCACGGTGGCCGGCACTCTCAGTATCACAGCAGCGGGAGGTATCAACTCCGACTCGTTGGTCTCGGCTGCGGCGTTGATACTGGACGCCAACAGCATAAATCATGACACCCAGTTTACGACCAACGCGACTTCCATAACCGCGGCTACAAAAGTCGGAGGTTTCTCGATCGTCGATACGCAATCGGCGCCCATAACGCTTGGCACACTGAGCGCCGATCAGTACGCAAATATTCTGAGCGACGGCAACATCACGACGACCAAAGCAATCACATCTAACGGCGGCGTGAGCCTTGCATCCAACAATGGCAGCATTGTCATCTCCGACGATATCTCGGCGACGGCCTCAGTCAGCCTCCTAGTATTTGGGAGCGGCTCGATCACCGACGCGACCAAAGGTGGTTACACGATCACAGCCAACGCCATAACCTTCTTGACCAACGGAGGGAACGTAGGTAGTGCAACAATTCCACTGCGCACAAACACGACTTCGGTCAATCTCTCTTCCAACAGCGGCGCTGGTGACTACTTCATCGCCAACAGTGCGAACAGTACGACGGCGTCACTGCGGGTACAGGGCAGCTCAATCGGCAGCCTGAATCTGACCGACGACAACAGCAAAAACAACAACAGCGGAACCATCATTGTCGACTCGCTCCAGGCGACGACAGGTGGCATTTCGATAAGTTCCAACGAACGTAACTTCACTGTGGAGCCCGGGCAGACAATCACAACTTTTGACGGCAATATCACCCTTCAAAACACATTCGCCAAGCAAGGTTCAAACCTGCCTCTCATCCATATTGGCGACGGCACAACCATCCACGCCTCGTCCAACGGCGACGTCAATACCGGCAATGTCTACATTGTCCTGGGCAAGGTGCCGGCCACGGCCGACTTGCGCCCGGGAGTGGCCCCAACCGGTGGTTCCCCGACAATCACCGGTACGGTTTACTTCGGCACCAAGCAAAACCCCAACGGTTCAATCACTACCGACAGCGGGGACGTCCTCACCGGCAGCCTGCGCAATCTGGTGTTTAACACCAATCAACTGGCCGCCACGCAGATAACACTCGGCCAAAACGTCACCATCATTGCGGACCCGCCGGTAGCCCCGGGCATAGCCGGACCAGTCTTGCAATCTCTACAGTACGCGCCTGCGGCGACGCATAACGCGCCCTCAACGGCGACACTCTCGGCGCCCGGCGCTCCTGTAGCGACGCCCTCAGGTCTTACGGTAGTGGCGGCATCCACCACCAGCCCGACAATTTCGCAGGCCTTGCCGAGCCTTCTAGCCGCCTCTACAAGCGCAAACGCCGGTGGCATGACTTCCACTTTGCTGGAACAATCAACGAACGCCGTGGATAAAGGCACGCGCCTGAGCGGTGGGGTCGCCAACGTCGTCACAAAACACCTGGAAAAAGGTGCAATGCTACTTTCACCCGAACAAGACACGCTTATTGAGAGCCCATTCGGCACGGTTGCAGTGGCCGCGCACTCAGTCGCCTTGCTCGTCTCGTACGACCGCGGCCTGGCAGTGTATGACCTGCATGACAGTCACACGGGAGCCGTTGCCATCCGCAGTCACGGAGCGCAGGTGTGCCTGAGCCCGGGCAGAAGCGCGGTATTGACGCAAGCAGGCGGGGGATTTGAGGAAGTAAATCCGGTCAGAACCGTTGGCTATCGAAACCTGACCAACAAGACACTAGGCGACAACACAAAGGTCTACCAAGGGGAATTCGCGCTGCTTTCTGTCATCAATGGACTCAAGCCGTTTGGAGAAATGGCGCATTCGGACAATGCCAAAACACGCAAAACCATCGATAACGTACTGAAGACGGCAGCCATCTTGATGCAGCTTGATCACAGTCAAAATGCGTTTAGATGCTATGCTCCGAAGGAAGTTGTCGCGTTGGTGTCTGACGGCCGGTGAGGAACTCATAAGTCTCCATGTCAAAGAGTCCTGGTGGTTCTAGCCTGTCGAGAGTAAGATAGGGGTATCCTCTGCTGGACCTGTCGTGTTAAAAGCGCTCAAGTTGAATTCATTGTTCATGGCAGTCCCGCTATTTCTTGGGGTATCTCTGGCCGTGCGTCTATGTTTTGACCCTACCCTGGGGCTGCCAGAGCTTTCTTACTCCAAATTTTCGGAAATCTTGCTCGGGGGAAATCCTTCTTCCCAAATTGAACGGGTTGACTTGCAGTTAGGTCTCACAGATTTTTGGGCCCGCGATATATCAAGAGTGATTCTGGTCGAAGGGCACAAGCAATACTTCATGCTTGTTCCCCCCGAGTTTTATCACCGAATGTATAGTGAACTGCACCGAAAATACCACGTTCATTCAAGGAACTACTGCCTCGATGTAACACCTGTGCTTGAGGTTGTGATTTCAGTTCTAGGTACCGGTTTACTGTATGGACTATCAAAGTTTCTGCAACGATGGCATCGAAAAACTAATTGCGACTCGATATCTTCGAATGTGCCTGTCACGGACTAGATTTTGTAGATTTGCAATCTAGGGGCGGATATCGGGGATGAGAACCTATCTCCCCAATTATGAAGATAAGAAGGAGAAGCGCGCGTATATGAATCCGCCCAAGAACATTCAAGAGATAGTTGAACCAATCAAACCATTTATAGAGGCGCTAATCTCCATTGACAGCATGTCACTTAGCTGCATGGTTCCGAACTGGCAGACTTGCGAGGACTCAGTCCTTCAAGTGCTGAAGTCAGATCCAGCAACACTTTCAATTCCTCCAGAAGAGGGCTTTCGTGCCATAAGTTACAACAGCAATGACGAGGAACAGGAATATCTTCCACAGGGATGGAAGTTTCCCATGATGTACGTATACCAGACAAAGGCTACGTCGTGGGACGTAGACCTATTTCTTTGGGGCGAACAGGGGCTCTCGGATCTTGCAGTGAGCTTGGTGATTCAGGATACGCCTGCAGGTCCACGGATTACCGAACTGCATGATATTCGGGTCCAGTAGCTGATGCGGAATCACCTATCAAGGATTGGACGCCTTCTGGGTGTATATTCGCATTGTTTTTAGCAGGCTCGGCGCATTAATCCGGCCGGGACTCCGCTTTGCCCAGCATACAAACCAAACTTGCATATCAAAAGCATTGCCAATAACATACAAGTGTGGTTTTGCGCAGGATTGAGAAACTAAGGCTGGCAAACGAATGCTCAAGCTGGAATTCACCCTGTATCCTCAAGATTTTGGACCTGAGCCATTGTTTGATGAGGCTGTCATGCTCGGCACCTTTCAAGGTTTTCAGACCTTTATCATCGATTCCTCAGATTTTTCGGGAGAGATGCCGCTCTTGTACTTCGCCCGCTCGCTCAAGACAGCGGTGCGCCAGCTCAACCGCAACGAGCCGGCGTTTCCTCACCAGGACCTTGACTCGGAATGGAGAATTTCCTTTAGCAGGTGTGGCGACTTCGTAGAGGTGTCTGACAATCAAAAGTCTCCCGTGATAGGTCTAGTCAAATTATCAGAGTTGACCGCAGCTGCTGAGGGAAACGCCCAGCAGGCTTTTCAGGCCTGCCTAAAGGTTTACCCAAAATTGAGAGAAGAAGTGTGGGAGTGGTGGACACAGTTTGATTAGGCGTAAGCGTTTTACCCACCCTGACTCTTGGCTTTGACGAAAAACCAGCTTTAAGCTGACCCCATTGGGCGATCACTGCCGTAAATGTCAAACTCCAGATCAATTCCGAGCGCACCCAGCCTCTTGAGCAGAGAGCTGGGAAAATCCTCAGCAGTGTTTCCCTTCGAAAACCAACCAATATAAAAGCTAACCTTGCCGCCAGTGTTTCCTATTCTGTGAAACAGCTCCTGATGCGGCAGGAGCGTGCTTGAAATTCGTTCGATCATGTCAGCAAGCAATTCATCTTCAAGCTGCGAAAGACGGAATAAGCAAAAGCTGCAATCATTGACTCCTTCCAGCGGTACACCGTTTGGAGCTGTTCGTCGTTCGCCTGTCTTTCGCATGATTGACGGCTCGAGGCCAAGCTGCGCGCAGATATCAGCCGGTTCCACGGTCTTAGTAAAAACTCTTAACGACAAATTGTATTTGAACGGGTTCATCGATAATCACGCACCACCAGCAACTTTAAGCCGGTCCCGAGTTTACTTGCCGGGCAGCGCCTCGTAGCCAACTACTGCACTGAGCACGAGACATTCACCAGCTTCTCTTTGCATGACAAATAATATGCCCAATGCGGCCAAGGAGCAACAGTAAATTTTAGGCATCCTTATCCGCTAGGCGATCGAGCGATCATGGCAGATTAGCCGCCAGGCGGACCGATTATGACAGGCGGTGGCGGCGGCGGTGGTGGTGGTAGCGGCGGCGGTGGCACAGGTAGGTGAGACCTGTACCATAGCCACCTGGCAAAATTTTGATTGCTATTTACGATATGACGATGATGGACCTGGCGTTGATGAACTCCGACAGCTATCGGAACCGCGATTGATGTGGCAATGACCAGACCAATCAGCGTGATTATGAAAAGGTTTCTCGCGGTAAGCCAGCTTCCGGCGTTTCCTCCGGCTCCACCGTTTCCAATGAGACCGGCTTGGCCGCCGCTGCCACCCTTTCCACCAATACCGCCTTGACCACCGGGGCCGCCGTTTCCACCGGCTCCACCAACGCCCCCGGCTCCTGCCCCGCCATTGCCTCCTACGCCACCTTTGCCTCCGACAGGGCCTACCATTCCGCCAGCGTCACCGGCTTGCCCACCAACTCCGCCAACACCTCCGGCTCCTCCATTGCCTCCTACGCCGCCTTTGCCTCCTACAGGGCCAGCCATTCCACCAGCACCACCAGCTCCGCCGTCGCCAAACAGCACACCGGCTTGTCCACCGGCTCCGCCAACGCCACCAGCTCCGCCGTCGCCAAACAGCACACCGGCTTGTCCACCAGCTCCGCCAACGCCACCGGCTCCACCGTTGCCAAACAATACGCCGCCTTGTCCACCGGCTCCGCCAACGCCAAACAGTGCACCGGCTTGTCCGCCGGCTCCGCCAACACCAGCCGCTCCACCTACTCCAGCGGCTCCGCCGACACCACCAGCTCCACCTGCTCCAGCGGCTCCGCCAACACCACCCGCTCCACCTGCTCCAGCGGCTCCGCCGACACCACCGGCTCCACCAGCACCCGCGGCTCCGCCATTGCCAAACAGTGCACCGGCTTGTCCACCGGCTCCGCCAACACCACCCGCTCCACCTACTCCAGCGGCTCCACCGACACCACCCGCTCCACCTACTCCAGCAGCTCCACCGACACCACCGGCTCCGCCTACGCCACCCAGTCCTCCGGCTTGTCCACCAGCTCCCGCAGGGCCACCCGCTCCGCCAACGCCGCCGACTCCACCAGCACCCGCGGCTCCACCGACACCTCCGGCTCCCCCAGCACCCGCGGCTCCGCCATTGCCACCCAGTCCACCAGCTTGGCCACCGACTCCAGCAGCGCCACCAGCTCCGCCGTTGCCACCAAGTCCACCGGCCTGGCCGCCGACTCCACCAACACCTCCGGCTCCACCATTGCCACCAAGTCCACCGGCTTGCCCACCGACTCCAGCAGCACCGCCTTGGCCACCGACGCCACCGTTCCCGAATAATACTCCTTGACCAGCAGCACCACCAGCGGTACCGCCTCCAGCACCGCCAACTGCACCACTACTTCGTTTGTCAGCCGCTTTAGCTTGGACCTCGTGAACAGAAGCCACAAAATAGAGATACGGCAGGCTCAGAGCCATTAGTGTTGAAGTCAGTCGACGCATATAAAGCCCCTAGATAGTCATACAATTCAACCATCTTGACTACACTCTTTCGCCTCAAACTGACCAAGATTTCATCGATTAATCAGATATCCAGATCCATTACGACAGAACGATAGACGGCACATAAGCAGCGACAGAAGCACAGGTTATCTGATGGCCTTTCCGGCACCATCAATCGCGCAGCCGCAACTATGGTGATCCCAACCTCCAATTGTGCTACTGTCAGAGCCTGGGTATGGTGAGAACAATGACAGATTTGCACTCCTTGAAATTATGGGCGATCATCATCGGAATCGGATTGATTCTTTTGGGCGGTGCGATCTTTGCGTCCGCCACAGATTCATTGCGACCTGATGCAGGTTATTCCAAATTTCGTATCGGTAAAAATACAGCCCAAGTCGGCGGTGTCCTGATAATTGCGGGAGTGCTTGCAGTGTATCTAGCCTTCAGCGATGTGCGCTTATTGAACCATTTTCTTTATGGCCCGTGAAAACCAAAAGCGAACCAGACGGATTCGTTTCAATGCACCTGGCGGTCGCGCAGGTGAGTCTCCGATTTTTCACCTGCCTTTACGTATTCTCCGGCTAGACGTCCGATGTTTTTCGTGAAAAATTAAAGGGCATGAGATTCATCAGAGGCTATTACTTCCTACTGTATCCGGTTTTAGGCGCTCTCGTCGGCGCCTATCTGGGCTATCAAATGGATGACATCGAGACCGGTTGCATTGACGGCTTGGTCCTCGGTTCTCTGGCCGCCATCTGGTACTGGATAAGGAGAGCGGGGCGCTACGGCCTCCGGCTCTGAGACGCCAGGCGCCATTGCTGTCGGCTTTTGACCCTCAAAATGAATCTTTGGACAATTACTTACTGCTATTTCTCAATTGCTCACCACGAGTGAGCATCCACATCGCCAGCCCGTCAAAGGGCTCTTTGAGTGTTTTACCAAACTCTGTGATTTCGTATTCAACTTTTGGCGGCATATCGGGGTGAACAGTTCGCCTCACGAGCCCCTGGGCTTCAAATTGACGTAGATGCCGGGTCAGTTCTTTCTGCGTAATTGGAGAGAGTGCTCTTTGCAAGTCACTAAAGCGTACAGGCCCGTCCTTCAAAATCAGCTTATAAAGGACTGGGGTCGCCCACTTGCCCGTGATCAAATTCACGAAATCTGTGATGGGGCATCGAGTTTGGGCATCTGGGTTTGTTGTCGGTAGTGGCATGCGTATCTTTTTGTCAGTTTGTATTCAAAAGGTGCGTACTATACAAAGTATACCAGCTCCAGTAGGCTGGCTATTGGGCAATGTGAGGAAACCAAATGTCGAGACTGAACGGTAAACGCGCGGTAATTACCGGTGGAACAAGCGGAATTGGTCTTGAGACGGCTCGCCAATTCCTGGCAGAGGGCGCTGAAGTGGCAATAACGGGGCGCTCCCCCGAAGGATTGGATAAAGCAAGGAAAGAACTGGGAAACTCGGTTCTCGCAGTAAAAAGCTACGCTGGCGAGCTTGAGGATCAATCGGCACTTGCGCATTTTCTTTCGACAAAATGGCCGCAAATCGATATTCTGATGTGCAACGCGGCTGATACGACTCAGTTGGCAATTGAAGATTGGACGCCAGAACTATTTGACAATTTAATCGCAACGAACATCAAAGGACCCTTCTTTTTGATCAAATCATTGCTGCCATTATTTTCGAGACAATCTTCGATCATTCTCATTGGCTCAATCTCGTCCATGATTGGTCATCGCCACTCAAGCGGCTATGGTGCTTCTAAAGCGGGCTTGATGGCACTCGCGTGCGGATTGTCTTACGAACTAAAAGATCGAGGTATTCGCGTCAACGGTATCAGCCCTGGACCCATTGTTACTAATGCCTTGAAGGCAAAGGGAATCGAGCCTGATATCGAGGCTGCTTTATACGAGCAGTTTAGAAACCAGATTCCAATTAAGAGGCTAGGGCAGGCGATAGAGATTGCAAAAGCGGCTGTTTACCTTGCTTCTGATGAGTCGGCTTTCACAGTCGGACAAATTTTGCAAGTAGATGGCGGGCTGGGCAAAGTTGCTGTCGACTGATCCGTAATCCAGGCCAGGGCGCATCTAAACGCATCTCCGTGGAAAGTCACACTTCTGCCACAAAGCGGCTACATAAGTGGACGATCACAAAATCAGCGGCGAAGCATTTTTTCAAAACCAAAAGTACATTTCCCTAACGGGGTTCCCGCTAGCTTTTATAATCATCACAACCTCTTGATATCACGGCGAGATTCAGTCTATTTCTACAATCTCAAAATTTGAATGATGCCAGTTGCCAACAGAAACAGTTAAGAACTCCACCCGGTAGGCCTGTTACTTAGCGAAACAGATCAATCACCTTACGGTACATTTACCGATAAATCATTGACGAGATTCTCTATTTTTAGATATGTGGATCCTTAACACGCAAAACAGTGAACTACATACAGATACGTCCATTTTGCCAGGCCCTTAACATTACAACATGACGAAATGCTTCGAGACCTGAGCCCCGCAAGCCTTTTCAGTCATTCCCGCTACCTACGCTAGGAGCCGAAAACTAAAGGTACGGTTAAAACCGAACGCTCCGGCGGACAGTTCCGACGGACACCCACAGCTCAAAACGCGGCCTCAGCTTCAATTTTGCCCTCGGATACCGCAAAAGGACTCGCATCTTTTATATGAGACCCGTCTTCGCCAGAAAATGGTTTGCACCGCATTGAAAAGGATAAGGTGTTGGACCACCCCCGTCTTTCCTCTCATCAGGTCGCAAATCTCTCTTACCAGGTCCCTTGCCCAAAAAACCGCAATCTACCGCTGCCTCAATCAGCCGATATCATGCCGTGCAAGGATAACCAATAAATAGAATACGTCGATTTGACTATGATGTTGTGAAGACCATGGGTGTTGTCAGGTTATGCTACCTCCGCCAACACTAAGTGGTGATGGGCAACCTGAGATCGAGATTCGTAATTTTTCCAATCACAGTTAAAGGAGACACTCATGTTCAGTGCCCTGTTTAGCGGGCTCAAGCGACTGGGCTCCTGGAAGCCATTGGCTCAGGACCCGCCGCCTAACTCCAATCCCACTGA
>JAFEAV010000085.1 GCA_018266215.1 Cyanobacteria bacterium SZAS LIN-3 | reverse complement strand
ATATCGTGGCGAGCGCTCTTCAAACTGTACTGCGACTGCATCAACTGCTGTTGCAATGCCAGCAAGCGCGCCGACTTCATGGCCGGATTGAGACGGGTGGAGCGGGCCTGATTGAGAAATGCGCGCGATACTTGCAGCTGTTTCTTAGCGGCCTGCAAGGCACTGGCCTTGGAATCAACAAGCGCACGGGTAGTGCTTTCGGTAGTCACGGCCTGATCGTCTTCATCCTGACTGACAGCGCCTTTGGAGGCCAGTTCGTCAAATCTTTTTTTGCGCAGCTTGGCCAGTTCCCAGTCGGCTTTAGCCTGGGCCAGTTGTGCATCGGCCTCACTCAATCGAGCCTCGGCCTGGGCAACATTGGCCTCCGCCTGATCTATCTGCGCCCGGGCGTCTTCTCCCGACTGCTTGAGAGAGAGCCTGGCCTCATCGATCTGGCTCTGCACCATCTTTATCTGATATTCGGCCTCCTCGGCCTGTTCCTGAGACTTCTGATAGCGAGCCCGCGCGCCGCGCAGTTGAGCCTGAATATCGTCATCACTAATCTTTACCAGCAGCTGGCCCTTTTTCACTTCCTCGCCTTCACGACTGGAAATAAAATCCACTCTGCCGCCGACCTTGGGACCGAGATTCGTCTCATAGCCCTCAATGCGACCGCTGACGTGCAGCGATCCGTCGCTGACGACCGGGCGGGTGAAGTACCAGTAGGCGCCGCCGGCAGCCAGAAGGACGAGCAGAATGACAAGGATGGGCGGTCGTCTGTGACCGGTCTCCGGAGGCCCGGAGCTCGTAACCGGCACGGCGGGGGCGGCCCCACGGCTCTTCACCGGAGGAGAATCGGCGCCGCTCGGGGCCTGGGCGGCAGGGGGAGGCGATGATGGTGATTCAGAGGCTGTCATTGAAATCTCGCCGGAAGTTACCTGACCAGGTTATATCAGTTATAATACCAACCGGTATGTATATTTTTCAAGACAAGAGGCAATTCGCCTGACAATGTCGTTAGATACAAGAAACCCCACATTTGCAGGCGAAGATGGTCCCAGGGCGCACCCGCGCTCGAAGCGCGAGCAGATTGTCAAGGCAGCCCTGCAGGTCTTTCTTGAGAACGGATATGCCGCCACCTCCATGAACCGGGTGGCAGACGCCGCCGGTGTGATCAAAGCCACCATATACAGCCATTTTAAGGACAAAGAGCAACTTTTTGTGGCCATCATCGAAGAAGCCACGATCGGCAAAATCGCCTTTGACTTCAACGATAAAGAACGCATCATCGCCATCAGTCCGGAAGAATTTATGGACGAAATTTCCAATAAATTCCACACGCTGGAACAGGACGCCGAATATCACCGCTTTTTGCGCGTCGTAATCGGTGAATCGGAGCGCTTCCCCGAACTGGCCCATCTCTACGTCAAAACAGTGATCATGCGCGGCATGGAATGCGCCTCAGCTTACTTTGAACACCACCCGGAACTGGGCCTGGAAGATCCCCAAGCGGCAGCCCATGTAATCGCAGGCAGCTTCGTATCGCTGGTAGTCTGGCAAAAAATACTGGGCGGCTGCGCCATTGCCCCGCTGGAAATCGGCCGGGTAAAAAACGTGCTCAAGACCCTTATTTGCGATCGCACAAAACTGACCAGCCCCTGAATCAAGAGCCGAAAGTTCAATGGCGGCGGCGCAGATAGAGATAGGTGGCGCTGGATTCAGCCAGTTCATAATGGGCGAGCGCATTTTGCAGACCGTAGCGATTGAGATATTGCTGCATGTCAAATTGAGGCGGTAAGCCATAACAACCCTTGGTCTTCAGCACCACCAGCGGTGTGCGATACTTCTCCAGATCGGCCGTCATCGCCGCCACCATCGCAAGCATCTCTTTATCGACAACAGCACGCTCGACCTTGCCGCGGGCCAGAAGATTTTCGTATATGGGCACCGAATAGAGCCAGAGATAGCGGGTCCCGGGCCAGATCTCATGCAAGGCGCTCTGCACAAACCAGGGAGTATCGGTCGTATCCAGATAAGCCACACGTGTACCCGGGGGCGCAAGGCGCGGGACAACCGTTTCCCATTCGGTGTGCAGCCGCGTGTGCACGCTGTTGAGCCACATACAGGAATAAACGGCGGAGACCAGGACGCAAAGAAAAGCACCAACAAATTGCAGTCGCGTCGGCACTTTGATGATGCGCGCCAGACCGCTCAGAGCAAGCGCCAGCAGAAGCAGAGACGACACCATCATCGGAATACCGTGATAGCACCAGCCTTTGTGCTGGATCTGAATCAGGGCAAATCCGACAGCCATCTGCAGAAGCAGGGCTATTGCCAGATATTTTTCGCTCTTTCCGTCGCCGCCTACGCCGTCAGGGCGCAGTCGCAGAGCCAGTCTCCAGCCAAGAAATACAACAATGCTGAGGGCCACCAGGGCCAGGGTGGGCACCCAGACAGGAGACAGGACAACGATAGCGTCGGCCTTGTCAAAGGCGGAATAGCCGGCGCTCAAAAGCGGCATCAGATAGCCAAAGAGATATTCGCGCGAAGCCGGAGGCAGGAGGGCCAGGCCCAGCGCATAGGCAAGAAAAGCGGCCAGCAAACCCAGCATTTCAGGGGCGATGATATTTTTAGGGGAGCGTCGAACCAGCAAGAGACTGAGCTCGAGCAGTGCCGGCAAAAGCAGAAAATAGGGCTTGAAACAAATGCCCAGACCGGCCAGAAAGCCCACCGGCAAAGCCAGAGCGGTGGGAAATTGCACGCCGTTTACACGGCCGAAGCGCAGGAAGAAAAAAGGCAACCAGACCAGCATCAGCAGATGTTCACGTTGACCAAAATCATAGGTGACAAAGGCGGCGATGATCGCCTGGGCAAGCAAAAGAGCGGCCCGCAAACGGCTATCGAAGACCGCTCCTGCACTCTTGAGGATAACGGCGCTGAACAGCAGTGAAAAAATGGAAAGGGCACCACAGGCGATATTGCCGCACAAAAGCAGGGGCCAACCGGAAATTTTGGCCAGCGCAGCCGGCAGGACTGAAATGAAAAAAACCAGCGGTGGATTGAGATCAAAAAAATCCACGTAAATCGTCTGCCCATCAAGAATAAGTCGCCCGCACTGCAGATACATGGCGACATCGCCTGTAATCGCATCAGTTATGGTCAAGCGCCACAAACAAATCCCCAGCGCTGTTAAAAGCGCCACCGGCAAGACGGGATCTCTGGTAAAAGCCATAACCTACTGTACTAAAAATAATTGGATAAACAAAGCTTCTCTATTAATAGGGGGAATAAAACGAATACCAGTGGAACAACGTTGTGTCAAACCCTCCCCGCGACGACCGGACGAGATACGCCCCCTCATCCAACGATATCCAACCGACCGGGAGCAAGGCTCCGGGCGACTTTGCCGTGGGCGAGGTGATTGCCGGTTCGTACAAAGTCCTCTCATTTATCGGACGTGGCGGCATGGGCGCCGTCTACCGAGTCAAGCACCTCTTCCTCGATAAAGAGATGGCCCTGAAGACCCTGAGCGGGGATCAGATAACGGAAGTGGCCTGGAAGCGCTTTCAGATAGAGGGTCAGGCCATAGCCAGGCTGGATCACCAGAACATAATCCGCATCTACGATCTGGGCATAGCTAACGGCACGCAGCCTTATTACGCCATGGAACTGGTCGACGGCATGACGCTCGGTCAGATGCTGCACCAGCAGGGGGCACTGCCGGTGAATTTCACCCTGCGCATCTTCCGCCAGGTGGCGGCGGGTCTGGCATATGCCCACGAGCGCGGCATTATCCACCGCGACCTCAAGCCCGTAAACATAATGCTCCTGCCCAGCGAAAGGGCGGACGTCCCGATTGCCAAAGTCCTGGATTTTGGTCTGGCGAAATTGACGGACCTGGCCGGGGGAGCGGGCGGCGGCCTGACCCGCACCGGCGAAATCTTCGGCAGCCCACTCTATATGAGCCCCGAACAGGCGCAGGGACTACCGGTAGGACCAGCGACCGACATATACAGCTTTGGTTGCTCAATCTTTGAAGCTCTGACCGGAGAGGTACCCCTCAAGGGGGGCAACGCGCTGGAAACGATGCTCATGCATCAGTCTAAGGCACCACCGCGTCTTGGCGAAATACGGCCGGACCTGGAATTCAGTCCCGAGCTGGAAAAGTTTGTCGCCAGACTGCTGGCAAAAAAACCGGCGGACCGCTATCAGTCGTTTGCCGAAATAGCCAACCAGCTCCTGCTGCTCGAAAGACCAAAAGAAGGGAAGAGCGCCGCGGCCCGGCCCCAGGCCGGGATGCAGAAAGAGAAAGACGACTACAGCGGCGATTACACAGATCCGCCCAGACCGGGTCTGACAACAAAAGCCTGGTTCTGGCCCACTGTAATCGCCGGCACCGTAGTTCTACTCGGCGGCATCGGATTTATCACATACCAGGCGGTCAAACCCAGAGAAGTAGTCAGGCCCGCTTACAGCCTGCCGCAGCCGACAACGGCAGAAAGCGGGTCGCCCCCAAAACAGATTGACGTTGTCCAGTCTTTTTCACACGAAGATGTTATCGACGGACGCAAAGTCAAAGTTTTCAATTTCCCAGAAAACAGCGACCTGGGGCTGCTCTCCTATGATCTGGGACAGCAAGACCTGGAGCAGAAAAGCGCCGAATGGAAAAGAACTCATTCGGAAGGGGAACGCAACCCCTTCAGCACCCGAATTCGCGCCTGTGGACGACAAATCATAGACCCCACGTATCCGCTGGTGTTTACACCGGACGAGCAAACCTGCAATACGCCCGCCGTCTTCAAATTGTTCAAATCGGATGACCTCTATAAACTTGATCTGACCGGCAATGAGTATGTCAACTCCGACTTCCTCCCTTTTATAAAGCATTTAAAAGGCCTGCGGGAGCTGTTTCTCGACGACACTACCGTCGACGACAAGGGCTTGAAAGTAATTGACGGCCTCAGCAACTTAGAATTTTTGCGTATCGATCACACCAAAATCTCAGGCACTGCCCTGGCGCAAAGCAAGGTATTGAGCCATGTTTCAAGATTGAGCTTCTCTGACGGTCAAGATGCAAGCAGCGTCATAGAAGCGATCAAGAACTATAAAAACATTACTGAACTCCGGCTCGACAAATGCGTACTGACAAAGCACGACCTGGAATTGCTCAGTGCCATGCCGGCACTGGTCAAACTGGACGTCAATGATGCAGGAGTTGGTGACGATGGCCTGAAGATACTGGCAAAGTCCAAGACGCTGGCAAGGCTGGCCATACGAGACGAGAAAGTAACGTCTGCGAGCATGTCGACCCTGATCAACATGCACCTGCAGAAGCTTACTCTTTTGGCCCAGAACTGGTCAGCAGAGGACCAGGAAAAACTCAAAGCAGCACTCTCCAAACCACCCAGGCATTGCCATCTGGAATTCAAGTCCTTCGGAATCTAACTCATAAAGGCCAATCAGTTGCCCGCACCAGTGTCACTACAACCAGGCGAAACAATAGACGGTACCTACCGGGTGCTGGCAAAAATAGCCGAAGGCGGCATGGGAACTGTCTACCAGGTAGAGCACCTGACCATGGCCAGGCGCTGCGCCCTGAAAACAATCAGACTGGAGGGTGACGAAAGTGCTCGAAGGAGCAGCGCCGAAAGATTCCAGAATGAAGCAAAAACAATATCAAAACTAAATCACCGCAGCATCATTAAAGTCTATGATTTTGGCGTCACCGCCAGCGGTGCCCCGTACTACGTCATGGATTTTATCGAAGGCAAAACTCTCTCCGAAAGAATCAGAGAACAGGGGCAACTGGACATCCGCCTGGCACTGGCCATTTTTATTGAGGTAGCGCAAGGTCTCTCCTACGCCCACAGTCAGGGCCTGGTACATCGCGACATCAAACCCAGCAATATCATGTTGGCCAGCGACACCGACACGAATGTAGCCGGCTCCGTAAAAATTGTCGACTTTGGTCTGGTACGCAACGTCCAGGGGCAGACAAAAAGCAACGGCGAGTCAGCGGCAGCCTCCGATGTAAAGCCGCTGGCGGAGGGCAGCCCTCCTTATATGAGTCCGGAGCAATTTCTCGGCACCAGTATCGATCACCGGAGCGATATCTATTCTTTTGGCTGCGCTCTCTTCGAAGCTCTCACCGGTGTAACCCCATTCATCAGCGACTCAGCCCTGGTCCTCAGTATGAAGCACACAACCGAGCCGCCGCCCAGTTTAGCTCAAGCGTCTCTGGGGAGAGAATTCCCCCGGGAGCTGGAATTAATCGAGCAACGCCTGCTTGCCAAAGACCCGCAGGACAGATATCAGTCAATGCAAGTCGTAGCCGAAGACTTGCAGGCAGTATTGAACGACATCGGCTCAGGAGATAAGCCCGCGGCGGCTCGACAGCGCACGGAGCGACGCAAGCCTCAAGCTGCGCCTCAGACAGCCCAGGGCGACAGTCAGGCGATTACCGTTTCTCCCCTGGTCTCGGCCCGCAGGGCACAAATGCTGCTGTTGGCAGCACCGCTCCTGATCATCGGCACGGCCCTGGCACTATGTTGGGTAGCAGGTTGGCAGTTTCAATTCACAGCCTTGACCGGCAACCACAAAAACAAGAGCGGCGCAGCCGCCGTCCGGACGACGCCACCACCAGCGATACCGACCGCAACCAGCCCCACGCCGGCTGTCGGCGCAGGCACAGCTTCCAAAGAACCCTACTCTCAGATAAAAATAGATGCCAGAGGTCAAAAACTGAGGGTCTTCCACTTCCCCGACGACGTCAGCCTGGGGCGAATGGTCGACATGGACGCAGAGGGCGCCAGCGCAGTAAGGGCACAGGGTGTGGTCACATTTGGCGCGGACAAACACCTCAAGCTTGTCGCCTCCATCCCATGCAGTCGTTCGCCGTCCTATTTCAGACGCTTCCGGCCCGATGATCTTTGCGAGATAGACATCACAAAAAACGAGTCCGTAACCAGCGAAACCATCAATTACATGGACCATCTTACCGGTCTGACCGGTCTCAGTATTTTCGAAACGGACATCAATGACGAATGCGCCGCAACGCTCGATCTTTTTCCGCATCTGCGCTTCATCGATATCTCCGGCACGGAAATGACCGGTGAAGGACTGGCCCGGATGAAAAACCTGAAGAACATAGCCGGGCTGCGAGCCAACGATATTACTAAGGTGGATGCATTAATCGAGGCCCTGAAAAAGACGGGCACGATTGTCTTTCTCCATATCGACGGAGCGCAACTAACAAAAGAAGATTTCAAAAAAATGGTCAGCTTCAAAAACATGCAGACGCTGTCCGTATCAGACACCAAGGTCGATCTTGAAACCCTGGAAATCCTCAGCAAATGTCCCAAACTGAACGAGCTAATCGTTGACGGCAACGGACTGAAGCCGGACTCACTGGCCTACTTCCAGAAGTTTCCCCATCTCACCGTACTGAGGATCAACTGCGACAACTGGACCCAGGGCCAGATTGAAGCCTTCAAACGCGGCCTTCCCCAGGTCAATATCCTGATTGACCAACCGTATTGAAAAGTTGAACAGGCCTAATTGCCGTTGCCCGGACCTTCCATTGGACCGCCGCCCTGACCGGGTCCCGGATATTGACCGGGTCCACCCTGCTGTTCCGGGCCACCGGGCATCTGATTGCCCCAACCCTGGCCCTGTCCGGCACCCTGGCCCTGGCCTTGCTGCATGCGCCGACGGAGCATCATACCTGGGCCTCCGCCGGTGCCTCCTCCGGCTCCGCCCTGGCTCCAGGGACCGCCCTGGCCGCCGATAAGGGGCACGCCTGGCTGTCCGTTACCACCACCCTGACCACCCATTCCGGGCGCACCACCCTGTCCGCCCATACCGGGCCCACCGCCATGGCCGCCCATGCCGCCGCCGGCATTCATCTGAGCGCGCCGGGTTTCTATCCAGTCTCGCAAACGCATTTTCTCATTATCATCAAGGATGCCGTCATGATTAGTGTCAAAGCGCTCCTTGAGGCGCTGCATGCGTGCCTGTTTCTGCTGCGGATCATTCATGCCCCCGCCCATACCCATGCCCGCTCCCATACCAGCTCCGGGGCCACCACCGGCTCCCATACGCGGACGAAACTGTCCGCCGGGCTGACCGTTCGCGTTCTGGCCGGGCATCATGCCACCGCCACCGATGCCATCCTGGGGACCACCGCCCTGGCAATATGCCGCACTCACGGACAGCGCCATTAACGCCAATGCTGCCGACGCGGCCTTTATTGCCAACTTGTGCTCAAACATAGAAATCCCCTTGAAAGTCTGGTCGGGACGGGTCATCAATCTCTTCAGCTTATCACTTTGCCGGAAGGCTATTCTTAATTCTAAGGCGAAGGCTTATCCGGCCCCGTCTCACCTGCGAGGAACCGCTGATACTGGTCTTTAATATCGGCCAGATTGCGATAGTTAATTGACTGACCGTACTCGATAGCTTTTTTGAAGCAGGCCTCAGCCTGTACCTTTTCACCCAGATGTGCGTAGACAACGGCAAGATTAGCACCGGCATCGGCGGCCCCGGCTATATCCTGAGGCTTACTGGCCTCGGTTAACTTCAACGCGCGCTTGAGATAAGGCACACTCTCCTGGTAGCGACCGGTTTTGGAGATAGCCATAGCAAGATTATTGAGTGTAATGGCCAGTTTGGGGCTGTCCGCTCCGAATGCCTTCTCCTGATTGCTCACAGCCTGCGTCAGCAATTCAATCGCAGCGTCAAACTTGCGCTCCTCAATCAGCGCCGCCGCCTTTGTACTCATCACCGCCGCCTCTTCCGCCGAACCGGCCTTGCCACGCTCGCGCAACAAAGCGAGACTTTGATCACAGTAGTCGATGGCTTCCTTGCTGTTTCTTGAATCCAGAGCCAGGACCGCCACATTATTGAGAGATTCGGCCACCAGCGGGCTTTTGGGATCCAGTTTACGCCTGATTTCAACCGATGTTTTGGCATGTTCCAGGGCGCCTTCAAGATTACCCCGAGCACGCAAAACCGAGCTCAAACGCGTGTGCAATAAAGCGGCCAGAGACTCGTCATCGCCGGCCATGGGCAGGGCGTCGAACAAACAATTTTGTGCTTCCTCGTATTGAAAATTGAGCTTGGCAATCATCGCAATATCGCTGAGGACAACCGCCAGGTCCGGTCGCTTGACGCCGGTCCTTTTCCCCTCGGCCAGTGCATCTTCATAGAGCTTCTTAGCTTCGAGGAAATGAGCCAGATTAAGTTCGGCGTCGGCGCGTTTCATAGTGGCATAAAACTGGGCCTGCTCTTTCGGCTCCGCCTCGGCCAGCGCCGCCACGCCGCCGACAGCCGCTAGAATCACCGGCACAGCACAGACCAGCGCAATTTTCACCAGAGACACCTCAAAACAAACAAGTGGCAAGACAGAAAATAATGCATGGTTGCACAATTGCCGCGCCGGTGACAAGATGGAGAACTTAGTAAGGGGTCCATGTTTTGATGGAAGCACTGGAATTAATCGATAATCTCAAAAAGACCTATGCCGACCTTGAAACTTACAGGGACGCAGGCACAACCACGGTCAGGGACGCAAAGACCGAGGCCAACCGCGAGCCGAAACAACATTTTCAAACCAGCTTCCGCAAACCGGCAAACTACCGCTGTCAATGCGATTACGAGCTTCCGGAAGATGCCGATGATTTTCAGAAGTCACTCCTGGCCGGTGACGGCATCTTGTGGAGTGACGGAGAGCAGAGCAAGCATTACAGCCGCCTGGGCGACAAGACCGAAACCTTCCAGGACCCCGCCCACCTCTTTGGACCCAGCCTCGACCCGATTTTCAAAGGCAAAGCACAGGTACCGGATTTAATCGCCCGCATGCTCATGCCTTCGATTTTCAAAGAATACGACCAGTTTCCCCTGGCCAAGGAATACTGGAGCATCGTCGGCTCGGAAGCCGTGGGAGAAGTCGATTGCTTCCAGGTAACACAGGATCTGATGGTCTACAAAGAAATGCTGTGGATAGCAAAGAGTGACTTCACCCTGCGTCGCCACGCGCGCGACATTGATTATTCTTTTTTAGATCACCCTAAAGTAAAAACACTAATTGATACCGGCAGCAAGATGGTGCGCTATTTTTTCAAGCAGTTCCCGGATATCAATAAAGAAATACTGGACCGCGGACCCAGACACTACAGAACAGAGTTTCACGAGATACTATTGAACCAGCCGATCGCTGACGAACAGCTGGCTTTTCGCTAAAATAGAGTTCGATCTTATCTCCGGAGAAACCATGAACGACATTCCCTGGCTGCAACTCTCCCGAGATCTTCAAGCGGAGATGGTCGAGCAGAGAAGGCAACTGCATGCCATTCCCGAGCTCGGTTTCAAGGAAGAAAAGACCGCTGCCTTTGTGGCGGAAAAGTTGGGGCAGAGCGGTTATCGAGTGCGCGAAAAGGTCGGCGCGACGGGCGTAGTCGGCGACCTGGGGCCACGGCCCGTGGTCGCTATTCGGGCGGAAATGGATGGCTTGCCGATCGCCGACGGCACCGGCAGTATGTACCGGTCACAGCATGCTGGCATATCCCACAGTTGCGGACACGACGTCAATATGGCCTGCGCACTGGCGGCGGCCAAGCTCCTCGCTTCTCAAGGTAATCTTGAGCGCGGCGTGCGTATCCTGATGCAGCCCGCTTCGGAAGAGATAGCCGACGCCGAGGGCAAAACAGGCACCTTCCGCGTCATTGAAGACGGTGCCATGGAGGGACTCAACTCCATCATCGGTCTGCATATCGACGCCACCATGCCGGCCGGCACGGTGGGCATCATTTCGGAATCGACCAGGCCGATACCAAATAATTTCAAGATAGAAATCAGTGCCGGAGCTACCGGGCGCGACAAATTTGATGCGGTACGGGTGACTTCCATTCTGCTGCAGGAGCTGTTTTCAACCTCAAACAAAGAAAGTGAAAACCAGGCCTCGACAATCATCAATGCCATCGAGACGGCGACAACCGCTCCGGAAGCCGCATGCCAGCATGTCATTTTGAAAGGCACATTCAATGCCTTCAATAAGGACGCTCGCCGCGAACAGATGAAGCGCATCGAATCGGCCTGCGAGGCCATTAACAGCAAAACCGCCACCTGCCACTTGCAATATCTGGAATCGGATGCAGCCGGACAGGTCGATGCCGAAATCTCGGAAATAATGAGGCAGGTTGCCTGTGAGCTTGTCGGCGAAGCGAATGTGCGACTGGTCAAGCGCAAAACATGGACCGAGGATTTTGCCGCGCTTTTAAAAGTAGTGCCTGGCAGCATGGTTTTACTCGGGGGCCAGATCCCGACGAGCAGACGCAGTCACCACAGTCCGGCCTTTGACGTGGACGAGTCGGCACTTTATGTGGGTGCTGCAATTCTGGCAGCCACCGCCTACAGACTGCAAAAACAATCACAGTAATCTCGTGTTTCCACGCATGACGGATGTCCGGGCCTCTGGTTCAATAGAATCGGAGAGTTTCACTCATTGGAGTACCAGTGCTCGACCGCGTTCAATCGGCAAGCCAGCAGGCTCCACAGCAGGATCACGGCGAGTCCTGGGTGGACAAGGCGCGGCGCGAGGCCAGTCTGATAGGTGAGGGATTGTCCGGGTTTTCCGATGCCGCCCGCGACGCCTTTACCCAGCACAAAGCTGAAACAGCCGCCAAAGTAGCCGTTTCATGTGGCGTCGGTCTTGGCCTGGCCTATCTTTCACGCGGCCGCAGCCTGGGACCGATCGCAGCCCGCTCGATTGGAGTGGCTTCCGGTCTGGCTTTCGCCGTCGACGTCGGCGACAATGCCGTCCAGATTGCCGGAGCCCTGGCGGATACAGCCCGTTCGGACGCCAATTTTGACGAGAACGCTCAGATCATGCGCAAGAGTCTGGGCAAATTTGCTTTTGACACAGCCCTGATGTCGGCCGCCGGTCTGGGCGGAAGTGCCGTCGGACACGGCCTCTTCAACGTGCGCCTGGGGGATCTGCCGGCGGAATTAGTGCCGCAGATGAACGCCCGGGGCATCAGTCAGGACTATTACAACAAGCTATTTATGGTGGACAGGCACATCAATGTCATCCGCAATGTCGAAGGCAAATACACGCCGGACAAAGTAGCCCGCTCCTACCAGGAGTTGCCGGGCTCGCTGCAAAAACTGGTCACCTATCGTCAATACTGGAACAATGAATTTGCCAATTACAAAGGTCCGCAGCCCCTGGATCAAACAGCTGCGATGAATGTGCTCTTAAACGGCAATGCGCAAGCCATAAGACTGAACAAGATCTCGGCCGAACTGGCCGGGTTTCAAAAAAGCGATCTGACTGATGTGAATATACAGGAGCGCTTGTATACCAGAGTACAGGCCGCTCGCGGAATTATCTACGACAAATAATCCAAGACAATCGGTAAATTATCAGGCCACATGGGTGGCGCTCAGAGAGGGCAAACGCGAGACGCTCTGTACTTCGGCGAAGGGCAGAAATTGTCCCTCTTCAGCGTCGTATGCAAAGACTTCGCCAGTTTCCATTTTGTAGACCCAGCCCCGCAAGGCCAGCTCACCTCGGCCTATCGCCGCGGCCACCACCGGATGTGTTTTCAAACTCTCCAGCTGAGAGAGCACATTCTCCTGAATGGCCACATTCAAAAGGTGTTCATCAGTCAGATGTGCATAATTTTCTCGGATGATTGCCCTTGTGGCATCGGCATGCACGAGCCATTTCTTGACAAGCGGCATATCGGTCAGACTTGCGCCATCAAGCATCGCCATCATGGCTCCGCAGTGCGAATGCCCGCAAACTATAATGTCCTTTACGCCAAGGGCCTTTACTGCGAATTCTATAGTGGACGCCGCTGCGCCTTCCATATCGGCACCATATGCGGGGACAATATTGCCGAGATTGCGCAGCACAAATAAATCACCGGGATCGGCCTGGGTAATCAAATGCGGCAGTATGCGCGAGTCGGCACAAGTAATGAATAGAGCATCCGGCTGCTGCCCCTGAACGAGCCGCTCGAAGAGTTCCCGTTTCGAGGCAAAGACCTCATTTTTAAAATGGTGCAGTCCGTGAATGAGCTTTCGCATTGTTTCTCCCTCGCCGTCGCACAATTTAATACCCGGGGTTACCTATATCAATTGGAACACAATTGCAGATTTAAGCCAAGGGAAAAAGTGCACAGAATTGGAAACTGCAACGATTAGCGCCAGCCGAGAAAGGCGCCGTGCGGCCCTTCGCGCAAGTGTTTAAGCGATCAACTGCATGCAATAGTAATACCGAAACAAAAAAAAATGCTCAGGGAAGCAGAAGAGCAAGCTTCTTCTGCTTCCCCAAAATTCTCACCAGTCGCCCATGCCCTCACAAAAACCGTGAGCCGCATATTCGCCTAATATCCCAAGACCGGGCACACCCTCAAATCTGGCACCGGTATTGTGGAGAAAATTGGTATTGTCCTCGGCAAAAAATTCACCTCCCTCCTTTGGCGTACAACCCTCGTAATAGCCCCAGGGATAGCCACGTATCAGGTTTCGGCGCAGCAGAATTTTCGGCATTTTGACAAAGCCCAGGGCAAAAACCAGCGTCAGTACAAAAGAAGATTCGAACATTGCAATATTCCAGAAGTTCATAGAGCACCTCGGGGTGAGAAGGGTTCTATTCCTTCCTGCGCCACGAGGCCATCACATTGCAATACGGGCGGGGCAGCAAGAGCTTACCCTGTGAGGAAAATCAACTCGCGCACCACAAACAAAAAAACTCGGCGAGTTCGCGTCAATTGCAAACTCGCCGGTTTTAGTAGAAGCGGCCGGTGCCCCGTAAAAACAGCCCTTAAGAGGGTTATGCTTGGGTTCGGCCGCTTGAATGCTTCAATGTGGTTTATTCTTTAACCACTTCCCTTATTTTTTCGTCCGCCTCTTTCTCTTTGCACTTTTATATTACCTCTCGACCGGCCCTGCGCCATCATCCCAAATGCTGATTTTGCAGCGTAAAAAATACCGCCTGCAGTCGATGCGCACAACGAAACGACCGGGGGACGGCACTTATGCCTTATGCTCAAGGCGGCACTCCGGCTCAATAATGACGACCGCACCTTCATGGACATAGACCGTAGATCCGGCCTCAGCAACAACTCTGCCAGGTTCATTACCCCTGAATACGCAAGGATCGCCGGTGTCGTAGACAACACCTCCGCAATCAATCACAGTGCTGTGGTTGCGGGCATAGGCGCGCACACCTTCAAAAACATGGACGACAGCGCCGGAGGCAAAGCGTCCGGACGCTCCTTTATAGATGAAGCTGACCGAGCCAGATTCACCATAGACGGTTGCACCATCAAGAGCGATGACCTCGGTCTGGTCAAGTGCTGTTGCAACCGCACCGTCGCAAAGAAACTGCCGGGTAAAGGGGTTTCCCTCGACCGCGGGCCAGGTTTTGTAGAGGGCTCGAACGACATACATCAGGTTAATAACTGCTACTGCACCGGCAAGGCACAGAAAAACGTATAAGGCGCTCATAAAAATTTCTCCTATCGTCCCAATCTGGGATCTTTTTGCTCACTCCGTCAGGTCGCGCCATTCACCGGCGCTTTCCTGGAAGTAAGTGACTTTGCCTGTGGCGATTTCATAAACCCAGCCGTGAATTTGCAGTCGACCTTCGGCCACAGCGGCGGCGACAACGGGATAGGCAGCCAGGTGTTGCAGTTGCAGGAGGACGTTGCCGCGTATGGCCTGCTCCAAACGCCGGGCGCTGTTACAACCACAGTGACATTTGTCGGCTACCCCGGCCGCATGAGACAGCCAGTTGGATACGGTGGGCAGCGTGGACAATTTCTCCGGTTGCAACAAAGCTTTGACCCCACCGCAGTCGGTATGGCCCATGATCACGATATGTTCAACCCTGAGGGCCTCAACAGCATATTCGACAACGGCCGCCGTTTCATCGGCGGGCCCGGAGTCGGCGAATGGCGGCACTATATTGGCGATGTTGCGCAGGGTAAAAAGATCGCCGGCCTGACTGCCGGTAATGACATTGGGGCGAATGCGCGAGTCGGCACAAGTAATCATCAGGGTGTGGGGCTTCTGCCCGGCGGCCAGTGACTCAAACAAGTCGCGGCTGGCTTCAAATGTATTTTCTTGAAAGTGTTTCACACCCTGTTTCAGCTTCTCCAGAGTGCTTCCAGCGGATGTTGCGGGGGACTTCTCCAAAACAGATGACCGTTTCATAGCGGCCTCCTTCCTGGCTGGTCTCAAGTGACAGGAATGGTTGGCGCGAAGGACGCTGGAAGAGCTAGCGAAGTTAGCGTCAAAGGTAAATTGGGCCGCTGCTGCTCATTTGCTCGCAGTGGCGAGGCAGTAGAGGGCTGGCGGCAGAAAGAGCTGGTGCTTGTCGGGTGCTCGTTAAATCAAAGGGAAAATGGATCGCTTACTGAAAGATAACAGCACAAAGCGCACCGCTCAACGGCAAGACGGCCATGGACAGGGCATTTAATGACATCCCGACTGTCGCTATTGCCGGGGGCCGGTTGTGCACCGCTGACGTGAACTACTAAGACAAAACCGCCTCCGCGGGAGCGGAGGCGGTTGAAACAACTATGACTGAAAAACGGATCTAAAAGAAAAGGATATAAGCAGCATTCAATTCCTGCAGAAGAACAGCAGGCACAGATACATGCTCACTACCATCCATCAATGCCGGCGTGATGAGCTCATGTAACTGTTCCATCGATTCACGACGAGCAGACAATGGATGCTCATCCAGAGAAACAAGTGCCATACGGCTTTTTAGATAATCAGTTTCGACGACGACATACGCCGGTCGTTGGTCAATTGACATGATCAGCACCCCCTGGTCAACACCGTAAACTACCAGGCGGCGGCATGGCGAAACAATGGTCCAACGCATCAGTTCAACGGACACAGTTCACGCCAACAGCACGAGCTGATGCAACTGAGCTTGCGCGATATTTCAACTTGATTAAAAGCGGTTATTTTGTCCGACTAAAATCGCCGGAAAGCAATCAGGGAAAACACTTCAGCGTTTTCAAGACAGTTTTGATCAGAGCGGCGCTTTTGCTAGTTTCCAATCGATGGCCCCGGGAACTCGGTTTGCGAATCGGTTCCCTCGCCATCGCCATTTTATAAAAGAGCACAATCATGGACATCATCATATTTCTGATTGTATGTTTTGTCTGGCTTGGTGTGATTGCTTTCCGCCGCTTTCATCACTACCAGAGAAAAGCCGTTATAAAAGATCCAACCCTGCTGGTCGGCTACTGGGGCACCTACGAAGGGCGCGCCACGCCACGGTCTTACGAGCATCCGGTGGAATACGCCGAGCTGGTGATCAATATTTTTGATCGCATAAAGAACCAGCAGATAAATTAAAAATTGCCACAACAGAACCAGCGCGAAGCGAGTCCAGCAGTCATTTTACGCAGCCTCTACAGCGAAAGGCTCATGCAAGCACGCTTCCCGCAAAAGCGTAATGATTGACGAGAACTGAGCGAGCCGTCCTCGCGAAGCCGGGCCCGGCACTTAAATATCAGCACCAAGTCAAGACCCGCTGCTACTCTGGGTTTCCACCCATACAACGCTCATCACGTTGAACCCCAGGGAGAGTAAATTATGACAATCATTGCAGCGGAAAAACCGATAAGTAATACCCGAGCGGCGGCGCTGATCTCACACAAAAGAGGTACGGCCGACGGTCTGGCGGGCCTGCGCGAAAACTGGACTACCGATATAGTCTCAGGCTTCGTCGTATTTTTAATCGCCCTGCCCCTCAGTCTCGGCATAGCGATGGCCTCGGGTGTGCCCCCGATGGCCGGCATCATCAGTGCCATTGTCGGCGGTCTGGTGGTGTCAATGATCAGCGGTTCGCATGTAACGATCAACGGGCCCGCCGCCGGTCTCATCGTTGTCGTGCTCTGCTCGGTGGAGCGCCTGGGCGGAGGCGTGCTCGGCTATCGCGCCACACTGGCGGCAATTGTCATATCCGGCGCCATCCTTGTCCTGCTGGGAGTGCTGAGAGCAGGTCAGCTGGGGAAAATAGTCCCGGCCTCGGTCGTGCATGGCATGCTGGCGGCAATAGGCATAATCATCATGGCCAAACAACTGCCGTTTATGCTCGGCACCACAGCCCTGGCCAGGGAACCGCTGACCCTGCTCCTCTCCACCCCGGCCATGATAGGCCATCTCAATCCGGCTCTTGCCGCCATCGGCCTGGTAAGTCTGCTGATCCTGGTGCTGCATGGGCTAAATACCGATGCCCGCATCAAGCGAATCCCGGCCCCGATCATTGTGATTGTGGCAGCCGTGGCAATGAGCATGAGCTTTGGTCTGGACCAGTCCCACAGCTACTTTTGCCTGGGTAAAATGCATCAAATCGACCCTGTGAAGTGCCTGGTCGTCCTGCCAAAAAATGTACTGGATGGGCTGGTACTGCCGGACTTCAGCTTGACAGGCAGTTATGCCTTCTGGCTCTCGGTGCTTTCCATAACGCTAATCCAGGGGCTGGAAAGCCTTCTCAGCTGTACTGCTGTTGACCGTCTCGACCCGCTCGGCAGACGCGCGCACTTAAGCCGAGACATCGCCGCCGTCGGCCTGGGCAGCATGGTAGCAGGAACTCTGGGCGGCCTGCCCATCATCGCCGAGATTGTCCGCAGCACGGCCAATGTAGCAAGCGGTGCCCGCACCCGCTGGTCAAACTTCTTCCATGGTCTGTTTGCACTTCTGGCCCTGATTTTTGCCGCCGGCCTAATCAATCGCATTCCCCTGGCCGCGCTGGCCGCCATTCTCATAGTCACCGGATACAAACTGGCCGCACCGCGAATCTTCCGGGAAGTACACGCCGTCGGCATCGAGCAGACAATCATCTTTGTCACCACCATCGTCGCCACACTCTCAACCGATCTGCTTATCGGCGTAATGGCAGGCATCTCGACCAAAATTGTCCTGCATCTACTGCGGGGAGCGGATCTGCGCAATCTCCTCACCGCCCGCGTGGAGGCCATTAATTACGCGGACGACTCGATCGATCTGGTCGCCGGAGGCAGCCTGCTCTTCTCCAACTACCTCTCCCTCAAAGCAAAGCTCGATCAACTGCCCCAGGGCAAAATGGTCTGGTTGGATCTCAGTGCCGTCGACCTAATCGATCACAGCGTAATGGAGCACCTGCATCACTTTGCAGAGGACTACAACAGGCGCGGTGGTGAATTCCACCTCGTCGGACTGGAAGGTCATCAGAGCGCCTCCAAACACCCTCTGGCGGCGCGCAAACTTGTCGGGGTCTTTGGCCCCGGTGAAAGTCGATATAGAATGGAACAATAGCGGCAGAGGATTTCCATGCGAAAGCCAGTTCCCACCTCTCGGGTGTCGAGGTTTTCAAGCATCGTAGCGGCAGCGCTCTGGCTGTTCTGTGCGCCCAAACCGGCCCAGGCACAAGGACATACAAGTGAAACAGAGCCGGAGCGTCTGCTGCAAATCCACCAGGATCTTCTTGCCTGCGCCCAATCGCTGGGCCGTAAAAAAGAGACGGAGGAGCAATTCATCTGGCTCCTGAGCAAATCCCCCAATAACGGCGTGCTGCACTTCAACTACGCTTGCTACCTGAAAATGCAGGGACAGATGAGTATTGCCATAAAGCACTACAAAGAAGCGGCTCGACTCTGCCCTGACAATATCGAGTTTGCCCGTGCCAGCAGCCAGGCCCAGGGTCAAAGGGTACAGGAGCACTGGGACCGCCCCGGCTACATTACCAGCCCAATTTTTCTGGACGGCAATGCCGATCCATTGCGCTATTCGATCGGCGGTCAGGCAAAAGACGGCTGTCAAGAATAAACAATTTTTCGGTGTCACGAAGAAGTCACGTAATCTCCCAATAATGGCTATATCAGCCAATTAGCTGATCTGGCATTGAGTGGGGAAATTACGAAAATGGTTAACGTTTTCAACCAAGGTATCGGCATGCAGGTGCCGTTCACTGACAATTCAATCGGGCGTGTGGTGCCGTTCTCGGCCGTAGGGGCGCGAGAATTTTTGCCGCAAATATCGCCGGACGATATGGAGAAAATCAAAAAAGAACTGCACGGCATGATCGGCAGAAGGATCACGCTGACCAACGACGAGCTCGATCAAATCCGGCGCGCCATCAATATGCTCCTGGAAGATCCAAACGCAGTACTGCGCAATGCCATGGCCACGCACCGCCTGGTTGCCGTATTATCCAGCGAGCCGGCCTGTGGAGCACCTGTAATATCCGCACTGCGCGAAGGTGGGGCCACTCATCTGGCTATGAACCTGCCCAAAATCTTTCAACCTGCGCTGGATCATTATCAGGCTACAAGCAACAAGGCAGTCCTGAGCGAAATGCTCAAGCATCGGGGCTTCAAGCATCCTCTCTCGATGCTGGAAACAGCCGTCATGTGCGGCATTAAACTGGTCGCCGTCGGCGATCAACAGATGTACATCGGTGACCGCCGTGCGGCATCTATTGAATCAATAGCCATTGATGTATCGAACATCCTGGACCAGAGCCCAAGGAACCGAGTCATCCTCTGGGCCAGCGATCATTATGTGCGCCGCAACCATGAACCCAAAGTCTGCCTGTCTTCAACCGACTATCTGGCACTGAACCACAAAATATTCACGGTGCACAACGGCAACTACCTGGTAGACGGCGGCCCCCTGCGCAAAATTGTCTTCGACCTGCAGTGCCCGGGAGCTCTCACAACCGGCAGGAATCGACTGATAGACGGCCTTTCCACAGGGGTGGAAGACAGCGTTTACCGCGACTGGGACGCCATCCTGCTGCAACCACGACCGCTCAAGGACCATTCTTACTTCTTGACGAACGATTAGGCCAAGAACCGGTTGTCAAAGACTTACGATACCTGAAGATTTTCCGCTTCAGGTAACTGCAGTCAGGTCCATTAATCATGAGCGCGTCCACGGAATTAAAAGAATCAAGAGAAACATTTTGGCAAAAAATGTATTTCAACTATTTCCCCTGCTACCAGGCTTGCGGGGCAAAAGTGCTGCTCATAGCCGCGGACTGGCGTACGATCAAAATCCAGCTGGCCCTGACCTGGCTGACTAAAAATTACGTCGGCACTATATTTGGTGGCAGTCTCTTTGCCGCCACCGATCCGATGTACATGATTATGCTGATCAAACTCCTGGGCAAAGACTACATTGTCTGGGACAAAGCAGCCTCAATCAAGTTTCTCAAACCCGGCACGGGCACGCTATTTGCAACATTTTCCATTAGCGATGAAGACCTGGCGGATATCCACGAAAAATTATCAAACAGCAAGAAAACAGAAAAAACATTCACCGTTACACTGGTCGATAAAGACGGCAAGCCGCACGCCGAAGTGGAAAGACTTATCTACATCAGGCGGAAAGACGACAAAGGAACAAGCCCGACCGAGACAAGCGTCTAGTGGATAGGGTCAAACAGACTCTTGGGCAACTTGCGGCCGCGCTTTTCAAAAGTTATCTCCAAATTGGGCATCGCCACTTTCAGCAGGGCTTCATCAACGGGATTCTTTTGTGAGTCACTCAGACCCACTCTCCTGATATGCGTCCCCTTGAGGGCCAGCAGTCCCTTAACGGTAATACCGGTCGCACGAGCATCCACGGCCCGCAAATTTGGCATCGACTTGATCACGGTCAGACAGCGATCGGTCACCGCGGGATTGTCCATAATCAGGAGCGTCTGCACACTCTTGAGCTTGGCAATATTTGGCATATCCCCATCGCGCAATAAAGTGCGGGAGAGATCAAGCTGCTTCAGGCAGGGGAAATTCAACCCGCCCAGTTCTGCAAAAGCCTTACTGTCCAACTCCGTACAACTGATGTTGAGATATTGAAGCGCCCGCAGGCCGGACAATTTTGCAATGGTACCGCCATGTATGAGGGTCCTCGATGCATTCAAAAAACCAAGATTGGTAAGGCCCGCCATGTGAGCGACGGCTTTGTCGCCTATCTCGGTCCCTTCAAGGTCAAGATAGCGCAGGCCTGTCAGCCGTCCGACATGCGCCACGGCTTCATCGCTGAAGATCGTCTTGCTCAAAATCAAAGCATCAACAGCATCGGCAGGTAATTTATCAAGGCAGGCATAACGCTCGGTCAGCAGGTCATTAGCCAGAAACATCAGCCTGGCATTGGCCGGCACTTGCACTTTACCGCGGCATTCGGCCAGCAGGTCGCCGCGCAGATGCTTGTCCTCAAAGTCATAGCGCGGAGGAAGTAGCGCTAGTTGCCCGATGCTGGCATCGCCGGGGAACTCCAAAACGCGAGAAGCGGCCTTAGCCTGTGCGGCGGCATTGCCACCGCATACAATACCATCAAGTCGATATACCGCAGGCACAGTAAAGGCCACTAAAAGCCCCAGCGTAAATCGTGCGAACTTGCTCAAACCGGCTTTAGTAGTCATCATCGTCTTGCTCATCGGCCGCCGGAATGGTAAACCAGAAAATACTGCCCTTTCCCACTTCGCTCTCCACTCCGACCCTGCCGCCATGCGACTCTACAATCAGCTTGCAAATTGCCAGACCGAGACCGAAGCCCTTCGATTCCTGGCCGCTTTTTGCCTGATAAAAGCGCTCAAACAGGCGCTTGCGCTGCCCCTCCTCGATCCCCGGCCCCTGGTCCTGTACTGAAATACAGAGCATGTGAGGAGACTCGGGATCAACTTGATCGCTGATGGTTATTCGTGAGTTTTTGGGACTAAATTTGATAGCGTTGGACAGATAATTGATTATTACCTGCATGACCCGGGCTTTGTCGGCATGAGCCGTGGCCGGGGAACAGGCGTTGACCACTTCTATTTGCTTGCGATTAGCCAGGCCGGTAACGGTCTCAGACGCCTCCTGCACCACCTTACTGACGTTGAAGTCTTCGGGAGCCAGCTCCAGCTTGCCGGCTTCCAGCTTGTCCACCGTAAGCAAATCGTTCACCAGACCAACGAGCAAGGCTATGTTGTGCTTGACGCCGACTATGTGCTTCTTGGCCGCGGGTGGGGGCTCCGGCAATCTGTCGCTGGTCAAAATTTCCAGGGAAATTTGCGAGGACATCAGGGGGGAGCGCAAGTCATGGGCAACCATCTCCATCAATTGTTCGCGGTGTTCGGCGGCGCGTTTCAGTTCATCGGAGGCTTCGTGCAGCACGCTATCGAGATAAGCCAGCTCGTCGCTGCCGCCGACGCTCTCGGTCAGGGGCATACCACGCGGCAACATGCGGGCGTTTTCGACCAGCAGGGCCAGTCGTCCGGTGATATTGAGGATGAAAGCCCAGACGGCGACGATGGCCAGCAGAATCGTGGCGATGAAGCCCCAGAAGGCCACCTCTTTGACCCTGGTACGAGAGGCCGCTTCCTGGGTGCGCATTTCAGCCAGTCTGGCTTTCTGCTGCATATTGACCCGCATCATAATGCGGCTTTTAATCCCGGCCTGCTTCACCATCGAGCGCAGGCCGCGCATATTTAAAACGGCCTGTTCGTAGGTCATACCCGCTTCCGGAGCGCCGATGGAAGTCAGCTGGGTAACCTCGGACTCAACCACTTTGCGAAACTCGCTAATCACCTCACGCTGTTCTTTATCGGTGACAACAAGCTTGTCCAGCGCATCGAACTCGCTGCGCAGTTTATCCACAAATTCCTTGCCGGCGGTCATATACGCGGCATTGCCCGTGACCGAATAGCTGGCGATGGAACCGCCGGCATTGGCGAAAAGCATGGTAATGCTGTTGATGCGCTCAACGATTTCGGTCTGCCGCCTCTCTGCAACCGCCATTGCTTCCGCGCGGGAAACAAGCTGATAAAGCTGGAAGAAGATGAGACCGACCAGAAATAATGGGAACAACGACAGGACCAGAACCTTATGCAGGATCTGGGGCCTGAAGTTTTTCAACTCAAACAGTAAGTTTTCCACCGGGCCTAATAATAAACAAGTCAAGCCGTCCTGGCTATAGCCGGACCGGCTTTCGCACCATGGGCGATACTAAAAAATGGGGACGGGGGCGGACCGGGATTAGAGCAAGTTGGCAAGCGGTAGCGAGCATGGTATAAAAGAGTGGTTTCAGCCATTTAGGCCGCCACTTACCTCTGGATCCCCTCACTTCTAAGACGATGGCAAAAATTCTCCTGGTTGAAGATGATAGTGAGCTGGCTGAGCGCCTGGTCGACTGGTTTACGCTGGAAGGACACTCGCCGGAGTGCGTGACAACCGGAGAGGACGCCCTGCAGATGCTGGAAGGCTACACTTTTGACGTGATTATCCTGGACTGGGGCCTGCCGGGGATAACCGGTTTGATGGTCTGCCAGCGCTATCGCAAGAGCGGCGGCAAAGCGCCCGTGCTTTTCCTAACCGGCAAGGGCGATATTGACAGCAAAGAGGCCGGCCTCGATGCCGGCGGTGACGACTACCTCGTCAAACCCTTTGACGTACGCGAGCTTTCCGCCCGGGTAAAGAGCCTCCTGCGCCGCCCCGCGGGCCTTTTGCCCACCGGACTGAAACTGCGAGACATGGAACTGGAACTGGAAACCAGGACGGTAAAAGTGGGCGGCAAAAGCGTCCACTTGATGCCGAAGCAGAGCGCCCTGCTTGAATTTCTCATGCGCCATCCCAACCGCCCTTTTGGAGCCAAAGCTCTGCTGGAAGCGGTCTGGCCTTCGGAAAGCGATGCATCCGAAGACACTGTGCGCACCTGCGTCAAGACATTGCGACGCCAGCTGGAAATCGTCGGCAAAGAAGATATAGTCAAAACCATACTGGGCTCCGGCTACTTAATCGAAAGCGATAGCGCCGCAATCAGACAATAGTCCGGGTGCGGCGCCGACCACAGTTAGTGGCACTGTATATGGTGCTATCTAATTAGTTCTGCTGCTGATGGTGGTGATGGCGACGGCCATTGCCGTTGCCCCAGCCGTTGCCGTTATTGCCGAAGCCGCCATTGCCGTTGCCCCAGCCGTTGCCATTGTTGACAAAGCCGCCGTTGCCGTTGCCCCAGGCATTGCCGTTATTGCCGAAGCCGCCGTTGCCGCGTCTGTCATCGCCATCATTGTCTCCAAATCCGCCCCGACCACCGCGTCCGTGGCATCTTCCACCTCGGCCGAATGAGTTGTTGCCGTTGTATCCCACCTGACCGCTGTAGACGCCATTGCCGTATGCATTACCGTAGGCGTTGCCGTAGCCGGCATTACCGAATGCGTTATTGCCGTAAGCGTTGCCGTATCCATTGCCGTAGGCGTTACCGTATCCGTTGCCGTATGCCGTAGCACCGCCGCTATAGACATTATTCAAATTGGAGCCGTAGGCACCACCGTTACCGTAGCTGTTGGCGAAGTTGGTCAGTTGATTCAGGCCAGGCCAGCTCCAAGCCGCAGGAGCAGCCACTGCAGCCGCAGCAAATACTGAAAAAAGTAATCTGGGAACGTTCATGGTTGCCTGCCTTTTGGTATTAAATTTGGTGCCATTAAATGTCGTCATCGAGAAGTTTGATTTGATCGTAAAGAACATGCAAACTGGTATCATGCTTACGGTCCTACTGATACTAAACTCTACCTGTGTGAGTCTCGTGTGAGGGAAAAGATGCCAAACAGAAGGCGTATGGATGCCCCCCTGCTATCTATCCTCTGCATCACCGCAAGCAGCGCCGGCGGCCTTTACCAGAGCATTTACGCCGCCCCCATCGCTCACGCCGCAGATGCGAAAAGCGCTCAGGCAGAGACAAAAAGTCCGGCACCGAGCAGCGAAAAACTTATTACATTGGTACAGTCGGCCAAAATTCTTGATCCCGACTATCCCATCCATATAACACTCGACAAGACCGAAGCCAGCGTAGTCACCGTGCGCCATCCGCAGGCAACGGAGCAGGATTGCAAGATTGATGCCGTGCTTCTGGCCAAGACTATTATGGATGCCTATCCCAAAACTATTACCCGGGTAAAGTTAGTGCTTTCGGACCACAATTCCGAGGCTATGAACGAGCTGACCGTGACCACAGGTGATGTCCGGGCCTATGCCACCGGCACAATCACAAAAGATGAGCTGCTGGCCTCACTGGAAATGAAAAAGGTCGTGAATCCCGGCGGTGAACGGGGCGCGCCAATCGATATGAGGACAAGCGGAGTGGAGGCAGTGGAACCAGGGCCTTATCGCAGCTACCGCCAGATTCTCGCCGGACGCATAGAAAACTTGAAAGCCCACGGCACAGGCACAAAGCCTTTTGAGGAGATGCTCGCTAAGATCCAGGAAGATTGCCGCAAACCGGCAGGTGAAGTGGCACCGGATTCTATCCTCAATCAGATCAAAGGACTTTACCAGAGGCTGGCCGATCAAGAACAGGCCATTCGCCAGGCACAAAATATCGCCAGCGGCAAAACGGCCTTCAGCTACGGCGCGGAAGACAAGCTTTCGCGCAGTTTCGGCGGAGGTCGCCCCGACAATTATCTCAATCGCCTGATGCCGCTTGTGTACAAGCGTATCACTCAATTATCGAAACAGGGAATAGACGAAAGCGCCGACCGGGCAACCTTACAGAGCATCCGCACAATGCGACGGCAAGGTCAAAACACCCAGGCTTATCAGGCCCTGCAAGGCCTGGCGGCAAAACTGGGCATGAACTGAGTGATTGGCTGCCTGCAACCGGGAAGAAACAGAAGTCGGCAATTTTGAGCAATTTAGACAAAAAAGACTGGATCTATTTATCCTTAATGGTCTTAGCGGCCGTTTCTCTGCGGGCACCGTTGATAAACACCGGCCTGACCATCGACGACGCCTGCAGTGTCTACGTAATTGAAGCCGCAAACTGGGCGGATATGGTCGAGCGCATTCGCACGATAGAGATGAGCCCACCGCTCTATTTTCTCCTGCTCAAAAATGTCACCGCGCTCTTTGGCCTGACTACGCCGGTCCTGGCCATGACCTCTCTCATTCTCAGTGTGATCACGGTACCGCTTACATTTGTGCTGGGCCGTCTGGCCTGCCTGAGCACGACAAGCCCGCCCCACACCTCCGAGCGACAAGCCACCAAGATCGGCCTGTGCTCAGCATTTTTTGCCACCACTTCCATACTGGCCATCATTTACAGCCACGAGGCTCGCACCTATGCCCTGGCTGGTCTGCTTATGACGCTGACCCTGATTCTATTTTTGCCCTTCTTCGACGGCAAGAACAGCAAAGCGAGACAGGCCGGATTGTTCGGCGCAACGGCACTGCTTGGCTATACACACTATACGGCGGTCGCTTATATCGGTATTATGACTGTCGTTGCCATGATCTACCGCAAGCGCGGCGCCAGTCGCTCAGCGCAGGCAATACCACCAATGGTGGCAGGGCTGGCAACACTGATCCCCTGGTTCCCGATATTAAAATACCACAGCAGCGTCGGCACCCCCTGGGCAGATCCCACGCCTCTAAGCCGTTTCCTCACAGTCATGGCCAGCAACGTCAGCGCCGTATCACCACTACCGGTAGTGGCATCATATCTGCTTATTACTCTCGCCACACCAATGATCATCGGCCTCTATATCGTGCTCAAACCGGGACACTTTCTGGCCAAGATGAAGGAGCTTATGCTCTCG